>JAFRYE010000058.1 GCA_017441265.1 Lachnospiraceae bacterium | reverse complement strand
TTGGTAATGGCGGCAGTCAGGGTGGTTTTACCATGGTCAACGTGACCGATGGTACCGATATTGCAATGTGCTTTGGTTCTCTCAAATTTAGCCTTTGCCATCTTGAAAATCCTCCTAAAATAAATGTCTTGTTTTATTTGTGGTTCTCATAGGCTCACGGCGGAGCCGGAGCCCGACATACGCCCATTATATTTCATTACAGGCATAATTTCAAGCACTTTTTCTGAAAGTAAACGGATTAGCGCTTGTTGACAGTTCCGCGGTCGTTGAGCACCTTCTCCTGCACGCTCTTCGGCACTTTCTGATAGGACTGGAAGAACATGGAGTAAGCACCACGACCCTGAGTTCTGGAACGAAGCGTGGTCGCATAACCGAACATCTCGGACAACGGTACGGAGCAACGGATCAACTTGGTTCCGTTGACATCCTCAGTGCCCTCGATCTGGCCACGGCGGGAGCTTATATCGCCCATAACGTCGCCCATGTAATCCTCGGGAACGGTAACCTCAACTCTCATGATAGGCTCAAGAAGCACCGGATCGCCCTTGCGCATTGCATCCTTGAATGCCATGGAACCGGCAACCTTGAATGCCATTTCATTCGAGTCAACTTCGTGGTAGGAACCGTCGTAGCAGTTAGCCTTGATACCGAGTACCGGATAACCGCCGAGCACACCGGCCTTCATAGCGTCCTGGATACCGGCGTCAACCGCAGGAATGTACTCCTTCGGAATGGAACCGCCGACGGTGGAGTTAACGAACTCGTAGGTCTTCTCAGCATTGGCATCCATGGGGCTGAAAATAACCTTGCAGTGGCCGTACTGACCGCTACCACCGGACTGCTTCTTGTACTTGCTGTCGACGTCGACTTCCTTGGTGATGGTCTCTTTGTAAGCAACCTGAGGTGCGCCTACGTTAGCCTCAACCTTGAACTCGCGGAGAAGACGGTCAACAATGATCTCAAGGTGAAGCTCACCCATACCTGCGATCAGCGTCTGTCCGGTCTCTTCGTTCGTCGATACACGGAACGTCGGATCCTCTTCAGCGAGCTTAGCCAAAGCCTCGCCCATCTTATCCTGGCCTGCTTTCGTCTTAGGCTCGATAGCAACTTCGATAACCGGCTCCGGGAATTCCATGGACTCCAGGAGTACCGGATGGCTCTCGTCGCAGATCGTATCACCGGTGGTCGTGATCTTGAAACCAACGGCTGCTGCGATATCGCCGGAGTAAACCTTGTCGAGCTCCTGACGCTTGTTAGCGTGCATCTGGAGAATACGTCCGACACGCTCTTTCTTGTTCTTGGTCGCGTTGAGCACGTAGGAACCGGAGTTCATCGTACCCGAGTAAACGCGGAAGTAAGCTAATTTTCCGACGAAGGGGTCGGTCATGATCTTGAACGCAAGAGCTGCAAAAGGCTCCTCGTCCGAAGACTTTCTCGTAACTTCGTTGCCGTCCTCGTCAACACCCTTGATGTCCGGGATGTCGGTAGGAGCGGGAAGATACTCGATAACGGCGTCAAGAAGCTTCTGAACGCCCTTGTTGCGGTATGCGGAACCGCACAGAACGGGGATGATCTCCGTCGTGATCGTTGCCGCACGGAGTGCCTTCTTCAATGCCGGAACCTCCGGAATATTACCCTCAAGGTACTGCTCCAAAAGCTCGTCATCGGTCTCGCAGATGGCTTCCACCATCTTCTCGCGGTACTCCTCCGCCTGATCCTTCATATCGTCCGGGATCTCCGCAATCTCTACGGCATCACCCTTCGCATCGGTATAATAGTAAGCCCGCATCTCCATGAGGTCGATGATACCCTTAAAGGTGTCTTCCTTGCCAATCGGCAACTGAAGAGCAACCGGGTTCTTGCCCAGACGGGACTCGATCATGGAAATTACATTGAAGAAATTCGCACCGGAAATGTCCATCTTGTTGACAAATGCGATTCTCGGTACGTTGTACTTGTCTGCCTGACGCCAAACCGTCTCAGACTGCGGCTCAACACCGCCCTTTGCACAGAACACGCCGACGGCGCTGTCCAGTACGCGGAGCGAACGCTCCACCTCAACCGTGAAGTCTACGTGGCCGGGGGTATCGATAATGTTGATACGATGCTCCAGCTCACCGGGCTTCGGCTTGTTGTTCTCCTCAAGAGTCCAATGGCAGGTGGTAGCGGCAGAAGTAATCGTGATACCGCGCTCCTGCTCCTGCTCCATCCAGTCCATGGTAGCAGTACCTTCGTGCGTATCACCGATCTTGTAGTTGACACCTGTGTAATACAGGATACGCTCTGTAAGAGTCGTCTTACCGGCATCGATGTGAGCCATGATACCGATATTACGGGTTCTCTCAAGCGGATATTCTCTTCCAGCCAAAGATTTGTCCTCCTAAATCGTTCAGACAGCGACCGACATTACCAACGATAGTGTGAAAATGCCTTGTTCGCCTCTGCCATCTTGTGCATATCTTCTTTTCTCTTGACTGCATTACCGGTATTGTTGGATGCATCAAGAATCTCATTTGCAAGACGATCGATCATCGTCTTCTCGCTTCTCTTGCGCGAGAACATCGTGAGCCAGCGAAGAGCCAAAGCCTGTCTTCTCTCCGGTCTCACTTCAACCGGCACCTGATAGGTAGCGCCGCCGATACGGCGAGCCTTAACCTCGAGCATAGGCATAAGGTTGTTCATGGCAGCTTCGAAAACTTCCATGGGCTCCTTGCCGCTCTTGGCATTCACCTGCTCAAATGCGCCGTAAACGATCTTCTGTGCGGTTCCCTTCTTGCCGTCAAGCATAACGTTGTTGATCAGCTTGGTAACGATCTTGCTGTTGTAGATCGGATCCGCCAGAACGTCTCTCTTCTGAATATGTCCTTTACGTGGCACGTTACTTCCCTCCTTAATTATTCCCGAAAGCAAAGCTTCCGGTAGGATTAATTCTTCGGTACTCACATTACTGTGTTCATGCACTCGGTCTTGTATTTCCACTCGCATCTGCAACCACAAAACTCTGCGACAGGGACAGCGTCAGCAGTCCACGGAAAATTCAGCCCTGCATTTCTTAGTAATGAAACCTCTGTTGTGTCGTTGTTACTTCCGCAAACAAACGCTGCGGTTACTGCAGAAATTACTTCTTAGCGTCCTTCGGACGTTTTGCACCGTACTTGGAACGAGCCTGGCGTCTCTTAGCAACACCGGCCGTATCCAGCGTACCGCGGATGATGTGATAACGGGTACCGGGCAGGTCCTTTACACGGCCGCCGCGGATAAGAACGACGCTGTGCTCCTGAAGGTTGTGACCTTCGCCGGGAATGTAGCTCGTTACCTCCATACCGTTACTGAGACGTACACGGGCGATCTTACGAAGAGCCGAGTTAGGCTTCTTCGGAGTCGCGGTACGTACCGCTGTACATACGCCTCTCTTCTGAGGAGCAGACGTGTCCGTCGCCTTCTTCTTCAGGGAGTTGAATCCTCTCTGGAGAGCCGGAGCGGTAGACTTGGTCGCGCTTACTTCGCGGCCCTTGCGTACTAACTGGTTAAATGTAGGCATCCTATTACCTCCTGTTCAGATTATTCTTCTGGGATACAGAAAATGTGTGGTTGCATACTGCAGGTAATCTGCATAAAAAATCTTGCGATTTTGGGCGCACTTAGAAAAGGTGCCCAAAAGCGCAAGATAGATTATAGTAAAGCCCGCGTCGAATGTCAAGCGGTTTTTCGAGGCAAAACCGCGAATTTTTCGGCGCATTTTCCGAAAAATGAGTCCGTTCCGCCCCGGGCGGTGAAAACCGGGTCCGGAACCGCCGGTGGGATCATTTGCCCGTGACTTTCCGAATGGAACGGAGCTTGATGTCGGTGTTGTAGAAATCCTTGGTCGAGCAGCCGGCTCTTCCGCCGCCGGCGCAGGCGCAGGCACATGCACACGCGCACGCACAGGAACTGTGAGCGCATCCGCCCGAGCGCGACGAGGACGATCTCGGCCGGGGCTTCGGAACATTGATCACATGAACGCGCACGTACGTGTTCGGCGATGACGAATATCGGTACGTTCCGTCCGTCGTCTTGGAGCGGACGTCCTTCTCCTCCTCGGGGATGTCCTTCTCCTCGATCTTCACCTCGCTCTTGATAAAACTTCTGCCGCAGTACTCGCAGTTATCCTTGCCCTCCGGACGCGGCGCACCGCAGGCCGGGCAGGACGGATAGTACTCGATCTTCGTTCGGGTAATCTTCTTCTCCGTCGTCGTGCCGAAGTTGGCAAAGATCCTGTACCCGACCGCAACAACCACAGCGATCCCTACATATAACAGAAAGAAGAAAACGAGCACTCCCACGATGATATACACCGCATCCCCCGAATCGTCCGCCTCGGATCGTTCGATCTGCTTGGAGGCGTCAAAACCGAAGGCATCATTTTTATAAGTAACCGTGATCTCGTACTTCTCGCCCTTAGCGAGTTTTCCTTGCCAAACCAGGTAACCGTTGAGACCCACCACGGCCACCGGCGTCCACCCCTCCGCCTTATCTCCGTTCCAGCGGATGATCAGCTCGTCGACCACGATATCGTCGAACCATCCGGGGATGAAGGAGTAAACCGTCTCACCCTCGGTCAGGTAGTTCATCTGATAGATGTAATCCTGGACAAGCGAAAACTCGAACGTGACGATCTCACCGGCCCTGTAGCTGCGCTTAAAATCAATCCGCACCTTGCTCTCCGAGCCCTGGTTGTACTCACGGATGGACTTGATGTTGTCGGTCAGCGCCGTAAGATTCGTATAATGCTTGTTCGGCACTCCGATCTGAACCCATTCCAGCGGTCCTTCGGAGGTGGAGTCCAGCACTTTCCACTGAATCTGGTAATGCAGTTGAACCGTGCCGTCGCTGTTGACGTCAGCGGTGATCATATACTTCAGGATCTCGTCAAGATCCTTGGAGGCCTTCGCGCGCTTCGTTCCGAACGCGATGACCGCAACCGCAGCCACTGCGATTGCCAAAACAACGGCCAGACGGCCGATCTTCTTAGTCTTCATGGCGCACCTCCTTTGCAACGCGGATCCGCAGCGGACATTCGCTCCGCATCGTCGCCGAGTAGTCTCTGCGCTCGACACAGGCGCTTCCGTCCCAGATATCGCTCCAGTCATCCGCCAGGAAATTTCCGAGGGGTTTGCCGGACAGCCAGCTCTGGCACGGAACGACGTTGCCGCCCGGAGTGATGGCCATGTTGCTCAGGCAGGCTCCGCAGTTCGGCGTGGTGATGCCGAGTTCCCTGCAGAAGTCGTCATCCACCCAGCCGGGCGAGGTGAAGCTGATCTCCATACCGTTTGCCGCGCAGTAAGCTACCGCTTCCCGCAAAATGTCGCGGATCTCCGCGTTGGTCAGCTGCAGTCTCGACGACGATTCCTTCGCCGCGTTGCCGGTTGTGATCAGTCCGGAGCATGTCACATAGAGGACTCCCGCCTCATGCAGGAACTTGAGTGTGTCGATGTAGTTACGGTTGTCCGTGCACAGCGGTGTGTTGACGCTCACGTTGAGCCCTGCCGCAAGCGCGTTGCGGATGCCGGCAACCGTAGATCGGTACCCGTTGGCTCCGACAAGGCGGTTGTGGATCTCCTCGTCGGACGAGTACAGCGTGATCTGTACGCTGTCGAGCGACGCGTTCCGAAGTTCTTCGCAGTACTCCGGAGTGAGCTTGACGCCGTTGGTGTTGATCCGGGTGATGAACCATTTTGCGTAGGATACGAGTTCGGCAAGATCGCTGCGCATCGTGGGCTCGCCGCCGGTGAACGTCACCTGCGGGATCCCGACTTCACGGCAGTGATCGAGGATTTTCTTCCACTCTTCCGTGCCGAGCTCCTCCTCGGAGGACTGCGTCTGTCCGGCCGCATAGCAATGCACGCACTGCAGATTGCAGTGCCACTGCCCGCCCTTCGTCATAGCGCTCACCATCAGGTCCATGCGGTGCGGCGCCTTCATGTGGGGCGCGTAATCGCCGAGGCGCACATAGCTGATGCCCTCGGTGACATCCTCTCCGTAAGCGACCTGCCGGAACGTCTGCATGATGCGGAAGACGTCCTTGCGGAACCAGCGCTTCGGCACGAGCGGATAGACTTTCTTCATGCCTTTGCAGGTCTTTTGCATGATCTCCTCGAGCTCTTCGTCGGTGACTTCCCGCCCGCTGTAGGCGTTGATGTTCGAGATCAGCTCGGTGAGCAAAATGCTCCACGACACGTTGACCGGCACGACGTACTGGCCGTTGAGAATGACCACGCTGGCCGCCACCGTCGTCTCCTCAAGACGCGGCGGTACCAGATGAATTCTCACGACGCCCGGCCCCTCCGGGTTGAGCGTCGTGTGCTGTACTTCCGCAAAATGCTCTTTGGCATACTGAATTACGCGCTTTGACGGTTTCATTGTTGCTTTCCTCCTTCATTGTTCAACCATGTGTCGATCAGATTCTCCAGTCCGGCGTACGTCGCGATCTCATTGGCCGCCCGCCGGAGTCCCGCAGACCCGTACCGCCCCGAAAAATACCATGCCACATGGCTGCGCATCTCCTTCATCGCGATGTGCTCGCCCTTGAATTCGCAGGCCGTCTTCGCGTGGAGAAGTACCATTTTACAAAGCTCCTCGTCGGTGGGTTTCGGAACGACGGTCCCGTCCGTGAGGTAGGCCTTACATTGTTCGAAGATCCACGGGTTGCCCCGCGCCGCTCTGGCGATCATCACGCCGTCGCAGCCGGTCTGCCGGATCATCTCTGCGGCATCCTCCGCGCTCGCGATGTCGCCGCTTCCGATCACCGGAACCGACACCGCTTCCTTAACACGCCGGATGCATCCCCAGTCGGAGCGCCCGGCGTAGTACTCTTCCCTTGTCCGGCCGTGCACCGCGATCGCCGCCGCGCCGCCGTCCTCGGCAGCCCTGGCGACCTCCGCCGCCTGTTCGCCGCCGAAGCCTTTGCGTATCTTCACCGTCACAGGCTTGCTCTGCGCACGGACCATCGCCGAGACGATCTCGCACACCAGCTTCGGGTTTTTCATCAGCGCCGATCCCTCGCCGTTGTTCACGACTTTCGGGACCGGGCATCCCATGTTCACATCAAAAAAGGCGAAGGGGAGTTCCTCCAACACTTTCGCCTGTTCCGACATGATCTGAGGATCCGCGCCGAAGAGCTGTAATCCGATCGGCTGTTCCGCCGGCTCCGTCGCGATTAGCTCCGCAGTGTTCGGATTTTTGTACATCACACCTTTGGCGCTGACCATTTCCGTATAGAGAAGTCCCGCGCCCCGCTCTTTGCAAAGCCTCCGAAACGGCAGGTCGGTGATCCCCGCCATGGGGCCGAGCGCAACCGGGACGCTCACCTCAACATTTCCTATATAAAAGCTCAATGCTCTGCCTCCGTCTCTGTCCGGTCGTTATCCCCGCGAACGACGGCGCTGTTTCCGATAGATCAGCTGCAGTCCCTTCAGCGTCAGATCTGCATCGTACACATCGATCATATCCGTCTCCGACGAGATGATCCGGCCGAGTCCGCCGGTGGCGATGACTTTCATCTCCGAAAGGCCTGCCGCCTCCTTCACTTTGTGGATCATGTACTCGGTCTGGCCGATGCAGCCGTAGATCAGGCCGGCCTGCATACTGGTGACCGTGTCGGTGGCAAGGATCGTCGACGGCATCTCGATGCCGATCTCCGGGAGTTTCGCCGCCTCGTTCCAGAGAGCGTTCGCGCAGATGCGGATGCCGGGGCTCGTGATACCGCACGCAAGTGTACCGTCCGCAAGGACGAGATCGTACGTCGTCGCCGTTCCGAAATCGATCACCATAATCGGCGTCTTCTCCGGCTTGCCGAACAACTCGTATCCGGCCACGGCGTCAACCACGCGGTCCGCGCCCATTTCCAGCGGGTTCGCCATGTTAATGCGGATGCCGGTCTTCATTCCCGCGCCGACCACGATCGGCGTGTGATGCAGATACTTGATCACACCCGAATTGAGGGAGTGCATGATCCCCGGCACCACAGACGCCGTGATGACGCCCTCCAGCTGGTTCGGCGTCACGTTGCGCTCCGCCAGAAGATTTTTGATCCAGATACCGAACTCGTCGGACGTTCTCGGGAGTTTGGTCGTCATACGGAACGTTCCGATGATCTCGTCTCCACGGAAAATGCCGAAGGTCAGGTTCGTATTGCCGACGTCGATCGCCAGCAGATAATTGTTCGTCAAATCACTCATGGTTCATTGCTCTCCCGTCTTGCTTTGTTCGCCGCACCCGGCTCAGGTCTCCTCGTCCTCGTCGCCCTCAAGCCCGAGGAAGAAAACCTTGACGTACATCTCAAGCGCCTCCAGCAGGTCGTGGTGCTCTTCGCGCATGCGCTTGATCTCCAGACCGCTGCCGATATCGTCATACATGATGTCGCCGTCCCGGGCGCTCGTGTGAAACTCCAGTTCGCCCTCGTCGCCGAACTCCACGGTCAGCACGCCTCCCACCTTCTCGGTGAACAGAACGCACATGATCTTGAGTTCCTTCTGCACGTCCGCCGGAAGCCCGCGAAAATCGTCATTCAGATAGTATTTCTTCTCGTACGCATTGCTTCCGCACAGCACTATTCTGTCCTGATACATGGTCAACTCCCGGAACGCCGCCTTTATTCTACAGCGGTAGTCCCATTATTTTCCTTAGAATTTGAGTAATTTCAGCTCACGCGTTTTTGCCCGGCCACGGTTCCTCCGAGAGCGTCGCGTACATCACTGCCTTGATGGTGTGCATGCGGTTCTCCGCCTCGTCGAACACCTTGCTGTACTTCGATTCGAACACTTCGTCCGTGACTTCCATCTCACTGATGCCGAAGCGCTCGCTGATGGCGCGTCCGATCTCCGTGTTGAGGTCGTGGAAGCTCGGCAGGCAGTGCAAAAAGATCACGTCCTCCGCCGCGCGTTTGATGCAGTCCATCGTCACGCGGTACGGCAGCAGGTCGTTGATGCGCTCCTCCCAGATCTCGTCGGGCTCGCCCATGGAAACCCAAACATCCGTCGAGATAACGTCCGCGCCGGTCGTGCCCTCGACCACATCCTCCGTGAATGTGAGCGTCGCGCCGGACTCCGCAGCATAGCCGCGGCAAATCTCGATCAGCTCTTCGTTCGGCCAGTACTTCTTCGGCGCACAACACGTAAAATGAAGCCCCATCTTCGTGCAGGCGATCATCAGCGAATTGCCGGTGTTGTAGCGCGCGTCGCCCATGTACGTAAGGCGGATGCCCTTAAGACGCTTGAAATAGTCGCGGATGGTCAGAAGGTCCGCAAGCATCTGCGTCGGATGGTACTCGTTCGTCAGGCCGTTCCACACCGGAACGCCCGAATATTTCGCCAGATCTTCCACGATCTCCTGGCCGAAGCCGCGGTACTCGATACCGTCGAACATGCGCCCGAGAACTCTTGCGGTATCCTGAATGCTCTCCTTCTTGCCGATCTGGGAAGCCTTCGGGTCGAGGTATGTGGCGCCCATGCCGAGGTCATACGCCGCAACCTCAAAGGAGCAGCGTGTTCTCGTGCTGGTCTTCTCAAAGATCAGCGCGATGTTCTTGCCCTCGCAGCCGCTCACATGCACGCGGTTTCTCTTGCACGCGCGGAGCCAGTCCGCCATGTCGAGGAACTCCCCGATCTGCTCCGGTGTGAAATCCTTCAATGTCAAAAAAGATTGTCCCTTGATATTCATACTCTTCCGTCCTTCGGTGCTCTCGCCCGAAGTATCCTTTCTCCCGGGATCCCGGGGTATAATCGTAAATCAGATCTCGGTGCGGTACGTCTCCGCCGGCCCGAGGTACGGCACTCTTTCCGTGTCGCCCGGTGTGCGGAGCACGAACTTCTGCATCACCATCCAGGGGTCGATCGCCTTCACGGCAATCTCGTTCAGCCCCTTGTGAAGAGTCACGGAAACGCTCGCGGTCCGCGCGTTGTTGAGAACGTCCGTACACCATGCGCGGTTGAAGCAATCGCCGCCGCGGTACCCTTCCGGGATCGTATCGACTCTGCGATACTCCCCGTTGACGAAAAGCCCGCATCGAACATTTTCCCCGATCGTGTACGGGTTGCCCGGTGAGAGGACCATGGTGAGCATATACTCCTCAGCCTCGGGCACAAACACCCGGAATGCAAGTATCGGAGAAGGCTCCTCCTCGGAAAATGCCTTCACAAACGGGAAGCACTTGACCGCATCCTGCAGCCGCCCCGCATCTTTCAAAACAATATAGGAAGCATCGCCTGCCGATATCCGCTCCGCGTTCGCCGCATCGACGGCGATCCGTCGATCCTGCGCGATGTACGTTCCGGCGGGAACCGGCTCTCCGAGCGCCGTGAACCACGACGGCTCCTCAGGCTTCCGGAGATCGCTCTCCTCCAAACGAAGATCCTGCTCCGTAAGCCCCGGCGCGAGATCGGCCGGCGTGTATCGTCCGGCCCGCACATCCGCGATGCGATGCACCTCGGGCGCGCCCGAACCCTCGTCGTTCCAATTCACAAAACCGATATGTTTCGAACTCATCATGCCCGACCATTTTCCGCCGGCAAGCGAGTGGTAACGCTCTGTCAGTTTTTCGTCCTCCGCGATGCGCGCCTCCGTGAACTCCGCCCATGCGTCGGCCGCGGGATCGCCCTGCGCCAAAAGTGCCTCGTTGATCGCGGCACCAAGCTGCATCTGCAGCACATTAATCGATGCCGTCGCCGGAAAACGGACCAGCTCTTCGAACGCATCCCGCCCGTCTTCGCTCACCCGCGAAAGCAGCAGGTCCGCGGAACTTCGGACATTTTCCGCTGTGCGAAGCATGCGCGCCGCCTCTTTCTCCTCGCGGATCGCATAGACAAAGCGGTTGAGCGCCTCCGGTCGCCGCACGCCGTTGATCGCCGTGTACATCGAAAGCACCTTCGCGGTCATCGCGAGATTCTCATCCCTCTGCGGTCCCGCGAAGGATGCGCCGAACTGCTGCTCGCACCACGCCGCGAGATAAGCGTCGGTCTCGTTGGGATGCGACACGCCGTAGCGGTCGTAATCGTAGGCGAGATCCATGAAGAACGACAGCGGCAGCTCCTGCGGTTTGAGGTCGCCGACATTGACGATCCACAGGTCGCGGATGCCGCATTCGTAAGCCTGCGTCATCTGCTCCCAAATCTTGGGAAGCGGCGTCGAATTCACCCACTCATAGGAGATCGGGCCGCCGTGATAATCAAAATGATAATACATACCGAAGCCGCCGCGATGCTTCTTCATCGCCTCCGTCGGCAGCGTCCGCATGTTGCCGTAGTTGTCCTCGCACAGGAGCAGGATCACATCCTCGAGTTCCTCCCATCCGAGCATGCCCGGCTCGGTCTCGGAGCCGTAGTAGTACGCCTCCACTTCCTTGTAAAGCGCCAGCATTTGCGGAATTTTCGACAGATCCCTGCCGACGTACTTCGCGATACGCTTCCGCTGCTCGACGATAATGTCCTTCAGAAGATTGATATTTTCCGTGAGGGTCGCGTCGGGACCGAGCATCGAGGAATCGCGCTCGCCTCGCATGCCGATCGTAATGATCGACTCGAGATGCCCGCTTCGCTTCAGGCCATCCTCCCAGTACCGAAGAAGACCTTCACGGTTTGTATAATAATTCCATTCACTGCCGTACGGCGTGTCGTCGCCCTTAACGATGTCCCATTCCTCGCTGGCGCGCAGGCACGGTTCGTGGTGCGACGTTCCCATGACGACGCCCAGCTCATCCGCGAGCTCCGCGCTCGCAAGTCCCGGTCCGTCCAGCGGAAATGACGAGGACCACATGGCCGGCCACAGATAATTGCCGTTCAGGCGGAGCAAAAGCAAAAACACCTGCTCGTACATTTCAGCCGTGAATCCTCCGAAATGCTCCGTGGTCCAGGAGCCGAAGGACGGCCATTCGTCGTTGATGAAAAATCCGCGGTAGCGAACGGACGGCTCCTTCGAAGCGCCGAACACGCTCCCGCCGATCCGAACTTCGCTGCGTTTTTGCGGCTTCACATCCGCCCACCAGATCCACGGCGATACGCCGATCTCCCGGCTGAGGCGGAACATTCCGTAGATCGTGCCGCGCTTGTCGCTTCCGCAGACAACGAGCGTGTCGTCGCCCGCTTCCGGCCAGCCGGTCTTTCGGAAAATGACATACACTTCCCGTTTGCCTTCGATCTCACAGCACTCCGCAAATGCCTTTGCCCACTCGGACGCGCCGAGCGTCATGACCGCAATCTTACGGCAGACGCCTTCTGTCGCCGTCTCGGCAACGCTTCCGCACGCCGGCACACGGCCGAGCACGGCACCGAAATCCTGCGCAAGCACCGCCGCCACGCGGCGCACTCCCGCAAGTGCGCAATCCTCATACAGGATCGCCGCCGGTTTCTCACCGGATAAAACCCAAGCCATAGTATCCATACATCGCTCCGTATATGCAACCGGCAGGCCTCTTACCGAACGCCCTGCCAGGTCAATATTCCACACTCCAAAGCGTCAGACCGTGCGCCGGAGCCATCGTCCCCGCGCTTTCGCGGTCTTTCGCCGCAAGTATCCCCTCCATCTCCGAGGGTTTGCGTTTCCCTTCGCCGACCTCCAGAAGCGTGCCGACAAGGATCCGAACCATATTCTGCAGGAAACCGTTTCCCGTGAAAGAGAACCGGAGTTCCTCGTACTCCGCGCCGCCGAGGGACGTCGTCACCTCGTCGATCGTGATGCCGGTGATCGTCCGGACACAGGATTTCTTCATGTGCCGGTTTCCGCAAAAACTCGTAAAATCATGCTCGCCGACCAGAGCCTCCGCCGCCTTTCGCATCGCCTCAACATCGAGGCTCTCCGGAAGGTACAGCACTTCCCGGCGTTCAAACACCGGCCGCACGAAGCCCGTGGACACGCGGTAGACATACGTCTTTGCACGCGCGTTCAGGCGTGCGTGAAACCTTGCGTCGACGATCTCCGCGTCGGTCACGGCGATGTCCTTGGGAAGATACCGGTTCATCATGTCCATGATCTTCCCCGGCCCTAAAACCGTGTTGACGTGAAAGCTCGCGACCTGACCGACCGCATGCACTCCGGCGTCCGTCCGGCCCGATCCGTTCACTTCGATCGTCTGCTCGAACAGCTTCGAGAGCATCTCCTCAAGCCGTCCCTGTATCGTGTTGTCCGTGTTGCCCTGCTTCTGCCAGCCGTCGTACCGGCTGCCCTCGTACTGCAGGGTAATGCGCACATTCTTACTGCTCATACTGTATCCTCAGTTCACTCCCCCGCCTCGGAATCCTGCGGATCCCCGGCGTTGCTGTCGCCATCCGTTTCGGTCGTATCCTCCGGGTTCTGCGTCACTTCCTGCGTGGGCTCCTGTGTAGGCTCCTGCGTGACTTCCTTCACTTCGGGAGTCGGCTCGGGCGTCACAACCTCAGGCTCTCTCTCGGACTCCGTCGGTGTCGGCGTGTTCTCTGCCGGCGCTTCCGTGGGAGTCACATTCTCCGCGGTCGTCGGTGTCGTTTCCTCCGACGGTGTCGGCGTCGCTTCCTCGGCAGGCGTCGGTGTTGCTTCCTCGGCCGCTGTCGGAGTCGGCTCCTCCGTCGGAGTCGGCTCCGAAGTCGGAACCGGGATCGGCGTCATAGTAGGCGTCGGCGTCTTCGCGGGAGTCGGTGTCTTTGTCGGCTTCGGAGTATTCGTAGGCGCCGGCGTGTTCGTAGGAGTCGGTTCCTCGGTCGGTTCCGGCGTCGCTTTGTCCGCCTCGACCGGCGTCGGTGTGATTGCCCCGCTCGCTACTGTCGGCGTAGGCGCCGTCGTAGCAGTCGGCTTTGCCGAGGGTGTCGGTGTCGTTCTTGCCGTCGGAGTCGGGGTCGGACTGACATCGCTCACCATTCCTGTCGGCGTCGGCGTACTTCCGCCCTTCTTATTCTTGGAATCCTCCGGAATGACCAGGATCATCACCATAAACACGATCAATACCAAAATGATGCCGGCGAAGATCGCCACAGTCCGGCTGGCCAGGATCCGGAAAATGCCGGATTCCCCGAACAACCTTGCAAAGAGGCCGCCTTTTTCGTCGTCCTCATCATCGTCCTCGTCGTCCTCATCATCGTCCTCGTCGTCCTCGTCCTCAAAATCATCGTCGTCGACTTCGTCATCGTCGTCCTCATCGTCTTCGTCGTCGTACTCGAAGTCATCTTCGTCATCGTACTCGTCATCATCCTCGTCATCATCCTCGT
>JAFRYE010000057.1 GCA_017441265.1 Lachnospiraceae bacterium | reverse complement strand
ATCCTGAGCCAGGATCAAACTCTCGTTAAAAGTTTATCCTCTCAAGCTACGCTAGCTTCTTTAAAAAGCCTTTGTATCCTGAAATTTACATTGTTAAAGTTCGCTTCTGTTGCCAGAAACTTCAAAACGAATTTCAAGGTTGTTTCACTGTTCGGTTTTCAAGGTTCCGAGTCCCTGCAATACCTTGTTTTTCAAAGGATTGAAGGATTGTCGCAAACACGCTTCTTGCGTGAGTGCGAAGTTGATTGTATCACAGGGTACCGCGCGTGTCAACACATTTTTGAGAGTTTTTTCTGCTGTGTTTTCGACGATTTTTGAGGCATTTTTCGTGCAAAATGCCAGTCCCACTAGATATAGTGTAGACAGCGCTGTAAAGCCACTATTCGCCTCCGGCCGACAGGTAAAAAACACTTCCTACGACCTTTCGTTCTTAATATATTTTACGCGCGCGCGCAACGCCGACGCCCCTTCGCAATGTAACACTTTTGCAAGGAAACGTAACAGATATGAAACCGAAAATGCACTTCTATCTCTCCTGCGCCGACAACAATCTTGTGGCGTTCGATATGGATTTTACGCAGGAATGATCTGATAAATCACAGATAACAAACAAAACGCCGGCCGCTGCCCTGAAAACGGGTAACGGCCGGTCTTTTTCGTTTCGTCTTATGTCACAGTCTCTTACGCTCTGCGCACCGCAAGGTGGATGTCAAATCCTCCGAAGTCCTGCTTTAAGTAGATGAACTCCGGCTTGCCCTTCGCGTCAAGGCGGAGCGTGTCGTAATCAAGCTCCACGCCGTTGCGCGCTAAGTACGCCATTGCGCGCTCCACCGACCATGTCATGATGGCGATGTGGCCCATCTTGCCGCGGCCCATGGCCTTCATCACCTCGATGCCCTGTCCGCAGAAATAGGATGCGGGGATCTCCAGCTGCGGGAAACCGAAGATCGTTGAGAAGAGGTCCGCCGTGCGCTTCGCCTCGGTCTCATTTTCACTGTTGATACCCACGTGTTTGATGGCAAAACCAAGCATCTTAGCGACTGCCTCGCGGGTCATCTCCGTGATCTTATCCCACGCGCCGGCGTTGATCAGATCGGATGCCACCATCCAGCTGCCGCCGCAGGCAAGAACCTTGTCGTTGGTCAGGTAAGGGATCATGTTATCGGCATTGATCCCGCCGGTGGGCATGAAGCGGATGCTGCCGTAAGGTGCCGCCATGGCCTTGATCTTCGCCAGTCCGCCCGACGCCTCGGCAGGGAAGAACTTGACAACATCGAGTCCCAGTTCAAGAGCCTGCTCGATCTCCGAGGGGCTGCTCACGCCCGGCGTGATCGGAACGCCCTTCGACACGCAATACGAAACGACCTTCGGATTGAGGCCGGGGCTTACGATAAACTTCGCTCCCGCCGTAAGGGCGTCGTCCACCTGTGCCGTCGTCAGCACGGTTCCCGCGCCCACAAGCATCTCCGGAAAATGAGCCGTCATCGCGGCGATCGCGTCCTTGGCCGCCGCCGTGCGGAACGTTACCTCCGCTACCGGAAGCCCTCCGTCGCACAGCGCTTTTGCAAGCGGCACCGCGTCCTCCGCCCGGTCGATCTTCACCACCGGGATAATCCCGAATTTGCCGAACTGTGTCAAAATGTCATTCATGTTGATCTGTTTTATCCTCCGCATTTTCCGGCGGCATCAAAGCTTGCCCGCCAGATCAAAATAAATATCGCTCAAAATATTGTGGTTGAACACGGTGCTGAGAACCTTGTTCTTCTCGATCTCCGTGAGGCACGCCTGGCCGAAGCCGGAGTTGCTGAAAGCCATGATCGTCGTGAAGAACATGAGGATCACGACCGCGCCGATGAACAGACCGATGATCGCGCCCACCAGCTTGTTCATGGTGCTCAGCAGCGGCAGTTTCGCCACGAGATTGAGCGCGAATCCGATCAGGTAAATGATCGCCAGCAAAACAATGAACAACCCGATGAAGCAGGCCGCGCGCACCACGATGTTCGCGACCACGCCCTCAATGTAATCCGCAACGTCCTTGGCGTTGACCATCTTGAAACCGGTCTCCGTATTGTACTCACGGAGCGTCTTCTTCACGATCTCCGGAAGCTCCAGCTCATCGATCTTCGCGTTGTCGATCTGCGTGACACCTTCCCATTTTTCGAGGTGAAGGGTTTCGCGCGTATGCTTCCTGACCGAATCCATGACGCTGTCCTGCGCCGTCACGACCTTCGCGAGCGGCTGGCACAACATGGCCGCCATCACAAGCGCCAGGCCTACCGCCAGAAAATGAAACGCCATCTTTACGAAACCGCGCAGCCAGCCCCAGATCACAAAGATCAGCAGGATCGCCGCACATGCCAATACCATCCAGTTCATATAGACTCCCCTCTGCGGGATACTCCCGCAAACTCTCCCCTTGACTGCTTTCGCAGCCGTTTACTCACCACCGATCAACCGCACGCGGTTGAACTGGTTGTCGCTGATGAACACAAAGCCGTTGGACTGCTCCGTCGCAAGCACGATAGACAGCGGCTGCTGCGTGCTCGAGCGGAATTTGTCCTTGCCCTTGATCCGGTAAATGTACAGCGACGTGTCACTGTACAGCATCACGTCTCCGCCTTCGATGCGGAAACCGCTGTAGTAGCCGTCGAGCTTTCGGGTCTCGACGAGCTTGCCCTTGAGGTCGTACAGGTTCACGACGTATTCAATGTGGCCTTCCTCGTGATTTTCCATCAAGAAGCCGACGTATTTGCCGTTGTGCGCGAAGCGGCGAACCTCTCCGCTGTACGGAATCTCCACGGGATTCTGAATTCTCGGGATCTCCTCCATCTCATAGAGGATGAAACTCTTGTCGCCGAACACCGCGACGCAGTCGTTCGTGATGAACTCAACGTCCGCATACAGGTTGTCCGCGAACCGGGTCTCCACCGATTCCGCCTTGCCGACATGGCCTTCCGAGTAGTTCCGGCCGATGTCTCCGAAGTTGTAAAATGTCAGTCGCGAACGGATCTCGTCCTCGTCGAAATAGGTGAAGGACACGACCACTTTCGTGCCGTCCTCCGAGATTGCCACGTCCACCGGGAAACCGTTCACGGCAGAGATCGTGTTGATCTCCGTTGCCAGCGTCCCGTCGGCGTGATAGATCATAATGAAATCTTCCTGGCCGCCGTCCAGCATCACCGCGGTCTCACCGTTGCCGGACACCGCAACTTTGACGATCGGATGGGTAGTTGTAATGCTTCGCGCGGTTCCCGACCCGTCCAGCAGGTAGAGCACCACGCCGCCGACATCGCCGACCGCCGCGTACCGCCCGCAGGTGGCCGCCATCGGATTGGCCATGTTGTAGGACACGTTCCACATCGTCTCGCCCTTGAGGTCAACAGCCTCAACGCCGTCCCGCGCGTACCGAAGCACGCCGTCGCGGATTGGGAGCATTCCGCTCACCGAGGAAAATGTCAATTGTTTTTTGATCACCTCATCGTACGCGACATAGGTCCTGCGATCGTTTCGATGCACGATCCATATGACGACGCCGATGATCACAGCCAGCAAAACCGCTGCGGCGATTACCGCGTAGATCGGACGAAAACGCGATTCGCCGGTATATTCTTTGGTTACTTGCTTGCCTTCGCCCAAGCGGTCCCCCTCCTTCTTGTCACAGTTCCTTGCGGTTTTCCAACGCCTTTAACAGCGTCACTTCGTCGATATACTCCAGGTCACCGCCAACAGGCACGCCGCTCGCGATCCGCGTGACGCGAATGCCCGTATCCCTGAGTAATTTGCTGATGTACATGGCGGTCGCCTCGCCCTCCAGCGTCGAGTTGGTGGCGATGATGACCTCGTCCACGTCGCCCTGCAGGCGAACCATCAGTTCCTTTAAGCGAATGTCGCCGGGGCCCACTCCGAGCATCGGGGAAATGGCTCCCTGCAGCACATGATACACGCCGTTGTACTGCCCTGTGCGCTCGTACGCCACCAGATCGCGGGTGTTCTCCACAACCATGATCGTGCGGTGATCGCGCTTGTCGCTGGCGCAGATCGGACAGACATCGCTGTCCGTCAGGGTAAAGCACTCCCGGCAAAACCGCGCGCTCGTCCGGGCCTCCAGGAGCACCGTCGAGAGTTCCCGCACCTGCTCCTCAGGCATGTGAATGATATGAAACGCGAGCCGCTGAGCGGACTTCTGCCCGATTCCCGGCAAATGCCCGAGCTCCGCGATCAATTTCGTTATCGTTTTGCTGTAATACTCCACGGCACCGTCTCTCCCGTAAAATCAGTAAACGCAGGCGGATCGCTGTCCGCGAAGCCCTGCTTAGAACAGACCTCCGAAATCGCCGAGACCGCCTGCAAGGCCGCCCGCGATACCGCTCATGGCCTCATTGGTCTCCGCCTCCATGTTGCGGAGCGCTTCATTGCACGCAGCCATGATCAGATCCTGCAGCATTTCAACATCGTCCGGATCCACAACATCCTTAGAGATCTCGATCGCCGTGATCTCACGCTGACCGGAGACACGCACTTTCACTGCGCCGCCGCCTGCGGTAGCTTCCCACTCTTTGGTCTCGAGCTCCTTCTGCTTCTCCTCCATCTGGCGCTGCATGCGCTGCGCCTGCTTCATCAGATTGTTCATGTTGCCCGGCATTCCGCCGGAAAATCCCTTCTTGCCCATGGTTTAATTCTCCTTTTTGAAAATGCTTCTGTAATTATCTTCTCTTCGCCCGTCGTGCGGTTACGAAGTGATTTCCACCAAAACGTTGCCCAGCCGGTTGGCGATGACGTCGCGGATATCGACGACGGGTTCCTGATTGCCGCCTTCCTCGACCAGTCGCGTCTCCACAGTGACCTTGCTCTTGATCGCCTTCTCCACCGCCTGCTCGATCTGCTCAATATGGTCCGCCGACTGCACGAGCGTGTAGTCGGTGTTGTCGGAAAATACCAACAGCAGGTTGCCGTTCGGAGCCACGCTCGGCGTGCAGATCTCCACTGCCATCCGAAGCGGATACCGGATCGACCGGACAATGCTGTCCCAGTTGTTCACAACCTCCACCAGCTGCTCCGGCATCGCGATGCGGATCGGCTCCTTCGACTTCGTGTCCTCCTCGGACTCGGCAACCGGAGCCGCCACGCCCGTCCGCTTGACGAGCTGCAGTTCTCTCTCGAGCCGGCGGATGCGCTCGAGCACCGCGTCAGTGTTGACATCGGTCTCGGGGTGACACAGCCGGACCATCGACATCTCGATCAATATCCTCTTCTGCGACTCAAACCGCAACCGGTTCGTGAGGTCGCACAGGACGGTGATATACCGCATCAATTCTTCCTGCGTGTACACTTTGGCCTCGTGGGCGAGAAGCTTCATCTGCTCCGTGGACACCTCAAGGGCCTCGCTTAAGTCCTCGCCTGACTGCGCAAGCAGCAGGTTTCGCAGATACCACGTCAGATCGACGACAAACCGCGACAGCTCGCGACCAGCGACAGTCATCTCGTCCAAAAGCGAAAGGAGCTTCGGGACTTTGCCCTCGTGCATATACCGAAGCGCGCGGGCAAACACCTCCACGTCGACGCTCCCCAACACTTCCAGGATGCGGTCGTACGTAAGCTCCTGTCCGAAGTAGCAGGCTACGCATCGCTCCAGCAGAGAGAGCGCGTCTCGCATCGAGCCGTCCGCCAGTTTGGCGACGTAGCGCATGGCCTTCTCCTCGGTTGCGATCTCCTCCTTGCCGCACAGCTCCAAAAGCCGCTCCGTGATCGTCTCGATCCGGATCCGCTTGAAATCGTACCGCTGGCAGCGCGACAGGATCGTGATCGGGATCGCGTGAACCTCGGTGGTCGCAAGGATGAACACCACATACGACGGCGGTTCCTCAAGGGTCTTCAGCAGCGCGTTGAACGCTCCCGTCGAGAGCATGTGAACCTCATCGATGATATAGACTTTGAATTTGCCTTCCGTCGGATAGTAGCGCACCTCATCCACGATCTCGCGGATGTTGGCGACACCGTTGTTCGACGCCGCGTCGAGCTCGATGACGTTCATCGAGTTTCCCTCGTTGATCGCTCGGCACATCGCGCACTCGTTACACGGATTGCCGTCCACAGGGTGCTCGCAGTTCAGCGCCTTCGCGAGGATCTTGGCCACCGACGTCTTGCCGGTTCCCCGGGTTCCGTTGAAGCAATAGGCATGGCCGACACGCCCGGTGCGGATCTGGTTGCGAAGCGTTGTCACAACAGCGTCCTGCCCTTTGACATCGTCAAATGTCGACGGCCGGAATTTCCGATACAGCGCGATATATGCCATGTCTGCTCCTTTCCCGGTTCCGTCAGCTCACATCATTTTCCGCGGAACCTGTGTCTTTTTATTATAGCACAAACCGGCCGGAAAGTCTACTTTGCGGAATTCCCGGTCGGCTTCTTCGGAAAATGCCGACAGCGGCGGCGTTTCCCGGATATATGCTCATTTTACGCGTAATAGTCTTTGCTTTGCCTATAGTACAGCCAGAAGACAAGTGCCAGGCCGAACACGGCTCCGGAGAGGAATCCGCCCAAATGCGCCGAGACGTCCGTTCCGGCGCTGCCCTCCTGCATAAAGAACTCTTTGCTGAACCACAGCACCGCCACGACGAAGAAGATAATGTAGTTCGTCGACCAGCCGTCGCTCGCCATCTTCGTGAAAGCTCCCGAGAGGAACAACCGGATCAGCGTCAGACCGATGACCGCAGCGATCGCGCCGGAAGCGCCGACACTGTAGATGTTGACGCGGGTTCCGTAATACGAGGTCGGGAAGAGAAGGTTGGCGATTGCCGACGTAAGGCTCGCGATGATCCCTCCGCACATGTAAGTAAAGAGATAGAACCGTCTGCTGAACATTCGCTCACAGTACGTTCCGACCATCAAAAAGACCACCATGTTGGAGATCAGATGGAACGCACTGCCGTGCAGGAACATCTGCGTGACCAGACGATAATATTCATAGTGATTAAAGATTCGCGTGTCATTGCCGCCGAGCCACAGTGTCATCTTGTCAAATCTGCCGTAGAGGAATATCTCGTCTCCGACAACGCACTGCAGAAGATACATCAAAACGTTGAGGCCGAGTATGATGAACGTGATCTTGCAGTCGGGAAGGCTGTCCGCAGGTGAGCGGAAAAAGCCGTGGTCGACCGTGAACACCGGCTTGCTCTTGTCGAGCTTTTCCACCGCTTCGGCCTCCGCGCGCGCCCGCTCCGTCGCCTGATGCACCGACTCCGGAACGATCTCTGTCTCGATCTCCTCGCGGATCCCGGCAAACTCCTCCGGCTGTCCCGGCCGAATGATCATGCGCCCGCGGGACGTGACGATCCAGAATGCCGTGCCCTCAGCGAGAATCGTGCATTTGGCGAGGGCTGTCGTGACGAACACGGTCAGCACCTCCGTGTCCGTGCAGCCGGCTACCTTCAGCGACTCTCTGAGCATCCCGACGATCTCGAGGTACGACTCCCGCGTAAGGTTGTCCAAACCCTCGTGGGACACCAAAAGCATCGCCTCACCCTTGCGGTTGAAGATCCGGACATACCCGCTGACACCGTCAGGAAGCTCCGAAAGCTCCTTGAATGCATGCACTTCCAACACCGATCGGATCTTGTCAATCATGCGTGTTCTCCCCCTTTGTCATTATCACACTCTGTCTTCCTCGATCACGTGGATCTCCAGCCAGTCGAAGTCCACCTGCTCGATATATGAATCCGGCCCGAACCGTGTCCGGGCACGCTGCTTGAAATCCTTGACGTTTGAGGCGAGCCAGATCGGTTTCGGCAGATCCCACGCCTCGCACACGGTCTCCACCGCGCGGAAAACCTTTTTCGTCCGGTTGTCCGCAGAGTCGTCCTCCACGGTCATATCCCGCAGCAAATGATTTTCCTTCCACATCTTAGCCCACAAACGAAACATCGCTCACTCCTGTTTTTTTCGCCAGTCTCTCGCTCTCTTCGGCGTGTCGAAGGCAAGGATCAGATACATTCCCATGCCGACCAGAAATCCCGACACATGCACCGCGACGTTGATCTCCGCCCCGGCCCGCACCGACGTGTACACCAGGTACGCAAAGAACATGACCAGTCTCGGTCCCAAATTTGCACGGTACTCCGGCCGCGCCAAAACCATCACAACGAAAGCGCCCATCAATCCGAAGATCGCGCCGGACGCGCCGATGGAAAGCACGTCGTACCCTTCCACATACTGATAGTACGCTGCCGCCAGAAACGACGATCCGATGCCGGACACAAGATACAGGATCGTGTAGCGCACCTTTGACATATCCTTCTCCAGCAGATTTCCGAACAGAAACAGCGCCACCATGTTGCCGCTGATATGTCCGATATCGCTGTGCAAAAACATGCATGTCAGCGCGCGGTAGAACTCCCCGTTGTTCACGGCGTCCGCCCAGCTCATCTCGCCGAACCGGAACCAACTGTCGCGGAAACCGAACAGATCCGTAAACAGGAAAATGATCAGATTGACCGCGATCAGCAGGATCGTTATAAAGCAATCCGGAAGCTTGCTTCGGCGCTGCGCGCGCGCCATCGTCTGACGCTTCGAAACCTCGGCCATATACCGCTCGCCGCGGTTGTCCGCAACCTGCACCCGGTCGCTTCGCAGGATCGGTTGCACCCGGCTCTCCGCCCGCAGGTTGTTGTTCGAAAGATCAACCTGCGCGCCCTCCGCATTGCGGCTCTGTCCGCCGAAATGCAGGTTATTTTCCACGACACTGCGGATCCCCAGGTAATCCCCGGGCTGATCCTCATACACGACCAACCGTCCGTATCGCTCGTCGACGATCCAGTACTGGCTTCCCTCGCCGATCTCACGGCAGCGGTCGATCCGGTCCGTGACGAACAGCGTCAGCACATCGACCTCGACAAAGCCCTGCTTCTCAAAGATATTCCGTATGGTTGCCAGATAGCGGCCGTACTGCTCGCGGTCCGGCTCCGACTCCGTGTTGCCGATCACCCAGACCGCCTTCGCGCTCTTGCCTTCCGGCGCGTAAAACAACATCATTCCGTCCCGATGCAGATTGACTTCCGGAAACCCTCGTCCCGTCAGATAACTGCGGAGTTTCTCCCACATGCGCGTTCCCCTTCCGATCCTTTCCCTGCACAGCCGCCGAAACCGCCGTTCCGCGGCGACGGTGCGCAAAATGCCTTTCCTCTTTTCTGATGCGCTCCTAACAATAATAATATACAATACGGGAATGTGCAAGATTTTTCCGACGGACGGGGCACCCCGCGCTATTGACTTTTCGGCCGAAATCTAATACACTTTCGTATGTTACTGCGCCGGTTGCCGATCACGGTCCGAAACGGTGCAGCATCTAACAACACGCCGCCCTCGGGCGGCCGGGAGGTCGCATGATCTGCAATACTATTCTCGAAGCTCTGGGGCACACCCCCATCATTCGTTTACAACATATGGTTGATCCCGACAGCGCGGAAGTGCTTGTCAAATTCGAAGGTCTGAACGTCGGCGGCTCCATCAAGACCCGCACGGCTTACAATATGATCCTTGCGGCGGAGAAGGAGGGTCTCATCACCAAGGACACGATCATCGTGGAGCCCACGAGCGGCAACCAGGGGATCGGCCTTGCGCTTGTCGGCGCCGTGCGCGGCTACCGCACGATCATCATCATGCCCGACTCCGTCAGTGAGGAGAGACGCAAGCTCGTTCACCACTACGGCGCAGAAGTGATCCTGATCCACGACGACGGCGACATCGGAGCCTGCATCGCGGAGTGCATCAACACGGCGTTCCGCATGGCGAAGGAGGATCCGAACGTCTTCGTTCCCGAGCAGTTCTCCAATCCGAACAACCCGCTGGTGCACAAGTATCACACCGGCGTTGAGATCCTTGAGCAGGTGGCGGGACCGATCCACGGCTTCTGCTCCGGCATCGGCACCGGCGGAACGATCTCCGGCATCGGAGAAGTTCTCCGCACGCAGAATCCGGACATCACCATCTGGGCGGTTGAGCCCGCCAACGCCGCCATTCTCTCCGGCGGTTCCGTGGGAACGCACCTGCAGATGGGCATCGGCGACGGCCTGATCCCCGACAACCTCAACACGGAGATCTACTCCGACATCTTCATCGTCGAAGATGAAGTGGCGTTGCAGACATCCCGCGATCTCGCCTCGAAGGAGGGCATCCTCTGCGGAATCTCCAGCGGCACCAACGTCGCTGCGGCTTTGGCTCTCGCAAAAAAACTCGGCCGCGGCAAGACGGTTGTCACCATCCTTCCCGACACGGCCGAGAGATATTTTTCGACGCCTCTGTTCGCAGGCGAATGAAACGCCGTAAACTCTTTCTTCAATTCGTAAATGTCAGGCTGGCGAGCACCTTCGCCAGCTCTTTTTTATGGTCTTTGTCGTACGCCACGGTGATCAGGATCCCGCGGTCCGCCAGGTAGTAGTAATCGACCTGCAACGGCTCCTCGCCCTCCGTGTCCGTGTAGCTTATCTTTCGCGCCGGGTATCCGCCGCTGCCGACCGTCGCGTTGTCCTGCACGTCGAAGACGTAACTTCCGTCCGACTGAAACGTCGAAAGCACCTCCTCGAGGTCCACCTCGGCATCGATCCCGGACACTCCGAGATAGTTGCTGTACGGGCTGTTCTTCAACGCCAGGCGCTCCATGTACGTCGGTCGCTCATCCAGACGGATCGTCTCGAAGTCAAACCGCGTCTCGTCGTACTCGATGACGTAGCCGAACCGCTCCGCCTGCATTTTCCGGATCTTGCTGCCATCCGTCTCCATCTCCATGATGATGACCACCAGCAGGACGCAGACGATCGCAAGCCCGATCAAAATCCATTTTACGATTCCCTTCTTCAAGAATCCTTCCTCCCGTAATTCCTCTGCCCTCGCCGGACGACACCCCGATTATACTCCATCGAGGCGCATAACGCAAAGACATCTTGCGGAAAATACGCCAAAAAAGGATATTGCCATTTGTCGGAAACGAGAGTATATTGTTCGAAAGTAACTTATCACACGCTTTTTCAATGCGATTTGGACGTTCTCATGAGTAATATTAGATCCGCAAAAAACTACAACATCGACATGTGTACCGGCTCGCTTCCGAAGAAAATGCTTCTGTTCGCGCTGCCGCTTATTTTTTCGAGCGTTTTACAACTCCTCTTCAACGCCGCAGACCTGATCGTCGTCGGCCGCTGCGTCGGTGACGAGGCCCTTGCCGCAGTCGGTTCGACCGGCGCTCTGATCAACCTGCTGACCAACCTCTTCATCGGACTCTCGGTGGGCGCCAACGTGCTCGTCGCGCGCTACACAGGCGCGGGCAGAGATAAAGACGTGGAGGAGACCGTGCACACGGCGCTTCTGACAAGCGTCATCAGCGGCGTTCTGCTGGCCTGCGTAGGCGTGGTGTTCGCAACCCCTCTTCTGGCCAAGATGGACACCCCGACGGAAGTACTCGACGGCGCCGCTCTCTACATCCGCATCTATTTCATCGGCATGCCGATCATGATGCTGTACAACTTCGGCAGCGCCATCCTTCGCGCCATCGGCGACACGAGACGGCCGCTGTACTACCTTGCGTTTGCCGGCTGCGTCAACGTATTGCTGAACCTGATATTCGTTCTCGTCTTCGGCATGGGCGTTGACGGCGTGGCTCTCGCGACGATCCTCTCCCAGCTGATCTCGGCGATCCTTGTCGTGCGGAACCTCGCACACCAGGATTCCGCCTGCCGCTTCAGTTTCTCGAAACTGCGCATCCACGGGCACAAGCTCGCGAGCATCGCGCGGATCGGTCTTCCGGCGGGCCTCCAGGGATGCATCTTTTCCTTTTCCAACGTGCTGATCCAGTCCTCGATCAACTCCTTCGGAAAATTAGCCGTATCCGGCAACTCCGCGGGCGTCAACATCGAGGGTTTCATCTACGTCTCCATGAACGCGTTCCACCACACGACGCTCAGCTTCGTCGGGCAGAACTACGGCGCCGGCCGCTACGACCGCATCCGCAAATCCCTCCGCTGGGGTCTTCTGTTTGTGTTCCTCTTCGGAGCCGGTCTCGACGGCATCGCGCTGCTGTTAAAGCCCCATCTGGTCGGCCTCTACACTAAGGACGCCGAAGCCATCGCGTACGGTTGCAACCGGATCAGCATGATCTGCATGCTGTATTTCACCTGCGGCCTCATGGACGTCCTCGTGGGAGCCCTCCGGGGCATCGGCTTCTCGCTGCTGCCGACCTTCACGTCGCTGCTTGGCGTGTGCGGTTTCCGTATCACCTGGATCTACACCTATTTCAGCACGCACCGCTCACTCAAGGTGCTCTACGCTTCCTACCCCATCAGCTGGTGCATCACCATCGTGCTGCACGGCACGATCTACCTCGTATGGCTGTACAAAAACCGCGAACGCTTCCGCCATACGGAGCTTTCGGACGCGTCCGCCTGACCGGGGCGTCGGAATACCATCGTTTTTTGAGATCACATTTTCCGCGACACAAAACACTTTCCGGGCTTCGGATTGCATTTTCCATGGTTTTGTGCTATGATAGCGCGGAAAATGTGATTTTTTTGCCGTCTGAGGCGGCCGCCCCCCGAAACACGCATCGGGGCGCATACTTTGGGAGAAATTTATCATGAAGTTTTCAATGCAGCCTGTCACCGGCCGCTGCAAACGCGGTTGGGATACCGTGAAACGCTTCTTTTCGAAGAAACCGTTTCAGTATTCCCTGGTGCAGATTTTTACATTATCATTTCTGATGACGCTGGTCACGGACGGTTTTTCGCGCTCGTCGTTCGTTCAACCGTTCGTGTTCCTGTTCTGCCATCCGCTGATCTTCCTGGTCAACATGATGATCATCGCCATTTTCCTGGCTCCGGCCATCATGTTCCGCCACCGCACGTTCTTCTACTTTATGGCCTGCATCCTGTGGCTGGCCGTGGGCGTCATCGATTTCATCGTCCTGCACAACCGCGTCACGCCGTTCAACGCCCACGATTTCCGTATGCTGGACGACGCCTGGAACGTGCTGTTCAAGTACTATAACTGGATCCAGGTGATCGGCCTCGGACTTCTCATTTTGCTCGGCGTTCTTTTGCTGGTGCTGGCGTTCTTGCGCCTGCCGAAGCGGAAGGAGCCGGTTCAACACATCTACGCGATCCCGCTGAGCCTCTCGATCATCTTCGGCTGCATTCTTTTGTGCATCGGCAGCCGCCGAGTCGGCGTCATGGCCAAGACGTTCCCCAACATCGCAGACGCATACCATGATTACGGGCTTCCGTACTGCTTCGTCTACAGCATCATCGACAACGGCATCACAAAGCCGGACAATTACAATTCGGACACGATGAACGAGGTCCTCTCGAATCTGCCTGTGACGCCCGGCCCGAAGATGCCCAGCGGCCAGCCGGATTCCATGAAGCCGAACATCATTTTCATCCAGCTGGAGTCCTTCTTCGATCCGAAGCGCATCAAGGGTCTGGATTTCGATGTCGACCCGATCCCGACGTTCACCTATCTGTTCAAGAATTACACCTCCGGTTTTCTGCGCGTGCCCAGCATCAGCGCCGGCACTTCGAACACGGAGTTTGAGGTTCTGACCGGAATGAACATGGCCGATTTCGGCACCGGCGAGTACCCGTACAAGACAATCCTTCGCGAGAAGACCTGCGAGAGCATCGCCTACAACCTCAAGGAGTACGGCTACGGCGCGCACGCGATCCACAACAACACCGCGACCTTCTACAGCCGCCACATCGTGTATTCGAACCTCGGATTCGATGATTACGACACGATCGAGATGATGGAAAATGTCGAGCGGAACGAACTGAACTGGGCCCGCGACGCGGTTCTCTACGACGAGATCCTGACGGCTTTGCAGTCGACTCCCGGGTGCGATCTGGTGTTCACGGTATCCGTACAGGGTCACGGAAAATACCCCGACGAAGACATTCTCGACAACACGATCCAACTCACGGACGTCATGGATGCTTACGATGACAGCACGATCAACGGTCTGAAGTACTATATCAGCCAGCTGCATGAGATGGATCAGCTGATCGCCCGTCTCATCGAGCATTTTGAAAACTCTCAGGAGAAGACGGTCCTCGTCCTGTACGGCGATCATCTTCCCGGATTTAATTTTACGCGCGACAGCCTCCTCTCCGGAGACATCATGGAGACGGAGTACGTCATCTGGACGAACTATGAGATGAAGCCCGAGCACATCGACCTGCATTCCTATCAGCTGAGCGCTTACCTGATGAACCGTCTCGGATATCACACCGGCCTGATCACGCAGCTGCACCAGAAGTACATGCCGCTCGACAATACCGACAAATATCTCGAAGAGCTGACGCTTCTGTCCTACGACATGCTCTACGGCGAGCAGTTCTGCTGGCACGGTGAATCTCCGTATCATCAGACCAACCTTACGTTCGGTTTCCACAACGTCGACCTGCGAACGTACCACGCGATCTACAACGCCGCGGACAGAAATTACTTCCTGCAGGTTCACGGACAGCATTTTACGCCGTACTCGGAGATCTACATCGACGGCGTTCGCCATAAGGAAACCATATACGTCTCGGACAAGGAACTCTTCCTCTCCGGCGTCACGCTGCAGGAAGGCTCCGTCATCTCCGTCGCAATGCCGATCGACGACACGACCGTGCTTCGGGCATCGAACCCCGTCACGTTCACGCCGCCGCTGCAGGAACAGACGAGATGATCCGATCATTTTCCAAAGAAAGGCTTTGATCCCATGAAAAAAACCTCGCGTATCATCGATATTGCCTTCGGCGTAATCTCCGCCGCTTTCGGTATTCTGCTGATCGTCTACGGCATCCATTCGGCCGGCGTCGACACCACGGTTCCCACGGACGAACGCTGCCTCGACACCATGTGGCTGACGATCCCCGGCATCCTGCTGTTGCTCGACACCGCGGTTTACATCCTGCGCTCACGCATGTTCCGTTCGTACGCGGCGTTCATCCTGCTCAACTTTCTTTTGTTCGTGCTTGTGGGCTTTATCGCGGAGGTTGTATACTTCCAGTTCATCTATTTCGGCTTCGGCAAGCCGCAGTATAAGCTGATGATCCCCGCAATCCTCATCGTGGTTGTCTACGGCGTCGCCGTGATGATCGTGAGCTCGCTCTGCGCGCTCACCCACAAGATCGCCGAAAAAAGCTGATGCCGCTTCGTATACTCTGACTTCGGAGGTCATTTTCCATGAAAAAACTTCGTGCCGCTTTACCCGGCATCGTTCTTTTGGTTGCGTTCGCCGTCTTCACGGTGCTGGTATGTACCGTCGGCCGCGAGCCGGTTCCCGCGAACAACCCCGACGGTCTGGGCTTTGCCAAGCTCAACCGCGCCGTCAACGAGTTTTTCACGCCGAACCGCACCGTCTACAACATAACGGAGATCCTCGGCTATCTGACCTGGTGTGTCGTGGCCTTCTTCGGACTTCTCGGCCTTTCCCAGCTGATCGGCCGCAAATCCCTTCTCAAAGTCGACAGCGACATCCTGCTGCTCGGCGGCGGCTATGCCGTCATGCTCGCCGGCTATGTCCTGTTTGAGAAGGTCATCCTGAACTACCGCCCCGAATATCCGTGGCACACCGGCGCTCCGGAGGCTTCCTACCCGTCCTCCCACACGCTGATGCTCGTCTTCGTGATGGTCACCGCAGTGATGCAGATCCGCCGCCGCATGAAAGCAGGCGCCCTTCGCACAACCGCTGTGATCGCCTGCTTGGCCGTGGCCGCCGTCGTCGTCATCGGACGCCTTGTCTGCGGCGTTCACTGGTTCACGGACATCATCGGCGGTGTCCTGCTTGCATCCGCACTCTCCGCGCTGTACTACGGACTGGCGTTCGGCGGGGCTTCCGACGAAAAGAAAGATTGAACAGATTAATTCAAACAATGAAAATGCCGTGGGATCCGAAGATTCCACGGCATTTTGATATCTAAGAGTTTTATTTCTTCTTCCAAACTGCGTACAAAGTAATATTTCCGGTGAGCTTAACTTCGCTCTTGCTCTTATACGTCGCCTTAGTCGCGGTCTTGGATGTGGACCAACCCAGGAAATAGTAACCGCTTCTGCTTACACTTGCCGCCGGAACCACCACCGACTTTCCGTAAGCCGCACTCTGCGTCACAGGCGTTGTTCCGCTTCCGCCGTTAAGGTTATATGTCACTTTGTACATCATCGGCTTCCATACTGCGTACAGAACGGTGTCTTTGGTTACCGAGATGTTTGATCCGCTCTTGTATGTTCCTGCGGTCGCTGTTTTAGACGTCGACCAGCCCATGAAGTAGTAGTGATCACGAGCCAAACTTGCCGTGCCGACTGTCGCCGTCTTTCCGGTGACGATGCTGATAACTGCCGGAACAATACCAGTGCCGCCGTTCGCATCAAATGTAATCTTGTTCGTTCTCGGTTTCCAAACCGCATACAAGACAAGATTGCTCTTCAGCGTAATTACACTCTTTGAGGTGTACTGCGCCGTTGTAGCTGTCTTCGACGTAGACCAGCCCATAAAATAGTAACCTTCTCTCACCAACGATACCGCAGAGACGGAGAATGTCGTACCATAGGAAAGCGTTACCGGTTTCGGGATCATACCGGCTCCGCCGTTCGCATCAAACTTTACCGAATAAGTAATCTTCTTCCAAACCGCATACAACGTTTTGTTTGCAGAAACATTAATCGAATCCCCGCCCTTCAGGGTCGCTGCCGTTGCACTGCTGTTTTCAGCCCAACCGAGGAAATAGAATCCGGTTCTGCGCGGGCAGGACTTCGGTATTGTCACCGTCTTACCGCTTTCCGTCTTGATCGCATCGGGAGCATCTGCCGTACCGCCGTTAAGGCTGAAGCTTAAAGTAACCATCGTTGCGACAACTTTGCTTTCAACCTTCGTCTGGCCGCAGATCTGGCAGGTATACTTAATCTTTTCAATCTTCTGATTGCCCTCAATGGAAACACCCTGAGAAACGCCGTTGTCCCACTTATGCGTATGAGTTCCGGGCACGAGTTTCCAAATCTGGGATTTGTTACCCTTCTTGTACGTACAAACGCAAACATTTCCGTTTTCATCAACATCAAGAACGCAACTGGTATTGCCAGTACAATGGATGATATATCCGCCCGAAACCTTCTCGAAGCACCATCTCTGAGAATCATCGTTCGTATTCACCCACAAATCGACGTTATGGCCGCTTACTACAAGATCGCCGTGTTGATTCAACACTCTGGTTGCGCATTTCGGTTTGATCAGATATCTGGCAGAATCATTTCCGGAGATATTCCATGTTTGAGCCGCCGAATCATTTTTCGTATACATGCCGACATTACATCCATTATAGTCCGCACCGTCCTGTACATCCAATTGCTTCGAATCCCCGAGCGCCACGTTGACAATATAGTAATCTCCGGCTGTAATCTTTTCCCAAGTAATCGGATCAGGCTCATTTCCGCCGAAATGGATTACACCATCCAGCGTCGCCCAACTATTATAGTACCCACAAAAGGTACCGATGCTACAAGCAATCGGAGTGCCTTCTTTGTAATACGTTCCGCCGATTGTAGCGTTATAACTTTCGGAATAATAAACCGTACCACCGAGAATGGCGTGAATAAAGCATGTGTGTCCATACAATGCTCCGTCTTCTCCGGAACCTTTTTCAAAACCGATCAGAATGTTATATACATCTTTCGTTCCGTTACCGCTGATCGCATTCAACGCCGACTGCAAATTATAGCTTGAAGCCGGATATGCGTGAATTGCATATCCACCGGACGAAGTCTTAAGGTTCTTATAGTTGTCAAACTCATCGTTTCCGTTTCCGCCGACATAGGACGAATTGATGCCGAGAACCTGCAACTGAAGATTGACATACAATCCGCAATAGCCGTTAAAACTCGATCTTCCGGATTTGGAGAGCGTTGTGCCGTATGTGTTTCGAATCTGCTGCACAATCGCATCGGAATTCGCAGCCGCTACACTTGCCGCTTTCAGTCCGATCAGTCCGGCAATTACCAACATACAAACCGCCAGACCTTTTACCCATCTGTTCATGCCTTTTCTTTTCATGAGGAACTGCTCCTTTCATTGTAAAAATCAGGGGCTGTAAAAAGCCCCGGTTGTCGGCAAAGCACATCCTTTCTTTTCGTTTTTCCCCGGACACAAGGAACCATGCAAAAGGAGTAAGAAGCCGCTCTGATACTACTGCCATTAGAATATAACATTTCATTATGTCTGTTGCAATTTACCGACAGAAACGGTCACTATTATTACAGATTTTGCAGGTGTTTTTCTTTTCATATGCCTGTCCAATTCTTTCCTATTCCGATTTTATAGCAACACAAAATACGTAATCGATTATCTTACTCTTTCTTCTTGCGTTTGCTCTTTTCTTCATGTAAAATACTTCAATAACATTTCTTTCCTCGGGGGAAATCATGCGCTGCGTCATCTGCGATGATAACAAAAACACTGTCCGCGAATTAATCTCTTTCACTAAAGATCATTTTGAGTCCAATGAGTACTATAACGATTTGGACTCTTTTTCCAACGCTTTACTTCACGGAAAACAATTCGACGTAGTCTTTATGGATATCGACTGGGGACATAATCCCCGCGGTTTGAAAACCGCTTCGCTGCTGACGGATTCTCTGGTTGTCTACGTGACTGCCTATGCCAGTGAATATGTGGAACGGATTTTCACCGAAGGGGGACACCCTTTTGCCTGCCTGCAAAAACCGGTTGATCGCGCTTCCTTTGACGCTGTCATGAACAAAGTCGAGCGGGAATCCGAGAAAAAACATAGCGGTTATACCATCACTTCCAACGGGCGGCATGTTTTACTTCGCTGGTCTGAAATTCTATATGCAGAAGGCTGCCTGCACCGCACCGTGTTTTATTTGTCAAACGGCAAGCATTACACCGCTCCGAAAAGTCTGGAGCATCTTGCGATATCATTTCCGGAGCAGTTCGTTCGCTGTCACAAGAGTTTCTCCGTAAACCTGCAACATGTCCGGGAATTTTCGCGAACCAAACTCATACTGCGAAACGGAAAGCAATTGCCGGTTTCAAGATCACACTCAGCGGAAGCTCGAATCCGCTTTATGACTCATCTATCAAATTCCGTTTTGGAGGAATAGGATGAATTGCTATTATCTGCTTCCGCTTATGCGGATTTTAGAAGCAATGTCTTTCTGCTTTGTTATTACATACTGTCTGAAACCACGCTTTCGAGGCCGAATCCATATAATTGTTCATTCTGTGTTCTTCATATCTTCAGTCATTTTACGATCTCTTCCGTTACTGCTTCTCGAAGATCGCGGGAACGCAATAGCCAACTGGATTGGGATCATTTTGCAATTCTCCTGGATTACTGTCTCCTGTACCGGCCTTCTGCGCACTAAGTTTTCCCTTTGGATGTTGTATCAACTGATGCTGACATTTGCTGAGTTTTTTGCCATCTTGCTCGGTATACGTATATATGATACTTACGTCATCGGAAGCCTTAACTCGGCCTCCTATTTCTTTTCTCTCGCCCTCTGTTCGATAATGGTTCCGTTCCTCGCCCTGTTAACCGCCATCATATGGCAACGGCGATTTCAAAACGGCAGGATGACCTGGAACGAGGTTTTACTTTTTTTGTTGTTTCCGCTCTCCATGATTCTCATGTTTTTTCTGAGCGGACAATATTCAGGCATGTGGTCCAATCCGATCAGTCTAATCGGTTTGGTATTATTCCCTTTCGCTGAATCTCTGTTATTTCTCCTGATCGTACGTTATAATCGTCGCTTGGAATTGCTGAAAGATCGCGACATCATCGATGCCGCCCTTAAACAGGAACAGGATTTTGCGAGGCAGTTGCTCAACGCGGAAGATCAACTTGCTTTACTGCGACACGATTACAAAAACCGCTTAATCATCCTTCGTGAAGTGTTCCGCGATCAAAAGCAAAACACAGACATTTCCGATTCCTTGACCGACGTTGGCCTGTCCTATGACCGAAGCACATTTTTCAGCAATTCGAACCTTCCGCCTTCTCCTCAAAATGAAACGGAAAATCAATCGGAAAGTCCGGCATTAACGCCCGTGTTGATCACCGTTGTCCTGTGTTCCGCATCATCACTGTTAATCGCAATCGCATTCTGCCTCGACATTGGAAAAATCTGTCTTCGCTCATGTCTGATCATTCTGGTTTCGTTAATCCAGATAATCAGTCAGGGAATACTTCTCCGACTGTATTTCTCCAAAAAAGCAGAATGGACCGATTACAGAAATCAGACCATGCTGCTTCAGAAAGAACGTCAGAACAATGCGCTTCTGCAGGCATCGCAAACACGTTTCACCGAACTCCAGAAACTTCTGGAAGATCAATTCCGGAATCTGGAAGATCTGCGTCGGAACGGTTGTTTTCCATCCATTGAAACTTCTCTGGACACCCTTGAAGCCCAATTGTCAGAAACTTCTTCGGATTTCTATTGCATCGATCCGATCATCAATGTGATCTTAGCGGAAAAACTCCGGGCTATCCGACCGCTTACCGATATTTGCACTGTTTCCGTTCACCTTTCTAACGCCGTTCGTATTGCTCCGATTCACCTGTGCTCTCTGTTTTCCAATCTTCTCGATAACGCACTGGAATCTTTAGCCGATTATACCGAGGGCGAACGCATTTTCCGATTAAGCGCATCTTTGAATAATCCGTATTTCGTCGTTCGGTGTGAAAACAGTTCCACAGCAAAACACGCTAACAGAGCAAAACGTGATTCCCATGGTCTCGGAACGTTAATCCTGCAGAAAATTGCGGATCAATATGACGGCATATGCAACAACTCGCTCTCTGACGGAAAATACACGGTTGAAATTGTGTTGAAGCAAACAGCGGAAACGTCGTCAGCGATTCCGCTCTGGTCGTTTCCGACAACCTCACTTGACGCAAAAAAGCTGTGATTCCAAAGAGAATCACAGCCTCCTCACTTTTACTCTTATTTATCCGAACTCTCCGGTCACATTGCATCCCAGAGAGCTTCGTTCACCTCAATCTTGACGTTGGCCTTCCATTTTTCGTAGAGGCTCTCAAAATACGCGTGAGACAACTCCGCGATCTTCGCCTCCTCCGCCTCCTGGGTAGCCGCCTTGTCCTTCTCGTCCACGCAGTAGAAGATGTAAAGCCCGTCTTCCTCCTCAACCACGGCGCTGATCTCGCCGGTGTGCAGGGCAAATGCCTCCTTCCGGCTGTTGGCCGGCAGATCCGCGCGGCCGACCGTCATCTCCACCGTCGACGCCGCCGTCACGCCCTTGGCATAATCATAGAAATCCTTCGCCTCCGCGGCCGCCTTGCGGTAGCCTTCCGCCTTCGTCCAAAGCGCCTGACGATCCTCCTCCGAGAACGCCGTGCGGTTGCCCTCGCTGTCCTCGTAGTACTTGCTCAGGAAAATGTAATAAAACTTCGCGCGCAGCACCTCAAGTTCCGAGTATGTCGGGTTCGCGTTGAGCGTGATGGTCTGGTAGATCTTTTCCGCCAGCACGTTGTCGTTGTAAATGGAGCGCACCAGTTCCTCGGTGATGCCGTACTTTTTCGCGGTAGCCTCCGTGATGCCCGAGAGGTACTGCTGCGTGTATTCGCTGACCTTCAGGACGTCGTCCGCGGAGACCTTGACATCAAACTGGTCCGCCATATGGCACACGAGCTTGATGTAAATGATCTTCTCCAGCAGACGCTCCTTCATCAGCTCCGCATACGTGCGGTTGTCGCGGGTGAATCGCAGGTCCCAGATCTCGCTGCCGTACAGTGCCTCCACCTCCTCGCGCATGCTGCGCAGGTAAATGTTGGCTTCCGCGTAACTCACATCGGTTCCGCCGATCCGCATCAATACGTCGTTAGAAAATCCTTCGCTGGAGGGCAGCTTCTTCTCGTCCTCATTGCCCGATTTGCTGCAACCGAATGCAAGCACCGCCATCACAATGGCCAAAAGCATAGCAAGACATCGTCTGCATCTGTTTTTCATGCGCATTCCTCTCCTCCGTTTCCTATCGTTCTCTGTCATAGTTTCGTGTTTCCTTTCGGACTTCGGGCGTCACATGGCAAGCTTCCCGAGTTCCGTCAAAAGCGCGGCCGCCTCGTCCAAATCCGCATAGGGATCCCTCTTTGCGCCGGCCGCTGCCGCCTTGCCGACGGCCTTGCCGGTTGACCGTCCGCCTGTCTGTCCGGGCTTTTCAGCGTTTCCGAGCTGGTACGTCATGACCGGTGTCGCGCCTGCCCGCAGGTTGAGCCGACCGCCGTACCCCTTAAGCAGCGCAGGCAGCTCCTCGACGCGCAGTTGCGCGCGGGGGAACATCTGCATCACCAGGAATCCGTCGCGGATCGTCAGCCGCTCGACATACGCCTTGTGGGCCAGCGACTTCGTGTATGCGACGTGCAGCAGCAGATTCACGCTCTCCGGCAGATCGCCGTAGCGGTCGATCATCTCGTCCTGCAGCTCTTCCATCTCCTCCTTCGACTCAACGGAAGCGATGCGTTTGTACATATCCAGTTTCTGAATCTCGTTTCGAATGTACGTCACCGGGATGAAGGCGTCCAGCTCCGCGTCGATCTGCGTCTCGAAGAGCTCGCGGACCTCCGTGTCCCCCTTCATCGCCCGAATGGCTTCGTTCAGCATTTTGCAATACAGATCATACCCGACGCTCGCGATCTGGCCGTGCTGTTCCGCGCCGAGCAGGTTGCCCGCACCGCGGATCTCAAGATCCCGCAGGGAGATCTTATAGCCGGCGCCCAGGTCCGTAAAATCCCGGATCGCGTTCAGCCGGCGCTGCGCCACCTCGCTGATGACTTTGTCGCGGCGGTACATCAAAAAGGCGTAGGCGATCCGGTTGGAACGCCCGACGCGCCCGCGCAGCTGATACATCTGCGAGAGTCCCAGCCGTTCCGCGCCGTCGATGATCATCGTGTTGACGTTGCTGATGTCCATGCCGGTCTCGACGATCGTGGTGGATACCAAAACGTCGATCTCACGGTTGACGAACTTTGTCATGATGCGCTCGAGCTCGCGCTCGTTCATCTGCCCGTGGGCGTACGCAACGCGGGCATCCGGACAGAGCTCCGAGATCTTGTCCGCGACCTCGTCGATCCCGACAACCTTGTTATAAATATAATACACTTGCCCTTCGCGCGCAAGTTCTCTGTTGATGGCCTCGCGGACAATTTCCGCGCTGTACTCCATGACAAAGGTCTGGATCGGCAGCCGGTCAAGCGGCGGCTCCTCCAGAATACTCATGTCGCGGATCCCGATCAGGCTCATGTGAAGCGTCCGCGGGATCGGCGTCGCCGTGAGCGTCAGCGCGTCCACGTCGTTGCGAAGCTGCTTGATCTTCTCCTTGTGCGTTACGCCGAAGCGCTGCTCCTCGTCCACGATCAAAAGGCCCAGGTTTTTGAACTGCACATCCTTGGAGAGGATGCGGTGCGTGCCGATGACGATATCCACCATTCCCTTGCGGACGGCCTCGATGGTCTTCGCCTGATCCGCCTTCGAGCGGAACCGCGAGAGCATGTCGACACGGCACGGAAAATCCATCAGCCGCTGAGTGAACGTGTTGTAATGCTGCTGCGCGAGGATCGTCGTCGGAACCAAAACGGCGACCTGTTTGCCGTCCAAAACCGCCTTGAACGCCGCCCGCAGCGCGATCTCCGTCTTGCCGTAGCCGACGTCGCCGCAGATCAGGCGGTCCATGATGCGGTCGCTCTGCATGTCGCGCTTCGTGTCCGCGATGGCCTTCAGCTGGTCATCCGTCTCCTCGAAGGGGAACAGCTCCTCGAACTCCCGCTGCCATTCGCTGTCCTCGGAAAATGCGAACCCTTTCCGGTTCTGCCGTATCGCATACAGATTGATCAGATCCTGCGCGATATTCTTGACGCTCTTCTGCACCCGCGCCTTCGTCTTGGTCCACTCGGTCCCGCCGAGACGGTTGATCTTCGGCTTCTTGTCGGCGTCCGCGTCCGCATACTTCTGCAGGACGTCCAGGCCTGTCGCCGGGACGTAGCACACGCCGCCCTCATACTCGACTTTGACGTAGTCGCGCGTCACACCGTCCTTGGCAATCTGTGTGAGGCCGCGGTAAACGCCGACACCGTGATTCTCATGGATGACGAAGTCGCCGTTGGCGAGTTTCTGATAATCGAGCGCCCGCCGGTCGCTCTTTTTCTTCTCGACTTTCGCGCGCTCGCGGCCGAAAATATCGCTTTCCGTGATGACGATAAACTTCTGCAGCGGATACTCGAACCCGTTGCGAAGCCGACCGTACACGATCATGACCTCGCGGGGCTTTACGACGCGGGCCGGATCCTCCGTGTAAAATGAGACGATCCCGTAGTCCTCCAGCTCTTCCACGAGATGCTTCGCCCTCGTGTGAGACGGGCACACCAAAAGCATCCGGTAGCCCTTCTTGCGGTACGACGCCAGGTCCTTCGCAAGGGACTCCAGATTCTTGCTGTACGAGGAGATGCTCCTCGCTCCGAGATCGTATTGGAAGCGGTACGCGATCAGCGGATCCTTTATGACGAACGTCGCCAGCGACACGGTGCGTGCCGCCGCAAGTCCGGAATAGAGCTTGCGGAAATCATGGATCGCACGCATCTGCCCGGGCAGCAGATCCCCTGAGGAGAGACGCCCTTCCATGCCGGCCGTGTACTCCTCCACGACCGCCTCGGCAATCTCCTCCTGGTGGGTCGGCTCATCGAGGAAAATGACGGTCTCCTCCGCCGGCAGATACGAGAAAAAGGAGGTCGTTTCCTTCTTGAAATAGTCGATGAACGCCCCCATATTGACATTTTCCGGGCAATCGCGGATGTTGTCCGCCAGCTCCCCCGCGGTGACGCGAAGGTGGTATGCCTCGTTATTTTTCCCCTGCTTATCGAGCTCCTTCGAGGTCCGCTCGGCGTCCTTGGCAATCTTCTTAAGACCGGCCTCACGCTCCTCTTCGGTCAGCACGACCTCGACCGCGGGGTAGATCGTCACGCGCTCGACCGGCTCGATGGAGCGCTGGCTCGCGGCGTCGAAGACTTTGATGTCGTTGATCTCGTCCCCCCAGAACTCCACGCGGTACGGGTTGTCCGCAGACACCGGAAAGACATCGAGGATGCCGCCCCGCACGGCAAACTCGCCGGGCGTATCCACCTGGTCCGTCCTCCGGTAGCAAAGTCCCGTCAAAGCCCTCTCGATCTGCGTGAGCGACGCCTCCGCATCGCGCTCGATCGTGACGCGCGCCGAGAGGATCTCCTGCAGGGGCTGCAGCCGCTCAAGGCCGGTTCGCACAGCTGTAACGATCGTGAGCCGCCCGCCGCTCTCCTCGGTCTCGGCGATCCGCCGGAACACCCGCATCCGCTCCCGCAGCGTCGCGATGCCCTGAAGCCCGGCGCTGAAGAAGATCAGATCCTTGTCCGGCATGTACACGGTGTCGGGGTCAAACTCCCGGCAATCCTCGTACAGTGCCTTCGCCCGCAGGTCGTCCTCCGCGATGATCAGGCGGTAGCGGTACGGTTCGCCCAGCGCACACATAAACTGCGCCTTCTGCACCGACGTGCAGCCCGTCACCAGAACGGGCGTCTCGCCGCGCGTGAGATGCTCCCTGACCGCCGCAAATTCCTTGGAATCCTCCATGGGTTCCACATAAGTTCGCGCTATCTGTTGCATAATCCGTAAAATCTCCTGTTTGCGACTACCCGTTGAAGCGGTTCATCGCACTCTCCACACCCTCGTCCAAAATACAGGTAACGGCTTCGGTCGCCCGCTTCAGGGCTTCCCGCACCGTGGGCTCCTCCTCCTTCGGAAAATGAGCCAGCACGTGGTCGGCAAGCTCCCATCCCTCCGGCTTCTCGCCGACGCCGATGCGCAGTCTCGCAAAATCACTCGTGCCGATGTGGCTGATGATGCTCTTCATGCCGTTGTGCCCACCGGCGCTGCCCTTGCCGCGAATGCGCAGTTTTCCTGTCGGAAGCGAAACCTCGTCGCAGATGACGAGGATGTCCTCCGCCGGCACCTTGTAGAAATCCATCAGCGCGCGCACACATTCGCCGCTGTTGTTCATAAATGTCTGAGGCTGCACGAGCTTGACCTTCATGCCCGCGATCGCGCCGGTTCCGGTCAGGCCTTTGCACTCTTTGTTCTTCAAGTCAATATGATACGCGTCCGCCAGCGCCGTCACGGCATCGAAGCCGATGTTGTGCCGCGTCCCCGCGTATTTTCCCCCGGGATTGCCGAGGCCGATGATCAAAAACATACGTCCGTTTGACCCCTCATTTTCCGTAAGATTCTCTGTCCCGGCGTCGTCGGTCACCCCGCCCGAGCAGCCGCGCAGCAGTCGCTTAAACCATGCAATACACATGTCTCATTTCCCCTGTAATTAAACCCCGAAAACCTCTTTTGCGATGTCGACCGTAGCCTTCGCGTCGCGGCCGTAGTAGTCCGCGCCGATCTCCGCCGCATACTCCGGAGTCAGCACCGCGCCGCCGACGACAACCTTGCACGGAAGCCCTTCCGCGCGAAGCGCCGCGATCGTGTCCTTCATGCTCGGCAGCGTCGTCGTCATCAGGGCACTCAGCCCCACGAGAGGCGTTCCGGTTTCCTTCGCCGCCTTGACGACCGCCGAGATCTCCACGTCACGGCCGAGGTCGACCACGGTAAATCCGTAATTTTCCAGCAGGACTTTCACGATGTTCTTGCCGATGTCATGAATGTCGCCCTTCACGGTCGCAAGGACGATCGTGCCCTTGCTGACGCTCTCCGCGCCGCTTGCGCGCATGTGCTCCTTGATCTCGGAAAATGCCCCCTGCACCACCGATGCCGATAAGATCAGCTGCGGCAGGAACAATCGGCCGGACTCAAAGCCCGCGCCGACCGTGTCGAGGGCCGGGATCAAAACGCCGTTGACGATATCCATGGAATCCATCGTTCCCAAAAGGCTCTTCGTGATGTCCGCTCCCTGTGCCGTGAGGCCGCGAACAACCGCATTGTACAAAGCAGCCGCGCCGTCGCCGAGCTTCGCAGCGATCTCCGCAGGCAGCGGATCTCCTGCCGGAGCCGACACGCCGGCACCCGCGGAAGTCCCGCCGACAGCGACGCCCGCCGGTGCAACGACCGTCGGCGCAACGTAATCCTTGTACGCTTCCATATATGCGAGAGAGTTCTTATCAATGTTCATCAGAAGCCGATATGCGCGCAGCGCGCCCATCATCGACGCCGAGTTCGGATTCATGATCGGCAGCGTCAGACCGTTCTGAAGCGCCATCGTGAGAAATGTCGCATTTACCAGATCGCGGTTCGGAAGACCGAAGCTTACGTTGGAAACGCCCAGGACCGCACCGGTGTGCAGGTTGTTATGCACCATCGCCACCGCCCGCAGCGTCTCCGCCACCGCGGCCTGCTCCGCGCTGGCCGTGAGGGTCAGGCAGTCGATCTGAAGGTTTTCCCTGCGGATCCCCACCGACTCCGCGCGGGAGACGATCTTCTCCGCGACGGCAAATCTCTCCTCCGCCGTCTTTCCGATTCCCGCCTCGTCGAGGGTGAGCCCGACAACGGCGGCGCCGTATTTCTTCACCAGCGGAAGGATCGAGGTAAGGCTCTTCTCCTCGCCGTTCACACTGTTCACAAGGGGTTTGCCGTTATAGATGCGAAGCGCTGCCTCCAGCACCTCGGGTTTGTTCGAATCGATCTGCAGCGGCACATCCACCACCGCCTGCAGCTCGCGGATCACGCGGACCATCATCTCCGTCTCGTCGATGCCCGGGAGGCCGACGTTGACGTCCAGGATCTCGGCGCCCGCCTCCACCTGGGAGATGGCCTGCCCGAGGATGTAATCCATATCGCCGTTTTGGAGCGCCTCCTTGAAGCGCTTCTTGCCGGTCGGATTGATCCGCTCGCCGATGCATCGCGGCTCCGAGAACCACACGGCTTTGTTGGCCGATGCGATACCCGTGGGGCGTGTGTTCCGAAATTCCGTGAGTTCCCGGTAATCCTCCGGCCAGAACGACGCGTCGCTCTCGCCGACGCGGTCTCTCGCCGCCTCCCACTCACGCACGACGCGGGTGAGTTCGCGGATATATTCGGGCGAAGTACCGCAACAGCCGCCCACGACGCGAACCCCGTAGGGGAGCATTTGCCGCATGATCCCGGCAAATTCCTCCGCCGAGACGTTGTACGTGTTCGTCGCCGGGTCCGGAAGACCCGCGTTCGGCTTCACCACGATCGGGAGCTTCGTCGCCGTGTAGAGTCGCTTCACCATCGGAAGCAGCTCTGCCGGACCGAGGGAGCAGTTCACACCGATGCCGTCGATTCCCATGTCGGAAAATGTCAATGCCATCGAGTCGATATCCGTGCCGGTGAACGTGCGTCCGTTTTCCTCGAAACTCATCGTCAGGAACACCGGCAGGTCGCTGTTTTCTTTCGCCGCCAGCACCGCCGCCTTCGCCTCGTAGAGGTCGGACATCGTCTCGATGACGATCATGTCGGCACCTTTCGCAGCGCGCACCTCCTCGGCAAAGATATCATACGCCTCCTCAAAAGACAGATCCCCCAGAGGCGCGATCAGACGCCCGATGGGACCGATGTCCAGGGCCACCTTCGTCTCCGGCTTCCCGGCCTCGACAACCGCCGCCCGGGCATTTCCGATCGCCGCGACGATCAGCGCGTGCAACGGGTATCCGGTCTTTGCCATCTTCAGACGGTTAGCGCCGAACGTGTTCGCGTACACAACCTGCGAGCCGGCCTCAATGTAGCGCCGTTGAATGGCCGTCACCTTGTCCGGATGCTCAATGTTCCAAACTTCCGGCACGCCCCCCAGAGGCAGTCCGGCCGCCTGAAGCTCCGTGCCCATGGCGCCGTCCAGAATCATAATTTCGGGATAGTTGCTCATGCTTGACCTCCGTTATCCAAGTTTGCGACTGATGTCTCATTTTCCGTCTTATCCTGTCTTGAAAGACAGCTTTCATGGTAGGCGCATCCGGCGCACGCCCCTGCGGCGCACGCTCCGACCGGCGCGCTCAGCGAGTCGCCGTCCTCCGTCTGAACCTTCCGTAATTCCTTCGTCATATCCTGCAGCCCGATGATCGCCGTGACGGATTTCATGGGTGTGAGCATATGGCCCTGCGTCGTCGCAAGTCCGATGCGCTTGCCCGCCTCAACCGCCGCGAGAAGCTCTTCCTGCAGTGAAAGCGGCAGATCACCGTAGCCCGGGGAGAAGCGCCAGGTCTGGCGGTAGAGGGGCATTTTCCCCTGCAGCTCCGCCTGCACGTCGTCGCAGATCTGCTCGATCGCGGCTCCGGCCATCGCGTCCGTGAGAAGAGCCTTCGCCATCTCCGTGCGCTGCAGTCTCCGAAGAAGCGTGTCCACGCCGGAGCCGAGCGTCGCCGCCACCAGCGCCACCTTCGCGCACCCGGCCAGATGCTTCACGATGTCTTTGCCCGTGAGAGTGAGCGCACACTCGGCAAGGCGCACTTCCTCCTCGCCGCAGAATTCCGTGTCGAAAATGCCGACGCTGTACGCCGGCCGGCAGGCCTCCATAAGCGGCCCCTCGCACTCGCGCATCAGCGACAGTATCGTCTCGTCGGGCATCTGCCCGCCGTAGCCGAGATACCTCGCTGCCTCATCCATCCGGATCGGTTTCAATTCCACCATTGTTTTGTCCTCATGAAAAATCTCGAAACACTCCAACAGCACGCCGAGGTACGAAGACCGGGGCGTGCCAGGTAGCTTTTTTATTCTGTTGTCCGCCGATCACTCCGTCCGGATCAGGCCGGGGTTGATCATCGGCGCAACCGCGTCCGTGATGCGTTTCGCGACATACGGGTTGTTCATGGTGTAGAGGTGAATGCCGTCCACACCGCGGGATACCAGATCGATGATCTGGTCGATCGCATAGGCGATACCGCCCTCGCGCACCGAATCCGGATACGCCTCATAGCGTGCCATCATCCGGGCGAATTTCGCCGGGATACTCGCGCCGCACATCGTGACCATGCGCTCGATCGATGCCTTGCTCGTGCAGGGCATGATGCCCGCCTCAATCGGCACGGTGATTCCGGCCGCGCGCGCCTTATCCAGGAAGCGGAAAAATGCTTCATTGTCAAAGAACAGCTGCGACAGCAAATGATCCGCGCCCGCGTCGACTTTCTTCTTTAGATTCGCGATGTCCGCATCCAGCGTCGCCGCCTCCATGTGCCCCTCAGGGTAGCACGCTCCCATGATATGGAAGTCGCCCTTCGTCTTCAAATACGCGATCAGATCCGACGCGTGCGCAAAATCCGTCTGCACCTCGCGTTCCGCGTTCGGATTGCGGTCGCCGCGCAGCGCTAAGATGTTCTCGATCCCGCGCGCCTTCAGCTGCTCGCAGATCAGGTCGATGTCCTCTTTCGTATTGTAAAGGCACGTCAAATGCACCGCCGAAGCGATGCCGTACTTCTTCTCAATGATCTCCGCGATGTCCGCGGTCTTCGTGTCCGCCGCGCTTCCGCCGGCGCCGTAAGTCACGCTGATAAAGTCCGGCCGCAGCCCCTGCAGACCGTCCAGCGTCTTGTAGATCGTCTCGATCGGCATATCCTTCTTCGGAGGGAAAATCTCAAAGGTGAACGCCGTGCGACCGTTCTTCATAATTTCCGATAATTTCATCCGTATCCCATACCCTTTTTGCGGTTTTCCACAGTATAGCATGCGGAGGGCTTTCTTGCAAGAAAGAAACACTTGCGGGCAGAGACAAAACCCCTGCCCGCAAACCTCATTTTTCAAATGTTACTGCGCCTGTTCCTGCTCCTGCGCCTCCGGATACCACAAGCCGGGCACCAACTCATTGGAGTCCTTCTTGTAGATCTTTCCGTCCGTCTCGCTTTTGTAGAAGTTCTTGTTGTTCGGATCAAGCTCCGGAACAAGGTGGATGCGGTAGAAAATGCGCTCATTCGCATCCTTGTAGTAGCCGCCGAAGTCGTAGCCGTCGTAATTGTAGGAGAGCTCAAGCTCGCGGATCTGATCGTTGATGACCAGCGTAAAATACAGATCCCTCTCCTCGACGCTCGGCTGAAGCGATGTCTCCTGGATCCTGTCCAGCCCTTCGATCGATACGAAGAACGGGCACGGAAAACCTTTTCCCCTGAAGCCGCCGTAGCGCGTCACCTTGATGCCGTCAATTTCGCGGACATCGATGCGCATGTGGTCCTCGTTGCCGTCCCAGACGTACTCGCTCAAAAAAGCGTCTTTTTTCTCCTCGTTCGCAATGCCGACTGCGCTGCCCTCCGACACGTCGATGCTGTACATCGAGCAGGCCGACAACACTGCGACAAGCACGAGCGATACGATAACCAAACGTATTCGTTGTAAGCGTTTCATTTTACACCCCCGTGTCTGAAAATGCCTCCTTCTCTGCCAAAATGTCCCTCCGTTGCGACGGTCCCCTCCGTCCGGAAGAAACATCTATGGGAAAATTATAGCATTTTTCGACGGAAAATGCAAAACGGCGCCGAAAAAGGCCTTCCTAGCCCCACACCTCGTCCGCGATCTCCTTGACAAGGCGCAGTTTCGCCCACTGTTCCTCCGCAGTCAGCTTGTTGCCGATCTCGCAGGACGCGAAACCGCACTGCGGGCTTAGGCAGAGCCGGTCGAGCGGCAAATACTTCTCCGCCTCGCGGATGCGCGCGATCACCGCGGCCTTGTCCTCGAGTTTCGGAGACTTCGTCGTGATCAGACCGAGAACGACCTTCTTTCCGGGCGCGACCTTGGCGAGCGGATCGAAGCCGCCGGAGCGCTCGTCGTCGAACTCGAGGTAGAACGCGTCAACATTTTCCTTGGCAAGGAGATAGTCGGCAACCGCATTGTACGCGCCGCTGTTGGCGTACGTCGAATGGAAATTGCCGCGGCACACATGCGTGTTGACCGTGAGGTCGGCCGGGCGATCCGCCAGAACGCGGTTGTTCACCGTAAGATAGAGCTCCTTGATACGGTCAACGCCCTCCTCGGAGCCGTAGAACATCGCCACGTGCGGGTCGGAAAGCATGCCCCAGGTGCAGTCGTCGAGCTGCAGGTTGCGGCAGCCCGCCTCGTACAGCTGCTCGATGACCTTCTTGTATGCAGCGATCAGATCCTCGATCAACTCGCCGTCCTCCGGGTAGAATTTGCGCGTGTTCTCCACCGCAAACGGCATAATCAGCTGTGCCAGGAACTGCGCCGGCGCGGGGATCGTCTGTTTCGCGACCGTGTTCTCATCCTCGAGCGCCTGCAGGAACCGCCAATGCGCGACGAACGGGTGCTCCCCTTCGAGGAACAGCTTTCCCGTGAGATACGTGTCGTCGATCATCGCCTGCTCACCGTGGAACGGAAGCCCGCGCGTCGTCGGATGATGTCCGATGCCCGAAAATCCCCACATGAAATCCAGATGCCACGTCGCTCTGCGGAACTCGCCGTCCGTGATCACCCCATAGCCGAGCTCCTTCTGCTTAGCGACCAGTTCGCGGATGCACTCGTCCTCGACGGCCGTCAAAGCCGCGCGGTCGATTGTGCCAGCCTCAAACTCTTTTCTCGCTTCCTTCAGCTTCTGCGGCCGCAGAAAGCTTCCTACAAAATCGTGCCGAAACGGCGTCTTCGCATTACTCATACTCTTTCTCCCTCGGAAAATGAATTTGTCCGCATTATAAGCCTACTGTACAAATAGGTAAAATACATATATGCCTCATATTTCCATAGATTTTCTCTATGGCTCGTGATATACTGTTGCCAAAAAACTATTTTCATTTTCCGGGGAGGCATAATGACACTGAAGCAATTGCAATATATCGTGACCGCGGCGGAGACCGGCAACATCACGGAGGCCGCCGGCCGGCTGTACATCTCGCAGCCGTCGCTCACCTCCGCCATCCACGAGATCGAGCGCGAGTACGGCATCACCGTCTTCACGCGGTCCGGGCGCGGCATCGAGGCAACGCCCGAGGGCGAGGAATTCTTAGGCTACGCAAGGCAGGTGCTGGAGCAGGCCAACATGATCGACGAGCGCTACAAAGGCGCTTCGACGGGCAAGCAGCGCTTCTGCGTCTCCGCGCAGCACTATTCGTTCGCGGTGGAGGCATTTGTCGAGCTGCTGCGCGAGCACGGCGGCGACCGCTATGAGTTCCGCATGCGCGAAACGCAGACGTACGAGCTCATCAACGACGTCGCTCATCTGCGAAGCGAGATCGGCATTTTGTATCTGAACCGTTTCAACGAGACCGTCCTTCGGAAAACGCTGCGCGACAACAATCTGACGTTCACGCCGCTGTTCACCGCCAAGCCGCACGTCTTCGTCGGCAAGGACTCGCCGCTTGCAAAGAAGCAGGTCCTGACGCCCGAGGATCTCGCGCCCTATCCGCGGCTTTCGTATGAGCAGGGCAGCCACAATTCGTTTTATTTTTCGGAGGAGATACTGAGCACCGCCGACAGCGACCGCGACATCGTCGTTCGCGACCGTGCGACGCTTTTCAATATGCTTGTCGGCCTGAACGGCTACACCATCTGCAGCGGCGTCATCAGCGAGGAGCTGAACGGTCCGAACATCGTTGCGCGCCCTCTCGCGGTCGACGATTACATGGAGATCGGATACATTCTTCCGGACGGCATCCATCCTTCGACGATGACACTTCGCTATATTGAAATACTGACACAGCTCACCGGCAAAAACTCTCGCTGACGATGAAACGTCTCCGCCGCCCGATCTGTCGAAAAAATTTTTGCAACCATCCGAAACGGGATGTCGACTTATTGGGTGAGAGAACGAACAAGGAGGTTCACCATGACGGACTCAGAAATCATGGACCTTTATCAAAAGCGGGACGAGGCCGCAATCCGGGAGACCCAGAAGAAGTACCAGCGATATCTGATGAAGATCGCGGTATCGATCCTGGGCGACGAGTCAGACGCGGAGGAATGCTTAAACGACGCATTGCTCGCAGCGTGGAACTCCGTCCCCGCCGATTGGCCGGAGCATCTGTGCCTGTACCTCGGAAAAATCGTCCGCGCCAAGGCGATCGACCGGGTCCGCTACAACACGAGACAAAAGCGGCAGCCGTCGGAGTACACGGTTTCCGTCGAAGAGCTTGGGGAAGTATTTGCCGACGACCACTCGCCGGAGGACGCACTCGACGACGAGCTGCTCCGCGAAGCCCTGCAGCGCTTTCTTCAGAAACAATCCGCGGGCGTGCGAACGCTGTTTCTCGCGCGGTACTTCTATTATCGTTCGCTCAGGGAAGTAGCTGCTCTCTGCGAAATAAGTGAATCGAAGGCCAAGAGTATCTTGTTCCGCACGAGAAAGAAGCTTCGAACGTTTCTGAAAAAGGAGGGCTTTACGCCATGAAAAATGACCAGTTGATTGACGCGATCGGCAAGTTGGATGATACATTATTTTCCGAGATCGAAGCCTCGATGCAGACCGAGCGCACCGTTGTGAGAGACGCGACCTTCGAATCGCAGGGCGCCTCGAAGCCGCGCTTCAGAACGCGCAGATTCGTGCTCGTCGCGCTTGCGGCCGTGATGCTGATCGGCGGTGCCGCAGCACTCAGCGCCGGCAGCCTGGGCGGTTTTCTCAAGATCGGAAAGACCGGAACCGGCGGTGAGGAGCAAAAAACCGCGGAATACGTTCCCTTTGAGGATGTCCGGATCAATCCTTCGCTCATCACCGGCAGCATCCTCGATGCGCTTAAGGACATTCCGGAGCGCGTCAGAAATTATCAGCTCCACGACAGCATTATGCCCAATGCGCTCCTGAAGGGCTTTGACACGCTCGACGACGCTCTCGACTACGTCGGATACGCGAACATGATCTTTCCGCGTCTTGACTACGAATGTTCAGGTGTCTATACGGAAGGCTACGGCGTCAGTGCTGCCGAGCTCGAAGAATCCGTACGAGAGGCTGCCGGGCTTGACAGCGAGGAATACGTCCTCAGTGATGTCAGCATCGTATTGACTCAGAAGTATCACAGCAACCCGGATTACTACTTCTCGACCTTCGCTTGCCTGTGCACGAATTACGTCAAGGATGATCCGGTCCGGATTCGTATGATTCTCGATAATGCAGCGACCGCCACCGATCAAAAGACCGTGAACGGACGAACATTCAGCATTCTCCACACGAACGACCCGGATCACTCGGAAGGCTACCGTCTGGCCACCGACGTTTTCTGGCAGGAAAATGATATCATTTTCTTCTTCCACATCGTGTACAACGAAGATTGCAGAGACGATGCAGAGCGCGTCGCCGACGAATGGATGCACAGCTTTTCGTAAGCCGAAAATGTAATCGATCCGTACGCGGATCGCAGATAATCCTTATAACGCAAAACGCCGGGAACTTTAAATCCCGGTGTTTTGTTGTCTTAAATCACTTGGAACGGTTCTGAGCGCCGGGATCATTGCGGAGGCAGGAAGCGTTTAAAAGGAATTTCGTGTCGTTGTGAAAAAGCAGCATTGACAACGCGGACGATATGTGATAGTCTCTAGGTAGACGATAGCATATAGTCTGTATTTTTTGAAGAAGGAGCGATATGAAAAGTATTCGGAGAAACTTGCTGATTGTAATTTCAATAGTGCTGATTACCTGCATCGGAATAGGAATTCGATTGTCCAGGGAGGAGCGTACAAAAAAGGACGGTGAGATCGTCGCAACAGAGCAGCCGGGAGATAATCAAGGCGAAAGCCTAACAGACGAAGAGATACTGAACGGTTACTTTCCGGTCGACTATATCGGATACCGATACTCGGTTTTACCGGGCATGACTACGTGGCCTTATGGAAATCATCAGGAAATGATTGATGCATGTCAGATTCCGGACGAAGTTATTGCCCAGATGACAACGGAGGAGCTTCTCCAGTCAGTTATTGTCTATCCTTTGTTCGGGGATGTATATGCGTACGATAATTTGGGAGATGGCTTCGAGGCTGTCAAAGAATACTCTAACGGACTTCAGGAGCTCTGTGTTCGCTCCGGACGAATTGAATGCTTGTTTGATTATGTCAGTGCCCATCGGGACTGGTATCAAGAAAACAGCACAGTTACCGGCAATGAGTATTTCGATCATTTGCGAGTCGCTTTCAGAAGAAACATTGGTTTCCTCGCCGGGAGTGAGGCATTTAGAGTTAATGAGCAGGGAGAGGAAACCTCAGTTGCCGATTTTCTGAACGAAGCGCTGACGAATTCGACAGGAATGAGAACAGACGAAAACCGAGATCGGTTGTATTAAAACTAGGGAATAATCAGAGGTTTGGAAAATGAAAAAAGAAGTTACTATCGGAGCGATCGAAGGACGGTTTGCGGAAATGATCTGGGAGAAGGCTCCGATTACCAGTTCGGAATTGGTAAAGTTGGCTCAAAAAGAATTGAATTGGAAAAGAACTACCGTTCATACGGTAATCCGCAAATTGTGCGATAAAGGACTTTTTCAAAGAGACGAAAACGGCATGGTGACGGTGCTGGTATCAAAAGATGAATTTTATGCGAGACAAAGCCGACAATTAGTGGATACGGGGTATAACGGTTCGCTTCCGCTTTTTGTTGCCGGATTTGTAAACAATCAGAAGCTGACACATGATGAAATTGATGAGATAATTGCTCTTTTGAAGAACAGTAAGTCGCGCGACTGATAATACCGCGAGGAGGTAATCGATATGAGGTTGTTTACTTCGATATTGTATTCCGGATTGTTTGCCTCGGCTTTGATTATCATTGTAATTCTGATACGGAAAATTGCCGATAAGCAATGTAATCGCGTGATTTGTCTTCTGTGGGGATTGGTGGCAATCCGATTATTGTGTCCGAGTTCCTTCGGGAGTTTGATCAATGTTCCGAATATAACTCCCTACGAGGCTGAACCTGCCTTTGTGAGTGAAGGAAGCTCAATGTCGGAAGAAGTAGTCTTTGAAAAGGACAACCTGAAGAATGATGATTTCGGCGAGACGGCAGTGATTGGGAATCCTTCCGAAAGAACGAAAACCGTTTCCGGCGCGAAAACCATTGAAAGTACTGTATGGAAGATCTCCTTCGTCGTATGGATCGTCGGAGCAGTTTTATTGTCAGGCTATTTCCTTGTTTCGGCAATTCTGCTTCGTAGAAAACTGAGAGTTTGCATTGAAGAGCAGGGTGTGTTTTTAAGCGATCGCATTCTCGTTCCGTTCGTTTTTGGTCTTTTCAAAGCCGGGATCTATGTGCCGTATGGGATTTCAGAAGTCTGCAAGGCGGACGTGGTCGCTCACGAGCGAGTTCATGTACAACGGAAGGATAATCTTTGGAAGGCATTGTATTTAATTTTGGCTGTTGTGTATTGGTTTTTCCCTCTCGTGTGGGTTTCATTTTTGCTGTTTTCCCGAGATCTGGAAATGGCTTGTGACGACGAAGTGACAAAGGGCATGAGCCAGGAAGCAAAAGAACGGTATGTCGTTTCGTTGTTATCCTGCGGAAGTACATTTGGCGGCGAAAAAAAGATGTTCTTTTCCTCATTTTCCAGCGGGCAATTAAAGGAACGAACAAAGAATATTATGAACAAAAAAGAAAGTACTGTAACGAAGAAAGTCGTTATCGTGACATGCGGAATACTTGTGACGGCAACCTCGTTGTTGTTCGGAGTAAAATTGAAGAGTTCCGCGAAAAATGTTGAAAACTTATCAACGGATGTGAAAGATAAGATTGAAAGCAGTGAATCACCTGCCAAAGACATGAATCCGAATCCGAGATACTATGACGAGAGAGAATACTATAACCATTCGACAGAGAATGGCCTTACTGTTTTTATCTGGGAATACGGTAGAGATGTTTTTCTATGCGGCCTCGTAGAAGGTGATTTAAGCATGCAGACAAGCGAAGGACTGTTTGATATGGTGTTGCGTCAGGGAGTATCAGTCGAGAAAATGAGAGAGATTCTGGCGACCTATGATTTGCCGGAAGAGCGGATTGACGTAAGAGGCGCTGTGGATCCCACTTCGAGTTTCGCCGGCAGTCACCATGATATGTCGCAGGAGGAATATGCGGAATTTCTGAGAAAAATGATTTTCCCTGATTGATGAGAAGATCTGAGGGGCTGCCGGATCGGCAGCCCCTTTTGTTTGTTTGCGTCGTTAGTTTAGAATCGTTCTGCCCGATGTTATCCCTTTGTGATCTGAACGCCCGGGATCACAGCCTGGATTCCGTCAAGAAGCGCCTGAAGACCGACAGCTCCGTCCACATGACCGCCCATCAAGACACGTCCGTTAGCGTCACACCAGGTATATTCCTGCACCTGATCGCTCAACGATTTCGTCAGAAAATGCAACACCTTCACATCGGAGATCTTTGCAAATGAATACTTCTCATCACCCATGAAATTAAATTTGATTCCCAGAAGGTTGTCCGTTGCGAAGACGTAACCACCATCCTGGTTGCGAACGATGATTTTGGGCGGCGCCGCCATCTGCGCATCAAAGGAAGCCACCTCCTCAGGCGTCGTAAGCAATTCGTTGAGCATCGCGATCGTCTGCTCCGCCGGGTCGGTCTTTTTCTTCTTAGCGATCAAAAGGAGTGCAAGGAGCACCAAAAAACCGGCAACACCGAGCATCACCTTGATCGCCGGGCCCGCCTGCGGATCGTTGAGCTTTCCGTCATAGATCAGCTTGCCCGCAACACCGCCTGCCATCAGCGCGATGATAAAGGGCGCGAGCCATTTGTTTCCGGAGCTCTTCTTCGCTTTCGCACGCACATCTTTCGCATACGCCTGCAGCCATTTTGACTGTTCCGCTAAACCACTCATCTCTCTTCCCTCCTGTTGTTGTGTTTTGTGAAGTTGTGAAACCGTATTGTTACAAAAGCTTATTTTTCCTATTATAGCACAACCAAATCAAACTTTTCATCAGGAAAATTAAAAAACCGCCTTGAAACAAGACGGTTTCAGCATTTTTTCAATTGATTTCGACCGGCAAGACATCCGAGATGATCACGCCGCCCAGAACCGTTCCGTTCGCGTTGTACCATACCGCCGACTGGCCCGGTGCCGCCGCGCGAACCGGCTCGTCAAATACGATCGAAACCCGGTCGCCGTCGAGTATACGAATCGTTGCCGCCTGCGCCGTGTGATGATAGCGGACCTTCACAAAGCAATGCACATCGGAAGACGCCTCATTTTCCGGAAGACCCATAAAATGAATATCCTCGCAGATCAGCTCCCTGCGGTACACCGCAGCCTCGTCCCCGATCACAACCTCGTCAGTCTCGGGACGGATCTCCGTGACATACGCCGGATACCCGAGCGCGAGGCCGAGGCCTTTGCGCTGTCCGACGGTATAGTGGATGATGCCCTTGTGACGCCCGAGAACACGGCCGTCCGCGTCGACAAAATTACCTTGCCCGGGGACTTCTCCCTCCGCATTGGCCGCCACATAATCCGAATAGTGTCCGTCCGGGACGAAGCAGATCTCCTGCGAATCCGGCTTAACCGCCACGGTGAGCCCGGCTTCGCGCGCAATCCCGCGAACCTCCTCCTTCGAGTACGCTCCGAGGGGCATCAACGTCGCCGCCAGCTGCTCCTGCGAAAGCCGGTAGAGCATGTATGTCTGGTCCTTTTCCGCATGCTGCGCGGTCGCCACGCTGAACCGGCCGTTCGGCAGCCGCACAATGTTCGCATAGTGGCCGGTTGCCACGTAGTCCGCCTGCAAAATGTGCATGTATTCCGACAGCTTGTCCCATTTTACGGTGCGGTTGCACCAGACGCAGGGGTTCGGCGTCCGTCCCCGAAGGTATTCCCGCACGAACGGCTGCGTCACATTCGCGCAAAATGAGCTCTCACAATTGATCACATGAAACGGTATCCCGATCCTCGCCGCCACATCTCGCGCATCGTCGATCTCGCAGCACCGGCTGTGCTCTCCGTTGTCCGACTCCCACATGCGCAGCATGATCCCGATGACATCGTAACCGTTCCTTTTTAAGAGCAGAGCCGCTACCGCACTGTCCACTCCGCCCGACAATCCAACCAAAACTCTTTTCATATAGAAGTATCACTCTCTTTTTTCAGTACGATCGGCTTCTTACGCCGCTTCCTATGTAAGTATACCAGTAAACAACCCCGGTTGTACAGAGTCTGTTGCGGCGAAACCGTCCGCCCGGTCATCGCTCGCCGGAAAATGCCGCCCGGATCACCCGTATTTTCTGTATAATAAAGGATTCCTTTCGGCTTAACTGTCCTTCGCTGTAACACGGAATATATATGGTTATTCCATTTTGAATGCAAAAATAGCCGTCATTTTCGCAAAAAGCTCGAAAGCCTCGGAAAATAAAGCGTTTTGCACATTATAAAAGATTCCACTTGACATATTGAAAAAAGGCTCCTATAATACGATTCGTTTCAAATAATTATACATAATCATAGGAGCCCTAATTGTGCACTGTTTAACGCAACAAAAAACAGAACCATCCGCTCTTATGGTGTTTATCAAAAACTTCTGCATGCTCTTTGTCTTTCGCGGATTCGGCGTGCTGGCAAATTTGGTGGTCACCATTTTAGCGGGTCGATCGCTTTCCGTTGAGCTCATGAGCGAGTACAATCTCGTATTCAGCCTGAGCAACCTCCTCGTCATTCCGCTCGTCATGGGTGTCAACAGCACTCTGTTAAAGATCCTTCCGGAAACCTCCGCCGAGGAGCGAAAGGATCTTCTCGGCACCGTCGTGATCGGCAACATCACGCTCTGTCTCTCGTGCTGTCTCATCGGCTATCTGGTCACGCCGGTCATCTGCCGGCTGCCGAACCTCACACCCGGCTCTTGGTTTCTGGCCATCGCCCTCGCCATCGCCACGAACGGCTGCATCCTTGCGGACACGATCCTGAAAGCGGACGAAAGATTCCTGCGCCTCGGCGTAGCCAAGATTGCAGGAAGCGTGTTCCTTCTCGGTTCTTATATGCTCTGCATCCTCGGGTTCCGGAACGGAAATCTCTACAAATACGTGGCATTCAACGTCATTGGACAGCTGATCGTGTTGTTATTTTCCGTGTATAAGATCGGCGCGATCCGCATGCGTTTCCGCACGGACATTGCCGGGAAGATCCTCTCGACGAGCATTATGTACATGCTGAGCTGGTTTCTGATCACCGCGCTGAACAGTGCGGACATCTACATCATTTCCGGCATGAGGTCCGAGTACGACTCCGGTATCTTCAGCACGTATCAGGCAGGGATACGCAACTATTTCTCCATCTTTTACAACGACATTTTCGCGACCGTGATGCTGCCGATCCTGATCAACCGGGGCGTCGACAGCAAGCGCCTCGCACACACCGTGACCAGGTTTCTGCCGGCGATCTTCCTCGTTCTGGGCATCGGAACCTCAGTGCTTCTGCTGTTTTTACTGTACGCGTACGGCGAAAAATACCCGGTTGTCTGGATCTACGTCGGGCTGGAGGCGGCGGGAATCGCTTTTCAGGGGATCTACTATTTCTTCAATTCCCTGCTGGTCACCGAAGGGCACGTCGGCGCCAAGACATCCTTTGTCATCCTCGCGAAACCGTTTGTGTTTTTCCTGGCGACGATCTTCGTCTGCACGAAGCTTTTCGGCATCACCGGAACCTTTATTTCCTTCACGCTCAATCAGGCAGTCCTGGCATTCCTGTTGGTATTGCGCTATCGACGTACGACGCGTAACTTGTAATATTCTATAAACCATGTACTATTTTACATTATTATAAAACTTTGCATTTTTCCGTATTTTGTTATTGCATTATGTCGGCAACTGCAATATAATACTGGAGTCTGTGCCTTTTTATTTGATATTCGATATATGCATTGTTTTAGGCTTCGTTATCTTGTCGCTAACCGACACCTACCGTCAAAGAAAGGAGAGTATGCAGTGATTTTCGCGCCCCAGGTGGCGGGGTTTCTTCATTGCGTAGTAATGTCATGAAAGATTTCAGACCTTCCGGCGAAACCGCCATCCGCATCTCCGCGAATCCCACGTATACTCTGGACGCGGGAAGCAAGCTGTTTCGTTCGATCATCCAACTGATCCGGGTAAAGCAGTGGATCAAGAACGGATTCGTGTTTGTCCCGCTTCTCTTTGTCTTCGCTCTTCCGAGCTTTTCACAGATTGCCGGTTGTGCCGTCGGCGCCTTTTTGTTCTGTCTTGTGAGTTCTTCCGTCTACATCATGAACGATATCTTCGATGTGGCCAAGGACCGCGCTCACCCGGTGAAGCGCAACCGTCCGATCGCCTCCGGCGCCGTTCCGCTGGGTGCGGCCTATCTGGTGTTCGGCCTGTTGCTCACCTCAAGTCTTGTCGGAGCATTTTTCTTCGACAGGATCGTTGCGCTAATCATTCTGGCGTATTTTGTCATCAACATCGCATACACGATCTTTTTGAAGAAGCTGATGTTCATCGATGTCTTCACGATCTCGCTTGGATTCATCCTGCGTCTGTGCGCCGGCTTCCGGATCCTGCACAAGCCCGTGTACGAGTCGTGCAACGTCTGGTTCATCCTCTTTGTCATGTTCTTAACGCTGTTCATCGGCATCGGCAAACGCTGCAGCGAGATGAAACTGCTCGGCAACGATTCCACCGGTTTCCGCGAGTCGCTGAACGGCTGCTCCATCGCACAGCTTGAACAACTGATCATCATGCTGATGACATGCACCATCATGTCCTATGCGATCTTTATCTACATCTCGGAGGTCAAAGCACTGTTCATCACGGCCCCCGTGTTGATGTACGGCATTTTCCGCTACCACTTCCTGAACGAGAAATCAACGATCGCCGGCAGTCCGGAGCTCATTGTCTACAAGGACAGGCCCATGCGCACCTGCCTTCTGTTGTGGGCGGTCTTGTTTATATCGATTTGCATTGTGCGAACGTACGTCGCATAGAAACGGAGAGAGATTATGGGAAAGAAATGCAGCATTATCATCCCCACCAAAGACAAGAACTCAAGACTCTACCTGACGTTAAAGTGCCTTGAGCCGCAGATGACCGAGGACACGGAAGTTCTCGTCGTGTTTGACGGCTGCACCAAGGAGACCGTCGAGGAGTTCAAGACCTTCACCTGGTCGATGGACATCAAGCCCATCATCAGCGAGCAGAATGTGGGACGCGCCGCAGCGAGAAACCTCGGACTGAAGGAGGCCACCGGAGACGTGGTCATTTTCCTTGACGACGACCGCCTCACGAGAAGCGATTTCATCACAGGGCATCTTTCGCACCACACCGGCGAGCCCTGCGTCGTCTTAGGGGAGCGCATGGACGCGAAGGTTACGGAAAATGAACTTCTCGACCTCATGAAAGAAAACGAACTCGAGGATGTGCTCGCCTTCGTGAGCAAGCACAGCAAGAAGGAGTTTTACTATAACATCAAAAAGCTGTTCGTGCGCAAGCCGCGCGGCAACTACCGCTTCATGACCTTCATCACCGGCAACGTGTCCATCGACCGCTGCCTCATGACGGAGATCGCGGGCTTTGACGAGTCCTTCAAGGGCTGGGGATACGAGGACACGGACGTCGGATACCGGCTCGCCCAGTTGGACATCCCCTACTATCAGGACAACAACATCATCTGCTACCACCTTCTGCATCCTCATGTAAAGGCACAGAAGGCCAAGGAGGAGCTGATCAACCTGGCGCACCTGAAATCGAAGTTTCCCGACGACCGCGTGCTGGGCAGCGCCATCCGCTTCTACACGCTCAAAGCCAAGCTGAAACTGTGATACGAGGTGCAACTATGAAAAAGGCAAGTATTGTAATTCCCACACTCAACAAGCTGATGCGCCTGCGCCTTGTGCTGAAATCGCTGGAATGCCAGGTCAACGACGACGTGGAAGTGATCGTCGTGTTCGACGGATGCGACCCCGAGGTGGTCGACGGCTTCCGGGAACTGAAGCTCTCCTACGAGCCGATCGCGATCGTCAGCGAGCAAAACATCGGTCGTGCACGCGCACGCAACAAGGGCATTGAGGCCGCCACCGGAGAGATCGTCATTTTCCTTGACGATGACCGCGTGGTATCGCCCACTTATGTTGAGTCCCACTACGCGCTCCACAAGGAGGGCTACGGCGTTGTCTTAGGGCAGCGCAACCAGCTGTTCATGAAGGATTCCGACATCGAGCACTTCTACGAAGAGCCCGCGGGGCTTCGGGATTTCTGCGAACAGAACGGTGAGATCGAAAAATACGCCTTCGGACACGGCGCAAAGAGCCGCATCCGCTGGATGAACTTCTACACCGGCAACGTTTCCGTTGACCGGCAGGCACTCCTCGATGTGGGATGCTTCGACGAGGCATTTTCAAAATGGGGCCACGAGGATCTCGACCTCGGCATCCGCCTGTACTTACACGGCCTGACCTTCGGCTACTCCACGGAAGCGAACAACTACCATCTGATGCACGCGAGCAACTTCGACAACAAGAAGAAGCAGTGCGCGGAAAATATGCGCTATCTGATCAAGAAGTACAAAAAACATCTCGATGTCAGAGCTCTTCTGACACTTCTCTATACAAAACAGGCCGTCTTCGGAGTGCATATCTCCAAGGACCAGCTGAAGAAATTCGAGATGCTATCACAAGAATAAGAATGGAGTTGAAAACAATGAAAGATTTCCTGCAAAAGTATTTATGGCTTGTTTGTCTTGCCATCGGCGGCGCCGGCGCACTGCTCATCTGGTTCTGTCTTCCGCACCAGTCGCAGATCGATGAGTTCTGGTGGCTGATCGTGAAGTTCGTGATCTTCTTCTTCGCGGTGCTCGGCATCAGTTTCTTCCCGAACAAACTGAAATTCGGCTACCTGTTGACCATGCTGCCGTTTTTCCCGTTCCTGATGATGATCATCCCCAGAGCCAGCTACTACGGTATCTTCGGTACCCTCAACACTCCGGCTCAGGGCGAGATGTACACGAACCTCTATTTCCTGTGCTACCCGCTGATCATCATGTCGGTTGCCTTCGCACACCGCATGGGCGGCGGAAAGCCCGGTCGCAGCATTAAGATCTGCGTCGTCGGCATTCTGCTGATCTTCTCCGGTCTTCTGGACCTCAGCTTCAACCTCGCACACGGCGAGCCGATCCCTGAGAAGCTTGAGTACGCGTACCACATCATCATCCTGTTCGGCCGTCCGCTGACCTACAAGGAAGGCGTGGTCTTCTGCCTCTGCCACTTCCCGGTGATGGCGGCAGTCCTTGCACTTCCGCTCGACAAATGGTTCGTGAAGTTGGGCCTTGTCAAGGAAGACGCCGAGTAATTCCGGCATTTTCCGTAACCGTTACAACCTAAGCAACAAAAAATTGACCGACTGCCGAAAAAACAGCCGGTCAATTTCATGATTGGAGATTCTCTTGTTTCAGTCTTTTTATCCTTCGGAAAATGTCGAAAGCGTCTACGATTACGACTTCGAGGCGAGATACCGCGAAGGCTATCGCGCGATCATCTTCGACATCGACAACACGATTGTCGTGCACAAAACCGACCAGACGCCGCAGAGCCTTGCGTTCCTCACAAGACTCCGCGACATCGGCTTCGGCATTCTCTTCTTAAGCAACGGGTGTGAGCGCCGCGTGAAATCCTTTGCCGACCCCGTCGGCATGAAATACCTCTACCGCGCCGGAAAGCCGAACCCGAAGAGTTATCAAAAAGCGATGGAGATCCTCGGAACGAACGCCGACAACACGCTCTTCTTCGGCGACCAGCTCTTCACGGACATCCTCGGTGCCAACCGCGCGGGCATTCATTCCGTCCTCGTGAAACCGATCTCCCGGAAGGAAGACCCGCACATCATCCTGAAGCGCCCGTTTGAGCGCGTCGTTTTGGCATTTTACAGACGAAACCGCCGTCTTACTCAAGCGTCTTCAATGCCTCGCTCTTAGGGATCTTGTGGATCTTCCAAAGCTGAAGCGCCACGACTGCGATGTAGCTGGCAATGCCTAAAAGCACCATCTTCACGTAGCAGTCGCTGCTCACGCAGTACGGCAGATAGCCGCTGAGGCGCCGGTAGAGATACGTCTTGAACACCAGGTGCAGCAACCAGTCCACGAGAGGCACGGCCAGCAGAAGGCTTGCGACCACCACAAGCGACGTGGAGACGATATACAGACCGCCGATCTCCCTGCCGGTGAAGCCCAAGATCTTCGTCATGGAAATGCTCACCGAGTTGCGCTCGATGATCTGCTTTGCAAGAAGGTATACCATCAAAACAAACATCAGGATACCGAACCATTTGACGGGCTCCATGAAATCCGCGAAGGATTTCCAGAGCTGGTCGGCAAAGCTTCCGAAGATGCTGCTGTCCAGCTTCATGTAGACGTTGGACGGCGTGAGCTCATCAAGCTCCCGGTCCGCAAAATAACCGCTGTAATAGTCCGGCGTTTTGTCAAATGACGCATTGAACTCATCAAGGTTTACGAACACGGCCAGCGACGCCTCGTACGGATACTCTCCGGCGACGACAAAGTCGTACGTCTTATCCGCGTATTTGTCGTAAAGGCTCACCGTATCGCCGACGGAAACGCTGTATTTGTCCATATAGCCGTTCGAGATGAGTACCTTCCCCGCAGGGATCTCACGCTTCACGAACTTGCTCTGCGGCACGACGCCGTACACAGACACCTCGTCCGTCTTAAAATCTTTCTTCGTCGTCTCGAGCGTTGCGACAGCATAGCGCTCGGCGTCGTCTCCGGCCTCCTCGGGGGTCTTCAAAATGTATTGATACCGGCTGATCGCCGTATCCTCAATACGCTTCGCAACATCCGTGAGAAGCGGTTCAAACATCAATCCGAAGATAATGATCGCACCCGCAAGGATGATCCCGACAGCCATCGTGAGATAGTTCGGAAGGTTCTGCAGCAGGATCCGGATGCGGAAGCGCCAGGAGAACGGGATGCTCCGCGAAAGCTTGAGGGCGCGCTTCTTCTTGCGGCCGGAAATCTCGCGGCGCAAAAACTGCAGTGGGCCGATCCTCATTTTCCAGATCAAAATGAGTCCGTTGATGACGATCATGATCAGCGTCGGCCACAGCGTCGTCGTCACAAACGCCTTCTTGTTCCAGAACGTCTCCACTCTGCCGAGCGAATACATGTCATTGTAGATGTCCACCATGAAATCGCGCAGCACCGTGTATCCGAGCACGTTTCCGACAAGCATGCCCGCCAGGAACGACAGGATCGGAAGCGTCATGTAATGCCGCACGAGCTCCCCTCTTGTGTAGCCCGAAGCCCGCAGCGTTCCGATGACCGACGCCTCCTTCGAGATCGTATTGATCGTCGTGACCGACACAATAAAAGCAAGCACCGCGACTACGATATACAAAAACAGGACCATCGCCGCCTCGTCGCCGTTCATATCCTCGCCGGCGAACTGGATGCTCTTATTTTCATACGCCGGGAGCAGGTCCGTGGCCTCGAGCATCGCAAGTCCGGTCTCTCCGGCCAACGCTCGCTCCATGATCGCCCCGTTGGCTGCGATCAGCTCCTCGCGGAGCGCTGACAGCATCTTCTCCGCCGCATCCTGCTTCTCTTTGTCGGTCTCCGGCTTTGTGTCATATCTCCACGCATAGCCGACAATCGCATGGTCCGAGGCAAATGCGTCAAAGCCCTCCGCCGACATGAGCCCGACGCCGAAACCCTCGCTGTCAAACATAAGATCCGCATTGTCCTTGAACAATGCGCTGTAGTTCGGAAACGCCGCAAAACCGGTGACCGTGAGCTCTCTTCCTCCGACCGCAATGCGGTCGCCGACCGCGATCTCAGCCTTTTTCGGGTGCTGATTGTCGAGCAGGATCTCGCCCGCCGCCTGCGGAAGCCGTCCCTCCGTCACCTCGGGGATGTTCACACCGCTTGCGCGGTACACGCGCAGCAGCGCACTGCCGCAGGTCTCCTCGAAGAAATCGGCGCGGTACATTGTCGCCCCCGCTTTCTTCCCCACGGCCTCGATGAGCGAGTCCTCCGGGCGGACGTTGAACGCCAGGTGCCCGTCTTCCACGTTGTTATTGTTCAGATTTCTCTTGTACGCTTTCGCGATTCCGTCATTTGCCACCAAAAATCCCGAAACCACCGAGACGACCATGGCGATGAACAGGAAAATGACGATATATTTTCCGAAGTCTGCCTTCAGTTCTCTTGGCAGCCTCCGGTTCATGGGATTTCTCATGCTGCGCCTCCTTACCACTCGATCTCGCTGACAGGAAGCTTGTTTTCGTTGAGATAATTGCGACTCACGCGGCCGTCACGAAGCTTGACGACGCGGTCGGCCATGTTCTTGAGCGCATCGTTGTGGGTCACCATGATGATGGTGTTGCCGTACTCTTCGTTGATCCGCTCCAAAAGCGTCAGGATCTCCTTCGAGGTGTTGTAATCCAAAGCGCCGGTAGGCTCGTCGCAGAGCAAAATGTCCGGATTCTTGATGACGGCGCGGCCGATGGCCGTGCGCTGCTGCTGACCGCCGGAGAGCTGTGTAGGCAGCTTATGCCGGTGTTCGTACAGCCCGAGAGTCTTCAAAAGGTCGTCCACCGGAAGCGGCTTATCGCTTAAGTACGCGCCGACTTCGATGTTCTCCCGGACCGTCAGATTCGGAATCAGATTGTAAAGCTGGAACACATACCCCAAATGATCTCTCCGGTACTGCGTCAACCGCTTTTCGTTCATGTCCGCGGTCTTTTCGCCGTCGATCATCACATAGCCCTCATCCGCGTCATCGATACCGCCGATAATGTTTAAAAGGGTCGATTTGCCGCTGCCCGAAGGACCGAGCAACACGCAAAACTCCCCTTTTTCAATCGACATATCCACGCCCGAGAGCACTGCCTGCTTGGCCTCACCCTCGCCGTAGCTCTTCTTCAGATTGTGGATCTCCACAAAACTCATTTTCTTTTCCTCCTTTTGTTTTAACATATGAGCATTTGTTCATGTGTTTGTATTATAGTGAAGCCCGACCTGTTTGTCAACACAAAAAATCAGACCGGATATGCACTCGCCATATCCGGTCTCCGAAATCATCTCACTATGGCGGGACCGTCACGTATGGCTTGGCATACATGAGTCTCGCATTTTAAAACAAGCCGGGCAATTTGCCGGGATGGCGACTTGTTGCGCGGCGCTTTCGCACCGGTTTGCTACTCCCCCATGGGTTCGATCTCATTTTACCAAAGGCGGTTGTCCTGTGTCAACTCGCTATAATTTACAAAAATTAACGGTTGTTCGCTTTCATTTTTTGTCGCATGTGCCGAACCGACGGATATCCTCGTGAAAGCCTTGCGAATCAAGGGTTTCACGGCATTTTTCGGGGGATCTCGACTTGTCTGTGAAACCGGTGCGGAGCCGTTTCGGCAGGCGCTTTTCGGCGCATGCCCCATACCCTCGTCGTTGTCCGTGGGCAACTCATGCCCGCATTCCTGTTCTCCGGCGAACAAGGCGCCGCAAATCTTTATCTTCTCCCTTGCATGCCATATCGTTTCATGCTATACTACTATATATTGTAGGAAAATAACCGAACAAGCCAACAGATATGGTCTCAACCGTTGTGAGAGAGCAGAGTTCGACATTATTCCGGTTCGAATCCGGAGCAACCCGCGACCCGTGTCTGACGACCCCCTTCGGGAGAGCATCCGTGCCTCCCGTCGCTTTGCGATGGTTTCAGGGAACCGGTCCGTCAGCACTGTCCGCAAGATTGTCAAACCTGCCCGCCCGACGTCACGTCCGGCGGGTTTTCTTATCGGTCGGGCGACAGGACAATGAAAGGAGCAGCGATGATCACGTTTCGGCAAAGGCACCCGTCAGTGCCGCTCGCGCTCCTGCTTTCCGTTCTTCTGCTCACGATGTTCGGGCAGTCGCCGATGTTGACGGTGCCTGCATTTGCCGGCGCGGTTTTATTCTTGACGGCGATCGGAATCCGGGGACTCTCCCCCGACTCCGGAAGCACGCTCAAAAGTGTCCTCGGCTATTTGATCCTGTGGATCCTCGTGACCGTGACCAACCCGTTATTTTCCACCGGAGGCGCGACGCCGCTTGCCTTTGTCAACGGCCGGCCATACACTTTGGAAGCGCTTCTCTACGGGGCGCATCTCGGGACGATGCTCATCGCCGTGCTCCTGTGGTTTCGATGCGAACGATCGCTGGTTCCCGAGGAAAATCGATTCTTTCTCTTCGGGCGGATTGCCCCGAAGTTAGCCTTATTGATCTCCACCGTGCTGCGGTTTGTTCCGCTGTTGCGGCGGAGAGCCGCCGCGATGCGCAATGCCCAGACGGCCGTCGGAGTCTACGACGATCCCGACTGGCTGAACCGCACAAAAAGTCATATGACGACGATGTCCGCGCTCACGACCTGGTCTCTGGAGCACGCCATTGACGCCGGTGCCTCGATGAAAGCCCGCGGGTACGGACTTCCCGGGCGCACGACTTACCGCACCTGCCGCTTCGGCGCAAAGGACGCGCTGTGTATGATCGCCGTCGTCGCTCTCACTGCGGTCACCGTTTTGTCCCTCGCACGCGGCGGACTGCATTATGATTGGTATCCGAGCATCACGACCAAGCGCCCCGACGGGATTGACCGCGCGGGCGTGATCGCCTTTTCGATCCTGTGTTTGATGCCGTTTTTGTCCTATTTGAAGGAGGAGATCCGTTGGAGCTTCTATCGGTCGAAAATGTAACCTTCCGCTATCCGAAGGCGTCCGTCGACGCCCTGAAGGAAGTCTCACTGACCGTATCGGAAGGCCAATGGGCCGTTGTGTGCGGTCTCTCCGGCTGCGGCAAATCCACGCTTCTTCGCATGATCAAGCGCGAGATTGCCCCTTTCGGCGACTTTCACGGAACCGTCCGGTTTGACGGACACATCGTCCGTTCCGAAGATTCCTCTCTGCCGGTTCTCGGCGACCGCGAAGCCGCTTCCGGAATCGGCATTGTCCTTCAGGATCCGGAATCGCAGATCGTCACGGACACCGTCTGGCACGAACTGGCCTTCGGGCTGGAAAACCTCGGGCTCCCGTCGGAGGTGATCCGGCGCCGGGTAGCCGAGATGTCCGCATTTTTCGGAATTGAAGACTGGTACCACAGTAAGACATACGAGCTCTCGGGCGGCCAGAAACAGCTTTTGAACCTGGCCTCCGCGCTGGTGATGAACCCGCGGCTTTTGCTGCTGGACGAGCCGACGGCGCAGCTGGACCCGATCGCGGCCGCGGAGTTTCGAAACGTCCTGCGCCGCGTGTGCAGCGACCTCGGCGTGACCATCCTCATGGCGGAACACCGTCTGGAGGATATCCTGCCCCACGCAGATCGGATTTTCCTGATGGACGGGGGCCGGATCCTCTGCAGCGGAGGCGCCGCGGAGCTGACCGATCATTTACATATGCATTCCCACCCCATGGCGGAGGCTCTGTCCGCCGCCACGAGGATTTATCTCGCGCTCACCGGCGGCCCCGCTGCTTCGGGGGAGACGGCATCTGCCGGTGATGTCGCGACCGCAAGTCTACCGCTCACCGTCCGCGACGGTCGGGCGATGCTTCGCGCGATGTTTCCGAAGCCTGCCGCTTCGCTACCTGCCGCGGCTCCTTCGGCCGACACCGATGCTACGGTTGCCCTTGAGGCGAAAGGCCTTCGGTTCCGCTACGACCGGACTCTTCCGGACGTGCTTTCCGAGGCGTCGATCGCGATCCGCGCGGGCGAGCACTACTGTCTGCTCGGCGGAAACGGCTCCGGCAAGACGACGCTTCTCTCGCTGCTGGCCGGTCTCACCAAGCCCTACGCCGGCACCGTAAGGCTGTTCGACCGGAAGCTTTCGTCCTTCGCTCCCGGCACCCTGTACCGCGGCAATCTGGCACTTCTGCCGCAACAGCCGAGAGACGTATTTACGGAAACAACGATACGCGCGGATCTGCTCAAGGCATTTTCCCGCGTCGATCAGGATAACGCCGAGTCCTCGATGCTCGCCCTGTGCGAGCGCCTGCGGATCACCGGCATACTCGACTCCCACCCTTACGACGTGAGCGGCGGGGAGCTGCAAAAGGCGGCGCTTGCGAAAGTTCTCGCGTCCCGTCCGAAAGTGCTTCTTCTGGATGAGCCCGCCAAGGGCATCGACGTCCGCGGCAAAGGCGAGCTGGCCGGTTTGCTCAGGGATCTGCAAGATGACGGCGTCGCCGTTCTCTCCGTGACGCACGATGCGGAATGGGCCGCGCTTCACGCCGACCGCTGCGGGTTGCTCTTCGACGGAACGGTGATCTCCGAAGCCGACCCGAAGGCATTTTTCGAAGGAAACGCGTTTTATACGACCGCCGCAAACCGAATGGCCCGCGGCATCATCGACGGCGCGATCACCTGCGACGACGTTGTCGCCGCCGTGCGCGGCAGAGTGTCCGGGGAGGTGTCCTCATGACCCGGCGCCGGCTGACATTTGTCCTTTTCTTCGCGCTGATCCCGACGGTGGCCATCGGCGGGGCTCTGCTGTTCCGCGACCTCCACTACGCGTGGATATCCCTGTGCGTCGCGGTGCTGACCTGCCTTCCGATCTGGTACGATTTCGAGCGAAGGGAGACCGGCTCCTCGGAGCTGATGGTCCTCTCGGTGCTGACATCCCTGTCCGTGGTCGGGCGGTTCCTCTTCGCCTGGCTGCCCGGTTTCAAGCCGGTGACGGCGATCACGGTCATCACGGCGATGTGGCTCGGTGCGGAACCCGGATTTATCGTCGGCTCGCTCTCGGCGCTTCTGTCCAATTTCTATTTCGGACAGGGCCCGTGGACGCCGTTTCAGATGTTCTCCTGGGGACTTCTGGGCGGTCTGGCCGGCCTGCTGGCGAAGCCGCTTCGCCGAAGCAAGATCCGGTTGTGCGCCTACGGCGTGTTCGCCGGAGTGTTCTTCTCTCTCGTGATGGACCTCTGGTCGACGTTCTGGATGGACGGGGAATTCAACATTTTCCGCTACTCCGGGCTGATCAAAGCGGCGTTGCCCATCATGATCGAATACGCGGTTTCCAACGTCTTTTTCCTGCTGGTCCTCGCAAATCCGATCGGCGAAAAATTAGACCGGCTCCGCGCCAAATACGGCTTGTTCCGTGAACCCGACCGGGCGGACGATCCCCGGTAAACAACGATTCATTGCGGCCCGTTGCCGTTATGATAAAACAATTAAGAAACGAGGTATTTTCCGATGAAAAAACTTCTGACTCTCTCCTGCACGCTGGTTCTGCTCCTCGGCCTGTGCTGCGGCCTTGCGTTCGCGGCAGGCGACAAAGCGACGGTCTTCGTGACGATCGCCGACAAGGACGGCAATCTCGCACTTGCGACTGAGCTCATCGACGTCACGGATATCGACAACGACGGTAAACTCACCGTCAACGATGCTCTCTACTGTGCTCACGAAGCAAAATTCACGGGCGGCGCCGCTGCCGGCTATCTCTCCGAGATGACGGAATACGGCCTTTCCCTCAAGAAGCTCTGGGGCATTGACAACGGCACCGGCTACGGCTACTACGTGAACAACGCAGCCGCAATGAGCCTCGGCGACGAGATCAAAAACAACGATTACATCAACGCTTTCGTGTACACGGACACAACCAACTGGTCCGACACGTACTGCTTCTTCGACGCTCAGGCTGTCGCTTCTACTGCCGGCAGTGAGATCCCGCTCAAGCTGAGCGCAGTCGGTTTTGACGCAAACTACAACACCGTGATCTCCCCGGTGGAAGGCGCAACCATCCTCGTGGACGGCAAAGCCACCGACGCCAAGACGGACAAGGACGGCAAGGTAACCGTTTCCATCAAGGACGCCGGCCTCCACATTATCAGCGCTAAATCCGATTCCGTGATCCTCGTTCCTCCGGCATGCAGTGCGAACATTTCCGCTGCGGAGGAAAAGCCGGTTGATCAGGGCAAGGAGGAGAAGCCGCAGGACACTACGCCGAAGACCGGCGACACCGCAACAATCCTTCTGTACGCGATCGCCGCTATGGCTGCCCTCGGCACTGTCATCGTGGTTTCCTTGAAGAAAGAGAAGGCTGCATAAGCAGTCGCATCCGAACGAATGCGTAACACACACCGAATCCGAATCGTCATACTGACGCTTATTCTGGCCTGCACGCTGGCCGCGGGGAGTCTCTTCCCCGCGCCGCTGCAGGCTTTCGGCGTTTCTTCCGCCGCTGCATCCGGCGAAACCGATTCCGCCGCTTACGCGGAATCCCTCGTCGACGGCATCCGCAACTATCTTCTTACGACTTCCGGATGCTCCGATCTGCAGCAGTTCATCGATACCGAACTTTGCCTGCAGGCCGGCAGGAACGCGGAGTGGTATGTTTTCGCCCTGAGCCGCAGCGGAAAATATGATTTTTCGAAGTACCGTGACGCGCTCTCGCTCTATCTGAATCAGGCCGACACCGTTCCCGGCCCCGTGACGCTCCAGAAATACGCATATGTGACGTTAGCTGCCGGAGGCGGTCTGTCCCTCACCGACCGGACTCTTGCGCAGACCGTCGGCGCCCAAGGCATCATGAGCTACGTCTTCGGCCTTCACCTTTGGAACAACGGCGCGCGGGACGGCACTGTCTCCGCCGAATCCGTCGTCCGCTCGCTCCTCTCGCTCCAGCTCGAGGACGGCGGCTGGGCAATCTCCGGCCGCTACGGCGACCCCGACGTCACCTCCATGACCGTCCAGGCGCTCGCCTGCTATCTCATCGCGGATCCCGCCGGCTCCGAGGCTTCCGGCCTTGCGGAGACGGTTCGCGGCGCCGAAGACCGGGCCGTGACATTTCTTTCCGGCAGGCAGTCGGATGACGGAGGGTATTCCAGCTACGGCTCCGCCAACTCCGAGAGCTGCGCGCAGGTTCTCACCGCCCTCAGCGAACTCGGGATTGACGCCTGCACCGACGAGCGCTTCCGGAAAAACGGCCGCACCGTGCTTGACGCGCTCGCTTCCTACCGCTGCGACGACGGAAGTTTCCGCCACATTGCCAAAGGCGATTCCAATGAAAATGCGACTCAGCAGGCTTTCTACGCCTGCGTCGCCTATCTCCGCTTCCTTCGCGGTCAATCGCCGCTCCATCTTCCCTCCGCAGACGCTCCTTCGGAAAATCCGACACCTTCTGTGTCGCCGACCGAAACGCCGCTCACTCCGACGGCTGCTCCCACCGGAACACCGCTCACTCCGACAACCAAGCCTGCCGACGATCCGACGATCACCGCTGCCCCGTCGCCGTCGGCGACGAAGGCCCCTGCCGCATCCTCGCCGACTGATGCTTCCGCACCGTCCGACGGAACCGGCTTCCGGTTTCCGGCAACCATCGCAGTCCTCGCCATCGCTGCGATCGGTATTCTGGTCCTTACGCTTCGGAAGCGTCTGAACCGACGAAACCTTCTGATCGCGCTGTTCATCACGGCCGCTGCGATCGCTCTGATCCATGTTGTTCGCATCCAGACGCCCGAGGACTATTACGCACAGCAGGTCGTACCCGAAGACGAGGCGGACGGCAAGATCACTCTGGCGATCCGATGCGACACGGTCGCAGGAGCCTCTGAGAGCCTTCCTGCCGACGGTTTGCTGTTGGGTCCCGTGACAATCCCCTTCCGCGACGGAGACACCGTCTATGACGCTCTGATGGCCGCCACGGCGACCGAGCGCCTCCCCGTCGATATCGGCGGAGCCGGCAATTCGCTCTACATCCGAGCCATCGGCCCGCTGCGCGAATTTGACTACGGCTCCCTGTCCGGCTGGATGTACTACCGAAACGGCGAAGCTCCCGGCGAGAGCTGCAGCACCTGCCGCCTCCGCAACGGCGACGTCATCGAGTGGCGCTACACCCGCGACATGGGAATCGACACCGAGAGTCCCTGATGCGCAGTTTACCCTGTCCGAAGCCTTCCGAAAAACCGTTTTGGGCTGATTTTCAAGGTTTTTCGCCCAAAAAAGAACATTTCACTTGAAAAATGTACCTGTCTCCAAACCCGAACCGAGCCTGTTTTCATGGGATATAGCTTGATCCGCAGAATTCCCTTGAAACCTCGGTCACCGTGCGAGTTGCGAGACAGGTACATTTTTTGAAATTTTCAAGGGAATTGGCAAGAAACCCCGTTTCCCCTTGTATTTTTCCGTATAAACAACTTTTCATACAGGTAAGAGCCACGTCCGCGACCAGCATTTTTATACTCCACACGCTTATCGAAAAAAAGATTATTGAAAGCTTCCTTATAATATAGACAAAACAAGGTCAACAATCACGGAACAATCCTCAAGTTCCGCTAAAGTAAATGCTTTTCCGATTTCGCCTTCGGCCACCGTTACGCTGTCACACTCTTTCCGAAAAACGCTATACAATTCGATTGAATTATCCCTCCGCGTATGCTATTATATGATAAGGCAGTGGATTGTTGTTTTTGGAAAGGCAAATGGGGCAAATCCGTGGAAACGCGGAGACGCAAAACTGGAAGTCTAACGCGACAAAGCGGTGTGACGTGAGCCTTTTTGTCGCTATGATAGTTCGGTTGCAATAGGTTTCTTATTGCAGCCGTTTTTTGTTTGTCTTCGGTTTTGAACGCAATCCTCCGCCGTGGGAAGATCCTGTCCGATCCGCCGGACCGGGGACGCCCGAAAAATTGAAAGGAGTGTTAAATATGAAGGGGTTTACAAACAAAACGCGGATTGTTCTTCGTGCGCTGTGCGCATTGCTTCTGGCTCTGCTTCTGATCGGGCCGGAAATCGCACAGGCCGGCACAGTTACGATCGGTCAGGGCTCGACCAGAACCTATACGGCCGCAGCCGGCGGGGAATCCTTTACGGTCTCCCTGACAGACGCTTATACCAGCGTATTTCTGCAAGGGAAGCCGGGCTGGGTTTCCTGCACGAAAAACGGTTCCAAATTCTCAGTGGATGTATCGAAAAATACCGGGGCATCATCCCGGAGCGGCGACGTCGTTTTCCGTGACGGAAACAAAATATGGACGTTGCGGATCACGCAAAACGGCACCCCTGCGCCTAAGAAGTATACGGTAAGCTTTAACAGCAACGGAGGATCTTCGGTATCTGCGATCACGGTTACGGAAGGCGGCACATACGGCTCGCTGCCGACGCCAACCAGAACCGGATACAACTTCGTCGGATGGTTCACGGCCGCAAGCGGCGGAACCCAGATCACGTACGGAACAAGAGTAACCATCACGTCCAATCAGACATTGTATGCTCACTGGTCGGCAAAGAGCTTTACGCTCTCCTTTAACAGCAACGGCGGAACTGCTGTGTCGGCCAAGACAATTACCTATGACGGCACGTACGGAACACTTCCGGCGCCCACCAGAACCGGATACAACTTCGTCGGCTGGTTCACGGCCGCAAGCGGCGGAACTCAGATCACGGCCGGAACGAGAGTGACCGTCACGTCCAATCAGACGCTGTACGCTCACTGGTCGCCGAAGACGATAACGGTTCGTTTCTACGGCAACAACGGTCAGTATTCCACAAAGTCATATACAGTCGGAACCGCGTACGGAAGCCTTCCTGCAGGACCGACTCCTCCCACGGGTAACACCTTTGACGGATGGTACACGCAGGGATCCGGCGGAACGAAGATCACGACCGCTTCCATCGTTCCCACCACCGACACCTCTCTGTATGCACACTGGAAGGCAAAGGTCCTCACGGTGAGCTTCGACAGCCGGGGCGGATCATCGGTTACTTCGATCAATGTAACCTACGGCGGCACCTACGGCACCCTGCCGACCCCGACCAAAACCGGTTACAAGTTCGCCGGATGGTTTACGGCCGCAAGCGGCGGAACCAAGATCATAAACACAACAAAAGTGACGATCACGGCCAACCAGAAGCTGTATGCTCACTGGACGGCTAAGACCTTTACGGTCACCCTTAACGCGAACGGCGGGACGACCCCGTCTCCGTCGACGATCAAGGTTACCTACGACAGCACGTACGGAACGCTGCCGACGACAACCAGGACCGGTTACACATTTGCCGGATGGTTTACGGCGAAGACCGGCGGAACCCAGATCAAGACTGCAAACAAAGTGGCCATCACAGCCAACCTGACGTTGTATGCGCAGTGGAAGCCGAAGACCATAACGGTTCGCTTCTACGGCACTAACGGCAACTACAGCACGCAAAATTACACGGTCGGAACCAAGTACGGAAGCTTTCCGGCCAATCCCACGCCGCCCACGGGCCACAAATTCGCGGGCTGGTATACAAGCGGAAGCGGCGGAACCAAGATCACAACCAATTCCACCGTTCCCACGACCAACACTTCGCTGTATGCTCACTGGACGCCGAAGACCTTTACGATCACCTTCGACAGCACCGGCGGAACGAAGTCTGACGCAATAACGGTAACGTATAACAGCACATACGGAACACTTCCGACAACGACCCGAACCGGCTACACCTTTAACGGATGGTTCACGGCGAAGACCGGCGGAACACAGATCAAGGCTTCGACCAAGGTGACGATCACCGCCAACAAAACGCTGTATGCGCAGTGGACGCCGAAAAAAGTTACGATCCGGTTCTACGGTGCCGACGGCAAATACAGCACGCAAACCTACACGGTAGGAACCAAGTACGGAAGCCTTCCGGCAGCTCCCACCGCACCTACGGGATATACCTTCGCAGGATGGTATACCCAGGGCTCCGGCGGAACCAAGATCACAATCAATTCCACCGTTCCTACGACCAACACCTCGCTGTATGCGCACTGGAACGCAAAGAAGTTCAAGATCACCTTCGACAGCAACGGCGGAACCGCGGTTGATCCGATCCAGGTAACCTACGACAGCACGTACGGAACACTGCCGACTCCTAAGTACCCCGGCTACACCTTCCTCGGATGGTTTACCGCAAAAACCGGAGGAAGCAAGATTGTTTCTACCACGAAAGTGACCATCACCGCCAACAAGACGTTGTACGCTCGCTGGCAGCAGGGCAAATTTACGATCACGTTCAACAGCAACGGCGGAACCACGGTTGACGCGAAAACAGTAACCTACGGCAGTACTTACGGTACCCTTCCTGTTCCGACAAGATCCGGATACGATTTCCAGGGATGGTTCACCAAGGCCAGCGGCGGAACTCAGATTATCGCCTCGACCACAGTTACCACCACTTCCAATCAAAACTTATATGCACATTGGGCAAAAACAAATTCAACGGCCAACTTCAATTTTACGTCCGGATCCAATCTGGTTCCGTGGACCAGCACCGTCAATTTCAGGCAGTTCTTTACGAGCAGCTACAACAATCAATATGATCTTGTGAAGGCTTCTCTGGAGACCGCCATGGCTGCGTTTGACGCGACAGAGGCCAATTCCTCCCTCGCGAGATACGCAAACATCGAGACGCTCATGAACGGTCACGGATTCAGCCGCCTTACGTTCAATTATCCGAATCCGACGTACAACTCCATCGGTTATGCGATCGGTTCGCGCAAGATTTACAACTCCTCGAGCGGCAAAACGGCTACCTTGATCCTGGTAGCGATCCGCGGAGCCGGTTACGGCGACGAATGGGGCGGAAACTTCAATGTTTACAACCAAGGCGGAAACAACCTGAACCATAACGGATTCAATATAGCGGCCACTGCCGTTGTGAACGGATTGAACAACTATATCAATAAATACAAGGCCTATTTTGAGTCCAACGTTAAGATCTGGGTTGTCGGCTACAGCCGAGCAGGCGCCGTGACTAACCTGGTCTGCTCCAAGATTATCAACAACTCCCTTTCCATGACGATCGACTCCAAGAATGTGTTCGGCTTTGGATTTGAGCCTCCGCGCTGCACAACCGATGCGGCCGCACACAACAGTAAATACAACGGCATCAAGTCCTTCGTGAACCTGTCCGATTTCGTACCGATGGTTCCGATGAACGACGGAAAAGGCTGGACATTTACAAGATACGGAACAACCTACTCATTCCCGAACAGCGCGGGAGCTGTACCCGGGGGCGTTGAAACTGCATACAGAAATATCCTGTCGAAGTATATCGCTCAAAATAAGCTGCAGAAAGAATTGCAGACCCGTCTACAGCAGAAAACCGGCAACTATGCAAATCAATCCGCTTATCTAAGCTACATTTTCAATGATCTTGCAAATGCTACCGCAAATCCTCAGCAGTATTACGCTAACGGCGTTCAGGATCTTCTGGTTCCGGTAATGGCTGCGTTGATGAACGCCAAGACTACGAACTGGCTGACGAATTTCTCAACCATAAAGAACCATTTGTCCAACATCAGTACCTGGGGAAATGCAAGTTACGGATGGAACATCGTAAGCCAGACCGCACTGATGGATCTGCTCAAGAATATAAACTCGTTCAAGTACTCTCATTTTCCTGAGCTGACCCTGTCCTGGTTGACTGCCTACACGAACCTGGCCAACTACGGAATAATTGTTCCGTAACAAGACGATCATAAGAAAAATGATGCCTCCCTCATTTCGCAGGGAGGCATCGTTTATGTTTATTTTGATATCTTCTATTTCTTTTTCCACACCGCGTACAGCGTCGTATCCTTGGTCACACTGATCTCGCTGCCGGTCTTGTACTGCGCGCTCGTCGCGGTCTTGCTCGTCGACCAGCCGAGGAACCAGTAGCCCGTGCGGCTCATCGAGGATTTTCCGATGGTCGCCGTCTTTCCGGTCTTCACCTTGATGGTCGCCGGAAGGGTGCCGCTGCCGCCGTTGGCCTTGAACGTGATCGTGTTGGTGCGGGGTTGCCATACGGCGTACAGAACAACATTGGCCGTAACTTTGAAGGTGTCTCCGCTCTTGTAGGCAACCGCGCCGCCGCGGGTCACTGACCAGCCCATGAAGTAATAGCCCTCGCGATTGATCGTCGAGCACTTCGGAACGGTCACCGTTGTTCCTGTCGTCACTGTCATCGGCGAAGGCGCCGTCCCGGAGCCGCCGTTTCGGTCAAAGGAGACGCGGTACGTCATCGCGGATGCTTTCTTCCACACGCAGTACAGCGTCGTGTCCTGCGTGAGCGTGATCACGGAACCGCTCTTGTAGGTCGCCGTCGTTGCCGTTTTGGATTCCGACCAGCCCATGAACCAGTAACCTCCGCGGTACGGACTCGACTTCGGGATCGTCACGGAGGTGCCGGACTTCTTCCGAATGTTCGCCGGCGCGCCCATCGAACCGCCGTTGAGATCAAACGACAGCGTTACCATTCCGGGCGCATCCAGTTGCGCAGGCGTCGATGCATAGTCCGTCTCATGCACTCCGTTGACATCCTCGGCAAGCATGTAAACATAGTAGGAACTTCCCCAACCGTTGATATTGAGTCCCGAAGGAAGCGTAAACGAAGCGGTTCCGGTCGTCGGGAACGTCCCGGAGGACGCCGGGGTTATCATTTTCCCGTAATACAGGATCTTTGCCTTGTTCGTATTGGCGGGCTTGTACTCCTTGTCAAGGATCAGCACCGACAACTGCGTTGTTCTGTAGTCATTGGCCCCGGTCACTTTGTAATTCAACGAAATTTCTCTGCCGGTCGCATCTGTGGTTATCCCGCCCGACACACCTACGGACATATCCTTGTCGACGACGGTCAGCTTATACTCCTGATCGCTGAGCTCCGTAGAGAAAATGACCGACTTCAGATCCAGGTTCATCGCCGGGCTCACGCCCCAATCGACGGTGACACTGTCATATTCGAAATTTCCCCACCTGGACATGGTGCCGGAAGCCCTCCCGGTCGTTGTGCATCCGTCCCCGCTCGATCTCAGCCAATACGTGCTGGACCTCTCTCCCGATTTCGTTCTGGTTTTAGAATAGTATTCCGTGCTGTATCCGTAGAGGCTGTTCGACGCTTCCTCCGCGTCCAGAACGAATACTTTCTCCCCGCTCAGACCGATGAAATCATAATAGCACATACACCAGTCGCAGACCGTGCCGGGCGTATCCTGCGTTACAGCCTTTTTCAGCGCATGCGATGCGATCCTGCTCTCGGCGATCGCTGCCCGCTCCTTCGCCGTGAAACCGTTTTGCGCGGTAAGGAATTTGTTTCCGTTCAGGCCCTCTTTCAGATCGCTGTACGCCCAGACATTGGCTCCGGTCACTCCCACGGCATTGGGCTCTCCGTCGGCGTCAAACGGCGCTTTGTACAGGATGTTATCACAGTCCAAAAGCATCGTTGTTCCGCCATATGCCGTTGTCCTCGGAGCCAGCACACGAAACCGGATGGGAAATTTGTCGTATTTTCCGAACCAGACATAGCTTCCGCTCCAGGTATCGCTTTCATATGTCGGCACGGTCGGCGTACCGATCCCGTCCGTACAGAGGCCTGCGACCTCCTTCTCCGACGTCGCTGCGGCCTTTGATTCACCGCCAATCTCCGCAGCCGGAAGCAACGTCACCGCCATGATCAGCGACAGAAGTATTGCCGCCAACCGTCTTACTGCACTTCCTTTGTTCATACCGTGGTTCCTCTCTTTCCGCATTTTACATCAAAGTAATAGTTATTCTACCAGACGAACCTCTTCTTCACAACTGTACGTTGCGACAGTCTTATTCTTGTACTGAACTGCAGCGTTCCTGCTGCTTCGGTACAGATGAGACATCCCTTCCGCTATTCACTTATAAACTGTCCGTTTTCCAATCCGGCAATTGCCCCTCGAAGATATCCTTCCCAGCAAATGAAATAGCATAATTCAGAATCCGGGACACTCCAATCATGCAACTGTTGCTTTGTTAGAAGAACGGTAATATATCTCCCTTCTGCTCCGCTCGGAATTGGCATATTCTTTCCGCAATTAACCTCTTCAACTATCGGATAACCGGCATTTCGTATTGCTTCAAAAGCGGCATTTAGCTGCCGATCATCTCCGCCTTTCAAATCGGTATTATTCCGTTGAATAACAATAGCAACTCGGAAAAAACTGTCATCCGCTATCTCTTCTTGTCCGAACACATCTGCATAGACCTTACCGGGTTTAGGTCTGATACTTTCGAAAAATCTAACAAAAAACACTTCAATATCATACACCTTATTTCCCTGATAAAGCCCAACAATTCTTGGTTTAGCGGCTCCTTGTAATTCCGTCGCGTCTCGGCTTGATTCAGTCTTTACCAACTCCTCACCGCTGTTGTCTTGCGACATCGTCGGAACCATAGTGGGCAGTAATTGCATCCTTCGATTTTCCGGAGCGATCATGGTTGGTGTAACTGACCCACTGATAACAGATGGTTCGACTGCTATCGGATTTTCATTGGGATTTCCGTCAACTGAGCTATTTCTTCCATCGTTTATAGCCATGTCTTTCTTCTGCTCTTTATCTCCGCACCCAGACAACCCAAGCATAAGCAGAACAAACAAACAAATAAGAATTGATTTCTTCGTCTGCATCACCATTAAATCACCGCCCGTTTACTATCAAAAACGATATTCCGTCATTTCTTCTTCCAAACCGCGTACAGCGTCGTGTTGGCCGAGAGCGTCAATGTATTGCCGCTCTTATACTGCGCGCTCGTTGCGGTCTTGCTTGTCGCCCAGCCGAGGAACCAGTAGCCGCTGCGCGACACGGATGACGAAGGGATCGTCACCGTTGCACCCTTGGCTGCTGTGATCTTCGCCGGAGGATTCGTGCCGCCGTTGGCGTCGAACGTAAGAGTGCAGTTGGTCGTGGTTTGTGACTTCCATACCGCGTACAGCACCGTGTCCTTGGTCACCGAAATCTTGTCGCCCGACCTGTACGACGCCGCCATCGCGCTCTTGTCGGTCGACCAGCCGAGGAACCAGTATCCGGTTCTCGACACGCTTGCCGACGGAACCGTCGCCTCTTTGCCCGTGAGAACGCTGATGGCCGCAGGCACCGTACTGCTGCCGCCGTTTGCGTTAAATGTGATCTTGTTGGTACGAGGCTTCCAGACTGCGTAAAGAACGACGTCCTTGTTGTTAAAAGCGCAATATGCATCGCCGCTCTTATAAATCCAATCCGGATCCGCGGCATCCGCCCATCCCATAAAGTAATAGCCATCACGAACCGGCGTAGATGCAGGAATCTCGAAGTAATCAAGATCGAATGGAAGGCCGGTGATCGCAGCGGGCGCTCCGGACGTTCCGCCGTTGAGATTGAAGGTTACCTTGTACGTCCTGGCTTTAAACACCGGATACAGGATCGAGTGACGATACAGCGTGATCTTGTCACCGGTTTTATACTGTGCTTCCGTTGCGTTCGGCGCGAGCGACCAGCCCAGGAAATAGAACTGATTATTAATGACCGTAACCTTCGGGATCGTAAATTCCTTCCCGGCTTTCTGCGTCGTATTGTAAAGCGGTCCTTCCGACCCATACGAGCGTCCGCGGTAGAACACGACGGAAATGACATCGCCGACCGGCACAGGAAGATCAGCCGTTATCTGCTTCGCGTCAGTATCCCACTTATGTATCATTACCGGAAGTGCCAACTCCCGGATATAATCCCGGGATACGGTCGTTTCGCCTCCGGGCAACTCAAACAGCTCCTTGAGTGAATTCGGAAGTTTCAGCGTCTTGGCGCTCAAACGGTTTCCGAAGACCTTCAGCTCGTTGAGCTTGCTTGCCTGCGTAAGATCTAACGACAGCAGATCATTTCTGCTGCAATCCAGCTTGAGCAACTCCTTGAGGGAGGAGCCGATCGTAAACGTTGTGAGAGCGCATCTCGCACAGTCGACCGAAGTCAATAAAACATTCTTGCTTAAGTCAAGCTTTGTAATCGGATTGTCGGAGCAGACAAGCGACTTCAGCTTCGTCTGTTTTGAAAGATTCAACGATGTGATCTTTGTCTCTGCACAGGAGAGTTCCGTCAATTCCTTGTTGTTGCCAAGATTCAGGGACTGAATCTGTGTCTCATCGCATATCAAAGTCTTCAACTTCGAATTTTCGCCGATATCCAACGAGCGGAGCATCGTGTAGCTCACATCCAAATACAATAACTCCGAACAGCCGCTGACATCAACGGATGTCATCTCATAGTTTCCCGAAAGATCCAGCTGCTTAAGTTTCGTGTTTTTCCGAAGATCAACCCGGCCGGACAATTCTCCCTGGACGGTCATCACCTCGAGCTCGGTGAAAAATTCGATTCCCTTTAGTTTCTGAATCGCGGAACTTTCAATATTCATTGTTTTCACCTTGCTGATTTCCGCTGCGCTGAGCGATCCGTTTCCGTCAAGATCCGCATTTTCCGAAACCCACTCCCGAAACGATTCATCCGGAAAATTCTTCTCGTCAATCTTCGTTTCGGCAGCCATCGCCGTTCCCGCGAGCAGAACAACGCACAAAAGCGCAGCCGCTCCGAACGTGATCAGCCGAAGCAATACACTGAAAACTCTTCTCATACCATTCACCTTCTTATTCATCTTTCCTTTTCTCTTCTCTTGATTGTTACTTCTTTTTCCACACCGCATACAGCGTCGTATTCGCCTTGAGCGTGATCTTGTCCCCGCTCTTATACGCCGCGCTCGTCGCGGTCTTGCTTGTCGCCCAGCCGAGGAACCAATAGCCGTTGCGGCTCATGGTCGTCGCACGGGGCACCGTCACCTCCGTGCCGTACGGAACCGTGATCTTGGCCGGAGGATTGCAGGAACTGCCGTTGCTGTCGAACGTGAGCGACACGTTCATCTTCTTCCACACCGCATAGAGCACGGTATCTTTCGTCACGCTGATGGTGTTGGTGCTTCTGTACTCCGCAGCCGTCGCACTGCGCGTGGTCGCCCAGCCGAGGAAATAGTGGCCTTCACGGCTCACAGAGCAGGACGGAATGGTCGCCGTCTTTCCCGACAGCACCGAGATCGGTCTCGGCGCATTGCCGCTGCCGCCGTTCCGGTCAAAGGTGATCTTGTTCGTGCGAGGCTTCCAAAGCGCATACAGGACAATATCACCCACATTGTTGCGGCAGACCGCGTCCCCGCTCTTGAGGACTGCGGAAGTATCATTTTTCCGAATCGTCCAGCCCATGAAATAATATCCCTCGCGAACCGGCGATGACGTCGGAATCTCGGCGTAAGTGTTGATCGGTGTTCCGGTGATCGTCGCAGGCGCGCCGCTCGTTCCGCCGTTTAAGTCAAATTTTACTTTGAACGTCTTGTAGGTCGTAACCGGATACAGGATCGTGTCGCGGTACACCGTGATCGTATCGCCGGCTTTGTACTGGGGCTCCGTACATCCCGGAGCCAGCGCCCAGCCGAGCAGGTAGCGGTTGTTGATGTCGCAGCTCACGCGTTCCACGGTATACGGCGTTCCTGCAGGAACTCTTGCGGACGTGTAGGACGAACCCGTGTAATACCGGATGATCGCATCCGCCCCGACCGGAACCAGCCAGTCGACGGAAATCTTGCGTCCATTGCCATTCGTTCCGACATAGCCGCGGAAATGCGTTCCGTAGGTGTAATCATGAACCTCGACGTACTCCTTCGGCTCGGTGTTTCGCATGGAATTCCACACCTGCCCGAGAGCGGTATTCAGATTCATCTTGAGCGTAGCGTAGCTCATCAGGTTGCCGTGAACGGTGAGGGTCGTCAGATCCATCATCGAAACGTCCAGAGAGCCCAGAAGGTTTCTGCTGCAGTTAAAGTCCTCCATTTTGGGATAAGATGTTCCCAATGTCAGGGCTGTAAGAGCGTTCGCACTGCAATTCGCGTAAACCAGCGCCGTATTCTTGGTCAGATTCAGCGACGACAAATGATTGCTGCTGCAGTCCAGATACGTCAATTTGGTTTGCTTGGTGAGATCCAAAGTCTTCAGATCCGCGTATTTGCAGATCAGCTCACGAAGATTCGCATTCTTGCTCAGATCGATTTTTGTGATGAGGGTTCCCGAAAAATCCAGATATTTCAGCTTCGGGTTCTTGCTGACGTCGATCTTTTTCATAGAAGCATTTGCTACATTCAGCTCTTCCAGCAACGGACATCCGCTGACATCAACGGACGTTATTCCGTAGTTGCTCTCCAGATCCAACGTCACAAGCTTCGTATTTTTCGAAAGATCCACTTTTCCGTACAGATTACCTTCATAGATGACCAGCTCATCGAGCTCTGTGAAAAACTCGATTCCCTTGATCGATTGGAACGTTTTGTAATCCGCTTCTAACGTCTTGACTCGCCTAAGCTCCGAATCACTGAAGCTTCCGCTGCCGTCAGTGTCCCACTCCGAAATCCATTCCCGGAATACCTCGTCCGGAAAATTCGTTCCGTCAATCGCTACCTCCGCTGCCATTGCAGGTCTCGTGAGCAAGATCAGCATCAGTCCGACGGCGAGACACACTCCCGCCATCCATCTAACAGTTTTACGCAACCTCATCGGGTTCTCCTCCTTCGCGACCGTATGTCGCTCTTTCTTTTACTTCTTTTTCCAAACAGCGTACAATGTCGTGTTCGCCGTAAGCTTCAATGTATCATTGCTCTTATACTGCGCCGCGGTCGCGGTCTTGCTCGTCGCCCAACCGAGGAACCAGTAGCCGTTGCGCGTAACTGTCGCCTTCGGGATCGTCACCGTGCTGTCCTTCGCAGCCGTGATCGCCGCCGGTGCCCCTGTGCCGCCGTTCGCATTGAACGTGAGCGTGCAGTTCGTCGTTCCGGAGGATTTCCAGACCGCATACAATGTCGTGTCCTTCTTCACAGAGATCTTGTCACCGGACTTGTACGTTGCCGTTGTCGCATTTTGCGATGTCGACCAGCCGAGGAACCAGTAACCGCTTCTTGTGAGATTAGCCTTCGGGATTACGGCTTCCTTGCCGGTGAGCACCTTGATCGGCGACGGAACCGTCCCGGTGCCTTGGTTGGCATTGAACGCAATCGTGTTGTTGCGGGCCTTCCACACCGCATACAGCGTAATATTTCCGAACCAGACGGAAACCGCGTCGCCGCTCTTATAATCAGCAGTCGTCGCGTTTTTAGTCTCGGCCCATCCCAGGAAATAATACCCTTCCCGAACCGGCGAAGAGGAGGGAACCTCAACATATACATCCATCATGCAGGTAACCGTTGCCGGTGCGCCGCTTGTCCCCCCGTTCAGATCAAACGAAACTTTGCATGTCTTGGGTTTCAGCACCGGGAACAAAATCGTGTCGCGATACATCGTGATCTTACTTCCGGTCTTAAACTGCGGCTGCGTACATCCGGGGGACAGCGCCCAGCCGAGGAAATAACATTCGTTAGCTGCAAAGGAGTAATTCTTGATCGTGTATGCAGATCCTGCGGGCCACCGGTCCTCTACGACCGAATCGTAGTCTCCGCGGTAATAAAACACTCTCACGTCTTGTCCGGCATCTACGTGGTAATCTTCGTCCAACCTCCCGTCTTCGATAGCAGAATTCTTTCTGACGGCCATGGAAGCATTGCCGAAGGAAACCGTCGCAAGATGCGCTTCCATCGTGAATTTCTCCCGTAGCGGCTCCAGGATCGTGTTCAGCCGAAGGGTCTTCTCCGTCAATAAGTTTCCACAGGACAAAAGGGTATCGACACTCGTATTGGAAATGTCCAAAGACTTCAGTTGATTATACATACAGTTAATTGTTTTGAGCATGCCTTCGACCGGAAGTCGAAGGGAAGTCAACGCATTATTCTGGCAAAACAATTCCCTAAGATTCTTGTTTCCCGAAACGTCCAGCGTTGTCAGACAATTATCGGCACATTCCAATTTTTCCAGGTTCGCCAAGCCTCCGAGCGAAAGCGAGGTAATCCGATTGCCCGTGCAAGACAGTTTTGTCAGCCGTGTGTTTTTGGAAACATTCAGCTGTGTCAGCATACAATAATCCAACATCAGATATTGCAACTTCGTATTTTTGCTCAGATCAATCTGTGTTATGCTGGAATGCTCTATCTGCAAAAAATCAAGGTTCGGACACTTGCTCACATCGATCGAAGTCAGACCGTATGCCCATTCCAAACGCACCTCTTTCAGAGCTGTATTCTTGGAAAGGTCCAGTCGACCCATGATTTCCCCCTGGAACTTCAGCTTCTGGAGATTCGTAAAAAACTCGATCCCCTTCAAGCTCTGAATCGGCGAACTGGTAATGGTGATGTTCGTGATCGAAGATTTCTCGGCGTCGGAAAGCTTCCCGTTTCCGTTGGTATCCACCTCCGTGCTCACCCATTCCCGAAACCCGTAGTCCGGAAAATTAGTAGCATTGATCGCCGTGTCTGCCGCAAACGCCGTCTTGGAAAATAAGACCGCACAGACAAAAAGCGCCGCACACAAACCGATCAACCGTCCGATTGCTCTTTGTACTCTCATATTTTTCTCCTTTTCTTTCCGCCGACCTCGTGGAGAAACCGCTTCTGCACGTTGAGGACGCGGCAAAACTACCTTCACATGGTATCATTTTCCGCGCGGAAAATCAACTGTACGAAGCGCCAGTCTGTGCGCTTTCCACCCCGCCGAGCGATGAAAAAAACGGCTCTGACGTCACCGCCGGAGCCGTTTGCCGTGTTTTTGGTTTATTTCTTCTTCCACACCGCATACAGCGTCGTGTTCGCCGAGAGCGTCAACGTGTTACCGCTCTTGTACTGCGCCGTCGTAGCTGTCTTGCTTGTCGCCCAGCCGAGGAACCAGTAACCATCGCGCGTGACTGTCGCCTTCGGGATCGTCACCGTGCTGTCCTTTGCAGCCGTGATTGCCGCCGGTGCCCCTGAGCCGCCGTTCGCATTGAACGTGAGCGTGCAGTTCACAGTCCCGGAAGATTTCCATACCGCGTACAGCACCGTATCTTTCGTCACGCTGATCTTGCTGTCGGACTTATACGTTGCGCTCGTCGCGTTCTTGTTCGTCGACCAGCCGAGGAACCAGTAGCCGCTTCTCGATACATTTGCCTTCGGAATCGACGCGGATTCTCCGGTAAGTACCGAGATCGTCGCGGGAACCGTTCCGCTTCCTCCGTTTAAGTCAAACGAAATCTTGTTGGTGCGAGGTTTCCAGATCGCATAGAGCGCCATGTCGGCACCGGCCGTATATGCGGCGTCTCCGCCCTTGAACTGTGCTTGCGAAACCGTCTTCTCCGAAGCCCATCCGAGGAAATAGTAACCTTCCCGAACCGGGGACGACGAAGGTATCTCAACCAGATCGATCCTGCACGGGATACCCTTGATTGCTGCGGGTGCGCCGGACGTTCCGCCGTTTAGGTAAAAATTCACCGAATACGTCTTATCTTTCCACACCGGAAACAAGACAGTCCTGCGGTATACCGTGATCTTGTCACCGGTCTTAAAGTCCGGCGTAGTCGCATTCGGAGCGAACGACCAACCAAGGAAATACTGCGTATTGCTTGCGATGTTTATTTTCGGGATCGTAAACTGCTGTCCGGCTTTCTGCGTCGTGTGAGTTACCATATCGGAATCATTATAATTAGCTTTTCCGTGTACGAAGTCAACGTCAACGTCCTCTCCGATTGAAAACGACCTATCAATGCACAAAAACTCATCTGTATCGGTATCGTAATATATGGTAGTCGGATACCAAACCTGGGAGTACAATTCATAAACCGTTGATGCTATTCTGGCCGGAGTCTCGTTGTATAATCTCGAAACATAACCGCCGAGTTTCAACGTTGTTCCCACATTCAGGCGGTTACCATTCACCCCCAGCGCGTAAAGATTCAGTTTTGAAACATCCAGAGACGTCAGGTTGTTCGAGCTGCAAAACAATTGGAAATGATCGGCATATGTCGTTCCGAGTACGAGCGAAGAGATTGCATTACCGGAGCACTCAACCACTTTCAAAGCCGTGTTCTTGCTGATATCCAGTGTGGTCAGCTTATTATCATAGCAAGTCAGCTCCTCAAGCTTCGTCAATTTGGAAACATCCAGGGTCTTGATGCTGTTCTGGCTACAGTCCAAATGCGTGAGCGCCGTGTTTTTGCCCAGATCCAGTGTTTGAATGTAGTTTTTGGTGCAAACAAGTTTCGTAAGCTTCGTGTTCTTACTTACGTCCAGCGTTCGTATTGAGCATTCGCTGACATCCAGCACCTTCAGATTCGTGCAGGCGCTGACATCAACCGACGTCACTTCATAATTCCCTGCCAGATTCACTTCTTCAAGCTTTGTGTTCTTCCGAAGATCCACACGGCCGGAGATCTCGCCCTGGAACACGAGCTTTTTGAGCTCCGTCAGGTACTCGATCCCCTTAAGACTCGAGATTGCGGAAGACGTCTTCTCAAACGTTGTGCACGCTTTGATCTCCGCCGCGCTGAGCGATCCGTTCTTGTCGGTATCCACATGGTTCAACACCCAGTAACGAAAATTCGTATCCGGGAAATTCTTCGTGTCGATCTTGATTTCCGCCGCAAATGCCGTCTGCAGCAGCAAAAGCGTCGCGACGGATGCCGCAAGCGCGATCCTGACAAGTCTGCTTACCATTTTTCGTACTTTCATGAGGTTTTCTCCTTTTCTTCCCGCCGACGTCAGCGAAAACTCGCTTCCGCGCGTTGAGGTTTCGAAAAATTACTTTTTCATGGTATCATTTTCCGAATAGAAAAACAACTGTACAAAACGCCAGTCTGCGCTCTTTCCACCGCCCAAACGGCCGAAAAAAGGCTCCGACGTCACCGCCGGAGCCTTTGTCGTGTTTTGGTTTATTTCTTCTTCCAAACCGCGTACAATGTCACATTGTCCGTGAGCGTGATCACGCTGCCGCTCTTGTACTTCGCGGTGGTTGCGCCTCTGGTCGTCGCCCAGCCGAGGAAGTAGTAGCCTTCGCGGTTAACGCTGCTCTTCGGAACCGTCACTTTGGTGCCGTAGTCCTTGGAGACCTTCGCAGGCGCGTTGCCCGAGCCGCCGTTGCGGTCGAAGCGAAGCGTGCATGTGATCTTCTTCCAGACAGCGTACAGAACGGTGTCCTTAGTGATGGTCACAACCGAACCGCTCTTGTATGCGACTGCGCCGCCGCGGGTCGTCGACCAGCCCATGAAGTAGAAGCCGGTGCGGCTGATGGAGCATTTTGCGATCGTTACCTTCGTGCCGGACGTCACAAGCTTCGCTGCGGGAGCGTTGCCCGAACCGCCGTTGCGGTCGAAGGAAAGCTTGAATTTCGCGGGTGCTGCGGCCTTCCAAACGGCGTACAGCGTGGTGTCCTTCGAAACCGAGATGCGATCGCCCGTCTTGTACTGTGCGGTGGTCGCTGCCTTGGTCGTAGCCCATCCCATGAAATAGTAGCCGCTGCGGGTCAGCGTCTTGTTCGCCGGGATCGTGCCCTTTGCGCCGGTCTCAACCTTGATCGGAGCCGGAACTTTTCCGACGCCGCCGTTGGAGTTGAACGTCACTTTGTTGTTGCGTGCCTTCCAAACAGCGTACAATACAAGGTTGTCCATGATGTAGTCACCGTCGCCGGCAACGTACTCCGCCACCTTGTCGGATTTGGAGCTCGACCAGCCGAGGAAGTAGTAGCCTTCCCGAACCGGCGAGGACTTCGGAATGATAAAGGTATCGTACGTCTTCAGTCCGGTGATCGCCGCCGGAGCGCCGCTCTTGCCGCCGTTGAGGTCGAACGTAACCTTCAGCGCCTTCGGCTTCCAGACTGCATAAAGAACCGTATCTTTCGTGACTTTAATGGTGTCGCCGCCCTTGTAGTATGCGGTCGTCGACTTCGGGGAAAGCGCCCAACCGAGGAAATAATAACCGAAGTTTACCGGAGCGCTCTTCGGGATCGTAACGGTCTGACCGGCCTTTGTTGCAATCTTCTCGATTGCTTCGCCGGAGCTTTCATTGCAGCTGAAATACAGCGTTGCAACACTGCCGGACGCCACATCCGCATCAACTTCGAGGTATACGTTTCCGTCGTTGCTGTTCAGCGAGTAGGAAACGATCCGAGGCGTTACGCCTTCCGAGCAGTATTCAAAATACCGGTTTTCCAGATCGTCGCTCGTGAGAACGGTCTTGATTCCGCTCGTCAGAGCCGTCTTCATTTTCCCGGTCAGGGAGAGATCCTTCGCGGAGAAGCAGTTGATGCCGCAGATCAGCCACGACAGCGAACCGTTCTTGCTCAGGTTCAGTTTCTTCAATGCGTTGCAGCTGCAGTCGAGGCTGCAAAGCTGCGTGCAGGCGGTAACGTCAAGCGACGTCAAACCGGTTCTGCGGCAATCCAGATCCCGCAACTGCGTATTGTTCGAGAGATTGATCGATGAGATCGCAGTACGGGAAATGCTCAGATAGCTCAGATTCTTATTGTTCGTCACATTGAGCGACGTCAGACCGCTGTTGGAAACATCCAGGAGCAAAAGATCCGTACATTTGCTGACATCCAACGATTTCAAACTGCTGCAGCCGAACAGGATCAGCGACTGAAGCTTCGTCAGCGACGAGAGATTCAGCTCGGAGATCAATGTGCAGTTGACGTCCAATGTTCTCAGATTTTTGTTGGAACTAAGATTCAGCGAGCTGATGCTCGTTCCACCGAGGCTCAGCTCCTCAAGGGCCGTAAAATACGCGATTCCCTTGCAGTCCTTCACGCCTGCAGGGACCTCGGTCATCGTCTTTACCGCCGCGATCTCGTCCGAAGATAACACACCATCCTTATTCTTGTCGAAGCGCTGAACGTAAGTCCGGAACGTTTCGTCCGGAAAATTCGTCTTGTTGATCTGCACTCCGGCGTCGGCAGCCATCGCCGTACCGGCCAGCAGGAAACTCAGCACCAGCACAACAACCGCCAATACAGTAACCCTTCGTTTAACCATTCTACCCTCCTTATTCCCAGCGCGAATTTGAAGCGCTTTAAACTATTGTATCAATTTCGGAATAAAAATACAACCGCAAAAAAGAGCGGCCGCAGATTTTTCTGCAGCCGTCCCGTATACCGTTCCCGGTATTTATTTTTTCTTCCAAACTGCGTACAACGTCCTGTTGCTTGCCTCCATAACGAACTGAGCCCCGGACTTGTACTGAGCGGTGGTCGCCGTAGCGCTGTCCGCCCATCCCATGAAATAGTATCCGGCGCGGGAAATGCTCGGACACTTCGGAACCGTCACCGTGCTGCCGACCGCTGCCGAGATGGCTGCCGGCGCTCCGGAATCGCCTCCGTTAATGTCGAAGATCAGTTTGAACTTCTTCGCCTGCCAGGTTGCTTTCAGTGTCAGGCTTGCGGTGATGGTGAGCGTATCGCCGGTCTTGTACGTTTTGCCGGTCGTCGGATTCTGCCATCCCATGAAATAGTAGTTCTCACGAACCGGCGACGACTTCGGCACCGTCACGGTACCGTCGGCATTTGCGGGCACTGCCGCAGGCGCGCCGGAGGTTCCGCCGTTCAGATCGAAGGAGAGCAGGACATTCGAGAGGGGCTCGAATTTTGCCCAGAACTCACGATCCTTGATGGATCCCGAGGAGATACCGCTCGACTTCTTCGTGCAAGCGCTGTCCGTGTACCAGCCGACGAACCGGTATCCCGGCTTCGTGGGCTCCTTCAGGTAGATCGCAGGACTCTCAACCGTGTATTTCGCCGGGTTGGCGGTGTTGTTCGTTCCGCCGTCCAGATGATACGTGATCTTGTAATCACGAAGCTTCCACACCGGGAACAGCATCTTCGTGCAGTCCAATGTGATCTTGCTGTTGCTCTTATACAGGACTTCCGTGGAGTTGACGATGTCCGACCACCCCATGAACCAATATCCCGGGCGGGATACGGTTGTCACGGGCACCGTATAAACCGAGCCCTTCGACTTATACGTGGCATTCTTCGGATAATTGCTCGCATCCTGATCCGCCATGTAGATGACGCTCGCATAACGAGCGGGATCGTCCACATAATTGCAGAAATCTCCGTCAGCATTCTCCGCGTACCAAAATCTAAGCGGAATCGAAATCGACTGCGCACTCAACGTTCCGTACGAATAATCGATATCCTCATAGGCATCGCCATCACACACAGAACCGGCAATAGCACTTTCGAAATCCATGTCGAGCATTCCCATGGGATTGCCCCAGATTGCGATATCGTTCAACTTTGATGCCGAAGATACATCGATTGCCGTCAGACGGTTATTTTCCGCCCGCAGCGTATAAAGATTCTGTAACGAATCCACGCTGAGTGAAGCAAGGCGGTTGCCGTCGCAATACAGATCATGCAATTTCGTATTCGCATTCAGCGAAAGCGAGGTCAGACGGTTCCATCCGCAGTCCAGCAGGGTCAGTTCCGACAAGGCGGAAACATTCAGCGAGGAAAGCTTATTCTGACGGCACCAAAGCTGGGTGATCGCGGTGTTCGCATTCAGCGAAAGGCTCGTCAGACGGTTGTTGGTGCAGTTCAGCGTTGTGAGCGCCGTGCAGCCGGAGAGCGACAGGCTCGAGATGCGGTTGCCGTCGCAGATCACTTCCGTAAGTTTCGGAGCCGTCCCGATCGTCAGCGTCGTGATCCTGTTGTCACTGCACCGGATCGACGTGATCCCCGGGTTGGCCGCCAGCGAAAGCGACGGGATCATGTTGCCGCTGCAATCAAGTACCACAAGGTTCGGAACGCTTGTGAGCGACAGCGACGTCAGCTTGTTGTTCTTGCACTCGAGCTCGATCAGACCGGGCACCTTGGTAAGATCCAGTTTCGCTATGGAATTGTTGCTGCAGGACAGCCAATTGAGATTCGGAAACTTTGACAGATCTATCGACGTGAGTTTACAGTTTCTGCAGCTGAGATTCGTCACTGCCGTCAGTTTTTCGAATCCGTTCCAACTGGTGATGGTCTTGTTGTCAAGACTGAGAACTTTTATTTTCCCAATCTCGGTATTGTCTAATTTTCCGTCCTGGTTGTTGTCAAACGCACTCAAAGCGGCGCGAACTCCCGAATCGGAAAATGTGGCATTGATATCAACTGACTCTTCCTCCGCGGACGCCGGCCGGCACGCCAAGCCCGCCCCGAGGAAGATCACGAGCAAACAGGTCAAAATAACGGTCGTGAGGGATTTTTTATTCATAGTTGTCCTTTCTGTCGGACACATACGTTTTCGGCCGTCAGCCCAATTCGTACCGGTTGGCCTTCTCGTCCACGATCAGGATCTTTCCCTCACCCACAAGGCGGCGGTCGGAATGGATCGTGTCACGGCTCTCTACGATACAATTCTCAATATACGTATTGTCACAAATATGTACGTCGTTCAAAATGATGGAATTGCGGATGGTTACGTTGTTGCCCACATATACTTTCTTGAACAGAACGGAGTTCTCCACAACACCGTTGACGATACAGCCGGATGCGATCAGGCTGTTGCGAACCACAGCGTCGGGGTTGTATTTTGCGGGCGGAAGGTCATCCACCTTGGAGTAGATGTCCGGATACTGGCGGAAGAAGTAGTCGCGGATATCGCGGTTGAGGAAATCCATGTTTGTCCGGAAATAATCCTCCACCGTCGCGATGTTGCTCCAGTAGCCCTCCATCTCGTATGCGCAGATCCGCTTGCTGCCCTTGTAGCGCATCAGCACGCCGCGCACGAAATCAAAGTTGTTGTCCGCGATGCAGCGCTCCAGAAGCTCGATCAGGAGACGTCTGCGGATCACGTAAATGCCCGTGGACACGAGCCGGTTGTCCGACTGGAGCGGCTTCTCCTCGAACTCGATGATGCGATTCTCACTGTCCACCGTAACCGTGCCGAAGCGGGAGTTGTCGCGCCCCTCGGGCAGGCTCGTCACGACGACGGTAATGTCCGCCTGCGTGTCGATGTGGCTGTTGATCACTTTGTTGTAGTCGAGTTTGTAAATGCCGTCGCCGGATGCGATCACCACGTAAGGTTCGTGGCTGTTGCGCAGGAAATCCAGGTTTTGATACATGGCGTCAGCCGTGCCGCGATACCAGAAACCGTTCTCCTGCGTGATGGTCGGTGCAAAGAGGTACAGACCGCCCTGCTTGCGGCCGAAATCCCACCATTTGGAGGAGTTCAGATGCTCATGCAGCGAGCGCGAGCTGTACTGCGTCAGCACCGCAACCTTCTGGATGTGCGAGTTGGTCATGTTCGACAGCGAAAAATCAATGCTTCTGTAGCTTCCCGCGACGGGCATCGCCGCAATTGCGCGCCGGCTGGTCAGTTCCTGCATACGGCTCGAGTTGCCGCCGGCCAAGATAATACCGATTGCTTTCATGCTTCGTCACCTGCCTTTATCAAGCTCTCGCCGCTTTCGAGCGCGCCGTTTTTGTAGTCGTCCTCACACGTTCCGCCGAGAATGACGGTGTTCTTGCCGATCCGCACGCCCGAAGGGATCACGGAATCCTCGCCGATGGTCACCAGGCCTTCGCTGTAGATGTGCGGCTTCCAGGTGTTGGGCACCTCCTCGCCGACGCCGATCTTGCAGTTATCGCCGATGACAACATTTTCCGCTACGATAGCCTTCTCGATGTAGGTGCCCTTGCCGACAACCGTCCCCTTCATGAGGATGGAGTCGCGCACCACGGCACCCTCGCCGATGGTCACGCCCTCGCCGATGACGGAGTTGTGAATCTCGCCGTAGACCTCGGTGCCCTCGCCGATGATGGCGCGGTTGATCTTCGTCTTATCCGCAATGTACTGCGGCCGGATCATATCGCTCTTCGTGTAGATCTTCCAGTACTCGTCGTAGAGATCAAATACCGGCACGATGTCGATGAGCTCCATGTTCGCCGCCCAGTACGAACCGAGCGTTCCGACGTCTCTCCAGTAGCCGTTGAACTCGAACGCGAAGACACGGTCGCCGCGGTTATGGCAATACGGGATGATATGCTTACCGAAGTCGCAGCCCTCCTGCTCGGACAGCGTGATCAGCGCCTCGCGGAGCACCTTCCACGTGAAGATGTAGATACCCATGGACGCTAAGTTGCTTCTCGGGTTCGCCGGTTTCTCCTCGAACTCGCGGATGCGCATCTCGTCGTCGGTGATGACGACGCCGAACCGGCTCGCCTCTTCCCACGGAACGGGAATGGTCGCCAGCGTCACGTCCGCGTTGTTTCTCTTATGGAAATCGAGCATCTCCTCGTAGTCCATCTTGTAAATGTGGTCGCCGCCCAGCACCAGAACGTACTCCGGGTTATAGTACTCCATAAACCGAAGGTTCTGGTAGATCGCGTTCGCCGTACCTGTGTACCACTCTGCGTTGGTGCTCTTCTCGTACGGCGGAAGTATCGAGACGCCGCCGATATTACGGTCAAGGTCCCACGGAATGCCGATCCCGATGTGGGTATTCAACCGCAAAGGCTGATACTGCGTCAGCACACCGACGGTATCGACGCCGGAGTTGATGCAGTTACTCAGCGGAAAATCAATGATTCGGTATTTGCCGCCGAAGCCCACCGCGGGCTTAGCGACGCTCTGCGTGAGGACGCCGAGACGCGACCCCTGCCCGCCTGCAAGAAGCATGGCGATCATTTCTTTCTTAATCAAGTTCCCACCTCCTCTGGAGATTTCGCGAAAGGGCAGAATCTCCCCTCCTCTTATAATGGTCTATTCTACCACAAGAATGCTTAAAAAGGAACCGCTTTTGTGGTTGTTTTCTGTGAAAAATGACGAGGGTTTTCCGGGCGTTACGGAAAATATGACACTTTTTTCCGCATTCTCTCCCGCGATAGCGAAGTTAGGATTGTTTTTTTCGCAAAACATGCTATGATGATTGGGGTTAATCATATTCCCGCATCGGAGGATTATCAATGTTCGAACTGGATTATCAACATCCTGTGCATCTTTATTTTATAGGAATCGGCGGCATCAGCATGAGCGGTATCGCGGAGCTTTTGCACTCGAAGGGCTTTACCATCAGCGGTTCGGATCGTTCGGCATCGGACATCACCGAGCACCTGCAGTCCATCGGTGTACCCGTGAACATCGGCCAGTGTCGTGACAATATTGTAGAAGCAATCAAAAACGGAATCGACTACGCCGTCTATACGGCCGCCATCCACAAGGACAATCCGGAGTACGCAGCCTGCGTTGAACTGGGCATCGAACTTGTGGACCGCGCCGATCTTCTCGGTCAGATCTCCCGCAAGTTCCCCGTCGCCATCGGCGTTTCCGGAACCCACGGAAAGACGACCACAACGTCCATGCTCGCCATGATGCTGATCGAAGCCGGCCTCGATCCCACGGTATCCCTCGGCGGCAAGCTCGACGCGATCAACGGAAACATCCGCATCGGCAGATCCGATCGCTTCCTCTTCGAGGCGTGCGAATACACAAACAGTTTCCTCAAATTCTATCCGACCGACATCTGTATTTTGAATATTGACGCAGACCACCTTGATTTCTTCAAGGACATTTTCGACATCCGCCACTCGTTCCGCCTCTTCGCGGAGCGTCTGCCGGAGGGCGGCCGCCTCATCATCAACGGCGAACTGCCGGATCTGGACGCATTCCTGAGCAACATCAAAGACCTGCAGATCTCGACCTACGGCATTTGCCGCGAAGGCATGGATCCTAAGTCCGCCCCCTACGACTTCTGCGCTTCCGATATCACTTTCGACGGGGACGGGTTCCCGTCTTACGATCTGTACATCCGCGGTGTCAACGCCGGCCGCATCAAACTTTCGGTTCCCGGCGAACACAATGTCTCAAACAGCCTTGCCGCAATCGCAGAAGCGTACGGTCTCGGCGTCGATCCGGAGTCGATGAAGAAGGCTCTTCTCGCGTTCAAGGGAACGCACCGCCGCTTCGAGACGAAGGGTTACAGGGACGGCGTGAGAGTCGTCGACGATTACGCACATCATCCTACCGAGATCAAAGCAACGCTCAAGGCTGCGCAGGATTGTGAGCACAAGTCCGTGTGGTGCGTTTTCCAGCCGCACACCTACACCCGCGCCAAATTACTCCGCAAAGAGTTTGTCGAGGCTCTCTCCTTAGCAGACAAGGTTGTCATGGCCGACATCTACGCTGCCCGCGAGGTCAACGACGGCACGATCTCCTCTGCGGATCTGCGCGACGATCTGATCGCCAAGGGCGTCGAGGCGTATTATTTTCCGAGTTTCGACGAAATCGTCGGGTTTTTGAAAAAAAATTGTGTGAACGGCGATTTGTTGATAACCATGGGTGCCGGAGATATCGTAAATGTGGGCACTGCGTACCTCAAAGAATAGTTATCCACTTTATCCACAGTCGGAACGTGAATTTCCGGCTGTGGATATTTTCAATTTTGTGATAACTTATCCCGCGGCGCCGCTCTTCGGAAAATGCCCGCCGCAGCGTGCTTTCGCGCTTCCTGCCCCGAAACCCGGCGCAAAAGTTATCCACTTTATCCACGTTATCCGAAACGGAATTCTACCGTTTTCGACTGTCGGTTTAGCTATTTACAATCCCTTTTGAATTCGTTATAATGGGCTTCGCACGGTCCGAAAGGGCGTGCGTGAGAGAGTGAAACAAAGGGAAAGGAGAGCGGCCGGCGTATGTGTATCATCAGCATGAAATCGAAGAAGAAGCGTTCCGGAACGGCCGTTCCCAACTGCTTTATCGATCGCTACATGCTCGGCGCGGAAGCTTCCTATCTGCGCGTCTATCTGTACCTGCTCCGGCATTACACCGGAAGCAACCCGGATCGCCGCGATCCGGCTGATTTTTCGATCGCAGCCATGGCGGAGCGTCTCGAGTGCATGGAGTCGGACATCTGCCGCGCTTTGAAATACTGGGCACGCAAAGGCCTGCTCACGGTTTCCTTCGACGACAACGACCGCGTGTCCGGCATCGAGCTCGTGGACATGTTCGAGGAGCCCGACGAGAGCGAACCCCTCGCCGAGTCCGTCGCACCCGTTACGCCTGTCGCCCCTGTTTCTTCGGAAAATGAGACTTCTGTCTCGGCGGTTTCCGAGGACAAGCCCGACTACAAGGCCATCGCCAACTCTTTCCGGGTATCCCCCGAACTGCAGGATCGCTTTTCGAAGGATCCCGCGTATCGGGGCCTCACGGAGATCATCGAGGCGATGATGAACCGGGAGCTGAGCCCCGACCTGTACGAATTGATGTTATTTGCCTACGACAAGCTTCGCTTCCCGCGAGATCTTGTCGCTTACCTGTTCGAGTATTGCCTGGAGATCAACAAGCTCTCCGCCGGCTTTATCCGCAAAGTCGCCATCACCTGGGCCGAGAACGGCGTGATCTCCGAGGAGGACGCCAAACTCTACGTCACCGGGTATGACAACGCCGCGAAAGCCGTCCGCAAGCAGTTCGGGTTTCGCAGAGGCCTCGGCGAGGACGAGATCCTCACCGTACGGCGCTGGAGCCGCACCTGGGCGATGCCCGCCGAGCTCATTGAAGAGGCCTGCCGCCGGACGATGAAGAAGACCGGCAATCCGAACTTCGGCTATGCGGATGCCATTTTACGAAGCTGGCACGATGCCGGCCGGACCACCTTAGAGGATGTGCGCAGGGAGGACGAGGAACATGCCTCGCAGAGCGCTCCCGCTGCAGATGCGGCCGGAAAGAAGCGCGCCTCCCGAAAGAACAACGCATTTACCGACTACGGAGCACAACGAGAATATACCGACGAAGAGTACGCGGCGCTGGAACTTGCCATGCGTAACCGTCACTGATCGGAGGTTATCAACATGGGACTTTCCTCTTCCGAATATCAAAGTATTCTTCGGGAATACGAAGCACGCCGGCTCGCTGCCGACCGTGCGCGGGAACTTCGGAAAATCGAACTTTACAAGAAGATTCCCACCCTCGCGGAGATCGACGACCAGTTGATCCACGGCTCCGTTCAGGCCGCGAAACTGGCTCTGGAGGGCAATTCCGCATCACTGGACGCGCTCAACCGCACCAACGATTGGCTGATCGCCCGCAAGCAGCAGATTCTGCAAAGTTCGGGCTATCCGGCAGATTACCTCGAGCCGCATTACACCTGCCCTCTGTGCAAAGACACGGGCAGCGTCGACGGCAAGGCCTGCATCTGCTTCCGCCGCACGGTGATCGAGCGCTTTTACATGGACGACGGCCGCCGCGAAAAGCTGGCGAAGGAAAACTTCCGGACCTTCCGTCTGGATTCCTACTCCGCCATCTCAACCGACAAATCCACCGGCAAGACCTACCGGGAGATTGCCGCGGAGGCGCTCCGTGACGCGCACGCCTTCGTCGACAACTTCGGCAAATCCTACCGGAACCTTCTGCTGAACGGCAACACCGGCGTCGGCAAGACGTTCCTCACCAACTGCATCGCCGGCGAACTGCTCTCGCGCGGATACACGGTTTTGTACCTCTCCGCCTTCCGTCTCTTCGAGATCTTCGAGCATTACCGCTTCGGCGACAAGGAGAGCAGCCAGCAGGCCTCGATGGACTTCGACACCATCCTCGACTGCGATCTGCTGATCATTGACGACCTCGGCACGGAGCTTCCGAACTCCTACACCACGTCGCAGTTGTTTATCTGCCTGGAAGAGCGCGACCTTCGCAAGGCGCCGACCCTCGTCTCGACCAATCTCTCGATGGACGAGCTCAGCAAGCGCTACAGCGACCGAATCGCCTCCCGGCTGTTCACATTCCAATACATCAAGTTGTTCGGTAAGGACATCCGCGTCCTGCAGACACTGTAACATCGTCCAATCCCGCGCGGCTTCGCCTGTCGCGGTTGGAATAGACCTGTGATCATCCGGTTTTCGCACCGGGCGATCACGCTTGAGCAAATTCACAAACGGAGGACACCCATGTCACAGGAAGACAAATTTGTTGACAGCAGTTCCTTTGCTCCGCTCGGCATCATTGCCCTCGAGAGCAGCAAGTCCATCGGCCGCAAAGTCGACGACTACATCGTGAGCTGGCGCAATGCCCGCGAGCACAAATTCCTCGACGAGCCCGGTTACGACACCTACCGGCGCGATACCTACCTGATCGACTCCAAATGCCCCCGGTTCGGTACCGGTGAGGCCAAGGGAATCATCGGCGAGACCATCCGCGGTATGGACGTCTACATCCTCGTTGACGTGTGCAACTACAGCCTCACCTACACGGTGTGCGGACATCTCAACCACATGTCGCCGGACGATCATTTTGCGGACGTTAAGCGTGTCATTGCCGCCCTCAGCGGAAAGGCCCGCCGCATCACGGTCATCATGCCGTTCCTCTACGAGAGCCGTCAGCATAAGCGCTCCGCCCGCGAGTCTTTGGACTGCGCCGTAGCCCTTCAGGAGCTCACCAACCTCGGCGTGGAATCGGTCATCACCTTCGATGCGCATGACCCTCGCGTACAGAACGCGATCCCGATCAAATCCTTTGAAAATGTGCAGCCGACCTACCAGTTCATCAAAGCGCTTCTGCGCAATGTCCCGGACATTCAGATGGATTGCAAGCATCTCATGCTGATAAGTCCCGACGAGGGCGCCATGAGCCGCGCCGTATATTTTGCAACCGTTGTCGGCACTGAAGTAGGTATGTTCTACAAGCGCCGCGACTTCTCCCGCATCGTGGACGGCCGCAACCCGATCATCGCTCACGAATTCCTCGGATCCGATGTCAAGGGCAAAGATGTCATCATCATCGACGACATGATCTCCTCCGGTGAAAGCATGCTCGACGTCGCCAAGGAGCTCAAGAAGAGAAACGCCGGCCGCATCTTCGTATGCTCGACCTTCGGTCTCTTCACCAACGGCCTCGCAGCCTTCGACAAGGCTTACGAGGACGGCCTGATCTACCGCGTCGTCACGACGAACCTCGTATACCAGACGCCTGAGCTTCTGAGCCGCGAGTGGTACATCACCGCCGACATGAGCAAATACATCGCTCTCCTGATCGACTCGCTCAATCACGACGCTTCGATCAGCGAGTACCTCGACCCGACCGAACGCATCCACAAGATCTTAGAGCGCAAGAAAAACGGCGAGACCATCTGATTCATTTTACAAAAACCGGGGCTGCGGAGGTAAGATCCTTCGCAGCCCATAATAAACTCCCGATTCCCCTTTCTCGGACAAACAATATCCTTGGTTGGGCAATGCGCATTTTCCCAATGCGCATTGACACAGCACGTGTTGTTTGGTATCCTTTACGAAAGGGGCGTTTTTATGCCGAAAAAACCCAGGGAGCTGGAACGGGAGATCCTTGCCGCCGGCTGGGTCTTCAAAAACCAAGAAGGTTCTCATCGCCATTATGTTCATCCACGGAAATCCGGAAAGGTTACTATCCCGTTTCACAGTAAAGAATTGACAAAGATTGTCGAAAAATCAATCCGTAAACAAGCCGGTCTGGACTGAATTCAGGCCCGCAGGAAAGGAGGTTCCTCATGCTATCCATCTATCCGGCATGTTTCTTCAAAGAAGATACCGGCTACTCCGTGGTCTTCCCTGATCTGAACTGGCTGGCAACCAGCGGAAGTTCGCTGAATGATGCCTTGCAAATGGCAGTTGACTGTCTGGCCGGTTACCTCTACACACTTAAACAAGACGGCGATGCAATTCCGTCCCCGTCCGCTTTCGCCGATATTTCTTCGGAAAATGTCGCCGCGGAATTAGGCGTCCCTTCCGACGGCGCCTTTGTTAACATGGTTTCTGTCGACGTCAACGAGTACGCACGGGTTCATTTTGAGAAATCCGTTCGAAAAACCCTCACCATTCCGGCATGGTTGAATACCGCGGCACAGGAACGAAACATCAACTTCTCACAAACGCTGCAGGAAGCGCTCCTGTCTAAGATCAGGGCAAAACAAAGTTAAAAGATAAAGATATCGGGCAGGGAATCGGTTCCCTGTCCTTTCTTTATGCCTTCGCTCCGGGTAACTTGTTTGTAAAGTATTTTACAAAGAACTTCTCATAACAGTCTACCGAAACAACGCTCAGTTGAAAGCATTCCATATGTTTTTAAGGCACATTTGCATCAGATAATACATTTTCTTTATTGTCTCTCGTAATACAATTAATAGTTAAGTGACGGCTTTACTCGTGGCCGTCAACAATAAAGGAGGTGTTATACTATGAAACGAGTTATTGGGGTTTTATTGTCATTGCTGCTGATCGCCACACTGATACCGGTTCCGGAAGCTCAAGCAGCACAACCGATTACCGTAGTTGTTACCTTTGATACCACTCAAGGAGGCAGCATCTCACCGAGTCGGAAAACGGTAACCGTCGGCGGACAGTACGGTTCTTTGCCTACGCCAACTTACAAATCTGGTTATACTTTTCTGGGATGGTATACTTCCAAAGGATCTGCCGGAAAAAGAGTAGTCTCTTCAACCAAAGTAGAGATACCGGTAAATCATACTCTTTATGCCCACTGGAGTATTTCCGGTATCACGCCCACCAAGAAGCCAACGCCGACTCCTACCAAAAAGCCGACTCCCACGCCTACTAAGAAAGTGACACCGACTCCCACTAAGAAGCCGACGCCCACTCCTACTAAGAAAGTGACTCCCACTCCCACCAAGAAACCAACGCCGACTCCTACCAAGAAGCCGACTCCCACTCCTACCAAGAAGCCGACGCCCACTCCTACCAAGAAACCAACGCCGACTCCTACCAAAAAGCCGACGCCCACGCCCACTAAGAAGCCAACGCCCACGCCTACCAAGAAAGTGACGCCGACTCCTACCAAGAAGCCGACTCCCACTCCTACCAAGAAACCAACGCCGACTCCTACCAAAAAGCCGACGCCCACGCCTACCAAGAAACCGACAGCGATTCCCACACCGACATTACCCGCAACCCGGATAGATCCGAACAAGTTTGATACGACCAAATATCAGTCGCTGGTCGATAACGATGACTGGACGACTCCGCCGGATGGCGACGGTTCCCCGGACAGAGCGTCCTATCTTACGTGTTTCTATGATATGCTCATTTCCGGAGCCAAATCGCGAAGCGATTCAGCCGCCGCTAATGTAATAAAGCGTGCGCGGGAATTATCTACGTTCCGTTGGGTTTGTAATAAAAACATAAAAGGACATAATTACCGCGAATATTTGAATTCTGCGGGAGACATAATCCGAAGGTCCGGAACCTCTCACTATTTCTACGCCGAGAAAACATATTACGGTGCTCCGTACATGCAAGCGGCCGAGAAAAATCTCAATGTCCCCGGTGGAGTATATCTGGGCTACGGTGTTTCCGTAATCGACTTTTTGAAATATTCCGCAGGAACGAACAATTTCTATTCACCTCGTAAATGTAAAATCACTGACAATAGCGGGACCTATAATAAGTACTGGGGTCTTTGGTATGGAACCGATTGCAGCGGATTTGCCTCATACTGTGTCGGCCTTAAAACAAAAAGGACTACCGGTGATCCAAATTCTGATCCGGAATACACCCTTTACGGATATTACCTGAAAAAAGGCGCCGACTCAAACAACATAAAATATGTGCTCTCCGGCAAAGACAATATAGAAAAATATATCTCCTCCGGAGACATCCTTTGGACAAGCGGACATGTTGTTTTGGTTGCTTCGGTTGCGCGCAACAGTTCCGGAAAATTAATCGGTGTCGTACTTCTTGAATCCAGAAACGCAACGACTGCTTCCGGACGAAATTTACACGTATATTACGACAACAACCAGGCTCTGGCAAAATTGTTTAACACAAACTACGTTGAAAATCTTGTGTGGCAGCTCACACATATTGTCAGTCTCGAAAACATCGGAACCATCGATACCTTTTTAAGCACAAAGGCTGATAGCGGCAACTACCGCGCGTTCGGCAATTTCACATTGTTCCGTTCGCATGAGGATGTCGCCATAAATTAGTTCTTCAACGAATCCTTAATAATTTATCCGTACTCACAAAAAGCAAGGGCCCCGCGACCCTTGCTTTTTTTCCTCAATATTCTCTCACGTCCGCTCGAACACCGGCATGTACTCGATCGGCGCGTCCACGGTGACGGTTTGGCCGCCGACGTAGGTAGCTCCGGTGGAGGTGAGCTTCCATTTTCCGACTGGGAGGTACACGTCTCTGCGGAAGCAGTTGTGCTTTAAGATCGGCGCCACGAGATAGCGGCTTCCGAACATGTACTGGTCGGTGATCTGCCAGCAGCGGCCGTCCTCCGGGAATTCGTAGAACATCGTGCGGATGAGGGGAGAACCATTTTCCGAAGCCTCGTTGTAGAGGGAGACGATGTAATCCTTCATCGCGATGCGGATGTCGTAGTAGTTGCGCATGATGCGGTAATTGTCCTCGCCGTAGCTCCACAGCTCGTTCGGCTGGCCGGTGTGAAGGTAGCCGCCGCCCCAGTCGCGGTCGTCGAGGGCCGGAATGTCGTACGGGCCGCGGTCGCCGTGCATGCGCAATACTGCGGAAAATGTGGCGAACTGGTACCAGCGGATCAGCAGCTGCCGAAAATACGGGTCCTCCACGTCGTCGGTCATGAAGCCGCCGATGTCGGTCGTCCACCACGGGATGCCCGCAAGCCCCATGTTGAGGCCGCACTGCAGCTGGTCGGCAAAGGCCTCAAACGTCGAGGGCACATCCCCCGACCACACAACGTTGCCGTACTTCTGGCTGCCCGCCCAAGCGCAGCGGAGCAAATTGACCGGCGTGCCGCCGTCCTTGCTCATCTCGTCCCAGAAGATCCGGCTGTACATCTGCGGATACATGTTGCTGCAAGTGAGCGCCGGCCCGATGCTATAGCGGTAATTTTCAAAATCGTAGACGCCGTAGTCCGGCTCGGAGTTGTCGAGCCAGAACGAGTCGATGCCGAGGTCCGCGTAATTCTTCTTGCAAATATCCCAGACGAACTTCCGGGTTGCCGGGTTGAAGGGATCGATCTCCACGCAGTCGCCCTGGTAATCGTAGGTCTGCTGCGCGCCGCGCTCGGTGCGGATCAAGAGTCCTCGCTCCGTCATCGGGTAGAAGTTCTCGCTCTTGCGGTCCACCGACGGCCACACGGAAACCATCACCTCGATGCCCATCTCATGCAGCTCCGCAACCATCGCCTTCACGTCCGGCCAGTACGTCTTGTCGAACTTCCAGTCGCCCTGCAGCGTCCAGTGGAAGAAGTCGATCACGATGCGATCGATCTTGATTCCCTCCGCCTTGTACCGACGCGCCACCGAAAGCACCTCGTCCTGCGTGCGGTAGCGAAGCTTGCACTGCCAAAGGCCGGTCAGATTCTCCGGAAAATGAGGCGCTCTTCCGCTCACGCCCGTGTATGCCTTAAGGATCTCCTTCGGCGTGTCTGCCACGGTGATCCAGTAATCCATGTCCTTCGTGGCTCTCGCGACCCACTCGGTGATGTTCTTGCCGAACGTAACGCTGCCGACCGCGGGATTGTTCCAAAGCATTCCGTAGCCGAGGGAGGAAATTAAGAAGGGCACGCTGATCTGCGAGTTTCTCTGCGCAAGCTCGAGGGTACAGCCCTTGAGATCCAGGTACGGCTGCTGGTACTGACCCATGCCGTAGAGCTTCTCGCCGTCGTTGCTCTCAAACAGCACTTTCAGCCTGTATTCGCTGCCGCCCTGTACGCCCTTCCACTCGCGGTTGACGACCTTGAGGCAGCGGCTCTCGCGGGAGAGCGTACCGCCGTAGCTGCGGTAGTACTCGCGAAGGATCAGTTTTTCATCGCGGTAGAACGACAACACACCCGCAAAATTCACGGTCGCCTTGATCCTTCCGTTCACGATCTCCGCACACGGCTGCCCCTCGGCGTCGCGGCCGACGGAAACCTTCGTCTCCACCACCGGAATCTCCTCGGTGAGCGCCCACGCGTAATCCGTAAACTCCGTCTGCATTGTCGCGCGAACCCGCAGCGAGTCCGCACCCCAAGCTTCAATACACAACGTCTCGCCCTGGCGCTTTGCGACGAGAGCACCGTTTTCCTCGTAAAATATCATCGCACAATCCTCCTTCTGCCTTCCGAACGTCCGTCGGACATTGGATTTCTTATCTCCACTTAACCACAATCACCCAAAAAGCGCAATAGCGAATCCTTACCTTCGGAATGTAAAAAAGCCTCCCGGCAAATGCCGGGAGGCGCCGTAAAAACTCTCACTCTTTGACCGCATTCCGCAGGGTGCAGTACAGCGTTCCGGCCTCCTCGTAGGTGTCGAACACGCCGCTGACGCAGATGTCGGAGCCAAGCTCCGGATAGTCGTCCGGATACTTGTGCTCACCCGCGAGCACGAACTCGATCCCGTTCGAACAGCAGGCCGTCGCATCCGCCACGATACACGCAAAATAATACTGGTCGGTCGCCTCGTCGTGATACATCGCAAAGACACCGTCCATGCGGACCTTCTTGCCGATGTAATCACTAGGTTTGGTGATCATGTTGTACACCTCGGCGTAAACCATGCTGGAGGAAAGCTTCGTCAGGTCGATATCAACCTCGCCCTTCTCCACCGGCTTGTCGTCGGGCTTCGCCGTGGGCGTAGCCGGATCGCCGGCCGGAACCGTCGGCGTAGGCGTCGCATCCTTGCCGTCCTCCTCCGCCAGTCTCTTCTGGAGGACATCGTTCACCGAGTTGGTCCCGCCGCCGTGCTGAGACGCCGTATTGCCGGATTTTCCGCAGCCTGCAAGCGCCGCGATCAATGCTACACAAAGTACCAATGCTGTAATCTTTTTCATGATCCGTGTCCTCCTTTATCCAATGCCTTTATTATTTCAATGCTTCCGTAAGCGCCGTAAGATTGGCCTCCATCGCCGCGAGATACGTCGCGCCGTTCTTAACGTCCTGCGCTGTCGTCGACTGCAGGGAATCCATCGCGAGGATCTTCTGATTTTTCGCTTTCGTTGTGCTGATCACGGTCTCCGCGATGCGATGGTTCGGTTTCTCGATGGTCATGACAACCGGCAGGTTGAGCTCGTCAACCTTCTCCGCCAAGAACGTGATGGTCTCGAAGCTTGCCTCCGACTCGGCCGAGCATCCGACGAACGCCGCGTAGTACGACAGTCCGTAATCATCTGCCAGATAGCGGAACGGGAAGCGGTCGGCGAACAAAAGCGTCTTTCTCGCCGCGCCGTCCACCGCTGCCTTGTACTGTCCGTCGAGAGCCTTCAATTTCTCGATGTATGCCTCGGCGTTCTTGCGATACACATCCGCATGCGCCGAATCCAGCTTCTGCAGTTCCTCGGAAATCTTTGTAACGATCACCTGCGCGTTGCGGAGCGAGAGCCATACATGCTCGTCCATCTCGGCCTCTTCCTCGTCCTCGTGGTCGTGATCACCGTCCTCATGCTCGTGCTCATCCTCGCCCTGCATACCCTCGACAACCTCTTCCTCCTTGACCGCATCGCCGAGGACATCCAGCAGGTTGATGGCAACCATCTTCTTGTTGTTCGCCGAGCGCAGCACATCCGCCACCCAGCTGTCCGACTCGCCGCCGACGTAGATAAACACGTCGCACGCCGATATCTTCAGAATGTCCGCCGCCGTCGGCTGGTAGTTGTGAAGATCGACACCGGAGTCCAGCAACAGCGTGAGCTCAACGTCCGCGGGATTGTCGCCGAGGACATTTTTCACCCAATCGTATTCGGGAAAGATCGTCGAAATGACAGAAAGCTTGCCGTCTTCGGGTTTCTTCGTACCCAGGTCGCAAGCCGTGAGGCAGCACAGAAGGACTGCCGCAAGCAATATAAGAGAAAACAATGATACTATACGTTTCACAATGAAACCTCCCTGAAAAATTAGAAATCGCCGAAAAGCGGAAGGCAGACTGCTTCCGCGGAAAATGCGTCAATTATTCAGGCGAACTCTCAGGGAGACCGGCGTTTCCTGCGGCAAGACAACCGCGATAACAGACGCCGAAAGAACAGAGAACAGAACTGCGAAAAGGACGACCGCTGCAGCGACCGCACCTGTGCCCAACCGGCGGATCGTGTTGTCGCACAACTCCAAGATCGAGCAGACGGCGCAGTCCTCGCCCGCGCAGTCATGATCCGCCTCAGCGACGAAGCAGCAGGCAGAGAGCAACAAAACAACAAGCATCAGAACGATCATGATGCCTGCTGCAGCTCTTCGAGATCGGTTGTAACCGGATTCCTGCATGAAATGCCTCCCCGCACACGTAAATCGCACTCATTATAGTGTTGAATCGCCGGTTTGTCAAGTAAAATGAGAACCGTTATCATTTTCGGAAAACCGCAAAAAAACACCGCGGAAACCGCACAAAATGCGATCTCCGCGGTAATTGAAAGACTTGTTTAACGCTGCGGCATCATTTTCCGCGAAGGACGCCGATCATCTTGCGGATACTGAGCTTGTCGCCGTTGTACAGCACTAGGCCGCGGTAGATCTTGCCGGCAAGCCATACCAGCAACATCGTGACAACAAACATCTCGGCAACGACGATCAGGCCGATCCAGACGGAAACCTTGCCGGTCAGGATCTCCGCAGTCACCGTAAACGGCGCCGCGAACGGGATGTAACGGCAGATCGTCAGCATCGATTCATTCTGGTTCAGCGCAGCCATGTAGCCGAGCATCCAGAAGATGAGAACCGGGAACGTGAGGATCGCGCTGGCCGAGGCAACTTCCTCCGGCTTCGTCACCATGCTGCCGCCGATACCGGCGATCGCATAGTAGAGAAGAAGTCCCAGGAAGAATACCGCAAGCGTCAGGATCACCGGAACAAGCGTTATTGCCGACTGTCCCGTAACCGCGCGGATCGCGGAAAATGCCCGGCTCACATAGTCCGTGTAATTCGGGTTTATGGACTTCGCGATCATGGAACCCGCCAGATATCCGCCGATGCCGCAAGCGACCCAAATGAGCACCTGGATCACCGACATCACAAATCCGGCCAGGATCTTACCGAAGATCAAAGCCTTCGGCGTCACGAAGGAGAGCATCGTCTCCATAAGCTTGCTGGTCTTCTCCGCTGCGACATTTCTCGCGACATCCTGACCGTACACAAGCACCATAAAGTACATCAGCATACCGGAGAGCATCGGAAGAAGGAATTTGATGAACATCGCCGCAATGCTGGTATCCTCACCGATCACGATCGAGCTTCCGACCGTCTCCATCTTGATGAACTGCGCAAGCTCCGGGTTGATGTTCTGCTCCACATACTTCTGAAGCTCCGGAACCATCGCGTCGCCGGCATCCGTGACTTCACCCTCGCTGAAGGAGCAGTTCCTCGGGCGAACCAAATACACGCCGTAGCCGTCTTCGGTTCTGCGGACAACCGCAAAGAATGTGTCGATATCGTTGTCCCCTGCGGCGTCTTCCGCCTGCTTGCAAAGCTCGACAACCGAAGCATTTTCCTTCCACTCCACCTTCATCGTCTTAACGTCCAGCACATCCGTGACGGCGTTCGCAAGAGATTTCAGGGAGAGCACGTTTTCGGCCGCGTCATCCGCGTCCGAACACTGGATGTCCGTGTGGTTGCAGACGATGAGCGTACCGGTCTTCGTCGGCTCCTCGCGCTCTCTGTCCTTCGTTGTCCCGAACCACATAACAGCCACGATCCCCAGGAAAATGATCACTCCGATCACGATCGTCGAAGCCAGATACCCTTTTTTCTTGAACATCTGACTGCAGGTAAAATTAAATACGTGTCTCGTCTTATTTCCAAAGGAGTTACGCATCAGTCCGCACCTCCTTTTTTCTTATTTCTCGCCATAGCGATCACATCTTTCGCCGTGATGCGGTTGCCCATATTGGTGATCAGGCCTTCATACACACCTGCTGCAAAGCGAAGCGTGAGGAAGTCGAGCACCACCAGGATCGCGATCGCGATCAACGCATACGACATCGGCGCAACATCGATGATCCGCGCGCCCGGCGTCGTCATCGGCGACGTCAGCGGGAACAACTCACAGAAACGCACAAACATGTTGGTTGCGGACTGCTGCATGGAGATGACCGCAGCGATTGCGGCATACATTCCGACGAGCGCAACAACCGTAAAATACTTCAGCGAATCCTGTAGCTCCTCCATCTTGCTGACCATAGCGCCGCACAGACCTGCGAGGGTTGCATAGAAGATCAATCCTAACGCGATCAACGCCAACGATACCAGCGCATTGGGAATCGTCATGTTCGAGAGAATTCCCTTCGGAATCATCGACGTCATATACGTGGTTTCCGTTTTGAAGATAACACCTGTCAGCTTGTTCGACGCGACGATCGCGATCACCAGCAACACCATCTGGCCGATGGTCGCCATAAGCATCGCGAGGATCTTTCCGAGCAACAGTGCCATCGGGCGGACCGACGTGAGCAAAAGCTCTACGACGCGGCTCGATTTGTCGGTAACGACCGCGGTCGCCACCTGCGTCGAAGCCATGATGCAAACCATGCTGACGACGAACAGGAGGACATACGCAACGCCGAACTGGCCGCCGTTGATACCCTTGTCGGCATCGTCCGTGAGGTCGCCCTCCGGAGTGATATAGTTGACCGCAACCTCATAGTTGTAGTCCAAAACCTTCAGCTGATCTTCCGTAAGACCGCTGATACTTCTCTTGTACTGATCCAGGTTCTTGCAGAGAACATCGGCAAGCGCGGAGCACTCGTCTCCGTCGACTTCGCCGCTGCCCAGGCGGAGGATCTCCACCGTGACGCCCTGCGTTCCGAGGTACGGATGTACGATGACGGTCTTACTGTCGCCGTCCTTCTCCACACGTTCGCAGAGTTTGTCGAAATCCTCCGTCGAAACCTCAAACGCTACCTTGGAAAATACCTCATCCCCTGAAAGATCCGTAATTTCCTTTCCGCCCTCAGGGAGGAACGGAAGCTCATTGCAGACATAGGCTTTTTCTATCTTACTGTTCTCAATCTTCTTGTTTCCGGCCGCACCGCCGCGGATAATCTGCATGATCGGCGCCGTAAGAAGTGAGATTGCCAGAAGCAAAACTAAGGAAACGATATATGCCTTGCTTTTGAGTGTCTGAATGAGCGTGAACCGGAATACGTCCCCGGTTCCTCTGAGCTCATTACTCTTCATTGCCGGCACCTACCTTTTCTACGAAGATTTCATGGAGTGAAGGCTCGCGAAGATCAAACCGGATAACCGTGATCTTGTTGGCCAGAAGAAGATGCAAAAACTCCATCGCCTGCTCCTCGCCGGTAACGCGCAGCTGCGTCTCTGCAGGCGTTTCCTCGATCACCTTGAGTCCGGCCTGAGCGATCAGGCTGTCGATGGGCTGTTCGCATTTTACGAAAAGGTTCACACGGCCGTAGCTCTTCTTGATCTCGTTCAGGTTGCCCTGCAAAACCACGTGGCCGCGGTTCATGATCGTGATATCGGAGCAGAACTCCTCGATCGTCGGCATCTGATGGCTCGACATGATGACATACTTGTCCTTCGCGATCTCGTCACGAATGACTTCCTTGAAAAGGTCGGTGTTCACCGGGTCCAAACCGCTCATGGGCTCGTCCAAAACGACAAACTCCGGATCCGAAAGAAGCGCCGCCATCAGCTGAACCTTCTGCTGGTTACCTTTGCTGAGCTGTTCCGCGCGCATACTCTTGACCGGTCTGCCCTTGGCGTTCTTCGGCGGGAAGATGTACTCATCAAGCTGCAGTCTGCTCGACCAGTAACGGATCTTTTCCATCGCCTTGCTCTTGCTTACGCCCTTCAGCTTCGCAAAATACAGCAGCTGATCCAAAAGGGTATACTTCGGATACAATCCGCGCTCCTCGGCGAGATAGCCGATGTTCATCTTCTCCGGCTGCATCTCGGCACCGTTCCAAAGCACCGAGCCGGAATCTCTCTTCAGCATTCCGAGGATCATTCGGATCGACGTAGTTTTTCCTGCGCCGTTCGTTCCCAGCAATGCATACACTCCCGGTCCGTCCATCTTAAAGCTGAGACCGTGTACGACGGTCTTATCGCCATAGGACTTCACCAGATTTCGAACTTCAAACGACATGTTTTCAACCTCCGTTATGATTTCTTTTCCCCAACTTCGGACGATTATACCACGGGTAAACACGATTTACAATGCATTTCACGATTAATTAACCGTTTCTTTACATTTTTCGTCGTAAAATGCGCATTTTCGCGGTATTCTCTCCGAAAAACACCGGTGGGATTTCCCCCACCGGCATTTTGTCAAGCGTTATTTTTTCTTCCAAACCGCATACAACACGGTGTTCTCCTTGAGCGTGATCTTGCTTCCGGTCTTGTATTTGACTTCGCCGTTGCGAACCGTCGACCAGCCCATGAACCAGTAACCTTCTCTGGTGACGGAGCATTTTTCGATCGTCACGATGCTTCCGTACGTCGTCGTAACTTTCACGGGCGCGTTGCCCGAGCCGCCGTTGCGGTCAAACGACAACGTCACGGTCTTCACCTTCCACACGGCGTAGAGTACCGTGTCCTTCGTGAGCATGATCACGTCGCCGCTCTTGTATGCGACAGCGCCGCCGCGGGTCGTCGACCATCCCATGAAATAGTAACCTTCTCTGGTGATGGAGCTCTTCGGAATCGTCACCGCGCTTCCCACTGCCGCCGTAATCTTCGCAGGCGCATTGCCCGAACCGCCGTTTCGGTCAAAGGACAGCGTGCACGTCCCCGCTCCCGCGCTCTTCCAGACTGCGTACAGCACGGTATTGCCCGTGAGCTTGATCGTCGAACCGCTCTTGTATGCTGCGGTCGTCGCGGTCTTTGAGGTCGACCATCCCATGAAATAATAACCGCTGCGGGAGAGCGTCGTGCACTTCGGAATCGTAACCGTCGAGCCGTACAAAGCCGAAATCGGCGAAGGAACCGTGCCCGTGCCGCCGTTGGCGTCGAACGTAAGCTTGTACGTTGCCCGCTTCCAAACGGCGTACAGAGTCACATTTTTCACTAAGGAGATCTTCGAGCCGCTCTTGTACTCCGCGGTTGTCGCGGTCTTCGATTCGGACCATCCCTGGAAGTAGCAGCCGCTGCGAACGGGACTCGACTTCGGGATCGTCACGACTGCGCCGCACTCTGCCGTGATCGCAGCGGGTGCGCCGGACGTTCCTCCGTTTAAATTAAAGGTAAGCTTCACCGACGAGGCTGACGATCCGGGAGCCGGAATCAGCTTCGGAGCACTCGCGTAATCGGTCGCGTATTTTCCGTTGACCTGCTCTGCGAGAATGTACACGAAATACGTCTTGCCCCAGTTGGCCAGGGAACAACCCGCGGGAAGGGTGAATGTTCCGGTGCCCGAAGCAGAAAAGCTGCCGGTTTCCAGTTTCCCGTAATACTTGATCTGAGCCCCGTTGCTGTTGCCGGGGACATACCCGCGATCCAGGATCAGCACCGACATCTGCGTCGCATCGGATGCATGTGCACCCTTGATCGTATAAGGCACGGTGATCTTACTTCCGGAAGCCCCCACTGTCTTTCCGGATGTGATTTCCGCCTGCAGATCCTTATCCTCGATTGTCAGCGAATACTCAGCCCCGACCTTTCCGACTTCTCCGGTGATACAGCTGGAGAAAATAATCGAGGACAGGTTAATGTTAAACGCGGGACTGGCGCCGAAGATCCGAGAATCAAAATTTATACCATTTACTCTGCCGTGCGTCCAGGGCCCGCCATATGAAGATACATATCCTACCTCATTTCCCTCGGCGGCGTTTGCGTTGCGAAGGAACCATATTCCGCTTTCCCCTTCCCATTTAAGCTCCTTCGTTCCGAAATAAGAGCTGAAATAACTCCGATACCCGTACTTCGCGTTCACGACATCTTCAATATCCATCAGGAAGATTTTTTCCCCTGTGAGCGCAACATAATTGACGAGTTCATGGGCTAAATCCGAACTGACCATTCCGTCCTCGATCCCTACCACCAACGGATGGCTCGCGATCACACTGTTTGCAATCGCATTCCGCTCGGGATCGGTAAACACACCGGGCTTTGTCAAAAAAGCATCTCCGTTAAGTCCTGCGCGAATATCGCTGTATGCCCATTCATTGGCAGCGTCTGCACCGCTGTTCGGAAGTCCGTCTTCATCAAACTTCGCGTTGTACAGAATTCTGTCACAATCCAGAAAGAGCGTATCTCCGCCGAACTTCGTCTCGTGCGGATTAAGCGCCCGGTACCGCACGGGCTTGCCGTCATAATTGCCGTACCAGACATAATTGCCGCACCACCATCGATCCTCCCGACCTCCCATGGTCGGAACTGCGATGTCGGTTGTTCCGAGGCCTGTGACTGTTTTCCCGTCAGCCGCCTTCGCCGTTCCGCCGATCTCAACGGCCGGAAGCAGCGCAAACGCGCAGGCAACCGCCGTGATTACCGCAAGCACGCGCCTCAACATTTTCCTCATAATATACCTTTCCTCACTTTCAAGGATAATAACACAACAACTCGATATTATCACGCAGAGCAACGGTTGACAACTCTACAAACCGACAGTTTTCTCATTTTCCGGAAAAAGAAAAGCGGCGGGTTACAAACTCCCGCCGCCCGCTGTCATCGTTCGATTGTTGTGATCACTTCTTGTACTTATCGCCGAAGTAGCTCTTCATCTGCTCGTCCGAAAGACCGAAGTACGACTTCAGATCCCTAAGCACGTTCGCATCGCGCTTGCCGTCCTTGACGTAATCGTACAGCTTATCCATCGCGGAATTCCACCCGCTGAGCGATTTACCCCAACGCGCACGGTCTGCCTCAATCTCGGATGCGAGGATTTCTTTCCAGTGGTCCAACTCCTTCGTGATGTACTCCTCGTTGAGGATGGTGTCCATCAAATGCGCGTACCGCTTCAGGAACGCATCTTTTCCCTGAGGACTCTTCACGATCTTGCGGAACATGAAGACCGTCTTCTTATCCTTGACGTTCTTGCTCTCCAGCTGCCATGTCAGAGGATCGTCATCCTTGTGATAGAAGCCCCAGTCGAGATCGTAGAACATCCATCTCCACTTGTTATCACCCTCCGTAGAGCGGAAGAAGCGGATGTTTCCGCCGGGATCCTTGTCACCCATGTAGGAGCGGCAGATGTACCAGTCCATAAAGCTGTCAAGATCGATGCGGCTCGCGAGATAATCGTAGTTCTCCGCCTTGGAGAGGTCGTTGTTCTTGGCAAATGTATACAGCTCGTCGTAATCTTCCCTGGAACCTGCCTCTATGCCCTCGTTGTAGCCCTGAAGTAGATGGACGGATTCCTTGGGAACGTCAAAATGCGACGCCACGTAGTCCGTGCTGAAACGCTCGCGAATGAAGTAGATGCCCCAGTATTCGCCGCCGAGATACATCACGACCGGTTTGCTCGCCTGCGCGCTGAGCGCCGTGTTGCCGATCACCATGTGCGTCATGAACTCGTCGCGGATGATCGCCGAGTTCCAGTCCTCGCCGCCGCCTTTAAGGCGGATCGAGTTGAACGTGTCGATCTCCAGGTCGTCGAACAGTTTGTATTTGAGCTTGCTCAGACCGTATGCGGAGCGGAAATGAACGTTGAAGTTCCGCTTGTCGGCGTCACGGCTTCCGCCGTTGTTGCCGGAGAGCGAGATCCCGCACGGTGCGGAAAATCTCTCTTCGCCGTCCTCGATCAGAGTCATCATGACTTCCGCCTCGATACCCTTGTTCTCGGTGTTGAGCTGCACAACTCCGTTGGGGCCGAGAACCTTGTCGTACGGACCGCTCACCACAAGAACCGGAAGCTCATGATTCTTGCCGATAACATATGTATACACGCTCTCCGCGCTCTCGCGGCCGTCCGCCACGGAGATGGCTCGGATCGTCGTGACACCGGTGACATTGATGGCGCCGCTGTAAACCTTCGACGTTTTCGTTGCCTTGCTGCCGTCGGTCGTATAGTAGATCGTTCCCTCGCCGGAGAGCGTCACGTTGATCGGATCTTTGTAAATTCCGGTCGCGTAGTCCGAGATCGGAACAAGCGTCTGCTTCTCGTAGCCCGAGCCGTTCTCATTGCCGGGCGACGGCGCGTCGAAATACACCCACTGACCGTTCAGGCGGCCGTAACTCGTATCCTTCGGAACATCATCCGGAACCTTGATCCGGTCGCAAAAACCGTCCGCGTTCGAGAGGTAGATCTTCTCGCCTGAGGAACTGATCTTGAACGGAGCCTCGTCCTCGCCGGTGCCGCTGTTGCAATACAGCATGTATCGCTCGCCGGGCGCCAATGTCTTGGCCGGAAGCTGAAGCTTCTGCGGAATATCCTTGTTGTCCGAGATCCAGTACAGGCTCATGTCGATGGGCGAGTCGGAGTTGTTGACCAACTCGATCCAGTCGCAAAAGGATCCGTTGTGCTCGGCGTATTTGCTGTTCGAGGACATCGCCTCGGAAAATGCCAATCCCGTGAGAGGCATCAAAGACCAGTCAATCTTATCTTCCTCCGTCCCCGGATCAACCACCGGATCTCCTGTTCCGGGAGTCGGCGACGCGGTCTTGCTGACGTTCTGATTGCCGTATTCGTCCCCCCGGTCATCCTCCGGCGATTCCGCGATCAGACCGCAACCGCACAGCAGCATCACCGCCAATAGGATCAACAGCGGCAACGCCTTCTTTCGATAATTCATCGTATTTCTACTCCTTCCCTAGTTCGGCCGAATCCAGCATAACCGTAAACGGCCCGTCGTTGGTCAGACACACCTTCATGTCTGCTCCGAAAACTCCGGTCTGTACGGCGATCCCGTACGTGTTCCGAAGCCGGTCGACCACATATGTGTACAACCTCTCGGCCGCGTCCGGGCTGCCCGCCCGCACAAATGACGGCCGGTTCCCGTGCCGACAATCGGCATACAGCGTAAACTGCGAAACAACCAGCATCTCACCGCCGACATCGCCGATGGATCGGTTGGTCTTTCCGTTCTCATCCTCAAAGATCCGTAGTCCCACCAACTTTTTCACCATCGCATCGGCGATGGTTTCCGTGTCGGTGTCACACACCCCCACAAACACCAGATACCCGTGCCCCACCCGGCCGACAACCGCTCCGTCGACCGCAACCGACGCCTCGGTCACTCGCTGAACAAGAAATCTCATGTTCTCTCCTTGCTGCTCCTAAACCCGGATTCCCGTGTTCTCTCCTTACTGCTCCCGAAACCGGATTCCCGTCTCGTCCATGCTTTCAATGATCGCCAGCGACACGAGCCGGACACCGGACTCGCGGATCTTCCGACCGCCGTCCTGAAATCCCTTCTCGATCGCGATCCCGCATCCGCACAGTGTCGCTCCCGCCTGCCGGACCAAAGACATCAGCCCTTCGAGAGCACATCCGTTCGCCAGGAAATCATCGATGATCAAAACGCGGTCCTCCGCTGTCAAATACCGCTTCGAAACCGTGACGTCATACGTCTTGCCTTTGGTGAACGACGTGATCTGCGTCGAGTATCGATCGCTGTCCATATTTTTCGCGAGCATCTTCTTGGCAAATACGGCGCGGCATCCGAACTCTTCCGCCACGATACTGGCGATCCCGATCCCGGACGCTTCGATTGTGAGTATCTTGTTAACTCCCGCATCCGCAAACTGCCGCTTCCATTCCCTCGCCATCTCCCGGAACAACGCCGGGTCCATCTGATGGTTTAAGAAGCTGTCTACCTTCAGAATGTCGCCGTCCTTCACGATCCCTTCGCTTACGATACGATCTTCCAAACTCTTCATGTTGCACTCCTTGCGCGTCGAGAGCGTGCTGCCCGACTCCGGGTCCCTCGAGAGTACCCCTGCATTATATTACACAAAGACGCCTCCAAAAACAAGCATTAACTGCCTTTTTGCGGTGAATTTTGCGTGTCCTTGTACGCCTTGACATTCTCTTTTGCCTGTGTTAGAATCGGGACGCAAAATTATGATGCTGCGGGGAATGCAGCCTGCCGGCGCCACTTTGCCGGCCCGCTCCTGACCCTGAAGCCGCATTGACAAACGCTGTTTCCGAAGGGGCGGACCGCGGTTCCTACCCGAAGGACAGGTTATTTTTGTTGCATTTTCCGAATTACAGAAAGGATGGTATCCATCATGAAAAAGGCAATCGCTTTGCTTCTTTGCCTGGTTCTCGCGGCTGCGATGATCGGCTGCGAACAATCCGGCAACAACTCTTCCGAGCCGACGAAGGCTCCGACATCCGCCGCAACGCCCACCGTTGCTCCCACGGATGCCCCCACCGACGCTCCTACCGACGAGCCCGTGGCAACTCCCACGACGGCTCCCACCGAAGCTCCCAAGGAGCGCACGAAGGTTTCCGTGGCCGTTCTCAAGGGACCCACGGCCATCGGCATGCTGAAGCTGATGTCGGACGACGAGACCGAGACCTCCGCCAACGACTATGATTTCACGGTGGCCGGCGCAGCCGATCAGCTCACCGCTTCCATCATCAAGGGTGACATCCCGATCGCCGCAGTACCCTGCAACCTCGCCGCAACGCTTTACAACAAGACCAACGGCGGCGTGACGATCGCAGCAGTCAACACCTTAGGCGTTCTCTACATCCTTGACACCGGCGACTCCGTGCAGTCCGTCGCCGACCTCAAGGGCAAGACCATCTACTCGACCGGCGCCGGCACGACGCCCGAGTACACGCTTCGCCACCTGCTCACCACCAACGGCATCGATCCCGACAAGGACGTGACCATCGTGATGCTCTCCGAGGCCAGCGAAGTTGCCGCAAAGATGGCCGCTGCCGAGGAGGAGATCGTCGCGATGCTTCCGATGCCTTTCGTTATCTCGGTTCTTTCGCAAAATGAAAAAGCCCGCATCGCGCTGGACGTCACGAAGGAGTGGGAGAAGACCAACGACTCGACCGTAGTCACCGGCGTCATCGTGATCAACACGCAGTACCTTTCGGACAATAAAGCGACGGTTGACGCATTTCTCGATGAATACGCGGTCAGCACCGCTTACGCAACCGCCAATGTGGACGCGACGGCAGAACTTGCGGAGCACTTCGACATCTTCAAGGCCGCGGTTGCCAAGAAGGCGATCCCCTACTGCAACATCGTCTGCCTGACCGGCGCGGAGATGAAGTCCGCCGTCAACGCATACCTTCAGGTGCTCTTCGACGCCAACCCCGCATCCGTCGGCGGATCGATGCCGGCTGACGCAATTTACTACAACCGCTGATCGAATTACGGCATTTTCCGAGCTGTACACAATGCCCCGCGAGGTGCTTCCCCGCGGGGCGTTTTATTTTCCACTTGACGAGCGGCCGTCGGATGGTGTATAACATATTTGTGAGGTAATTGTGGTTTACCCGCCGTGCGCGGGGAGAAGGAGGTAAGAAACCTATGTATGACAATGATCTGTTCAACCAGCTTTCGGACGCGTTCCATGACATGCTGGACAACCTGGACAAGGGGCTGCGCGACGGCGTCGGCGACCTCAAGGATATGAAGAAGAACGTTGAGCGCAACGGCCTTTTCGGCGAGAAGAAACAGCAGCGCAAGACCAACTACCGCGCGCCTTTTGATCGCTTCAAGAAGAATTTTTCCGCTGCGAACATCGAGAATCCGTTCGCAAAGCGCAAGATTCATGCCGATGTGATCCGCTGTGACGGAACCATCACGATCCGCGCCGAGCTTCCGGGCTACGACAAGTCCAAGATTCACGTTGACTACCGCGACAGCGAGATCATCATCCGCGCCGATCGCGAAATGGACGATGAGCCCGCCGAGGGCGAGACCCGCCGTGATTACGACCGCACGTCCGACCGCTACTACGGCAAAGTCGAGCGCGCTTTCAAGGTCGGCAAGATCGATGTGACCACCGTTCGCGCCAACTACAACAACGGCATCCTGACGATCACCTGCGAAGCGCCGGACGACGGCTCCGCGATCAACATCGACTGATCGTCAAAGTAAAACTGCTTACACACGAACCTCCCGGACACACTGCGATGGGCGCAAACGATGTCCGGGAGGATTTATTTTCCGTAAAATGATGTTTTATGCTCTGCAAAGGCGCGCCAGCAGCCGCACCAGCAGATCCCACGTGCGCTCCACCGACGCGATCTCCATGCGCTCCGCAGTCGTGTGGATCTCGAGGATGTTCGGGCCGAAGCTGACGGCGTCCGTCTCCGGCATGTGCTCTAAGATCAGGCCGCACTCAAGCCCCGCGTGGATCGTCTGCACCGTCGCGTCCTCGCCGTACTGCTCGCGGTACACCTCAAGCCAGGCGTCGCGAAGCGGTGATTTCTCGCGGTACTCCCAGCCGGGGTACTCGCTGTGGCGCGTGGCGATGCCGCCGCACACCGTCGTCAGCAGTGCGATCTTGTCGCCGAGCTGCTGCTTGCGGACATCCACCATGCTTCGCACGGAGCTGTCCACGATGACCCGGCTGTCCTCCGTGCGCACGATCCCGACGTTGTTCGAGGTCTCCACAAGGCCCTTGGGCTCCGCGCACATCGCGCTCACACCGAAAGGAACCAGCAACAAGAACTGAAGCACCTTCTCCACCGACGCGTGGTTCATGACGCGGTAGCTGCCTTCCTGGATCATGAATTCGCGCCCGTCCTGCGTCTCCTCGAGCACGAAGGAAAGCTCCGGCTCCTGACGACGGTACGCCGCCAAAAGAGCCTTCTCCGCCCGGTCGAACGCCCGGCAGATTTCAAACCTCTCATACTCGTTGACGCATATGACCATCTCCGCCGATGTGGGGATGGCATTATCTTTCTCTCCTCCGCTGATCCACAGCGGCTGGAGCATCTTTCCGCAGTTCATCGTCTGCAAAAAAGCCGCCAGCACAAGGATCGCATTGGCGCGGTTCTTGTCGATCTCCGTCCCGGAATGGCCTCCGCGGCACCCCGTCACGGCGATCCGCAGCAGATCTCCCGAAACCGTGTCACGCACGATCGGAAAATCCGAATGCAGCGTCAGTCCGCCGGCACAACCTGCCAGCACAATGCCCTCGTCCTCGGAGTCGATGTTCAGCCAAACGCGTCCGTTGACATCGTCCGCGGAGAGCTCATGCGCGCCCTCCATGCCGGTCTCCTCGTCCACCGTCGCCACCAGCTCAAGCGCCGGATGCGCGATGTCCGACGAATCCAGCACCGCGAGCCCGTAAGCGATCGCGATCCCGTCGTCGCCGCCTAAGGACGTGCCCTTCGCGTAGACGTACTGACCGTCCTCCGTCACGGCAACATCCAATCCCTCTTTGCTCAGATCCTTCTCAACTCCCGGATCCTTGACGGCCACCATATCCATGTGGCCCTGGATCACCACCGCGGGCGCATCCTCGCACCCCGGCGTTGCGGGCTTGCGGATGATCACGTTGCCGCACGGCTCCGCGACATAATCCAGTTTCCGCTCCTTCGCAAAATCCTGCAGATACGCACTGATCTTTGCGATGTTTCCCGACCCGTGCGGGATCGCACAGATCTCCTCAAAAAATCTCCATACCGATGCCGGTTTCAACCCCGTAAGCATAGGCCTCTCCTCCTTTTCATCCGCCGCTTCTCCCGCGGCAAATGCAATTGTTTTCCTACAATTCTATCTTACGATTACTCCGATTTGAAGTCAAGACGAAAGGTTTCGAAGAACAGAAAAACCGGAAGACTTTCGTCTTCCGGCCTTTCTGGAAAGTGTTAATAACAAAGGTGAATACTGTCGTCGTTGTTTGTGTGTTTGTTCTACTGTCTGAATTATATCACCGATACCCGGCGCGTACCAGTCCGGGTTTTCCGACGACAGACGCGTCCCCGAAAAATGTTGGAACTATTCGAAAAATCTGCCGCATTTTCCGTCAAAATGCGTTATCTGACCGTTCTCATCACAGTTTGAAGCGGTATCCGACGCCCCAGATGGTCTCGATGTACTGCGGATTGGACGTGTCGACCTCGATCTTCTCGCGGATCTTTTTGATGTGCACGGTCACTGTCGCGACGTCGCCGATCGCCTCCATCTCCCAGATGGCGCGGAACAGCTCGTCCTTCGAGAAGACGTGGTTCGGCTGTTTCGCGAGAAATGCCAGCAGATCGAACTCCTTGGTCGTAAACGTCTTCTCAACGCCGTTCTGGATCACACGGCGCGCCGTCAGATCGATGCGCAGGCCGCGGATCTCGATCACGTTGTTGCGCATCACCATGCCGCTGCCGACCAGGCGCTCGTACCTCGCCAAATGCGCCTTCACCCGCGCCGTCAGCTCGCTCGGGCTGAAGGGTTTTGTGATGTAGTCGTCGGCGCCGAGGCCCAGGCCGCGAACCTTGTCGATATCGTCCTTCTTGGCGGAGACCATCAAGATCGGTACGTCCTTCTTCTCCCGCACCTGACGGCAGATCTCAAAGCCGTCCGTGCCGGGGAGCATCAGATCGAGCACGATCAGGGAATACTCCTCCGAGAGCGCCCGCTCAAGCCCCTTGTCGCCGTCCGTCTCCAGCGACACGGAAAATCCCGCCTGCTCAAGGTAATCCCTCTCCAGCTCGGCGATGGATTCGTCATCCTCGACGATCAGGATTTTTTGTTCTTTTTCTTCCGCCATTTCTTGCCTCCGTCAGTCTCGCTCTCCGGCTCACCGGCCGTCGATTTCATCTTCGGCAGAGAGAACCGTACCGTCGTTCCCTCGCCCTCTTTACTCTCCACGCCGACCGTGCCGCCGTGGGCTTCCACTATGGATTTTACGATGGACAGCCCGAGCCCGCTGCCGCCCTTTTTCGTGCTGCGGGAGCTGTCTCCCCGGTAGAACCGGTCAAAGATATGCTGCTGATCGCTCTCGGGGATCCCTCTGCCGTTGTCGGACACCGCGATCCACACGCGATCGTCCTCCTCCTGCACGCGGATATCGATCTGCCCTTCCTTCTTGTCCATGTATTTGACCGAGTTTCCGATAATATTTCCGAGAACCCGCTTGATGTGCTCTGGGTCGAACACGACGGTGAGATCGGCCCGTCCCGGCTCGCTGCAGGAGATCGTACAACCGTCCCGCTCCATGTCAAGGCGGCTCTCCTCGATGCAGTCATTTAAGAAATCCTGAAGCCGGATCTCCCGGAAATTGTATGTCATAACCTGTTGCTCGAGCTTCGTGAAGAACACCAGCTCCTCCACCATGCGCTCCATGTCGGTTGCTTTGCTGTGAATGGTGCGCAGGTACCGGCCCTGCTTCTCCTCCGTGTCCGCAACGCCGTCCAGAAGGCCTTCGGTATATCCCTTGATCGCCGTGAGCGGCGTCTTCAGGTCGTGACTGATATTCGCAAGCAGCTCACGGGAATCCTGCTGGAACCGCAGCTGCTCCCGCGTCATCTCCTTCAAATGAAGCCGCATGGCCTCGAAATCCCGCTGCAGCTGCCCGATCTCATCCTGCTTGCTCTCACGGATCTCATAGTCGAGGTTTCCGTCGCGGATCTGGTTGGCCGCGACACTCAGCGTCGTGAGCGGCCGCACGATACTGCGGTACAGCAGCGTCACGACGATGACGGTCGTGATGGTCAGCGCGACCAGAAGCGCCACGGCGCCTTCCACGATCGTGTGCTTAAGCTGCGGCAGAAGGTGGTTGATGTCCGTGATTATGAACAGCGACGCCTCTTTGGCCTCCGGCGTCAGGTAATCGATCTGCCGGATCAGCGCATGCGACTGGCCTTCCACGAACATGCTCTGCTCGTCGACACTCTCCGCCCCGGAGTACTCCGGCAGTTCGCCCGCGATCGTGTCGAAAAATGCCTGATCTCCCACGTAGACGATCTCCCCGTCCACGCGCAGACACAGGAAGGAATCCTTGTCCGAGAGCTCCTCATTTTTCTGACGGATCCACGCCGTGTCTTCCGGTCGGCTCGGATTCGCGGTCACGGTCTCCAGCAGCTCGCGGTAGTTATCCTTCGCCAGCCCCTCGAAAATGGACGGCGAGTTCTGAATGACCTCGATCATGTTCGTGTTCACATTGTACTTGACCGAGATCAGCTGCACCTGGAACCGCAGGATCAGCCAGACCACGCTCGCGATCACGACGAGCGGCACAAGCAGGCACAAAATGATCGACAACAGAATTCGTTTCTTCAGCCGCATCGTCCGCTCCTTTCCGCGCCCCGTTCCGGGATCGCCGTAATCCGCCGCAGTCTTCTTTGAGAAAAAGCGGCGCGGGTTTTCTTTGCCCGCGCCGCATTGTACCGACAGGAAAATTACTTGTCGTACTTATACTCGCCATCCGCAATATGATCGCCCCTGAGCACGCGGTTGATCAGCGTTGCCGACTTCTCCACGGACTTCTTATGAAGAAGCGCTACCCAGAGTTTCTTTCCCTTGTATGCGGCGCAGTATTGATAACTGCCGTCGCCGGTGGTCGCATAACTCGAAACATGCCATTTTCCGCCGTTCGAGAGCTGCGACGACGCCAGGGATACCATCTGCGCAAGCGTCAGATCGGTCTGAATGCTCTTTGTTGCCTCATTTAACAACGATTGATAGTTCGACAGAACCGCCGACGTCGTAACCTTGTTGATCAGACCCTTGAGAAGCTCGATTTGGTGCTTCGCGCGAGTCCAGTCGCCGCCGGTGACCGTGACACGCTCTCTCGCAAATGCCAGCGCCATATGGCCGTCCATATGGTTCATGCCCTTCGTGAACTGGTAGTTTCCGAAGCGGCCGGTGAAGTTGTACAAAGACATCGCATCCACACCACCGAGCAGGTTGACGATCTTCTCCACGCTCGAGAAATTCAGGCGGAGATAGAAGTCGATCGAAATCCCGTAGAGATTTTCCAGTGTCGCCATGGAATACTCGGGTCCGTACAACCCGGCGTGCGTCAGCTTGTCCTTCATGGACGTCGTCTTGCCGGGAATATGTACATAGGAGTCACGAGGCGTCGATACGATCGCAATCTCGTGAGTCTTCGGGTTGATCGCGAGGATCAGGTTAACGTCGCTTCGGCTTCTCGTCGTGATCGCTCCGTAGCGGTCGATTCCGCTGATATAGATCGTGAAGGGCTCCGACGTCACATCCTTGCCGGAGTTGTCCGGGCGTTTCTGCAACTTGGTAGCCTTCGTCTGTGCGTGCGAGGAATCTTCCTTCTCCTTCGGAGTCGGCGTCGGAGTCGGATCTCCGGGCTTCGGCGTCGGAGTCGGTGTACCGGGTTCTCCCGTGGGTTCCGGCGTTACCGTCGGATCGGGACCGGGATCGACCCACGGATCCGGATCGTCGATACCGGGATCGTCAAACGGATCCGGCTCCTCATTCTCGATATACTCGATCATGATCGACGGCTCCAAAGCTCTCGTATCGTTCGAAAACACCCGTTTATCCTCGATCGCCTCAAATCCCGCATCGATGATCTCGGGATAGACACTCTCGAAAAATGCAGCCTGCTGCTCGCCGGCATACAGCGCTTCCGCCAGATCCGAAACCCACTCATACTCCGTGAGCTGCAGAGAATCTCCGAGCTCCTCCTTGAGCTTCGCGATCGCGCGTTCCATCGCCTTGTTACGGCCTTCCGCCGAGTAGCCGATCTTGTATGATACAACGTCCTGCAGCTTCTGTGCGGGATCATTTTTCATCACATACACGCAATACTCTTCGAACTTCGTCGCGTCCTCCGCATCGATACCCACGGCGTTCGCCGTCTTCTTCGTGGCGCCGCTCAGGATCAAAAACAGAGCGACAACCAGGCAGGACACCGCGATGGAAGCGTATTTTCCGAAGATCTGAAGGTTCTTCAGGTAGTGCAGGATCAGCGAGAGCGCCAAAAGCCCTACAAGCGCAAGCGCGAGTCCCGAGAGAACCTGGGTGTTCGTCTTATTGGCGAAGAATGTGCCCGTAACGTCAACGGCATCGCGGTTTCTGCAAAGCGATACAAATGTCAGCACAAACGCGAGCGCCTGTCCGATCACCACCGCAACCGTCACCAGATGGTTAACGGAATCCGAGAACCACCAGTACACGAGCATCACCGCCGCACAGAGTCCGAACATCACAATGCTCAGCGTCGGCGTTAGCAACTGGTTGAGATACTTCTTCGAAACGTAAATTGCGGCGAGCGTCATCAGCACGACACATCCGGACTCTGCGACGCGAACCACAAACCAATTTCCTTTTTCCTTCTTCGGCGCCAGGAGACAATGCACCGCGCAGCAGGCCGCGATCAGCGCGCACAGGATAACCATGAACATGATCTCCTTCGCGCCCAGCAGCTTCTGCCGTCCGAGGTGGAATCCCGAAACGATCCAGAAGATGATCTCCATCGCACCGGCACCGATCGTAAACGCATTTCGAAACCATTTCGTGACCGGTACCAGATAATACCCGAGGATGGCGACAATCACAAGGATTATCATCATCGTCGCTTCCTGGCTTGCAAGCGGAAAGATGACTTTCCGGATGGAAACCTCATGCACGAGAGCCGCATCGACCGTGAAGATCAGCAGCAATATCTGCGAAAACAGCAGCATTGCCGCAAACCCGGCCCTCTCTTTTTTGTACGTCATAAATCCTCCTTGTCCCTTGATCGGACATTAAGCGATCGGCTTGCCGCATCCCGGACAGAATTTTGCAGCCGAACCTGCTTCCAGGCGGAAACCGCAGTTTCCGCAGAATTTCGGCATTGCCGGTGCGGGCTTGGCCTGACCGCAATTCGCGCAGAAGTTCGCGCTGTTCTCCGTCCCGCAGCCGGGGCAGATCCATGTGCCAGCCGCTGCCGGTGCTGCCGCAGGAGCCGCCTGCGCTGCCTGCTGTGCCGCAGCCTGCTGAGCCGCTACCGCAGCATTGGCGTTCACAAACTCCGTAAGCAGCTGCTCCGCAGTCGGAAGTCCCTGCGAGTAACCCTGGCGCATCTGCGTTCCGTTGCCCGTCAAAGCGTTGCGAATTTCCTGTGCCATCATCTCATACTGATGATATCTCGCCGAATTCAGACCCTCAACACTGCGAAGGTTGTTGAGATCAACCTCGATCTGGTCAAACCATCTCCAGTTCAGGTTGATGATCACGCGGAAAGCGTAGAAATACCGATAGCGCGGCGGCTGATAGCTCACGCGGTTGCCGTTCGCGTCCTTGGTGAACTCCTCCTCGCGGGTCTCCTTCACGTCGACGTCGCAGCGGGTAACCGCGGACAGCGGAAGAATGTCGGGGTTGTCATTGACAAGTCCCGCCTGGTTGGCATAACTCACGCAGAAATTGCCGTTGACCGTGTCGACGTAAACTTTCTTGTTCTCACCGTACACGGCGTTCACGACGAACTTTTCAACCTTCGCGACATTGGCCTCGCGCTCCGCCAAATGCTCCTTCATCTCAGCGACCGTCGTCTTGCGGCGTCCGCTGAAGTACGGGGACATTTTCTTGTTGCACGTTCCGCACATGTTGCCGTCTTCCAGTTTGTGATTGCCCAGAAAGCGAATCTTCTCCCCACAGATGTCACAGAATTTCTTATCGAATAAACCCATATTATACAGCCTCCTTTTCCTCTGCCGGCTTATGCCGACCGTTCTGATTATACCAAATTGCCCCGGGAAAGTAAATCATTTTCCCCCGAAGTCCCTGTCAGACCGGCTTATTCCTTCTTGTCTTTAGCCGCGTATGCGGAAAATGAGACGCCCGTGTATTTTTTGAAGCACCGGCTGAAATAATTCGGATCCGGAATGCCGACTTCCGTCGCGATCTGATACATCGGCTTTCCCGCGTGGGCGGCTGCTTTCGCATGTTCCATGCGGCAGCTCACGAGATAGTCGACGAAGCTGTCCCCCGTCTCGCTCTTGAACTTGCGGCTCAGATAGCTCGGATTGAAACCGAACGCCTGCGCCACCTTCGTCAGGTTGAGATCGCGCTCGGAGTAGCGTGTCTGAATGTACTCGCGCACCTTCTCGATGCTGTGTCCCTCGCGCGCCTCCGGAATCTCCTCGTCGGGAACTTCCGGCGCCTCCCCTCTGGCGATGCGCTGCTCGTTGAGATGGTCGAAACACCTGCGAAGCGTGTCGATGATGTCGGACCGCTCGATCGGCTTCAGGCGATAGTCGAACACGCCGATGCCGATGCACTCCCTGGCGTAGCGGAACTCATCATACGCGGAAAGCACGATGATCGCCATGTCGGGATACCGCTGTTTCGCTAGTTTGGAAAACTCGATCCCGTCCATGAACGGCATCTGCACGTCGACAAAGCAGATGTCCGGCTGCAGATCGTCGATGGTGTTGATAGCCTCGATCCCGCTGGCGGCCGTCCCCACAACCTCCATGTTGAACGAGGACCACGGAATAGTCTTTGACAGGATCTTGTAGATTGCCGGCTCATCGTCGATGATCATCACCCGATACATGTTATACCCCCGTTTCCTCAGCGTCGGCCTCACGGTCTTCCCGCAGCACCAACGTTATCTTCGTAAAATGACCTTCCTCACTCTCGATCTTATAGCAATCCTCCCGCTCCTCGAAGTAGCAGAACCGCTCCAGCGTCCGGCGCAGACCGAAATGACGCTCGCCCTCCTTCATCACCCGATCGATGGTCTCCGCGCTCATACCCACGCCGTCGTCGTAGATCTCCAGCGTGACCGTTCCTTCCTCGCGGAAAGCGCGGATGCGGATCAAGCCGTGGTCGCCTTTTCCGCGGATGCCGTGGTAGAGGCTGTTCTCGATGATCGGCTGGATCGTCAACTTCGGAAGCAGGACCCCGAGGCAGTCCTCGCCGATCTCGTACTCGTCGGTGAAGATATCTCCGTACCGCAGTTTCTGAAGCTTCAGGTACTTCTTCGCGATCTCGATCTCCGTCGAGAGCGGCACCTCGTTGCTGCCCTTGCTGAGGAACTGCCGGTAAAAACTGCCGAGCGTCTCCAGCGCGTCGTACACCTGGTCGCGGCTCACATCGTCGTCGACCGCAAGGCTCGCGATCATCTCTATAGTATTATACAGAAAATGAGGCTTAATTTGTTGCTGTAAAATGTTAATTTCTGTTTTTCTTACGGATTTTTCTTTCTCCAGCAGCTCTTCGATCAGCCGGTTCATCTCCACAAGCATCTCATTGTAGTTATCCTTGAGGGTTCCGATCTCATCGTTGTGCGTCTCCATGGACACGCGCCGCAGCCATCCCCGCTTGACCGACTGCATGGATTCCGTGAGTTTCCGGATCGGCTGTGTCACGGAGCGGCGGATCAGCGCATCGAGAACGATCAGCGACAGGATCATGAGTAAAATGGACAGCGCCGGGACCATGACGATCTGATACGAGAGGCTGTCAGACAGCCGGTAATGCTCGACGCACGTGACCACCATGCCGGTGTTCGGCACCTCGTAGCGACCGTAAATATCGAGCTCGAACATGCCGTCCGTCACGTACAGATCGGCGTCTCCCGCCTTCTTCGCCAGCGTTTCGAACTCCGCGTCCTCCCCGGTGGAGAAGATCGTCGTCCCCTGAAAATCCTCGCACCGGTACACACGGTTGTTCCGCTCGTCCGAGACCGCCGATTCCATCAGCGACGTCTCGACATTGATGCACAAAACACCGGTCTTCTCCTGGGAAAGCAGGTCGTTATAGTTGCGGATCACCGTGAGGAACGGCTCATAGCGCTCCTGCGCCGGACGAAACGCGCCCTCTTTTCTGTTCATCAATATGACGGTTCCGCCCTTTTTCTCCTCAAGCAGCTCCCACAGCTCCGTATTCTCGCGGAAAGCGGCCCGGTCGAGCTCCAGCGTTCCCTGTTTCATATCCAGGATCGTCTCGTCGTTTCGCAGCAAAAACACGGCCTTGATCTCAGGAAATGATGTGCCCGCACGCTTGATGAACGTGAGCGCCTCGCTCGCAAGGTCAGACAGCTGAATTTTCGACGTTACCGACGTCGAGGCCCGGTAGTATTGCCGGACTTCTTCGTTGGTCAGCAGGATGCTCGTAAACGCGTCCACACGCTCGATCTTGGAATCGATGGTCTCGCCGACCATCTGCAGATCCGCCTGAACGTTCTTCGTCGCCGTCTGAACCATCTGATTGCGATATACAAAGATGAATACGATCGTAATGCACACGATATACACCAGCGACGCGCCGATGAACAGCTGCCGCAGTTTGCTCTTGAGCGAGCGGAATCGCCGTTGTCCGTTGCCCTGCATGTGCATCCTCCTTTCGTATCCGATACAATTGACTCATTTTTCGAAAAATGAGTCTTTTCCTATTCCTGTTCCTCGATGATCCGCGTCATCTCGTCGGCGAATTCCCCCGGGGTCATCTTGCCGAAATACATCTCCTGCAGAAGCGCCAGATAGCGATCCGCAACCTCGGATGTCATCAGCGTGTCGAACCACAGCGTAAATGACGTCGCATTCACGCAGTACTGCGCCACCTTCGCGGTGATGGGGTTAACCTCGAACGTCTCGTAGTCAACCGTCCACGCCGGGATTGCCGCACCCCTTAAGTACGCGTAGCGGGACACGCTCTTGGAGATCTCAAACGCCGCCCTCGCAGCGAGATCCGTGTGCTCCGACCCCGCATTCACCATAAGCGTGTCGGACGCGCCGCCCATAAAGTCGGTGATCTTCGCGTATGCGGAGTTGACGACCGGCATCGGGAAACAGTCAAAATCCTCGGGATCCGACACTGTTGACTTCTCATAGAGGCTGGCTGCCATCCAGGAGCCGGTGACATACATCGCCGCCTTGCCCGAGAAGAGCGTCTCGCATGCCTCGTCGTTGCCGAGCGTCGCCGCTTCGGGATTGAACGCGCCCATTTCCACCAGCGCGCAAAATGACCTCGACGCGCGGATAAACTCCGGGTTATTATAGTTCACCGTGTGGTCGGTGACGACATGCTCGATCTTATCCGGCCCCGCGGCCTTCAGAATGAGCGCATCGTGGATCATCGCGAGCACCCACGTCTCCTTCGCGCTGTTGCCGATCGGAATGATCTCCGCGTCGATCAGCTTGTTGCAGACGCCGATGAACTCGTCGAAATTCCTCGGAATCTCCGCACCGGCCTCCTCAAACAGCCTTTTATTGTAAAATACCACCGACACCGGCGTACAATACGTCACTCCGTAAAGCTTGCCGTCGTACGTAGCGTTCTCGAGTACCGTGCGGCTCAGCTGCGACTCATACTCCTCATAGTAGGGTTCCAGGCAGAGAACCTTGCCGGATTTTACGAAGGACTGCGAAAATCCGCCTCCCCAGGTGAAGAAAATGTCCGGAAGCTGGTTCATCGCGACAGCCGCGCGGATCTTCGTCTTGTAGGCCTCATTTTCGAAGGTCTCCATCTTGATCGTGACACCCGGGTTGGCCCGCTCGAAATCCCGGATGGCCCGCAAGTAGGGCTCGTGAAATGCATCGGTGGGGTTCGCAATGGCCCACAGCGTCAAAACCGTCTCTTCCGCCTCGCTTTTTGTCGCTCCGCCGGTCCCGGACACCCCGCCGTTTCCGAGGCAGCCAGTCAAAAGCACGGCACTCAGCACAAATGCCAACAGCCCGGCAACTACCCGGGAGCTTCTGCGTTTTCTCATCCTGATGCACCTCCTTCCCCGAATCGGTCATTTTCCGTCGGAAAATGCCTCCAAAAGACACGAAAAGCCCCACGCGAATAACGCGCAGGGCTATCGAATGCGTATGAAGCACGCGGGATTCGAACCCGCGACACCTTGATTAAAAGTCAAGTGCTCTACCGACTGAGCTAGTGCTCCATCCTTGTGTTTTCATATTCCGGCTGCCGAATATCGGACGCCCGCAGACGCCGAAAGCAGATTCGCCGCTGCGCAAAAACAGCGATTCGATGCCGTTTTCCGACTGCTTTGCCGTTCTCGGAATATGAAAAAATGCCCAGAACCGGAATCGAACCAGTGACACGCGGATTTTCAGTCCGCTGCTCTACCAACT
>JAFRYE010000014.1 GCA_017441265.1 Lachnospiraceae bacterium | reverse complement strand
ATCACAATGATTAAAAGCCCGAAGCACCAACCGATGCTCCGGGCTTTACTGATCCTACTTTTTTGTGCCGCGCCCCGTCAGCCTTCCGACGGGCTCGTTTTCAAAGCCTCCGACGCCTGAATGAGGCCTTCCTCATCCACCTTCTTGAACTGCGTATTGAAAAGCTCGGTGTAGACGCCGCCGAGTTTTACAAGGTCGCGATGCGGGCCGCGCTCGACGATCTCGCCGTCCTTGACAACTCAGATCTCGTCCGCCGCGAGAATGGTCGTCAGGCGGTGCGCGATCAGAATGCTCGTGCGCTCCTCGATGATCGGATCGATGGCTTCCTGGATCTTGCTCTCCGAGATGGAGTCAAGCGCCGAGGTCGCCTCGTCAAAGATCAGCAGCGCCGGATTCTTCAGAAGAACTCGCGCTATGGAGATTCGCTGCTTCTCGCCGCCGGAAAGCTTCAGTCCGCGGTTTCCGACCATCGTGTCGAGGCCGGTCTCCTGCGCCTGAATGAAATCGTAAATATTTGCCTTCTTGCAAGCTTCGATCATCTCCTCTTCGGTCGCGTCCTCCTTTGCGTACAGAAGGTTCTCGCGAATAGTTCCGTTGAAAAGATATGTCTCCTGGGAGACTACACCGACATTGCGCCGCAGGAAGTTCAGATCGAGTTTCCGGACGTCGATGCCGCCGAACATTACCGCCCCCTCCTGAACATCGTACAGGCGCGGGATCAGGTTGATGATCGTGCTCTTGCCGGAGCCGGAAGGCCCGACGATCGCGATACTTCGCCCGGCTTCGAGGCGGAAGGAAACGTCCTTTAGGATCTGCCGCTCGGGATCGTAGGAGAAGTTCACGTGCGAGAACTCCACCTCGCCCGTGGTGGACTCCGGTGTGACCGCGTCGGGAGCGTTTTCGATCTCGACCGGCATATCGAAGTATTCGAAAATACGGGTAAACAAAGCCATCGAGCGCATCCAGTCGACCTGAATATTCAGAAGGTTGTTGACCGGCATGTACGTGCGGCCGAGCAGCGCCACGAGAACGGTGATGTCACCGGGCGTGAGCGAGCTGTCGTACTTCATGATGAGGATACCGCCGACTAAGTAGAGAAGCATCGGGCCGATGTTCGTCACGGTGTTGAGCACCACGAAGAACCAGCGGCCGGCCATGCGCTCGCGGATGTTGAGTTTGATCATGCGACCGTTGGCATCCTTGTATCGCCAATACTCCTTCTCTTCCTTGCCGAAGAGTTTCACCAGAAGCTGGCCGCTCACCGACATCGTCTCGTTGAGGATGCCGTTGATCTCGTCGTTGCATGCCTGTGCCTCGCCCGTCAGTTTCCAACGCGTCTTGCCGGCTTTTCTCGTCGGAATGACGAACAGCGGAATGACGCAGATGCCGAGCACCGCAAGGATCCAGTTCTTCTGGAACATCATCACAAGCGCCACAACAAGCGTGATGGAGTTGGAGAGAATGTTCCGGAACGTGTTCGTGATCACGGACTCCACGCCGGAGATATCGCTCGTCATGCGGGTGATGATATCGCCCTGATTGTTCGACGTGAAGAAGCGCTGCGACATTTTCTGAAGATGCGCAAACATCTGGTTGCGCATATCGTACGTGATGTGCTGTGCGATCCACGTGTTGATGTAGCCTTCCACAACGCCGATCAGGTTGGACGCGAGCGTCAGTCCGAACGACGCCACGATGAATATGATCAGCAGACGAAGATTCCGTCCGATGATACCTTCGTCGAGGATCTTACCGGTCAGCACCGACGGGTACAACGACAGCGTCGATGAGATCGCGATACATACCAAAACAAGGGTGAGCTGCTTCCAATAGGGTTTGAGGTAAGAGAACACGCGCTTTAACAAAGCCTTCGTAATCTTCGGCTGGGCGGCCTTCTCCTCTTCCGTCATGTAGGCCCGCGCAAAAGGGCCTCCGTTTCGTCCTCCGGGTGGCATAGGCATCTCCTTTCTACATCAGTAGAATTATGTTTCTATCCGTAAAATGAGCCTCCGCTCCTCTTACCTTACTCGCTCTCCCCACGCAGTTTCACCTCCATGACAACCGGGTTGTGGTCCGTCGCATGGAACGCCAGATCGAGGGTCTTCACCGAGAGGATCTCGATGTTGTCGGAGACGACATAGCCGTCGACGACATAATACTGAAACGTCTCCCGGTCGGCGTCGGCCAGGCTTTGATCGAGACTCCGGCACGTCGGCGCGCCCGTGTCCGTCACAAACGTAAGCCGGTCGCTGAACTCGGTGACGTCGATGCGGCCGCATTGCCATTTTCCGTCCTGCTGCGGATACGCGCTTATATCCGCATCGGAAAATGCCTGATTGAAGTCTCCGCCGGCGATCACATAGTTGCCCTTGGCAAGCTCCGACTCCATAACTTCCCTGAACACTTTGGTCTGCTCAATCTTGCCCTCGCCGGAGTCGTACGCCTCCAGATGAAGATTGATCAGCACAAGCTCCCTGTCGCTGCCCTCGACCGGAATGCGGTGAACCGAGAGGCACCGTTTCAGGTTACCGATGCTCACCGGCCATGAGAACGGGCTCGGCAGTTTCACACGCTCCGCCGACGTGATCCGGAATGCGGACAGCGTCTGGATACCGCTGTTGACGCGCCCGATGGGCGGCAGCGGATACGGAACGTATTTGACCTTGAAATTGTATGCGAACGTCGATTGATAGCCTTTCTCCAGTGCCGCGAACATCTCGACTTCATTGATGCCGTACGACCGGGAGCAATCCTCGTCGACCTCCTGCAGCAGGATGATGTCGGGACTCTGCTCTTTCATCACGACGAGCATCTCCGACATGTTCGCGTTGACTCTTTCCTCGTCCGCCGTGTACACGCTCGAACCGCCGTCCATAAAGAAATCGGCATTATCGCCGAGCGCGCCGTAACCGACGTTCCAGGTCAGCAGTTTGATCGTCGTCTCCGTGGGTGCCGCGGGAAGTTCCGCCCCCGTGACCGTCAGGCTCTCCCGATCCGCCGGGTTGTACTCCGTGATCGTCAGCCAGCCGAAGACGCCGGCGACCAGAAGCAGGATCACTCCCAGGAAAATGCCGACGCCGATCAGTATTTTCTTCCCAATGCTGCGCTTTTTGCGCAGCTTTCCGGCCTCGCCGGTCTCCATAACACTATCGCCCATTTGACAGCTCCTTATCGATATGAAAGATCAGGCAAGCGCGATCTCTGCGATCTCCGCCGCGCTCTTTACGATGTACGTCGCACCGGATTCCCGAAGTTCCTCCTCGGAACCGTAGCCATACAGCACGCCCACGGAATCCACGCCGACCTCCACCGCCGCCTTGATGTCGTAGAAGCGGTCGCCCACCATGAGGATTTCGGACCGGCTTTCGTCGCCAATCCCCAGCTGTCTCATCGCCTCGCGCATCAGAACCGCCTTGTTCGGGTCACGCCCCTCTATCGCAGGTCCGACCACACCCTCGAAAAACTCGCGGACACCCTCGTGCTTCGCGACGACCTCCGCCATGTTCTGCGGTTTCGACGTGACGATCATCAGCCGGCATCCGGCTTCCTGTAGCGTCCGAAGTGTCTCCTTCACACCCGCGAACAGCGGCGCCAGATAGACGCCTTCGCTCTCATAATACTCTCGATAAACGCGGATTGCCTCAAAGCTGTCCTCATCCGACAATCCGTAAAAATCATGGAACGATACATACAGCGGCGGTCCGATGAACCGCTTCAAAAGGTCGCGGTTCGGCGTCTCGATCCCGAAGTGCGCGAGCGCCCTGCTCGCCGCCTCGACGATCCCGAACTCCGACTGCGTCAACGTGCCGTCCAGATCAAAAAATACATACCGGTACATTCGAATTACCTCACAGGAAAGATCAACGGTAACCCCAACACATCGATTCCCTGCTACACTAAAGTCTTGCTGAAATTCTTCTGCATTTTCCCGAAGACGTACCCCTTGGCCTCGTAAAATGCATGCGCGCCCGTCCGGTTCGCCCCGGAGATCACGCGCATCAGACGGATCCCGTTCTCCTTCGCCCAGGACTCCGCCGCGGCAAGCAGTGCAGACCCGACGCCGCCGGCCTGAAACTCCTTGCGAACCGCTATCCCAAGTATATTCGCCATCGACTCAAAATACAATGTATCATATCGTTCAACATGGATGTATCCGATGCATTTTCCGTCGACGAGCGCGACAAATACGGCTTCGCGTACAGGTGAAAGCCCTTCCATCTTCTTTCTTACCAGCCCGGGGTTGCACGGATACCCGAGGTCCGAGCTGCAGATCTCGCAGATCGCTTCCGCGTCCCCGACCACCGCCGGGCGGACATCCCATTTTATTGCCATAAAAGCCCCCCGATCAATCACCCAAATTCCGAAGCTCCACGGCGCAGATCGTCTTGTACAAAAGCGCCGTCACAAAGCATAATACCACAACGATCGCAGCTGTCGCAAGGCTCGAATACGCCTCCGGGACGATCAGCACCGCCGCCCCCGGAAGGATTGCCGCAAACACCGCAAGCAGGCTCAATCCCACCGCCGCGCTCTGCTTCACGACCTCCGTCTCGGTCTCCCAGCAAAACTTCGGGAACCGGATGTTGAGGAACAACCCAAACACCGCGGAGAATGCGGCGTACACCAACGGAACCGCCATGACCCACAGCCGCCCCGCCACTCCGAACCTCGCATCGGCGAAGAGAAGGATCACTTCCGAGGCCGCATAAAACGGAGCAAACACAAGCAGATTGAACAAGATTTTCGCATTCCAGACATCCTTCGACGCGATCGGCAGACTCTTAACGATCCACCAGTTCTTCCCTTCCATCGAGACCGAGGACGCCGTGATGCTCATCATGCAAAACGGTACGGCGAGAAGAAACGGCACCGCAGCGGTCGGATTCATTGCGATCGGCAGATTGCCCAGTTTCGACAGAACACTCGCCGGGTCGAAAAACAGAAGCGCGATTGCGATCGCCACGACGAAGAACGGTCCGAGGATGGTGTTGGTCACATAGACGCCGCTCGCAAAATACCGCTTTGCCTCCTTGCGAACAAGCGCTTCCGTCATCGAGCTCGACTGCAGTTCGGAGAGTTTGTACTCCCGGTGGTATGCCACCGGCGCCAATCTGCCGGTGATGGCAAAGAGATTGTGTCCAATCGCGAGCGCCGTGAGACCGAGCAGCACCAGGGACGCGAGCCCGAACAGCAACAGCCCGACAGGTTTCTCCCCGCTGAAGAACGACCGCCACGTCGTGAGCGCGGGCACCGTCTCCTCAAGCTTTGAGATGGCCTCTTTCGCCTTTTCGGCAATGCGCTCGTTCATCTGCTCTTTCGAGAGTTCCGCGCCGTCCTCGCCGTGCGTCAGCTCCGAGATCGACACGGAAAATGAACCGGCCGAGAACTGTGACGTCACAAGGAACATGCCGAAGACAAGCACCAGCGCGATCAGCACTTCCGCTAAAACCTTGTGACGCATTCTCGCAATGATTGCGCAGAATACGATCCCGACCCACGCCGACAGGGCGACAGGCAGGATCGGCAGGATCAGAACCTCCGCTGGGATGCAAACCCAGAATAGAATTCCGGGATTATGACAGATCCCGTAGCATACAAACGGCGGGATCAGCACAACGGCGGTGATCAGCGCGCCGATCACATACATCTTCGCAAGGCGCGCCGCCGCGATCGGAAGGCTCCCCACCGGCAGCGAGGCCAGCAGCTCGCGGTCCTTCGTGCGGTACAGACACCCGCCGGCGCGCAGCGCACCGACGACGAACACGACAACGACCGCGATCAGCGGGAAGGCCATCGGCGTGATGCGTCCGATGCCGAACCGTTCGTAGCCGTACGCCATGCCGGCAAGGTAAGCGATCGCGATGACGATCAGCACCCCTACGGTCCACATCAAAGCCTTGCGGCGTTTCCGGTCCGACGGATTGGTTGTGTACCGGTAGACATTGATGCCGGCGAAATTCAGCATTTCCGCCATAAAGAAAGCACAAAACAGTTTCATACTCTCCCCCTATTTCGCATCCGATACCGTCTCCAGGAAGATATCCTCAAGAGACGTCTCCTTAACGACATCGCTCATCAGCCCCGACGTCACCAGGTGTCCCTCCTTGATGATGGCCACTTTGTTGCACAGTTTCTCGGCCACATCCAGAACGTGCGTGGAGAAAAAGATGGCACAGCCTCCGGCGGTCATTTTCCGCATATGCTCCTTGAGAAGGAACGCCGCCTTGGGGTCGAGGCCGACGAACGGCTCGTCCATGATCAGCAGTTTCGGCTCATGGATCATCGCCGAGATCAGCACCAGCTTCTGCTTCATTCCGTGGGAGTAGCCCGAGATCAGATCCCCGAGGGATCCGGCGATCTCAAACTCCTCCGCATAGCGCGCGATGCGCTCCTCGCGCTCCGCCGTCGAAACGCCGAAGACATCCGCCGTAAAATTCAGATACTGAATGCCCGTCATGAACTCGTAGATGTCCGGATTGTCCGGAACGTACGCTATTCTCCTTTTCACCTCCAGCGGGTCGGCGGACACATCGGTCCCGTCGATCTTCACCTCGCCGGAATCAAACGGATGAATCCCCGTGATCGCCTTTAAAAGCGTCGTCTTTCCGGCGCCGTTGTGGCCGATAAATGCGTAGATGTCGCCCTTCTCCACATGCAGGGAGATGTTCGAGATTCCCTTCGTCGTCCCCTTGTATATCTTCGTAAGATTTTTGATCACCAACATACTTTTATCCTCAACTTATTCGGAAAATGCTACTCCTTAAGAAACGCCAGTATATCCGCCCAAACCTTCGCCTTCTCCGGCTCGCGCAGGATTTCGTGGCGCATTCCCGGGTACCTCTTGCCCTTCGTGTTTTTGTAGCCCTGTTTGCGCAGGAGTTTGATCGCCTCCGCAAGTTTCTCCTTCGAGATCGCGCAGGGGTCCTCCGCTCCTGAGAAGAAGCGGATCGGAAGTTCCGGATTGTTCATCGCATAGCCGCCGTCGGTGTACGTGAGCATCGTCATCCGAATCAGGTTTTCGTACCCGTTCAGGGTGAACTGATATCCGCACAGCGGGTCTTCGTTGAAAATTCGAACTTCCTCCGGGTCGGAGTTCGTCCAGGCGTGCGGCGTATGCTCCGCGGCAAACGGCTTGTCAAATCCGTTGCCGACGATGAAATCGACAACCTTCGAGCGCTCGCGGCCGCCGTGCACGGCGATCAGCCCTCGCACGAGCTGAAGCCCCGGCCACATGCCCGCGGGCTTCGACGGACAACCGAGCAGGACCAGCTTGTCAAGCTCATCGTCGTGCTCGCGAATGTAGCAGCGCGCACACAGCGTTCCCATGCTGTGCGCGATCATCACAAACGGGACGTCCGCGCGGCCGGTGCGTTCCGCCGCATACTCCTTCGACGCCCGCACCATCTCGTGAATGTCCGCAAGAAGCGCCTCGTATCCGCCGTCATAAAAATACCCGAGGTCCTCCGGCGAAAGCACGCTCTCACCGTGTCCCCGAAGGTCAAAGATCGTCACAATGTATCCCTGCTCCGCAAGGAAGTTGATAAAGTACTCATAGCGCCCCTTGTGCTCGCACATGCCGTGCACCAAAATCGCGGCGCCGCACACGTCCGCCGGGTTGACCGGCTCCGTCCGGAGCACCGACAGCGCAAGACCGTCCGTTCCCGAAATGTGGTTGTATTTGGTTGTCATAATTTCCATGATCGCTACCTCCCGTAAATGGATGAAACATTGCTCGCCGCGAGATACTCTTTCGTCAGCGGAAGCCGGATCGTCACGGCAAAAATGCCCTCCTCAAGCGACGCGCCGATCTTTCCGCCCATGCGCTCCGTGAACTCCTTTGCGATCGCGAGTCCCAACCCGCTGGATGCCTGGCGGTGGAAGCGGTCCGCGGTGTAGAACTGCTCGAACACGCGACTGACCTCGATCTCCTCCGGATGTTCCACCGGATTCGAGATCACGATCTCCGCATCGTCGTCGATGCGATGCAAAAAGACCGTAAGCTTGTTTTTTCCGTGGAGAACGGCATTTTTCGTAATGTTTTGTAAAATGCGTTTCACCGCAAGCTCATTGCCCTCGATCGAAAGCACCTCGTCCGTCAACATGATCTCCGGCTCCACGCCCGAAGTCTTCCACGTGTCGTAATACGAGAGCACGGTGTCGGCGACAACGGAGCGGAGCGAAAGCGGGGAAAGCTCCAGTTCGAAGGCTTCATTTTTCAACTTGGTGAAGGTAAAGAGATCCTCCAAAAGCTCCTTCAGTGTCCCGATGCGCTCGCCGATGACGGCCGTGTACCGTTCGCGCTCCTCCTCGGTCTTGGCGTCCCGCAGCAGCTGGACATAGCCGTCCAAGGACGTGAGAGGCGTGCGAATGTCATGCGAGAGATTGGCGTACGCGTCCGCGATCAGTTTTTCCCGCTCACTCATCTCGCGCTTGCGGTCCCGGACGTCGTCCAGCGTTTTGTTGATCTCGCCCGCCAGCTGAACCTCACCGAGACACTCGGCATTGACGGACACGCGCATGCAGGAATCCTTCTCCCGGATAAACTGCAGCTGCCGACACACCGCCAAATGCTGCCGCCACAGGATCAACAGCCACGCCGATTCCACGCCGACCGCGATCGTCAGAATGATCAAAAGGATCTCCATAAGCTCTTCCCCGTACTTTCAAAATATCGCCACGAGCCGAGCAAAAACTGCCCGGCTCGTATCGTTTTACTCTGTTTCTATTATACCCTCACAACGGACTGACTGCAAACAAAAATCCCAAACTTACACGAGATCTTTCCTCGTCGTCCACAAGCTGCCAAGCACGAACGACAACACGATGAACACTGCTGCTACTACAAGAGTAGAAACAAGTATATTCTTGCTTTCGGTGCCGTATTGCATGATCCTTCCGCTGACCGTGTAATCCGAGATCGCCGCCTTCTTCCAACCGAGTTTCTTAAGGCCTTTGTCCGCTAAGCTGTACAGCGCCGCAAACACATGCAGCGCGATGCAGGACGTAATGATCATGCTGACCAGATTGTTTCTCACGATCAGGCAAAGCGTCATGATCACCCAGCCGAACACGATATGCAGAAACGCCTGAACGGTCAATACTTCGAAGATCTTGCTGCCCGACTCAAACACCAGCGAATGATCGGAGATGAGCACTCCGACGGTGGAACTTGCAATGAACACCGCGAAGAAAAAGATCGTGTACACCATCACGCCGATACCTTTTGCGATCACCATATGGTACCGATGCTTCACGGCCCCGCCGTAGTTCTTGATATAGCCGGAATTAAAGTCCGCCGTTGCGAAGATAACGGTGAAGATTCCCACAAAGAGCGCGCACACCATTCCTTTGGCCGCGCCGCAGATTATTTCGAGGAAGTTGTAGCTGCCGTCTTCGTTCGGTGTCAGCGAAACGCCCATTCCGATGTTTGCCACTACGTCATCTTCCCGGATCGATTGCGATGCCTCAATCGCCTGCTGATACTCCGGAGTTTCCATCACCATATCATTCAGTGCAACCGTGACCAGATTGATAAAGCCCACAATGAAAATGATCACCCAAAAGCTCTTCATCCGCACCATGCGGTACAGTTCCATACGAATCATATTTAACATAACTCTCACCATTTTCCTTTCAATCGGCTGTCGTGTTCAGGAAGAACGACTCTAAGCTCTCATTGTTGACACAGATCTTGCTTACCAAAACGCCTGCGGCATTCAGCTCGCGGTTGATGTGCGCAACGTCATCCAGATGCTCCATGATGTTGATCGTCTCGCGGTCCGTCACCTTGTAGTTGGTGATCCCCAAGCCGTCCAGCACCGTGCTCGCAAGCTCCGGCCGGTCCACGACCGCTTCAATCTTCAGGCTGCATTTTTCCGACAGTTCCTCGGCCGTCAGCTGCTCCACAAGCCGACCCTTGCTCATGATCCCGTAGTGTGTCGCCACCTTCGAAAGCTCCTCCAGAATGTGGCTGGAGATCAAAATGGTGATTCCTTTTTCCTTGCTGACTCTGGTGAGCATATCGCGGATTTCCACGATACCCTCGGGATCCAGGCCGTTGATCGGCTCGTCCAAGACCAGCAGATCCGGCTCGCCGACCATCGCCAGGGCAATGCCGAGTCTTTGGCGCATACCGAGCGAAAAATGCTTGGATTTCTTCTTACCGACATCCGCCAGCCCCACGAGCTCCAAAAGCTTCGTGATGTAGTCATCGCCCTTGATGCCGTAGTAAAGGCATTTGGCTTTCAGGTTCTCAAAGGCGGTCATGTTTCCGAACAGGCCCGGATCTTCGATCAGGCAGCTCACGCGCCCTCTCACATCCGCCAGCTCCGCGCCGCTCTTGCCGAACAGGGTGAAGCTTCCGCTCGTCGGCGCGCTCAGCCCGCCGATCATCTTAAGCGTCGTTGTCTTGCCCGCGCCGTTTTTTCCGATCAAGCCGTAGATCGACCCCCGCTCGACCTTCAGGTCGATTCCGTCTACCGCGTTCTGTTCTCCGTAAACCTTCCGCAAATCATGTGTCTGCAGAATCAATTCACTCATGTGTGTTACCTCCGTTTCGGTTTATGGCTTAATCATAATCGACAGAATTCAAGACATCGCTAAGCAAAAGTAAAGAAAAAGTAAATCTGCAAAAGGCCGGGCAAATTGATATGCTACCCCCAAGTAGGACACTGAAATATAAAACCTACTTGGGGGTATTTCTATGACAAGAAAAAGTAAGATTGATCCCACACTCAAAGTGAAGCTGGTTGAACGGTACTTAGCAGGTGAAATAAGCAAAGCCGAAGCCGCACGACTGGCTGGCTCTGACTCGTGGGGCACATTCAATCGATGGATTATCATCTATAAGAATGACGGTCCAATAGGACTTCTCAATCAGAAGCATAACAGGAATTATTCAGTAGAACTGAAATATGCCGCCATTAAGTCGTATCTTTGCGGAGACGGTTCTCTTAGAGAAATCACCGAAAAATACAAACTTCGTTCAGAAACGCAGTTGCGAAATTGGATAAAAGAGTATAATACTCATGGAGAGATCAAGCCACGCGGAAGCGGAGGAGGTAGCTACATGAGAAAAGCCAGACAGACAACGCCCGAAGAACGCCTTGCTATCGTACAGGAATGCCTTGCCAATGATAAGAACTATGGTGCAATGGCACTGAAGTATAACTGTTCTTATCAGCAGGTACGCAACTGGGTATTGCGCTATGAGAAGATGGGATCAGCAGGCTTGGAAGACCGTCGAGGCCGGCGTGCCGGTTCCCAACCAGCCAGGACACCGGAAGAAGAACTTCGGGATAAGATCGCTGAACTGGAACGCAAAAACCGAGAACTTCAGATGGAGAATGACCTGTTAAAAAAAGTCAGAGAGTTAGAGATGAAAGGTCGCTATCTCTGACTCGTCATCTGTACAAATATCAGGCGATCAAAGAGCTGTCGGAAGAAAAACACTATCCCGTACAGAGACTTTGTGAGTATCTGCACCTTTCCCGCGCAGCTTACTACCGTTGGCTGAAAAATCCGATCAGTTACAGCGAACGGCGAAACCAGGAGATCGCAGAAAAAGTAAGATCCATCCATGAAGAGCATCCGGATATGGGATACCGCAGAATACGGGATGAGTTGGACAGGCACCACAAAGTTGATGTCAATGATAAACGGATCTTGAGGATCTGCCGAAAGGAACAGATCCAATCTACGATCAAATGGAAACCTAAGAGCTGTACCAAAAGCAGCAACGATCCTGCATACATCGCAAGGAACTATCTTAACCGGGATTTTCATGCTGACGCACCAAACGAAAAATGGCTCACCGATGTGACGGAGTTCAAGTATTACATCGGGATCGAGGTTCACAAGGTATATTTGAGTGCCATCCTGGATCTCTATGACCGCAGAATTGTATCCTACGTGATTGGAGACCATAATGACAATCCGTTGGTCATGAACACCTTTGATACCGCTGTGGAGCTGGAGCCGGACGCTCATCCACTGTTTCATAGTGACAGGGGATTCCAGTATACGGGCAGACAGTTCTGCTCGAAATTGAAGAAGCACCACATGAAGCAGAGCATGTCCAGGGTTGCTCACTGCATTGATAACGGACCAATGGAGGGCTTCTGGGGAATCCTGAAGCGCGAGAAGTACTATGGAAGGCGATTTACCGCCAAGGAGGACCTGATCACTGCTATCGAGGAGTATATCCACTACTATAACACCAGACGAATCCAGCGGAATCTTCATTTGATGACGCCTGCCGAGTATCATGACCACTACTATTCGGCGGCATAAGAATACCGCCAGCTGTATACACAACCGGCGGTACGGAACT
>JAFRYE010000056.1 GCA_017441265.1 Lachnospiraceae bacterium | reverse complement strand
GGCCACCGCAATTTCCTGTGCGAGAGCGCGGAAGATATCGTCTCCGTTCATACCCTGACGGATATAGATCGTATCCTTATCGGGAGAATAGAACGCCGTCACGTTCTTCGTCGCCTCGTTGTTCATCTCGATTCCGCAGGGCGCGGACTGGATTAGTGCCTTGATCGCTGTGCGCTGTTCGGGAATCTTCGGCTTGATCGGCTCACCGTCAACAGTCTGCGTAATATCGAAGACTTTTTTGACGTTCACCGAAAATCCGGTTGTTCCGTCCTCTCTCTGATATTCGCTGCCCGGTTCGAGCATCGTGATAGCACTCTCGCCTTTCCTGATATTCACACCGGCGTTCTTCCAGGTGCTGAAGTCGGCAAGCTTCGTAGCTTCGTGCATCTGATATGCGATCAGAATCGCATTGGAAACGGAGTAGCGGTCGAAGCGTGCCTGCACGTTGAGATAGTCGCGGAAATTCTCAGGGTCCTGCGTGATCTCTTCCGTTCCCTCGTCGATCAGAGCGTAAGCGTCGGCGCGCTCCTGCTTTTTCTTCTCGACCCATGCGTCTTTGTCAAACGGCTTGTCTTCTTTCTGTAATATATTACTATTACCGTCCTTCTTTTCTTCGTCCTTGACGAAGAGATCGTCAAAAGTATTCATTACATTCCTACCTTTCTTTGTTCCTTTTCAGTTTTTTCTTTCTCCCGGGATCTTTGTGCTGAATGGTTTTTGTCTGCGTTCTGCTTCTGTCATTTCTGGCGTTCCGCTCCATTTCGGCTTTGATTTCCTCAAGCTCCTTCCTTACCGACTTTCTTGGCTTTGGATCATGCGTCACCGGAGAAACGTCCGCCTGTAGGCTGCTTTGCCTTTCGGAAATAGGCTCGGATCGACCGGAGCTTGAAGTCCGAGCCGTCGAAGGGTCCGCCTTATGGACGCCCTCTTTTTCGGAACGGGTTTCCTCCGGCTTCTCCATGAGCTTATCTACGAAGGCGTCTGCGCTAAGGCTCTGTTCGGGCGGAGCATCCTTTGCCCGTTCTTCCGCTTCCTTTGTCAGCTCTTCCTTGACCTGCGCCATATACGCCGGGTCTTTGCCGAGCTTGGAGAAGATCATATTGAACTTCTCTCTGTCGTCCGACTTGAACATGATCTCGGTCACGCCGTCTTTTGAATTTTTGTTTTTCAGCACGGTATAAAGGATGCCGTAATGTTTCGCGTCGGTGCAGAACTGTTTGAGGTCTGCATCGGGGATACGGGCGATATCGAGCTTTCTGCCCGAACGAATGAGATTGTTCAGTCGGATTGCGCCTTTGGTTTTGTTTGTTTCCTTTGATGCGGCGATGATTGCTTTGGTGAGCAGCTTTGCCGCTTCGATGGAGCCCTTGCCCGTGACCTTGAGTGCAAATTCCGCTCCGTTCAAACTCATCCTTACGACTTGATCCGCAGCGTCCGCTGATGTGTTCATTTCTTCCTAACCTCCTCTCTCTGAGATTTCGTCCTAACGATTTGTTCTGTCTGTTTATTTTTGTCGGGTGAGAACCGCGCGGGTTGCTCCTTGCCTCTGAACCTGCCCTGCTCGATCCTCAAAAGGTTCTCACGCATTCTGTCGATCCGCTCCAGTACCTCGTCGCAGGAAGTGACCTCGCGGCGGAGCTTGGAGAGCGAAACCGTACATTGCGTGATCGCCATTTTGACTTTGCTTATCATGATCGTTCTGTCCGGCTCGGCAAGCCGCTGTACCCGTTTCAGCTCGTTGCGAAGATCGCGCCGCGTTTCGGTCAGCGAGTCGATGTCACTCATCGCCTTGACCTTATACGCCTTGACCTCCGCTTCACTCGTCAGATGATGCTCCGTCACAAGGTTGAGCTGATCCTGATAGACGCGCATGGCGCTATGATCCTGCCGTATGAGAAAGTACATCCGTCTGTTGGTCGAAGGTCTTTTGTGCGTGATCGTCAAAGCTTTGAAGTAACAGCGGTTGACGGCGACGTAGTCCATCTTCTCGACGGGCCTGTCCTCGTCCTCGAAGATCTGCCACGGCGACTCCTGTCGCGGGATGTCCGGGTACTCGATTTCTTCATTGTTATAAATGCGCTCGATGATCTCGTTGACCGAGTAGCCGGGTCCGAGAGAATCGAAGCGGACAAAACGCTCGTTGCCGACCTGCTTGATCTTTGGGTGTTTCCCGTGCTGGTCGATGATGAAGCCCATCTCGTCCATTGCGGAGAGAAACTGCTGTTGGGATACAGACCCTTTGATCGCCACGTCAATGGCTTCCCGGATCACGCTCCGGAGCGTTGGTCTTCCCTCCTTTTCAGCCAGCCACTCGCCGTAGTTCTTTCCCTTGTCTCTCGGATGCTCGATG
>JAFRYE010000055.1 GCA_017441265.1 Lachnospiraceae bacterium | reverse complement strand
CGCGGTCAATCTTTCCGACTAACTCCTCCGGGAGCACGAAATCGCTGTGAGCACCCTTCGGGGCCTCCTCGGTCTCCACCGCGGCTTTTGTTTCCGCTCCGTATAGGGAGCGGTCTTCGCCGGCCGGCTTGTGGATCGCCGTAAACTCGATCGTGCGCAAATACGGCTCCGGATGAGGCGCAGATGCCTTTGCGATCGCCTTCTCGTCGACAACCTCGTTGGCAACCGCCTCGGCAGCGGCATTTTCCTCAAGCATGGCGGTCACGTCATCCTGCAACACCTGAGCCATCTCCGTCGTGTCAACCTTCTCCGCGGTCACAGCCACCGAAGCAGGTGCCTCGGGCTCCTCCCGAACCTCGCAGGCATCAAGCAGAATCTTTGCCTTCTTCGCCGCCTCCGCATCCGGAAAATACTTCAAGATCTGGTGGCACTCGCGCGCGCACGCCTCTCTGTCATTGTTATTGTAATACGCCTTGGCAAGTTCCAGTGCCCAGACGTCCGTATACTCTTCATTCTTCAGTTTTGCAAGGCTCTTGATGAGATATTCCGGCCCTTTGCCCAGCATGCAGTCCACACGGTAGCGGTAGATCAAACGCTCGGGGTTGTTGGGCTCCATCTGGCGAAACTCGCGCAGATACCCTTCCGCTTCCTTCGGCTCCTTCATCTTGAGGCAGATTTCGATCAGGCCTGTCATGACTTTGTGCGTCTTGTTACGACCGTACATCTCGACATACAGGTCGTGCGCTTCCTGCATGCGGCCTTTCCGCATGTACACTTCCGCAATGGCAGACAGATCATAGAGCGAAGTCACTTTCTCGGGATTGATCTTCTCAGCAATCTCCAAAGCTTCCGAGTACTTCTTCTCTCGCATCAGACTCTTCACCGCATTGACCTTAGCCGACGTCGTCAGTAACATGATACACTCCTCTCATCAAAGGCGTAAAATGAAACACAAAAGCCGTGCGAAGTGCGTCGAAACGCCTTTCCGGACGTTACCATAGCAGTTGACTCGGCCCAGGCTTCCTCGCGGCACATGAGAGTGTTTGTTTAGTGCTGCTGTATTCCTACCCTGACACGGTTCGCAAATTCCCATTGCGCGAGACCCAAACTTCAACGTCACTTACTACGGGCAGCTCCAAATCGGACGCCCCTCGGCACATCATCACCCCTGCTGTAGCGGATTGCAGGTACAGGGCACCGCTATCTCCCCGGCTGCACGGCACAATAAGTATACCGATTTTGCTGTGTTCTGTCAACCGAAAATACTGATTTTACGGTCTTTGCGCCTGAAAACCCTCTCCCGTTCTCCCCTTCCGAGTTCTATAAAAACCGCTCCCGGCGGAAACCCGTCGGGAGCGATTAAATTCTCTGTCGATTTTGTTCCGAGATTACTTCCAGTAATCAATATCTACACCCGCCAGCGAATAGCCGGTGCTGTCCAGAATACGGAACGTAAACTTCTTGAGATTAAGCTGCTTAGCCAGTGCGCCGAGCTCTGCCCAGTCATACTCGAACGTGAACTCTTCTTTGCCCTCATCCTCGGCACGAAGCTTGAATTGGTACTGGTCAACGATAGCCGCGCTGTCAAAGCCGATACCACCGATTACCATGCCTTCCTCAAAGCCGGTATTCTCAGACTGCGGCCGAACCTTAACGACCAGCTTAACATCCTTGTAGGTGTTGTAAAGAACCATCTGATTAATGATCAGATCGTAGGTATTGCCCTGCGGATTCGAAGTCTTGCTCGTTACTTCATGAACCCATTCCTTCGGCGTAGGCGTCGGGGTCGGAGGCTCAGTCGGAGCATCCGTAGGTGCCTTCGTAGGATCTTCTGTCTTCGTCGTAGGCGTAGGTGTTGCCGGTTCCGGCGAAGGCGAAGGAGTAGGCGTAAATGTAGGAGTCGGGAGAACAAGCTCTTTGCCGGCTTGGTCTGCAAAATACATCAGCAGATTCGCGTTCAGCGGAACTTCCGCATTCTCCACATTGTTGGCATCTCCGACGATTGCACGAACCGTGATCTTCGCTTTACCTTCCGCCTTTTCTTTGTCAATCAGCTCAACAATACACGTCTTGACATTCTCTGCGATCTGCGTCATTTCACCGGTCGTGAACGTCTTTTTCTCAGCGATTTTACGAATATCGTCTTCATTTTTCCCGAGTTCGGAAGTCTCACGCTCAGTAAAATATACCTTGTTGGTTGCCGTATCCAAATAGTATACCTGATATCTGGCGGATCCGACCAGACGAATAAAGTTGTCACTCGATTTGATATCAAGATCCGCGGACTTGATATTGTCCGAAAGCTTGTTGATCAAATTCGTCGCGATCGTCTTAGCCTCCGTTGCGCTCGTATCCGTAGTAGGTCCCTTGTTGCTCATGCGAACAGCGATCAGAACGCCCACGACGACGGCAACGACAATTACGGCCGCAACGATGATCTCTACCGTAGAAAGGCCTGCGTTTTTCCGTTTCATACGTAACATCCCCTTTGTCATATATTGTTTGCACACAGAGTGCCTGCGATTCTATCCTGTCTCTATATTATTCTCTCGTGAACCAAAAGTCAAATATAAGTTCCCATCAAAACCGCCGAAAATACATCCGAAAAACCAAAAAATTGGGGAAAACTGACGATTGACTGCCAAATAGGCAGTCAATCGGATACTTTCTAAAACAAACCTCTTATCTGCCGATACCTGTCATGTAGCATTTGTCGGCCGTCAGATGAACCGTTGAGTCATCAACCGTCAACGAAAACGTTACCGTTGCCCCGTCGGCCCATTCCGAAGCAGTTGTTCCGGAGATTGTCAGCAAACCGGTAATCTGATTGTATGCTTTCACAACAAACGTGCCATTCGTGGAGGAAACCGTAATACCCGCTGCAGTCAACGTACCGGTGGCTACTGCCAAACGAGCGTTGACTGTAAGCTTTGTGTTCGCCGGAATCGCGCTTCCCGTATTCTGTTTGACAACCGTCGACAGCGTACTAGAGGACGCTGTTCTTGTCAGATCACACTGACTGATGATATTCTGATAACTGTTCTCCGAGTTGCGCAGGAACACATTGCGCGACATTCTAGCCTCGCGGTTCCCGTATTTCAAATGCATCGCCAGCGTTACATACCCCTGATCATATCCGGATGTATCAATAGAGAAATATTCGACATGATCCGAAAGCACGTAGGCAGAGCTGTAGTACGGATCCTGCGATGCTGCCGCTGCAATCTTAGCTGCTCGGGTCGTTGCCGAAGAAACATCGACATTGTCTCGAACGTACAATTTTCCGTTTTTCCATCCGACAAGATAAGCTTTTGTGTCGTTAATGATGCGGGCGACACCTGCATTCGTTGCCGGTGCGTAACTTACATCAACATCCGCATCCACGATCATATTACTTACAATTGCAAAGGTCGTCTGGAGCTCCGACTGAATCTCAACCTCTTTGCTCGAATGGGAATAGTATTTGGACGCTAAGTTGATTATCGCCATAATTCCCGAAAGAGCAATCGCCAGAATAACTACGGAAACCAACAATTCAACAAGGGATAAACCCTGATTCTTTTTTACTACGTTCTCGTTCATATCAGGTCCCCCTTATTCAAATGATACTTTACCGGTTACTTTGTTGACATTGAGAATGGACGTCTTTTTTCCATCCGTAAATTCAATTCGACGCAACACACCCATGTACGTCCCGTTTCTCGTGGTATCCTTCATCGAACCGGACTCGCGCTGATATGATATTACAAAAGTCCCGGTGTCGCTCTTCAGATTGTATATTGCCGATCCGATCTGAAGCTTCACCTGAATCTTGCTGTCAACGGTGTACGTGTCCAACTTTTTCGTTGCGGAAGAATACGTTGTGAACACGACTTCACCGCTCGCATTTCTTCGAACCTCAACGTAACAGTCGTCCCTGCTCATCGCAATCGTCTGTGCCGTCTGCAATTGGCCTTTGACATCTGTTGCTGCGGAACTGACCCGCTGTCTGGTCACTACCGCGAAACTAATTCCCACAAGGCCGACAACCACACCCATGATACCGATTACGACAATAAGCTCGACCAATGACATACCTTGGTTTTTTTTCATATAATATCCTCTCTCTCTGCGCCGGGCGCCGATCTTCTCGACGCCCTGCGCAACTTTGCTCATTGTCTGTCGTGTAATACTGCTAACCTCATCACTTCTTCTGCCAGTTCTCAAATGTTACTGAGTCAAGGCTGGCATTTCTGACAATATCAACTGTCGTCTCAACGGACTCATGCGTTGTTGTAGCGCCATCGCCGAGAAGCGAAAGAATACCGTTGCGGAACATATTGTTAAGACAATTCTTTTCACGTACCAGCTGTGATGCTTGAGACGTATCCTGGTTGATGCCCGAATCCGTTGTAATGCTGCGCCCCAAATACTTCAGAACACGTTTTGCCTTATCAACATCACCGTCATAGTAATCAACAAACGAGGTTCCGATTCCGAGTTTCGGATTCTGGATAACCATCTCCATCGAACCGCGAGCAAACAACATTCCGTAGAATACCGTCTGCATAGCATTGTTGATATTCAATGTACCGATCTTCTGCGTGCCTGTCGACCAGTTGATCATGAAGTAACCGAACTCATTGTTGATCGTCTGAATGTTATTACCGAAGTTTACGCCGATCTTCTTTCCTTCTATGGTCGGGAACTCGGTTGTATTCGCCGTATATCCCTGGAAATTCGACCACTTTCCGGTATCGTCGGAATTCTCTGCCGTGTAGGAATTGATATAACCTTTTTGCGTCTTATTGCTGAAGTCGGTGATTGCCTTCATATATGCGACATCAACGATATCATAAAACACCTTGTCGTACTGCTCACCGGTTCCTTCAATCGCACTCTTAGAGCTCAGCGGATTACCGCTCGCGTTAACATTCGTCACCGGACGAAGGTCGCTCTGGAACGTAATATCACTGCTCGAAGCCTTCTTGTGTGTCTTGCCGTTTCCGGGGTTACCGTTTCCGGTATAAACATCAATGGAGGAAGCCTTTCCGAACCAGGTTGTACGAGCGCTGTTTTCGCCGTTGAAGTCCACCGGAGGTCCGGTAATCTCACCGCCGTTATCAGCAAACTCATATGTTCCGGATGCTGCCGATTTGCCATCAACAACAATATCTCTACATACGATCTTACTTCCGGATCCGAGCACAAGATGCGACTTGTTCTTCAGTGTGATCGTTCCTCTTATGGTTAACGTACCGCCGGTAAACATCAGCGTAGAAGCATCCAGAATAATATCTCCGTTATATATAACGGCATCACCTGTCAACCAATACAACATACCGTTGCTGATTTCAGCTGCGGTAGCGTGATCAACAACCCAATCATCACCAACCTTCACTGCCGTTGCCGTCCCCGCGCGATAGCCGAAATAGAGATCACCACCCTGCTGCAGGTTTCCTCTTCCGGCGCCGGTTCCGATGATGGCTCCGTTGGCTGCAACTACAGAATAACCGCGGCCGCCCGTCTCCGTCGTTGTAATCTCCGTCTGATAATACGGAGCACGAATTCGAATGTCGGTCTGAATCTTGGAAATGTAATGCGTCACCGGGTCTTCATAATCAAGCTCTACGTTCTTGATCACGACCTCCTTGCCGCCGTTTTCCAGTTTAATATAATCCGTACCGTCTCCGAGAACCTGAATACTCTTGATACCGGTATCCGCATTAAGGAAACTCGACAGACGGCTCTCGATATCACTCTTCGTGGATCCGAACGCTCCCGTTATCGTGTTAACAAATGTCTGCGAAGGGTTTGCATCGGAAGTTGTAACCGAATTCGCAGCCTGTACAACCATTGTCTGAATACCCAGCTTAAGGTCATCTACATAAGTTTCATTCTCGTAGAAGGTCTTGGTTGTCTCCTTACCGATGCTCTTCTGCAGGTAGGAAAGGTAAGACACTCGCATGATGGTGGCCGACAGCAAGAAGCAGAGCATGATACAGATCATAACACTGATCAAAGCTATACCGCGGTCATCCCTTGATCTTCCTTCACGCATAAACATCGTCTCCTTTCTTAATAATCATTGTAATCCGTGATCGATCCGGTTAAGGTTACGATCGGATCATAAGAAACCGTCGTTGACAATGCGCCCTGCGAACGATATACGTCGATGGTAACATCGTAATACCGCAATGTGCGCATTCCCTTATTGGTCAACTCTGTTGCAACATTGTACGTTGTTCCTCCGTAGGTCACCGTTCCTTTGCTTCGGGACGTATTCAATTGATATGTCACAACGGCATCAAAATAGCCACCGCCCATCTCAATCTCGCTGATCCAGAAAATGTACTTATCGCCTGTCTTCTTCCGGAACTTAAAACCTGCGCCGTCTCTGTCCGCCGTGTACTGTGCGACAGACGTAATCTGCGAATACGTACCGGACGGACTTGCCATCAGCTCAGCGGCGTAACCGCCGAATGCCGTTCCGTTCTCAATATCACCGGCAATAATCTTAAACGGCACTGTAACTGTAGCCGAGCCGAAGTAATCGCACTGTGCGGCAAATTCCGTCATGGTCATTCCCTTGCAGGACTCCATGACACTCTCAGCCACCGTCGTCGCGGACAACTTTCTTCTCGACTTGCCGTTTACCTGCGCAACCGAAACAAACGACTGAATGATCGGTATCGAAACAACCGCCAATATCGCGACCGCTATGAGTACCTCAACCAGCGTAAAACCGGAATTCTTCTTTCTGCTTGCCTCTCTCATCTTCTATACATCATCCTTTCCGGTATTCAACCTGTCCGTTTCCGGACACCTCTGCGCCTCTCTTGCTTCTCCTCATGTCCGAATATCGGACGGTACATCTATAGCAACGCCGTTTCGCTTTCCGCAGCTGAAAGCGAAACGGGTATGCTCAATTATTTATCGTGCCGGGGTCGGCTCTTCCAAAAGCTCAAGCGTAGGAATCGGAGATGCCGTAGGTCCGAAGATGCAGCGGCTCTCGATGTCGCCTACACCGATAACAACGCCTTCTTTCGTTGCTTTGGTTTCCTTGTACGGTGCGTTGGTATCCACACCTTCACCAACGGAAGCATAATCCGTCACACCATACATACGGAAATCAAGTTCGCCCTTGATCTCACCGGTAAACCGGTCAAAGGTAAGCTTTACAAGCTGAAGGTTCTTCGGATTTTTATCCGCATAAATTGCGTTGATCAGCTTCTTGCATCCTTCGTACGTCTCTGTATAGAACAAAGCCTTAATGCCTGCCTGACTGCTCACGTAGTTAACGGATTTCTCGTCGAATGTACCACGGTAACTGTTCGTCTCCGTCGACTTCGTCATAAGGTACTCGTAGAACTTTACCCCGTACGTCTTATTCTTTTCGAGGTTGTTCAGATAGATAACCTCATCATCGAAACGATACAGCATCGGATATCTCTTAACCATGGCGATCATTTCGTCTCTGAAGCCGTTGATCTCCGTGTTGATCTTCTGCTCATCGATCTTGTGGAGCACATCCAGTTCCGACTGGATGGAGTTAATATTCTTCTGTAACTTTTCTACTTCAGACTGCTTATCACGGTAATAGAATTGATAAACGCAGAACAGAGCGATGGCGCCGAGCAGAATCATTACAATACTGATATCTCTTTTTGATACTTTCATCTCTGCTCACCCCCTTAGTTCGCTGCTGCAGTCGGAGTAGCCGCTGCTGCTGCCTTTGTCGGTGCAGGCGTCGGAGTCGGTGTCGGAATTACGGCACCCTGGAAACGACCGCCGGCATCATTGTAAATCACAAGAATCTCACAGGAACATACCCAGAGCGGAGTCGGGGTCGGACCCTCGGTCGGGGTCGGCGACGGCTCGGAAGGAGTCGGAGTCGGAGTAGCGCCTTCCGGAAGAATCGGCTCTTCCTCAACATAGATGTACTCACGAACATTACCGATATCCACTACCGTCACGGTATCAAAGTTGTACAACGCCTGAACGATATTTTCAAGCTCATCCTTCGTAGCGCAGGAAACTGTCAACTTGATGGAATCATCCACCGCCTCAAGTACGCCGACCTGGAAGTTCTGCGGCATCTTCTTCTCGCACTCTTCGATGAACTCTACCAGACGATTATTGAAATCTGCCTCAAGACCGTTGTACTTGATAACCGTATTGTAAGTATCCTTCGACTTCTCGTACTTGGTCTTTGCTTTCTGAAGATACTGATCTTTCTTCTTCTGCTCCTCAACCTTCTCGAGCTCTTTCTTCTTGTTGTTCACCTGAATCTGGCTGATCAGGAACAACGCAAGAGCGATCGCGAGGCAGGCAACCATGATCGCGAACGGAATGATCAAGGACTGCTGCTTCTCACCCTTGAGAAGATCCGGAGACAGGAGCTGCAAAGGCTTGATCGCCGCACCGATGCAGGCAGCCAGCACATGCATCGTCACATCGCTGTAACCCGTGCTGACGATCTTGATCTGGTTCAAACCGTCATAGTTATGTACGGTGTAACCGAGCTCATTGCTGAGCAATTCGTCCAATCCCTGGAAATCAGCACCGACACCGACAAGCTCAATGCTGTCGATAGGCTGGTTGTCGTTACGGGATACATAGTACTCCAGAATACGACCTACGTTACCGATGAGGTAGCGAAGGTTCTCTGTCAACATGATACGGGACATCATGATCTCGTCCGAAGTATCTTCCGGCTCCTGATAGTCCACATCGACGTTCAGGTAGCGACGGATGCAACGGTTCGTCATGAACGCTCTGGTCGCTCCGTAGTAATCAAGGTTCTCGCCGTATACATCGAGCTCCATCATGTTCTCGATGACAGCGTTAACGCCGTGCGCAACGGAACGCTGCAACACGATCTCGCCGTCCTTAACGATCGTAACCAGAGAGCTGTGCTCGTCAATCTTGATAACAGCGTTGGTTCCGCGCTGGAAATCCTGGCGCACAACCTGATAGATGCTGTTACCGACATAGTCAATGGCCTTGATGTGCATCTGCAACGAATGTGCAAGATCCAGATACGATGTCGTTACATCGTTCGGCACTGCCAAGAGAGACAGACGGTACTGCTTTTCCTCCTTCGTGTCTACTTTTCCGAGGATGCTGTACACCAGGTGATACTGGTTCATATCCACCGGGAAATACTCCGCTGCGTTCGCAGTGATCAACGGAAGAATCTTGTTCTCCTTAACCTGCGGAATACGCGCCTCACGGTTTGCGATACGGCTCGAAGAAACGGTGAACACGACATCGGTTGTCTTGATCTCCCTCTTTCGAAGCTCGGCTTTCAGATTGATGATGAAATCCTCGTTACGAGAGATAACGCCATCCTGAACCATGTCTCTCGGAGTCTCCAGGCTGAACGCCTGATAGATCTTCGGACTCTTCGACAGATAGTCGATCTCAATGACTCTTGTCGTGGCCTGCCCGATCTCCATTGACAGCACTTTCTTAGCCATACTTTTTGCCTCCCTTTCGAACGAATCCGTTCTTCGTTCGTCCTTCCTTGTTAGTATATAATTAACTGAAAGAATGTCTCAGCAAATCTCAACTGTTTTCCGCTTCATATACTGCGCGTCTACTCCTCCCGCGCAACTCTCCCCGCTTACATTCCGAGCAAACCGAGATACCAACCGATCAACTGCGTCCCGCAGAGGATCGCGATCAATATTCCGGCAGACAGATACGGTCCCATAGCCAGAACCCTTCCTGCCTTCGAGATCTTCATCCGGATCAGATGGATCACCGACCCGAGAATACATCCCAATATGAGCGCCAAGATGATCAATTTCCATCCGATCAACAATCCGGCTGCACCCATTAATTTCACATCTCCGCCGCCGATGGCTCTGCCCTTCGACAGAAACCACAACAACCCAAGCGGAACACTCACCACAAACATTCCGATGATATACGGCAAGATCGCCTTAACACCGTCACCCTCGACCAGAACTCTGTACAGAATTCGGAAAATCCCGAGAGCAAGGATGAAAATGTTAAATCCGATCGGAATGATATACGTACGAAAATCTATCACGCTGAGCGCGAGGAGCGCAGATGCCGCAAAGCAAAAAATAATGCTCTCAACACCAATGCCCCCGCAGCACAACGGAATTACCACAAATAACACGCCGGTCAGCGCCTCGATAATCGGATATTGTGCCGAAATCTTCTCGTGACAACGACGACAATGCCCACGAAGGGCAATCCAACTGAACAGCGGAATCAGATCATACCATCGAAGCTGATATCCGCAGCTCATGCAATGTGACCGTTTCGCAGATAGACTCTCTCCCTTCGGAATTCGGAAGATACACACATTCAGGAAGCTTCCGATCACGATTCCGAAAAGGAACATTACAATATACAAAAAGATATCCATCTGTCTCTATCCACGCTCCCGATCAATTTCATCATCAATTCCAGGCTCCGGAAATCGTCGGAATGTCTCCGCCCGTCGGATCCTCATGAATTGTAATGGTATACGTCTTTGCTTTATACGTATTGGATACCGGAACCACCTTTGTCAGATCTCCGCCGAACAATGCTTCCAACTCTGTTTCAAGCACCGTCGCGGCATTTGAGGCCGTGACCTGAACCCCGGCGCTGCTGTATGTCACAAGCACCTGATTGTCCGTCAATTGATAGGTTCCGGATAAGACAACAATTTCCGCAGCGTGCTGTATCTCGCCGGCTGCGGTCTCGTCTGTTTGCTTTCTCGACTTCTCGATATACCGGAGATATGCCGGTGCCAAGACGCCGATCAGTATCGCCATTATTGTTATGACAATAACTAGTTCGACAAGGGAAAACCCTTGGTCTTTCTCTCCTCTGGTGTAATTCATTGATCACCGCTCAATCCGTTATGCGTTTGGCAGGGTGGCGCTTTCGCGCCACCCTATAGGGATTACCAAGCATAACTAATAACTAACTTGTTACTTCTTCACAATTAATCGGTAATTGTTCAGTTGTCTGCATCAAGACAATCACGATCCAGCTTTCTTAGCAAGAGCGCTCGAGAAGCTGCACATATCGTTAGCAACAGTACCGCCGTGGCCCCAAGTAACGTCACCGTCATCACCAACAGTACCAACGAAGCTACCATCACCAGTGCTCCAAGCGGAGGACTTGATGGTGTAGTCAGCCGTCTTCATGTTAGCAAGTGCCTTCCACTCATCCGTTACAACGGAAGCTGCAGTAGCTGCAGAAGTAGCATAGGAAATGCTAGCGGTACCACCGTTGATGGAGATGGTGAACTTAGCGCCCGAAGGAACTTCAAGCTCAGGATCAACAGCAACCTTGTCTGCAGCACCGATCATCTCATCGATAGCGGAAACGTCCGTAGACTTACGGGACTTCTCAACATATCTCAGGTAAGCAGGTGCAAGCACACCGATAAGGATTGCCATGATGGCAACAACAACGATCAACTCAACGAGGGAAAAACCCTGATTCTTCTTCATAACTGTGTTCTCCTTTTCATCTTTTCATATAATATTTTTTATTCTTAAACACCCGCCGCCCTATATCAACGGGCGCTTAATTCAATTTAGCTGGCCGCAACCGGAATTACAGGTTGTCGAGACCGTCGTACAACGCACCCATCGGAGCGATAACAGCGCCGATGATAACGCCGCAGACACCGGCCATGAAGAGGATGATCATAGGCTCAAGAGCTGCCATGAGTGCCTGCGTAGCGGCCTCAACCTCTTCGTCGTAATAGTCGGCCATCTTCGTGAGCATGGCTTCCAAGTCACCGGTTTCCTCACCGATCTTGGTCATGTGGATAACCATCGGAGGGAACAAACCGCATCTCTTGAGAGGCTCGGAAAGCGGAACACCCTTCTTAACCTCTTCCTTACACTCGAACACTGCCTCACGGAAGAGATAGTTGCTCATGGTCTTCGCCGTGATATCCAGCGAATCGATCATCGAGATGCCGGACGCCGTCAGAGTACTGAGGGTACGTGCCAGTCTCGAAGAGCTGGACTTGATCGTAAAGTTCTTGATTGCCGGAAGTTTGATCGCCAAGGTGGCGAAGAAGATCGTTCCGGTTCGCGATGACATGAATATCTTTATACCTATCGCGATTACCAGGATCACCGCCAAAGCGATAAACCAGTTTCGCTTCAGCCAATCACTGGCGTTCATGACGAACGTGGTGATTCCCGGCATGTCGATGTCCATATCCTCGAACATCTCCATGAAAGTAGGAACTACCTTTACCAGGAGCACGATACATACGCCGATTGCTACGCAAAGGACGACGATCGGGTAAACCATTGCCTTCTTGACCAGACCGGACAGGTAAGCGTCCTTCTCAAACTGAGTAGCCATTCGGTCAAGGGATACGTCGATACTACCGGAAGCCTCACCGGCGTCAACCATGTTGATCAACATCGAAGGGAAGACGTCTGTGCGGGCGCGCATCGAGTTTCCGAGGGTTTCACCTTTCGCAACACTCGTGCGAACTTCGCCGATTGCTTTCTTGAACTGCTTGTTCTCCGTCTGCTCTTCCATCATGCCGAGTGCGTCGATGATCGGCACGCCGGCGTTGATGATACTCACGAACTGCCGGCAGAAGACGGCGAGCTCTCGGTTGCTGACTTTAGAACCACCGAGATTGATATCCTTCTGGAAGATGCTCTGCTCGGTTACCTTTACCGGCAGAAGACCTTCGCCTTTCAGCATTGACGCTGCGCGGTCCGGAGTCGTGGCTTCAATGCTGCCTTTCTTCTCCCTACCGTACTTGTCAACGGCTCTGTATTGATATGTAGCCATTCACAACCTCCGTTTGTTATTGAACCGTGGGGACGAAGCCTCGCGGGACGTAGTCTTAGAATGTTACCTTTCTGCTCATACCGATTGCATCCTGTGCGTAGTTCAAGCAGTTCTCAGCGCTGATCAGACCGCCGATGTAAAGGTTGTACAAAGCATCGTCCATGGACTGCATGCCCTGCTTCTTACTGGTCTGGATCATCGAAGGAATCTGGAATGCTTTACCTTCACGGATCAGGTTACGAACAGCGCTCGTTCCCATCATGACCTCGAATGCAGCCACACGGCCGGAGCCGGTCTGGATCGGCAGCAACTGCTGCGAGATAACGCACTCGATAACGCTGGCAAGCTGAACTCGGATCTGCTGCTGCTGATGAGGCGGGAAAACGTCGATAACACGGTTGATGGTATCTGCCGCACTGTTGGTATGCAACGTGGAGAAAACCAAGTGACCGGTCTCAGCAGCGGTGATGGCGGTCTGGATCGTCTCCAGGTCACGCATCTCACCGACGAGGATAACATCGGGGTCTTCACGGAGGGCTGCTCTAAGAGCTCCCGCGTAGCTCTCGGTATCATCACCGATCTCACGCTGGTTGACGATGGATTTCTCATGCCGATGCAGATACTCGATCGGGTCCTCCAGTGTGATGATGTGCTTGCTGTATGTCTTATTGATCATGTTGATCAGCGACGCCAATGTTGTGGACTTACCGGAACCGGTTGCTCCGGTTACCAGAACGAGTCCTCTCTTTCTCTGGCACAACTCCTGCACGGACGCCGGAAGACCGAGCTCTCTCGGTGCCGGGATCTTAAACGGAAGGAGTCGCATGACCATTGCCAGCGTTCCGCGCTGTTTGAAGACGTTAACACGGAAACGTCCGCGTCCGTACAGTGAGTGAGCGAAGTCGATCTCACCGGTCTTCTCCATGGTCTCTACCAGACGATCGTTGTCCGCGAAGAGCGGTACGACCAATTCTTCAATCTGCTCCGGTGTAAGCTTGTCGCCGTCGAGCGGTCTCAGATCACCGTCGATTCGGAAAATGACCGGGCGACCGGCCGTAATATGTATATCGGATGCGTGTCGGTCAACGGCCTCCTGGAGGATCTCATCCAATTCTCTCATACAAGCAACAGTTCCTTTCCTGTAATATATTCGCTTTCATGCTGCCTGCCCGTTCGGGCTCCGGCAGTTCCCCCATCCGTGAGCATTACTCTTCGAAGGAAACTCGCAGCATCTCGGAATAGGATGTGATTCCCTGCAGGCAGCAGCGCACGGAACTCATGCGGAGTGTGCTCATGCCCTCTTCAAGAGCGGCCTTCTTAAGCACTTCGGAATCTTCCTTGTGGGAAATGATCTTCTTCAGTCTCGGCGAGATCTCCATGATCTCGTAAACACCGATTCGACCTTTGTAACCCTTGTTGCAGTTGGTGCAGCCAACCGGATCGTAGAGAACAACATCGCCTGCTCCTGCAGGAATGCCCATCGTCTCTTTCTCTTCCTCGGTAGCGAAGCGCTCTTTCTTGCACTTCGGGCAGAGGCGGCGAACCAGTCTCTGTGCGATAACACCGACAACGGAGTCGGCGATCAGGTAACTCTCAACACCCATATCCATCAGACGGGCGATCGTAGCCGCGGAGCTGTTGGTGTGGAGCGTACTAACTACGAGGTGACCGGTGATGGACGCCTGTACGGCGATGCCGGCCGTCTCACCGTCTCGAATCTCACCGATCATGATGATGTCCGGGTCTTGTCGAAGAATAGACCGGAGCGCCGATGCAAAGGTGAGACCCGCTTTCGGGTTGACGTGTACCTGGTTGATACCGTTGATGTTCGCCTCGACAGGGTCCTCAACGGTGATGATGTTAACTTCTTCTCGGTTCAGCTCGGACAACGCCGTGTAAAGCGTTGTTGATTTACCGGAACCGGTAGGTCCCGTTACGAGGATGATGCCGTGCGGGTTCGCCAGGATGTGGTCGAACACCTTCATCTCCTCGTCGGAGAAACCGAGGTCTTTCTTGTTTCTCGTCAATGCCGTCTTCATCGCGAGACGCATTACGCATTTCTCGCCGTAGTAGGTAGGCAGGATGGAAACACGGATATCATATTCGATACGGTCGACCGTCTGGCTGATACGACCGTCTTGCGGCTTTCTCTTTTCGGAAATGTCCATGCCGCCGATGATCTTAAGTCGGGCGATGATGGCGGGCAGGAGTCCGATATCATATGTGATCTGTTCGAAGAGCGCACCGTCGATTCGGTACCGGATACGAACTTTCGTCTCCAGAGCCTCGACATGAATATCGGATGCTCTCTGGCGGGCAGCGGACTCGATCATGTTTCTTACCAGAACGACAATCGGGGAGTCGCTGACTTCATCTTTCGTCTCATCCTCGCCGGCGAGCATCTTGCTCTCGCGCTCCTTGGTGTACGCTTCAGCAGCGTCCAAGGCTTCGGCGTTACCGTAATGCCGGTCGATGCAGACCATGATGTCGTGCGCCGTTGCAATATAGGGATCAATCTCCAAATGAGTGACCATCGCGAGGTCATCCAGAGCAACCATATCCATCGGGTCGACCATTGCGACTCGAAGGATGCCCGGGTTGTTCGGCGCGTATGCGAACGGCATCACCATATATTTACGAAGAACGCCGGCCGGGATCAATCCGAGGATGTCATCCGGGATCTTCATGGAAGACGGCACAACCATCTCCACTCCGAGCTGACGGGTAAGTGCCCGCGTGATATTCTCTTCCGACGTAAAGTTCAGATCAACCAGGATCTCGCCGAGTCGCTTATCGCTGGTCTTCTTAACTTCCAGCGCTTCCTGCAGCTGTTCCTGCGTGATGACATGCTCCTGAATAAGCATGTCGCCGAGACGTCTTTTTCTTCGATAAACCTCAGCCATGTGCCGCTCCTCCCAATGCAGTGCAAAGGAACGACAGCGACCGCGCGCCTTGCATCCGCTAGTGTTTGTTCACCCAAATCATACCACTTTTGAATAAAAAGCGCAAGGTTTTCGGCGGAAAAACTGTGCAAAATATCAGTAAAATCGCGGTTTTAAGCATGGTTTTCGCAAAAAGCACAACATCTTGTGGTATTTATGCAAGTTGTACCCATTAGTAGTGAAAACCATTTGTAAATATTCTTTTAATTTCATTTTGCGAATTTTCGAAAAATTTGCAATTTCTGACGCATCACACGTCATCAAATGTAAACAATTTGTAAACGCTTGGTTTTTACAGTGATTTTTGTGTGATTTCGTTACCCGGTGATTCTACTTCATCGAGTTTATTTCGTCAAGGGGTAATTTTATCCTGTATTGACGTCTTTCAAGGCGTTTTTTTGTCATTTCTTGTCTCCCGGCCGTGTCGCTATGACGGATTATTTGTCCTTCCGGATGGGGTTACTATGGTATTTTTCGCATTCACAGCGCGTTCACAAATTCATTTTCCGAAGAAAAAGTTTGTGCGTTTTCAACAATTTTCGAAACTTTTCCTATTGTTTGTTGTAGGCTTTTATGCTATTATCATAGGTAGACCACGCAAGGAGGGCATGCATCATGGCGAGAGACACCATAACCGTCATTATGGCGGTGTACAACGTAGCTGCGACGATCACAGAAACGCTCCGCAGCGTTTTGAATCAGACCTACCGCGAACTTTCCATTTTGATCATCGACGACTGTTCGACGGACGGTTCCGATTTCATCTTGAAGAATTTTGCGAAAGAAGATTCCCGAATCTCTTATGTCCGCATGACGACCAACCAGGGCGTTGCCTACATGCGCAACTACGGTTTGGATCACGCAAAGACGGATTGGGTTGCATTCCTCGACGGCGACGACATTTGGCGCGAAGATAAGATCGAGAAGCAGGTAAGCTTCCGCGACCGCATGCTCCGCGGCGATGTTCCGATGTATCTCGAGAACGGAGATCCGAACCCGGACTACCCGGCTGTCATCTTCTCCTCAACCGCCTACATGGACTACAAGGGCAACCGCTACGGCTACATTCTCCATGCTCCCGACAGCGTGAAGTACAAGAAGCTCCTGAAGCAGAATGTCATTTCGTTCTCCTCCGCCCTCACGAACAAGACCATCCTCGACAAATTCCCGGTGGACGGCAACCTTCACGAGGACTTCTACATGTGGCTTCTTCTTCTTAAGAAAGGCTTCGTTGCCTACGGCATCGACGAGCCGCTTCTCACCTACCGCATCGACCGCGACTCTGCGTCCGGCAACAAGTGGGCGGCAGCCAAGAAGAATTACAACGTTTACAAGAAGCTTCGCTTCGGCTCGATCAAGTCGCTCTACTACATGTTCTGCTACGCGAGACGGAATTCCGCGAAGTACAAGAGGATTAAGAACAGTTAGTTTTGGTGCTGTTAAAAGCGAACATGACATAATTAGGGGGCTGTCCAAACGGGCAGCCCCTTGTTTATTGTCATACCACAAGCTTTCATCATTTAACTAACTTTAGCATTTTATCCCCAATCATCCGTGCATCTCTTTCCACGAACTGACTTTCATAATTCGCAAAGTTTGTTTCCGGGCTAATATAATTTCTATAGAGGTTATAGTATAATAAGAATTCCGTTAAAGACTTTCCGATGTATGCATGTTCACTCTGCCACTTATGACGCATTTCATGGAACACCGTCTTTGCCAACAACTCTTTGTCCACTTGCAGCAAGAGAGCATTGATCTTTACTACATTGTTCTGGTAGTTATATGCTCCACAAGATATCGAAGTTAATACTTTTTTACCATCTTTATCATATCCATATGTAGCATCATTCGCGAAAAACACCACCGTCGCAGAGTTCTTAAGAGCATACGCTTTGCACGTCATATCTACTAAAGTCTGCACGTATTTTTTTAACTCCTCTTGTTTGGCATTCGACAGAGTACAAGAGACTGTTCCATTACTATTATATTTCGCTCCCGCAACACTCAGTTTCTTCAGCTCATTGTATGCGCTCACTACTTTTGAAAGATAAGTCGAATGGAGCATACTCTGCTCCCACGCATAATAACTAATATATGTGGTCCAGTCCTTTTTGTAGATATATGATCCGGGAGCATATTCGATCTGAATTACTTTGATTTTCTTGGTCTCATATCCATTCGTGATAGTCATGTACCCAATTCTATCCTTCAAGAGATAGTTGGGGTCGGCCGTGATTTTAATAGTTTTTCCGGAAATAGCGGTTGTCATCCAACTACTGTCATCCGAAACCGAGATAGCACTCATGGCTTCACAATCAATATATAATACCTTTTCAAGTTTTTTCTCCGGTTTTGTTGCTTCCGCACCCAGTACGTATGTTTCGCTGATTGGCCCACTTTCGGGAGTCAGGCTAACCCTAATTTGTCCCCCTTGTGTAACGTTAATTGTGAGAGTTCTGGTTCCAACTATAACGCTTACTCTTCCGGTGCGCCTATAAATGGACGCATTACTCGTAACAGAAACTTTGACTCCTGTGCCACTTTTGACTGCCGAAATCCAGGAAGCATTCGTCGTAACAGTCGTCGGCGTTCCATCCAGAACCTTCACCATAGTGCTTGTCGCTGCCGACCCAAACGAAAGATTCGTTTTTTCCAGTCTTGGTGCTGCAGCATCAGCCCTTGAAACAATTTCCAACACATTCGCCGATGCCAGCGTAGTTTCTTGCCCCGCAGCGGCCTCTGCTGCCGGCGCAAAGCCGAAGCACAAGGTCAGCATCAATAATAAGACAATGCTGAAGCGCTGCAACAATTTGTTCTTCTTGCTCATTATAAAACCCCCTAATGAATTATTCTACGCCAAGAAGTAATGCGCAGTATACAAATAATATTCTGTCATTTCGCGCGCGTCAAGGGGTATTTATAAAGTTTTATAAATTAGATAATTTATTTTATAATATTTTAATGTTTCAATAACGTATTATCCGCGTTTCAGAGTCAAGAATCCGTTTCTCCCCCACGCAAAAAAGCCGCACCCGAACTGCCGGGTGCGGCGGTGTGATCATTTTTCGGAAAATCAGAAACCCTCCGTGCTGTCGTCCTTGAGGAGCACAAGCGCTGTCTGGAGGACCAGCTTCAGGTCCAGCCAGAGGCTGTAGCGCTGGATGTACATGAGGTCGAGCATCAGTTTCTCTTTGTTGGTCGTGTTGTATTTGCCTTCGATCTGCGCGAAGCCCGTGAGGCCGGCCTTGACGCGCAGGCGGTATTCGTATTCCGGGTAGTCGCCATCGAAGCCGTGGAGATACATCATTTGCTCGGGGCGCGGCCCGACGAGGCTCATACTGCCGGCGAGGACGTTCAGAAACTGCGGGATTTCGTCGATGCGGGTGGCTCGCAGCAGGCGTCCGGCACGCGTCACGCGGCTGTCCGACTCCTGCATCGGCAGGGTTGAGTCGCTCTCCGACATCGTGCGAAATTTGAGGATCTTGAAGGGTTTGCCGCCCTTGGTGGCGCGCAGCTGCGTGAAGAAGACTTTGCCGTGGTCGTCGAGCTTGATCATGATCGCGCTCACTAAAAACAGCGGCGACGAGAGGATCAAAAGGATGATGGAGCCGACGATGTCAAAGGCTCGCTTCAGGATGCGCTCCGTGAGCGTCAGCTCGGTCTTTGCCGAGGAGAAAATGATGGCGTCTCCGAACATGCGGTAGCCGCTCGTCACTTCGACGATGTCGCTGATCTCCGGCGTAAAGAGGATGTTCTTGCCGCGGCCGTAGCAGTACTCGATCACGGTGCGGCGCTGCTCGGTCGGGATGTCCGTGATGAACACATTTTCAAACTTGTCGATCTCCTCGAAGAGGCCTTCCATCGAGGCGGAAACCACCTTGTCGCCGGGCAGCTGCTCCGCGCGCTTGCGGACGTTTTGCAGCATTTTCAGCTGATCGGTGTTCTCGTTGACGATGTAGAGTGTGTGGCTGTCTTTGGTCGCGTAATAGTAGATGGCGAAACCGAGTTTCAGAAGGAGCAGTGTGATCACGCCCTGCAGTGCGACCGCGAACAGGAGCGTGCCTGCGCTGTTCAGAAGATCCGTCACCGACGTGACGCTCGACGCGAAACCGATGACCCACAGAAATCCGACGAAGTCGGACAGCCAGGTGTTGATGATCACGCTGTTTTGTACATTTTTCTTACTCTTCGTGCCGATGTCATACCCCCCGTAAATGGCCATAAACATGACATGGAACACGATGAAAACCCCTATGGTGAGAGCTGCCGTCTTGAAATCCGCGTACAGCCCGGGATTGCTGATCGCCATGCATCCGTAAAATGCCGCCGTGATTCCGAAGAACAGCGCCATTTTGACCAGGCCGATCAAAAACCTCCAAAAATCATTCATACCCTTCCCCCGCGTTGTTTCGGGCGACGCGCCGCGTCAGCCCGGAATGTATTACAGTATACCATCCTTTCCAATTTAGCGCAAGGCGTTTCATTCCTCCTCGAGCAACGCCCGGTAAACCTCGCGGCGGCCGATCCCCCGATCCGCTGCCGCTGCCCGCATTGCGTCCTTGCGGCTCATCCCCTGCGCTTCGTACATGGCGACGTGCTCCGGAATGCTCAAATCGCTCCAGGCCGCCTGCTCGGCGCGCTTCGCCTCCCCGGGGTCGGCGCCGGCGATGACGATGACACACTCGCCTTTCGGCTCATTTTCCGTATAATAGGCCGCTGCCTCGGTCAGCGTCCCGCAGTACCGGTCCTCATGCTTCTTCGTGAGTTCCCGCAGAACGCGCACCTGCCGCTGCGGATCGATCGCTTCGGCCAGCTCCGCCAGGGTTTTCGCCAGACGGTGCGGCGCCTCGTACAGCACGATCGTGCGCGTCTCCCTCGCCAGCTCCGCGAGGATTTCGGCCCGCTCTTTCTTCTCGGTGGGCAGAAAGGCCTCAAAGCAGAACCGCCTCGTGGGAAGCCCCGACATCGTGAGCGCCGTCACGCACGCGCACGCGCCGGGAACGGCTGTCACCTCGACTCCGGCCTCGAGGGCCATCCGGACCAGCTCCTCGCCGGGATCGCTGATGCCAGGCATTCCCGCGTCCGTGATGACCGCGATGTTCACGCCCGCGATCAGCTTTTCCGTGAGCTCGCGGCCCTTGTCAAACCGGTTGTTGTTGTGGTAGCTCGTCATCGGCGTGTGGATGTCAAAATGCGTCAGCAGCTTGCGGGAATTCCGCGTGTCTTCCGCCGCGATCAGGTCGACTTCCCTCAGTACGCGGATCGCGCGTGCCGTCATGTCTTCCAGATTGCCGATGGGCGTTGTCACCAGGTACAGCATGTTTCCTCCTATGGATCGGGTCTTTGTCCCGCCTCGCGCAGGCGCTCGGGCGGCAGGTTAAAACCCGTATTCTTCTTTCATCTCGGCCGTCGGGTTCCCGTCGGAATCGGCGAGGATCAACGGCTTCTCGATGCTCAGCCGCGAGCGGCCGCCGCGGACACAGCCGATCAATACCAGATTGGGCTCGCGGTCGACGGTGGGATAGACACGACGCATGCGCTTGGGCTCGAGGCCGTGCACCGCAAGCGCCGCAAAGATCTCGGTGAGCCGGAAAGGCCGGTGGACCAGGTAGAGCCGTCCGCCGGGACGCAATACGGCCGCTGCCTCGCGGGCGACGTCATCGATGGTGCAGAGGACTTCGTGGCGGGCGATGGCTTTTGCGTCCGAGGAGTTCACGATCCCGTGGCCGCCGGTCATGTAGGGCGGGTTGCAGGTCACCGCGTCGAAACTCGAGCGCCCGAACAAGGTCGATGCTTCCCGCAGGTCCCCGTCGACGATCCGGACTCTGCCGGCCACCCCGCGGGATGGCGCAGATGCGGGCGCAGATTCTGCGACGGATGTCTCATTTTCCGAATGAATCGCGATGTTGAGTGCTACGCTGCGTCTGGCCATGTCGGCGCTTTCGGGCTGTATCTCAAGGCCGACGAGCTCGGCGGCGTCCGTTTTGGCGGACAACAGCAAAGGCAGGATGCCCGTGCCCGTACCCATGTCCAGACACCGTTCTCCTGCCTTAATCTCGGCAAAGCCACTCAGCAAAACGGCGTCGATCCCAAAGCAAAAGCGCCCGGGGTCCTGGATCAGCTCCAGATTGTTGCGCTGCAGATCGACTACGCGCTCGCCGTCTCGGATATAGTCTTGTCGGTTCACCATGATGTTGATTCCTCATTTGCCGGAGGGCCGACGCATGTGCGTCAGTCGTTTTTGTATCCTTCTTCCGTCTTCTCGAGGCGCTCCAACTCGCGCAGATCCTCATCACGGTCGGCGCGGTCGCCCTTCTCGTTGCGACGGCGGCGCTGATGAAAATGAAGCTCCTCGACGGGATAGTCGCGCACTTCCTTCTCCTCGCCGTCCGCGCCGTTCACGGAGACGATGACCTTGACGCGCTGCTTGAGGACGTTGAGGGCGCTCACTTCGCCGCTCAGGCCGTCCGACGTCTTAACGAAATCACCGATGTTCGGAAGGCGGCTGTTGAGATACTCATACGCCTCCTCCTCGTTCTTGAGGCAGCACATCAAACGGCCGCAATTGCCGCTGATCTTCGTGGGGTTGAGGGAGAGGTTCTGCTCCTTCGCCATCTTGACGGAAACCGGCGCAAAGTCCGCGAGGAATGTGTGGCAGCACAGCTCGCGGCCGCAGATCCCGATGCCTCCGCGGATCTTGGTCTCATCACGAACACCGATCTGGCGAAGCTCGATGCGGGTACGGAACACCGACGCGAGATCCTTGACGAGCTCGCGGAAGTCGACACGCCCGTCCGCCGTAAAATAAAACAGCACTTTGCTGTTGTCAAACGAGTACTCGCAGTCGATCAGCTTCATCTCGAGCTTGTGTTTTGCGACCTTCTCGGCGCAGACGCGGAGAGCTTCCTTCTCCTTCTCGCGCAGGCGCTCGGCCGTGCGGTCGTCCTCCTCCGTGGCCACGCGGATCACGGGGCGGAGCGGCGCCACAACCTTGTCGTCGCTGACCTCGGTGCGGCCGCATACGACATAGCCGTATTCGATGCCTCGCGCCGTCTCGACGATCACGTGGTCGCCCGCCCGGACCTCAAAGTCCAGCGGATCAAAATAGTATGCTTTTCCTGCGGTGCGAAACCGCACTCCGATAATTGTTGTCATATCCCTCCTGCGCCCTCAGAGGCGCCTCTACGCCCGAAGTCCGTTTCTTCGGAAAATGCTTCGGAAAATGTTTATCACACGCCTTTTTCCTGCTGTAAGCGGCGCTGCATGCCCGCCAAAAACAGCCAAAAGGACGTCTCCATATTGACGTTGACCCTGCGGTCGGTGCGGATCTTTCCGAGCTCCGCCTGCAGGCTCCACAAAGCCTCATAGCCGAGGCTCTCCGCCTGGGCCGCAAGGCTCTCTTCCTCCTCGCGGAACATCAGCCGCTCCGCCGACTGCTCCGCCTTGCACATCATCAGGTCGTGCAGCCACAGAAGAACAAGGCCGAGGATCGCCTCCTGCTCTTCCTTCGCGCCCGCAAAATCCTTTGCGTACTGCGCCATTGTATCTTCACGCATCACTGCGATCGAACGCATCATTGCCGCGACAGAGTCGCGCTGCCGCTGAAACTCCTCCGACCGCGCGCACGCGATCGCCTGGCCGGGGCTGCCGCCCGAATAGACCGCCGCAAGCCGCGCCCGGTAGTCCGGAAGCTGCTCTTTTGCCATCAGCCAGTCCGTCAGGGTATCAACGGGAACCGGGAGCATCTCCAACGTCACCGCACGGGAGCGGATCGTCGGCAGAAGCGCCTCGGCGTTGTTGGTCAAAAGCATGATCACCGCATAGGACGGGGGCTCCTCCAACGTCTTGAGGAGGGCATTCTGCGCTTCCTCGTTCATCTTTTCGGCCTCGTCCACGATGAAGATCCGGTAGGGCCCGAACATCGGCTTTACGGGCACGACGTTGCAGAGCTGCTGGCGGATATCACCGACGGAAATGATGGCCTTTTCATGGGTCACGAACGCGACGTCGGGCTGGTTTCCGTCCGCCATCTGGCGGCAGGAAATGCATTTGCCGCAGGCCTCATCACCGCCCTCGCGGCACAGCAAAGCAGCTGCGTACGCGCGCGCGGTCATCTTTTTCCCGATGCCGTCCGCACCGTTAAAGATGTAGGCGTGCGAGACATGCCCGCTGCGGATGCTGTCCTGCAGGTAATCGATCACCCGCCGATGTCCGATGATGCTGTGAAACGTGTCCATCCCGCTATTTGCTCTCCATTACGCGTTCGATATCGTCGCCGACCATCTTCGCGCAGGCGACCAGTTTCCAGTTGTAATATTTCTTCTCAATGCCGATCTTCTCCAGCACCTCGGGCGCAAAATCCTGCTCGTCCGCCAGATATCGGCGGCATACCTCGGCGTAGTTCGGCGTGCTTTGGCGGCGCTCCCGCCAGATCGCGCGCATCAGGCGCTCCTCATCCTCAACCTCAATATAAAGCGGCACAATGCTGTCGCCGAACGAAGACTTCTTAAGCTCTAAGCACATCTGCGGCGTCGCGATCATCAGCACGCTGCTCTTCGCGAGGTCGATCTGACCGTCATCCGCCGTAAAATACGTCCATTTGCCGCAGACGGTGTTGTATGTGCGGCTCTCGAGCACCTTGCCCTTGGCCTTCATCGCGGCGAACTTCTGATTCGACACGAAGAAGTACTCGAGGCCGTCCGTCTCGTCCTGGCGCATCGGCCGCGTCGTATACGGCGTCACGCCGATGAGCTTCCCCTCGAACCGCTGCAAAAGCAGGCTGTAGACGGAATCCTTGCCGGAAGCACTCTTGCCGATCAGCAGAAACAATTTATTGCCCATAACCCTTCCTCCTCCGTGACCACGATGCCGCGGTTATGAAAAATCTTAACACAATTCCCCGGAAAATGCTATCTTTTTTCATAATCTTATGGTAACATCTGTTGGCAGCGCCGTCGCATTTTCCCGCAAAATGCGACACTCTTCCGTGAAAGGAGCCTTTTTGCCATGCGTCTTCGCAACATTCCCGGGGCCCGCGAGGAAATGCTCGTCAACCCCTTCATCGTTCAGGATCCCGCGCGCCTGCGCGGCATTTGGAACTCCGAGTTTCAAAACGACCGCCCCATCCGCATCGAGATCGGCATGGGCAAAGGACAGTTCCTGCTCACCCTCGCGCAAAAGTATCCCGATGTCAATTTCATCGGCATCGAAAAATACTCGAGCGTTCTTCTGCGCGCCCTCACGCGACAGGAAGAGCTCAAGCTCCCGAACCTCCGCCTCCTGCGCTACGACGCGGAGACGATCGACGAGGTGTTCGGCGAGGGCGAAGTGGACCGCATCTACCTGAATTTCTCGGATCCGTGGCCGAAGGACCGCCACGCTAAGCGCCGCCTCACTTCCGACCGCTTTCTCGCCCGCTACGCGCGCATCTTAGCGCCCGGCGGACATGTGGAATTCAAGACCGACAACGTCGATCTGTTTGATTTTTCCCTCGCCGAGGCCGAGGCCTGCGGCTGGACGCTGTCCCATGTCACCCGCGACCTGCACGCGTCGGAGGACGCTGCGGACAACGTGACGACGGAGTACGAAGACCGCTTTTCCGCTAAGGGAAATCCGATCTGTCGCATGGTTGCGACGCCGCCGATGTAGGTTTGGCCGGCTTCTGCCGAAAAACTCGTCAAAAAACCTCATTTTCCGTCAAAAAAAGTGTTGACAAACCCCTATGCTTCGTGTATATTAATCCTTGCGTTCGAAAAAACGAATACTTGCGCCTCTAGCTCAGTTGGTAGAGCACCTGACTCTTAATCAGGGTGTCCAGGGTTCGAGCCCCTGGAGGCGCATCCAAAGGTCTCCATTTGGCAGCAAGAGCTGTTGGGCGGGGGCTTTTCTTTTACATGTGCGTACCGATCGTGAGAATTCCCGGGAGGAAAATGACGATGATTACCCTGTTAGCACACCTTTTCCTGCGCGGCGAGCGCGCCGAATCCGAAACCCGAAGCGCCTACGGCAAACTGTGCGGTCTCGTCGGGATCGGCCTCAATCTCATGCTCTTCGCCGCCAAATTCTTCGCCGGCCTGCTGAGCGGCTCCATCGCCATCACCGCCGACGCGTTCAACAACCTCTCCGACGCCGGCTCATCGGTAGTCTCCCTCGTGAGCTTCCGGATCTCCGAGCAGAAGCCCGACGCGCAGCATCCGTACGGCCACGGCCGCATCGAATATATCGCGGGACTTATCATTTCCGCCGTCATCATTATCATGGCTTATGAGTTGATCAAGGACTCCGTTGGCAAGATCATCCACCCTTCGGACACGGAATGGTCCGTCACGGTCCTCATCATCCTGATCGTCTCCATCCTCGTCAAATTCTACATGGCATTTTACAACTCGCGCATCGGCGCACGCTACGACGCCGCGGCTCTCCGCGCCACCGCCATCGACAGCTTGAGCGACTGCGCCGCAACGACGGTCGTCCTCATCTGCACCGTACTCTCGCACCTCTTCGGATGGCGCATTGACGGCTACGCCGGCGTCCTCGTGGGCGGCTTCATCCTTCTCGCAGGCATCCGCGCCGCACGCGAAGTCGTAGGCCCGCTTCTCGGCGAACCGCCGGAGCGCGAATACGTGGAGAGCATCGAGCAGCTGGTTCTCTCCTTCGACCCCAACATTCTGGGTGTTCACGACCTTCTGGTGCACGATTACGGCCCCGGACGGCGCATCATTTCACTCCATGCGGAAGTTCCCGCAGAGGGCGACATTCTCGCGCTGCACGACATCATAGACAACCTTGAGCACCGTCTCTGCACGGATCTGGGGTGCATCGCGACGATCCACATGGATCCCGTCGTCACCGGCGACCCCCGCGTCGACGAGCTGCGCTACGGCATCACCAACATCCTCGCGTCCATCGACGAGCGCATAACCATGCACGATTTCCGCGTTGTCTTCGGGCCGTCGCACACGAATCTGATCTTCGATATCGTGCTTCCCTTCGACTATCCGACCTCCGAGGAAGACCTCCTCGCCGACATCGCAAAGCGCGTGCACGATTCCATCGGCAAGACCTACTTCACGGTCATCCAGGTGGACCGCATCGCCGTAAAATGACATTTTCCGAAGCATAAAAATCCCGGCGGCCTGAAACCGAACTTCAGCCGCCGGATTTTTAAGTTTTTTCGATTGAGACATCCGTGCTAAGATTCAAAGTTTTACATTGAACGTTTACGGTCAACGGATAACAAAAATTGAAAAAAACGATAACCGAGCCCTTGAACCCGAACCACCTTTAGGTAACATTAAAAAGAGTTTTGCGGAGCTCAATCGACGGAAAACGGCTTCCGCCTTAAATGTCCAGTGTTATCTTCGCCGTGCTGTTCACCAGATCAAGCGCGGTCTGGGCCTTCGCGAGGCTGTCCGACGCCTCGTCGTACGCCGCCTGCGCCGCGTCGATGTCGTAGTTCGCGTATCGGTAGTCGATAATGTTCGACGCCGTGCGCATACCGGCCTCCACACGCTCCTTCGGCAGACGGTTCTTCATCATAAACAACCGGTCTCTCTTGTTGCGAAGCTGCGGGATCAGGATCAGCATCTCGTCGATCGTGATATTCCACTCGGGGATCACCGTTGTGGAATTGAACACGTTGATCGCATGCTTCAACTTGCGGATCTTCGTCTCCAGCTCCGCCTCCGCCGCGCGGGTCTGCTCGAAATCATACTCCGGCCGAACGCTCTCCACGTCCTCCGAGATCGCCGCCACAAACAGCTGGCTCATGGATTCCCTGCTGTGCAACGCCGCAAGATCGTCATTGTATTTACGCAGCACTTTCGCTGCTTCCGCCGATGTCAAAACCATATGCTACCTCCCGTATAATACGTCTTTTCTTTCTCCGAACCGCCTGACTTTCCGCTCCGGCGGCTGTATCTCTATAGTAATTTTTTCGTGATGAAATGTCAAGACGAAAGGGGGGACAAACACGGCCGGCTCATGGCCGGCCGCATCTGCATGATCTATTTGGGGAACTTATTCGGCATCCGTTATCTCCGCAAGAGAACAGACGATCGCGATATGGTTATCGTAATCACAGCCCCCGTCCGGTCTCAGATGATCGCAGACGCAGAGAACTTTTCCGTTCGGCGTGACGGAGAGCGTTCCGGGAATGTATCCTTCCGGAACCCGGGGAAGAACCACTTTCCGCAGCGCATTGTCTTTCCAACTGTAGATCACGCCGGTGGGCAACGCAGCCGCCTCGTCCGGGATTTCCAGCTCAAACAACCGGGAATTTTCCTCCGCGTTAGCGGCAATCAAGAGGGATTCCGAGGAGATGATCTCCCTCGTCTCCAGATCTGCCATGAACGTCGTGACGCTTCCGTTCGCAAAATGCAGATACCGTCCGTTGATCACCTCAAACATTCTCACGATCATATCGAGTTCCGAGTATTCCATTGCAAATTCTGCGCTGTACACATTGGATTGCATAGCTCCCGGATCCGATGTATCCAAGGCTTTCACAAACTCGGTGATGTCCCAGGTTTTCACAAGCTTCCAGGTCGCATCGAAAGCGTCGATCTTCATGCTTTCCGCCTTATCATTCACAAAATGCACGCTCAGCAGATAGATGTTTTCCCCGTCGGAGTACAGGGAGCGGAGTACGGTGTATTCCTCGGTAGTATCGAGGCAAATGTTCGTGAAGGCCTCGGTCAGACTGTCGGTCTTCGGATCATAGCAATATACGACTTCCCGAACTTTCCCCCGGACGGGCTCCTGATAGATAAAGTACAGCCGCCCCTGATGTACCATAACCGACGTATACGGGAACGACTTGTCGGTGACCTTTATTTTCCGCAGCGTATGCTCGCTGAGATCGATCTCGACCAGAAAGAGCACCGCGCTGTCCGCCATACTGTCTCCGACGGTGACAAGCGTATACAGTTTCCCGTTGATGACTCGTCTCATCCCGCTCGTCTCATACGAGAAATCATCGATATATCCGCAGGGCGTTATCGTCCCGGTCTTTTCGTCGATCAGCGCAAACTCCAGACGCTCTTCTTCGGATGTCTCGTCAACTATATGGCCGGCACCCATGAAAATGCCGAAATCCGTCATTGTGAACGAGCTTCCCACCAACGCATCCAGCGTAAATTCACCGTCTGCGGTTCTGAACGGGATTTTGATGCGCATGTTCGTCAACTCATACTCCGTCGGAAAAACACCCGTCTGTGCTTCATCGATCTTCTTCGGATCCTCCGTTGGCTTCATCTCGTCTGTCGGCTTCGGCTCGTCCGTCGGTTTCGGCGCCTCCGTCGGCGTTGCCGCATCTGTCGGTTTCGACGCTTCCGTCGGCGTTATACTCTTTGTCGGCGTGGTTTTCGCCGTATCGGTCGCGGTCTTATTGTCCTTGCCGCAACCGGCCGTCATAAGCATTGCCAATGCTACGACGACCGCCAGTATTTTCGTAAAATGATTCTTCCTCAATTTTCAATTCCTCCCATATTACACATCAAGGGTTTTCCACAATACCCACGAACAACGGCATTCCGCTTTCCGAGCGAACGGCAAAGATGAACGGCCGATCCAGAACGAAATCCAACTCATCGCCAAGCAACAGCGGCATCCCGGCGGCCACAGTCATGTCCGTGAGCGCGGCGGCTTTTACTCCCTTTTCATCGATCTCAACATGCACGCAATGGTCTACTTTCGAGAGATACAATCCGTCGGAATCCTTTAAAATGCCCGAAAAATCCGCCTTTCCGATGGTGAACACGTCGGTCATCCCCAGACTCCTGAGATTGTCCGAAAGCTCCGCCTCCGAGTCGATGCTGAACTTCGGCACGGAAAAACGGACCGTAACGAGCTCCCCTTTGCCGTGGAGCAGCACCGACATAAACTGCGGATCGGACAACAGTTCTTCCGTGGAAACACCCTCATCGGGCAGGAAGAAGATCATGTCGCCAAAGGCGCCGTTATCTCCCTGCTCATCAAAACCATCGCTGACTGCGATAAAATTGTCGCCGTAATAGTATTCGGCATTTTCCGTCTTGTGCATGAAGTCAACCGTCACTTCCCCGCCTGCGGCATGAAACTTGTCCGGCGAAGTCTTGCTTGCCTCATATTCAAGCTGCCATTTTGTTTTGTAATACACCGTCGTCGTAAGGGCAAGCATCGTGGCTGTATCGAAGGTCTGCTTCGCCGCCGCCCCCTTCAACAGATCTCCGGTATTTTTGTTCAACCAGGTCTGAAGCGCCTTGTTATACGCGTCGGAACCCATCTTCCCGCGGAATGTCGACGCATGATACATGGATGCCAGCAGTTCAACGGTTTCCGGAACATACTCCGTGTCCGAATCATCCCGCAACCACAGTGCTGCTGCAAGCAGGCTGTGATTGATCCCGTCGTCCGCATATGCTGTGTTCCACGCCGTGTCGGACATCTTGCGAACCGCCTCTATGCTCTGTTCACCGAGCACAGTAAGTATCTGTTCACGGGTTTCTCCCGTCGTCGTTTCGGCCAGCATACCAAGCGCCAGATAGAGGTTCAGCGGCGAGCAGATCCGATTCGTTCCGCTCTCACCCTGCAGCAACGCAATGAGGCTTTTTTCGGTAAACTTTTTTACGCCGGAATCCGCCTGTTCTCTGTCCGCGTTCGTGTATTGAATCAGGTATTGCATCTGCTGTTCCTTAACAGCGTCGCACCACTCGTTCTCGGCTTTTACAAAATCGTTCCAACTGTCATAGCTCCGGATGTTCGGATACTTCGCGGTCTCCGGAATCTCCGCATCTCCGATCCGAAATTTCGCAAGCGTATCCTCGGCGGAACCGGTCGTGATCGTCGAGTCCGTCGCATTTCCTCCGCCCGGTTTCCTGTCTCGAAAGATTCCGCTGTGGAACAACAGTGCCGCTCCGCCGATCACCGCGATTGCCGCAGCGACGGCCAAACAGCGTTTCAGGATGGTCCGCCGATCCCTTCCAAGGCTACCGGTTTTGCGGTTTCGCTCGCTTCGCTCCAGAATTTCGTCATCGATCGCACTCATATGTTCAAACAAGTCTTCCGGCTTCATCACACACTCCTTTCCCCCCACACCGGGGATCTCCGAACTGCCGCGATCACAGCAGTTCCTCCTTAGCAAGATACTCTTTCAGTTTCCTGCGGGTTCGATTCAGGATGACGCTCACATTGTTCTGCGTGAGGCCGTATCCTTTCGCAATGTCCTGTATGCTCTCCGTGAAGAAGTATCGTCTTACGAAGACGTCTCCCTCCCGTTCCGGAAGCACCCTGACAAATGACCGGATAGCCTTTTCCAGGTCCTCCGCGATCGCCCCGGATTCGGTGTCGGAGCCGCCGGAGACACACTCCTCCAACTCCTCAATCGCCAACGTTGCCTCGCCTCCCCCACGTTTGTCGGCAAGTTCTTTCTTTCTGCGATTGATCGCGTGATTTCGCGCAAGACGCGCCATAAACATGCGAAACACCGTAGGGCGATGCGGCGGTATCGAATTCCACGCCGACAAAAGAGCATCGTTAACACACTCCTCGGCATCCTCGTGATTCCCGAGGATCCGATGTGTCACCGAATACAAATACGATTTGTATTTGCGCTCTGTCTCGTGAAGCGCCGATTCGTTCCGGCTGAAGAACAGATCGATAATTCGGTCATCCTCCATGAGTACTCCTCCTGCTGCAGCATGTTCGCCGGATTTTCCTTCCTACACCCTATAAGACACCATCCGGGGCGACATCTTACATCAATTTCATGATTTTCTTTCGAAAAATGATATTCCACCCGCTCAATTCTTTACAAATCCCCGCGAAAGCGCGTATACTGAAGGCACAATCCACGCTCACAGGGGGTATCACCATGATCGCTGTCGTAACGGGCGCCAGCTCGGGAATCGGATATGAAGTCTGCTCGCAATTGCTCGCGCAGGGCTACACGGTATACGGCTTAAGCCGCCGCGGAACCGCGCCTGAGGGAGTTACCGGCCGCAGCGTCGACGTCACCGACGAGGCCGCCGTACGCGCCGTTATCGACGAGATTGCAGCCGCCGAAGGCCGCATTGACCTTCTGGTCGCCAACGCCGGCATGGGCATCTCCGGGCCGATCGAGCTGACCGACAACGCAGACGCAGACTATCTGATGCGCGTCAATTTCTTCGGGCAGTTTTACGCCGCCAAGGCGGTCCTGCCCTACATGCGCGCACAGGCTTCGGCCGATGCCGGTTCCAGGCAAAAGGCCGGAACGATCGTCTTCACAAGCTCCGTTGCCGCGCCGATCCCGATCCCATATCAATCATTTTACTCTGCAAGCAAGGCAGCCGTCAACTCTCTGGCCCTCGCCCTTCGAAACGAAGTGCGCAGCTACGGCATCCGCGTGAGCGCGGTCATGCCCGGCGACTCCGGCACCGGCTTTACCGACGCCCGCCGCAAGCAGGACGGCGGCGACGCCTACCCGCGCTGTGAAAAAGCCGTTTCCTCGATGGAACACGACGAGCGCAACGGCATTGCCCCCGCCAAAGTGGCCTCCGTCATCGTGCGCGCAGCCACAAAGAAAAACCCTGCGCCGTTGTACGTCGCAGGGTTCCGATATCGTTTATTATTGGCTTTGTTCAACATTCTTCCGACCAGAGCAGCCATCTGGCTCGTCGGAAAAGTGTATTGACCGGGCCGGCAATTTACAGCATCGCGATCACATGCAGCGCGAAGCAGGCATACACGAGGAAGAAGATCACACCGACCGTGCCGACTTTCTTTCCGGCATCGGATCCCAGTTCAAGCTTCAACAGCCTCCGGCCTGCAGTGATCATGAAAAGGCCGGCGACAATGGGGATCAGACCGATGATGATCTCGTAAATGCTGATCCGCTTTGCCAGAAGATCGATGAAATTGTTCGCATTGCCGTCAAACTTGGTGTAATACAGCTTCTTATAATCGTTGATCTCTTCGTTGATCTTGTCTCTGACTTTGAGTTCCGTCTTCCGGACATATCCTTCTACAAGGTAGCCGTCGGGATCGTTGGCAACACCGTCCGTGAAGTTTTTCTCATACCAGTTCTTGTCCGCGCGGATAACCGCGTAATGTGAGCCGTCGTTGGACGCCACCAAGAAGAAGTGCTCCGTCGCAACCGGGATCACATAGAAATACTTGTGGGAATACTCCACAATCTCCGCTGTCGCATAGTACGCGCGGAACTGCGTCCACGTCCCCGACTCCGTCTCGATACTCTTCGCAATATTCTGTTCCGTTGCCTTGCTTTTCTTCGACAGTGTCGTTGCACCGATCACGATGCTTCCGATCAACAGCGCTCCGATCAGAACAAACGAAATGATCACCGACGCCTTCGACGATTTCTTCGGCGGTTCCTCCGGCGGAGCCTGAATGGTCACCGGCTCCTGATTCAGATCCGAGAACTCCTCGAACTGATTTTCATTTTCACCCATAAAATCACTCTCCATATTGCGCATTTTGCGACGAACACCGCTGTCCGTCGAACGCACCTGGCGGGAGTCGAACCCACGGCCTTCCGCTTAGGAGGCGGACGCTCTATCCTACTGAGCTACAAGTGCAATTTTTCTCTTCGGAAAATGAACAACCAAAACCGTTGCTTATTATACCTCATGCAAGCGTAAACTTCCACAGTTTTTTGTGTCTCCGTGCAAATAACGCGTTATGCTTAGTTTGGTTTTCTCATTGCATTTCTTACTGTTTTAGCTGTAAACGCCGCTGTTTTCGCGGTCTTTAGCTCTATATCTTCGGCTGTCCCCGGTAGATATCGCGATATATTGTATGATTCTTGCGTCTCTTACGCGTTTTTTCGACCGGTTATGCGGTTACAAAACCGAATAATCTCCGTTAGATAATGCGTTATCTTTGCATAACGCTGAGCCGCTGTTTTGCCCCGAAAACTGAGTCCGAAGAGCCTATCTGGTGTTGAGCGTCTCTCTCATGGAGACCGCTTCCTCGAGAACTTCCTTCTCCTCATCGGAGAGCATCAGGAAAGTATTTCCCTTGATGACTTCCTTCACGTACGTGTAGCAACCCTCACGGTTGTGCATGCTGGTCATGATGAAGCCGTCGTTCTCATCGTTCAAAAGGCAGAAGCTGTAACTGAGCTTACCGCCCATCTCGGCAAATGCATCGTACCGTTTCAACGCGATTTTCTTAAACGAAGTGTCGCGCGCATCCTCCAGCAATTTGATGCGGGAGACCGCATCGGTAATCTGTGCCTTGTTGGAATCGATCTCGCGGAACCGCGAGAGCACTCGTTCCTCCAGACTCTTACCGTTTGCGCCCTTCATGAACTTCCGATACTTTGACGCCAGTTGATTGTATTTCATGATCATGATCATGGTCGTGATCAGCAAAATGATCAGCAGGATCAGCATTGCCGCGACCAGATACTCAATGTCTATTCCCAGTTTCTCGAGCATGACTCCTCCCCGTCATTTCGTATTTGGGCGTCGTTTACAGAGTAACGCCCATAAGCTCCAGAATTCTCTCAAACTCATCGAGCGAAAAATATTCTACTTCTATCTTTCCTTTATTGCCCGCCTTCGGCACGATCGAAACCTTCGTTCCGAGGCAGTGTTTCAGTTTCTCCTCGTACTGCGCGTACGCGCGGTCGATGGCTGCCTGATTTTTCGAAGGCTTCCTCGGCTCCGGAGCCGGCTTGTCGAGTTTCTTCATCAGGCTCTCCGTATCCCGGACGCTAAGACCTTCGGCAACGATCTTCTTCGCGATATCAAACTGACGATCCTTATCGGACAATGTAAGAAGCGCTCTCGCATGACCGGCCGAGAGTTCCTTGTCGATGATCATCTGCTGAACACGGTCGTCCAGTTTCAGCAGACGGAGCGAGTTGGTGATCGTCGTTCGGTTCTTGGAGACGCGCTCGGCGACTTCCTCCTGCGTCATCGAATACTCCTCCATTAGCTTCCGATAGGCGACAGCCTCCTCAATGGAGTTCAGATCCTCACGCTGAATGTTCTCGATCAGCGCAACCTCGTACAATTCCTGTTCATCGTAATCACGAATGATCGCCGGAACGGTCTTCAGGCCGGCCTTCATCGCTGCGCGCCAACGGCGCTCGCCGGCGATGATCTCATAACGATCCCCACGCTTGCACACGATCAGCGGTTGGATCACACCGTGAACTCGGATGGACTCCGCAAGTTCCCCGAGGGCCGCCTCGTCAAAATTGCGCCGCGGCTGACCGCGATTCGGCTCAATCTTGCTGATCGCGATCGATGTTTCACGTGAAACATCCTCGGTGCCGGGGTTCACTTTAGCTTCTATTTCTCTGTCGATCTTCTTGGAAATCAGGGAATCCAAGCCCTTTCCAAGACCTCCGCGTTTTGCCATGTGTCACCTCTATTTGTCTTTACGAACCAGTTTCTTCCGCTTGCCGGGGCGCTGACCGTTCTGGCGGAGCACCTCGGTTGCAAAATCCCGATAAGACTGCGCAGCCGACGATCTTTTGTCATACTGCGTGATCGGCATACCGTAGCTGGGCGCCTCGGCGAGACGCACCGTGCGCGGGATAACCGTGCGGTAAATCTTCTGGTTAAGGTTATTGTAAACGTTCTCCACTACCTGAGCGGACAGATTGGTGCGGTTGTCGTACATCGTAAACAGCACACCGTCCACGTTGAGTTCAGGGTTTGTGCGGTCGCGAATGATATCGATCGTATCCAGCAGCTGTTTCAGCCCTTCCAGGGCAAGAAACTCACACTGCAGCGGAATGATGACCGAGTCGGAAGCCGTAAGAGCGTTGCACGTCAGCGTATTCAAAGACGGCGGGCAATCGATCAAGATATAATCATAACGATCGCGGATCGTTTCAAGCGCGCGTTTTAAGATATAATTTCGATCGTCGTACTCCACGACTTCCACCTCGGCACCGGCAAGATCCAGTGTTGAGGGTATCACATCAATCCCGAAATATCTGGTCTCAACGATGCAGTCCTCCGGTTTTGCCTTGTCCGTGAACAGTTCGTAGGACGACGTTTCCTGCTCTTCCTTGTCGATTCCTAAGCTTGTCGTGGCATTTCCCTGCGGATCCACATCGACGATCAGCACATTGCGGTTGAACTCCGCAAGGCAAGCCGCAAGACTCACGGTCGTTGCGGTTTTGCCGACACCGCCCTTTTGATTGGTTATCGAAATAATCTTTCCCACAGCATCCTCCGTATGCATTGCTTTTCCGCTCCGCAGTCTACACGCGATGCCGCGGTCGGAATCCATGCACATTCAAAGGAACCGCTTTGCAACGGTTCCTTTGCAGTATATCACAAACATGAAAAATGTGCCACTACAAGATGCGGCACATTTTTTGTGCAAAACTACAAGTGAAGCGATTTTACAATGTTTCACGTGAAACAATCGGTTGTTTCATCGGTTTTCCGCCGCCTCTGGGGTAGCGTTTATCCGTAGGTTTCTTCTTGCGAACGACCAGAAGCGTACGGCCGTAATCGCTCTGAGGAACCGTATACGTCTGTTTGGATTCCACCGCACCGCCGAGCGTCGCGATCGCGGATTTAGCTTCCGCAAGTTCCTCATCAAACTCCGCAGCCTTGTACGGAACAAACTTTCCTCCGACGTTCACATACGGGAGGCATAGCTCCGTAAGGGACGCCATTCGGGTCACCGCCCGGGACACGCAGATATCATATTGTTCGCGGAATTCCGGTTTGCGCGAGTATTCTTCGGCACGCCCGTGGACGCACAAGACATCCGAAAGGCCACATTCCGCAACAACCTTTTGCAGGAACAGCACTCTTTTCTGAAGGGAATCTAACAACGTAACCCGCAGCTCGGGGAAGACAATCTTTAGGGGTATTCCCGGAAAGCCGGCGCCGGTTCCGACATCGATCAATGATAGATCTGCTTTTTCCCGAAGTTCCGGAAGTGCCTTTACAAGACAGAGGCTATCGAGAAAATGCTTGACACAGACATCCTCGTACTCGGTGATCGCCGTCAGATTCATCACGCGGTTAGTCTCGATCAGCATCTCATAATAGGTGTGCAGTTGTTCGCGCATCCGGTCGGTAAGCGTGATGCCGAGTTCAGCGAGTCCGGCGTTTAAGCAATCGTCATTGTACATAGCCTCTCCTTTCCGGTCACCCTTTCAATCCGCTTCCGAGCCAGACAAGCAACACCGAAATGTCCGCAGGGGAGACGCCGCTGATGCGGGACGCCTGACCGACATTTTCCGGACGAAGTGCCTGAAGCTTCTGGCGGGCTTCCAGACGAAGCGAAGGGATCGCAGTGTAATCGATATCTTCCGGCAGACGTTTCCGCTCGAGCTTCTTAAAATGCTCAACCTGCATTTTCTGCCTCTCGATGTAACCTTCGTATTTGATCTCTATTTCTACTTGTTCTATAACAGCCGCATCAAGCTCGGGTCGCTCCGGATCCAGCGGAGCGAGCATCTCATAGGTCATCTCGGGTCGCCGTAAAAGCTCCGCGAGGGATGTGCCCGTATGTATAATCGATGTATCGATGCTGCGTAAATATTCACACGTACTTTCTTTTGCGCCCAAAATCGTCTCACGAAGTCTGGTGAGTTCCGACTCGATCGCGGAGCGCTTTTTGACGAACTTCGCATAGCGTTCTTCGGAAATCAATCCGACATCGTGACCGATGTCGGTCAGACGAAGATCGGCGTTGTCCTGGCGGAGCAACAGACGATACTCCGAACGGCTCGTCATCATTCGATACGGCTCTTTCGTCTCCTTCGTCACAAGGTCGTCGATCAACACGCCGATATATCCTTGGGAGCGGTCGATCACAACCGGCTCCCTGCCCTGGATCTTCAGCGCGGCGTTGATGCCGGCGATGATCCCCTGCGCGGCCGCCTCCTCATAGCCGGAGCTTCCGTTGGACTGCCCGGCGCTGTAGAAGCCGTGAATGAGCTTGCTCTCGAGCGTTTGCTTGAGCTGCGTCGCGTTCAGGCAGTCATATTCGATGGCGTAGGCGTTGCGGACGATCTTTGCATTTTCCAAACCGGGGATTGAGCGATACATGCGGATCTGCACTTCCTCCGGAAGGCTCGACGAGAGTCCCGCAAGGTACATCTCGTTCGTGTACTCGCCCTCGGGCTCGATGAACACCTGGTGGCGGTCCTTGTCGGGAAATTTGACGACCTTGTCCTCGATGGACGGGCAATACCGCGGACCGGTTCCCTTGATGTCACCGGAGAACAGCGGAGAGCGCGAGATATTCTCGCGAATGATCTCGTGGGTCGTCTCGTTCGTGTAGGTAAGATAGCAAAGCGCCTGCTCGTGGGCGATATCGGCGGATCTGTTGGTAAATGAGAACGGCACCACCGGCTCGTCCCCGTACTGCGGCGTCATGGCTTCGTAATTGATGGTCCGGCCGTCGATGCGGGCGGGTGTTCCCGTCTTAAAGCGCTGAACCTGCAGTCCCGCGGCGACGAGAGAGTCCGTCAGATGCGTCGCTCTCGGAAGGCCGTTCGGGCCGGTGTACTGGCTGACTTCTCCGTAGATGCAGCGCGCGTTGAGATACACGCCGGAGCACAGGATCACGGCCTTGCACGGATAGATCCCGCCGGAGGCGATCTTGACGCCGGTCACGCGCTTTGTGCCGTCCGGCAGATCCTCCCAACACAGATCCGTAACTTCCGCCTGCTTTAGCGTGAGGTGGTCCTGATTTTCCATGGTCTTGCGCATGGACGCCGTGTAGCGCTGCTTGTCGGCCTGAGCGCGCAGGGAGTGCACTGCCGGGCCCTTGGAGCGGTTGAGCATCTTGCTCTGAATGTACGTCCGGTCGATATTCCGGCCCATCTCGCCGCCGAGAGCATCCAGCTCGCGCACCAAATGGCCTTTGCTCGTGCCGCCGATGTTCGGGTTGCACGGCATCAGCGCGATCGTGTCGGTACTGACCATGAACACGATGGTCTCACAGCCGAGTCTCGCACAGGCAAGCGCGGCCTCACAGCCGGCGTGTCCGGCGCCGATCACGGCGACATCGTACGATTCACATTGAAATTCCGGGATGTTCATCTCTTTCACTCCAAAAACTGCAAATATGTAAAGCAATCCGTCAGGATGCTCATTTTCCTAAGCAAAATTCTGCAAATATGGCATTGATCACGTCCTCGTCGGGTTCCTCGCCGAGGATGGTTCCGAGGGCTTCGTATGCGGCCGTCAGATCGATGGTATAGAAGTCTTCGGACATGCAAAGCTCGATGCTCTCCTGCACCTTCGAAAGACTTTCCTCGGCCGACAGTAACGCCTGTCTGTGGCGCTCCGACGTGATAACGCACTCGTCGTCCGCCTTGATCCGCTCCTCAAAGAACAGCCCGGTGATGCGCTCCTCGAGTTCGCGCAAGCCCTCGCCGGTCTTTGCGGATATCTCGATCATTCCGCCGGACGCCTGTGCGGAAAATGCCTCCGTCTCCGCTGCCGTAACCGCCGCGGGAAGGTCGGTCTTGTTCAACAGCACGATGCACGGTTTGCCGGCGCACTCGGCGGCGATGGCTCTGTCATCCTCCGTGACCGGCGCCGAGGAGTCGACGACAAAGAGGATCAGATCCGCCTCGGCCGCAGCCTTCCTCGCGCGCTCCACGCCGATCTTCTCGACGGCGTCGTCCGTGCTTCGGATGCCCGCGGTATCCACTAACAAAAGCGTGATCCCGCGCATCCGGATCTCCTCCGTGAGCGTGTCTCTCGTCGTGCCGGCGACCTCGGTCACAATGGCCCGATCCTCGCCGAGCAGGGCATTTAAGAGCGAACTTTTGCCCGCGTTCGGGCGTCCGACGATCACGGTGCGGATGCCCTCGGTAATCCGGCGTCCGTCGTCCGCCGTGTCGATCAGGCGGCGGATACGCGCCTTCTGCGTCGCCGTCTGTGTCGTGATGATCTCGTCAAATCCGTCGAAGCTCAGATGCTCCGGATCGTCCAGCGTAGCTTCGATCTGCGCGATCTCGCGAAGCAGCTGGGCTCGAATTTCGGTGATCTCCTCGCGGACACGACCGCGCAACTGGCGGACGGAGTTGCGAAGAGAAAGCTCATTTTTCGCGCCGATAATACCTGCGACGGCCTCCGCCTGGCTTAAGTCCATGCGGCCGCTTAAGTAGGCGCGCCGGGTGAACTCGCCGGGCTCCGCAAGCCTTGCGCCGGCTGCGAGCACTGCCTCCAGCACGCGCTTTGTGACCAGCACTCCGCCGTGGCAGTCGATCTCCACGGTATCCTCGCGGGTGTACGTACGCGGGGCGCGCATCATGAGCAGGATAACTTCATCCACAGGGCGGCCGTCGCCGTCCTGAATCCGGCCGTAATGGGCCGTGTGGCTTTCGTACGAAGCGACGTTGGCCAACCCGCCTTTCGTCCCTTCCGCGAACACGCGCGATGCCACGGAAAATGCCTCCGGTCCGCTGATGCGGACGATGCTGATCCCGGACGGCGAAAGCGCCGTAGCGATTGCCGCGATCGTGTCGTTGTCTGTAACCGTACGCATACTGCCGTCCTCCTTTGGGATGTAATAAAGAGGGAACTGCGGTTCACCGCAATTCCCTCTGCCTTTACGATTCACCGCAGAATCAGTTGTTGTTGGTGTTGTTGCCGTTCTGCTCCGCAGCTGCCTTCTCGGCTGCCTTGGCTTCCTTGTAAGCGGCATAGTCCTTCATGTAATCCTTGCTGTAATCCGGCGAATTCGCATCGCTGTTGTAGCGTCTCTGCTGCGCGCGATCGTTGAACCGTCCGCCGCCGTAGCCGCCGCGACCGTTGCGGTTGCCGTAGCCGCGATTTCCGCCGCGGTTGTTGCCGCCGCGACCGTTGCGATTGCCGTAGCCGCGATTTCCGCCGTAACCGCCGCGGTTACCGTAGCCGTAGCGACGCTCCTCATACGGTGCGTCCGCCTTCATGCTTACGATAACCTTGCGGTAAGGCTCTTCACCCTCGCTGTGCGTCTCGACATAACGGTCGTTCTGAAGCGCTGCGTGGATGATGCGTCTCTCGTACGGATTCATCGGCTCAAGCGCCACATTACGGCGCGTTCTGCGAACGCGAACTGCGATATTTTTCGCGAGATTCTCGAGAGTGGACTTGCGTCTCTCACGATAATTCTCGGTATCCAGCTTAATCTTGTAATACTGGTTGCAGGCGCGGTTGACAGCAAGGCTCGTAAGATACTGCAATGCGTCCAGCGTCTGGCCGCGCTTGCCGATCAGCGATCCCATGTCATCGCCCTCGATATTGATGTAGATGTTGCCCTCTTCCTCGTTCACCTCAGCGGTAACCTCAGCCGAGAGATCCATTGCTTTCAAAATCTTGCAAATGAAATCAACCGCAACATCCGTCGGCATCTCACCGTCGGCTGCCTCGCCGGCGATCCCTGCCTCCGTGAGAATCTCCGCAGCCGCCTCGGTAATGCTCTCGCCGGCCTCGATACCCTCACATGCAACGCGGATCTTCACGCTCTTGAAGAGACCCAAAAATCCGCCTTTTTCTTCTTCCAAAACTTCAACCTGAAGATCTTCAACAGAGCAGCCGAGCTCCTGCGCTGCCGCTGCTTTAGCGTCATCCAGGGTCTTTCCGGAAAACTCCCGATATTCCATGTTATTGCTCCTCATCATCATTCTTCATAATGTTGGCAATAGCGGCTATGCCGACCGAACCCTTCTCCGCTGCCTGCTTTGCAAGCTCGTCTTTCTTCTTCTGCGAGACTTTGCCGCTTTCGCTGCGTTTTCCGCTGTTCTTGTTGCGGTCGTTATTCTTGCCGGAGTCACGCGAGGTGTCGATGGTCGCGATCGATTTCGTGCTCGATTTCGCGATATTGGAGACGCCTCCGTCTTTTGCGTAGAATCCCATCTTCTCTACGCGCTCCGCCGCCTTGGCCTCATTTTTCGCTACAATATCCTCAATGTCATACTTTGCGAGATACTTGTTGATCGCCAACTGCTGTACGATCGTGACGCCGCTGTTCACAACCCAGTAAATACCGACACCGATCGGCATGAAAACACAGAATACGCCGGACAGAACCGGGAAAATCGTGTTCATCATACCCATGCCGGGCATCGCTGCTTCTTCCTTGCCTTCCTTGTTCTTTGTCTTCGTCTGCGCGGTGCTGATACGGCCCGTTATAAACTGAAGAACAAAGGCTAAGATCGGAAGAAGGATCGCCGGAAAATGATATCCCGGAGCATCCAGAATGTTGTATTTTCCGAGGCTGTTGACGTGCAGGATCTTGTCGATGCTGTCGGACTGTGCCGCCATCGCATCCTTAAACAGTGCGGATCCTGCAAGTTTATTCCACTTCGACTCGATCACGTTGCCGTCATCATCGACTTTCTCCTCAAACAGCTCGGCGGAGCGGAATTTCGCCCACACGTCGGTGTTGTACACGGAGAAGATATCGATCATGTCCGTAATGTTGTAGTTGGTTCCGGAATTTTTCGAATTCCGGGCAGATACCTTATACTCGTCGCAGAACTCTTTCAGTGCGTCGGTAACGTCGCTCTCCGAAATGTTGTTGTCATCGCTCTTGCCGATGTTGAAAACCGACTGTGCCACGTTGCGGTACTGATCGCCGACATCGGTGACATATGCGGGAATCGCGTAAATGACGCGATACAACGCAAAGAAGACAAACAGCGTGATGATCAGCGGAAGACATCCGCCGAAGGGGCTGGAGCCGTACTTTTGATACAGCGCCTGCTGTTCCTGTGTATACCGCTGCATAGCCGCCCGGTCGGAACGGTCAACCCCGCGGTATTTTTCGTTGAGCGCACGAAGTTCCGGATTCATCATCGCGGATACTTTGGCAAATCTCTGCTGCTTGATCGTAAGAGGCAACATCAGCATCTTCACGACGATCGTGAAGACAACGATACAGAAAGCGATGTTCTCAATACCGATCAAAGCGGAAAACTTGTAAATCGCATTGAGGATCATTCCCAGAACCCAGGCGAACGGCTTCAAAAGGCCGCCGACCTGAGTCAGAAAACTCAAACTCATCTAATGGTCCTCCTTCGGTTACGGCACCGGGTCATAACCGCCCTTGTGGAACGGATGGCAACGGAGTACTCTCCGAACTGCCAGATACCCTCCTTTGATGGCGCCGTACTTCTCAATAGCTTCCATTGCATACTGGGAGCAGGTTGGCGTATAGATGCAGCAAGGCACCCGTTTCAACCCCGACAAATACTTCCGATAAAACCGGATCATTCCGATCAAAATTCGTTTCATACCGTAATCCCATGCAGTCCCGCAACATGCAGAACCGCTTCCGTTATCTCTGCCTGCGTCCTGCCGACGCAAGTCTCCCGTGCAATGACGATGATATCCAACCCGATGTTGAATCGATCACCGTTCTGTCGCAAGCTCTCCCGGATCAGCCGGCGCACGCGATGTCTCACGACGCTGTTGCCGATCTTTTTGCTTGTGACGATTCCTATTCGGTTTTTCTCAAAACCGTTTGCCGCGACATACATCACGAGCATCCGGTTTGCCCGGGAGTTCTTCTGTCCGTAAACCGACTGAAACTCCCGTCCTTTGCGTAAAGATCCTACCATTGTTCCTTTCCTTTCCGGAAAGAGAAAGGTCACAATTCTGCGACCTTATACGGAAATGTTATGTCTGCCCTTAGCGCGTCTTGCGGAAAGAACCTTTCTTCCGTTTGCCGTAAGCATTCTCTGGCAGAAACCATGAACCTTAGCACGGCTCTTCTTCTTCGGCTGGAACGTCATCTTCATATGGCCTGTCCTCCTTCTTACCCTATTTACCCATTTTGGGCATACTGCGACACCTATTATAGTGATTTTGGTTTTTGCCGTCAAGAAGAAATTTCCGCGGCAGGCCGCATTTTCCGAAGTTTCGCGGGCGATCCTTCCGGGCTTTTCGAAACGTCTCCGATCCGGATTACGACTTACCCTGCAGAGAATTCCCCGGAAAACTATTTTTGTTCTTTCCTTATTAAAATATACAGTGTTTTTTTCTTGCTAAAATGCCCCGGTTATAGTATAATAAATTGTGGCCGATTTTGGCCTTTATTTCTCATCTACCACAAAATATAGGGTTAAAGACGAGAAAGTCGCTGTTTACGCCTCTGGAGGTTTACAATATGTATTCTAAACAGGTTTTGGAAGAGAACTGGTCCCGAATTTTGGAACTGACGAAAACCGATTATAATATTTCCAATGTATCATATAACACCTGGCTGGTCGCTCTGAACTTCTACGATGTGGAAGACAACATTCTCACGATCGTCGCTGAAGAACCGATCAATTCCAGCACACTCTCCTTTGTCCAGGGAAAATACGGTCAATTCCTGCGCACCTCCATCATGGAGCTTCTCGGCTCCGAATATGAGTTTGAACTTCGCTTTATCCTCCGCTCCCAGGTTTTGCACCTTGAGGAGGAACGCAAGAAACAGACGAAGCCGGACACCAACCTTGCGCACGGCAATCTTCTGAACAAATATACTTTTGATAATTTCATCGTCGGCGACAATAACAATCTCGCTCACGCAGCCGCTCTTGCAGTGGCTGAGCAGCCGGGTGAGATCTACAATCCGCTCTTTATCTACGGCGGATCCGGACTCGGCAAGACGCATCTTATGTACGCTATTGCCAACTACATCCTTCAGAACGAGCCTTACCGCAAAGTTCTCTACGTCACCAGCGAGACCTTCACCAACGATCTGATCACCTCGATCCGCGGTGGCGGTAACACCGAAGCCTTCCGCGAGAAATACCGCTCGAATGACATTCTCCTCATCGACGATATCCAGTTCATCGAAGGAAAGGAACAGACACAGGAAGAGTTCTTCAACACCTTTAACGCGCTGAAGGATTCCGGTCGTCAGGTCGTGATCTCCTCCGATAAAAACCCGAAAGATCTCCGCATTCTCGACGAGCGCATGCGCTCCCGCTTCGAATGGGGCCTTACCGTCGATGTGCAGCCGCCGTCCTATGAGACGCGCGTTGCCATCCTCCGCGAGAAGAACAAGATCAATCCCGTTCCGATCTACGACGACGTTTTGGAATACATCGCACGCAATATCAACTCGAATATCCGTGTTCTGGAGGGCGCACTCACAAAGGTCGTCTCCATGAGCCGCCTGCAGAGAAAACCAATCACATTAGAGCTTGCTCAGGAAGCTCTCAAGGATGTCATCTCTCCGAATGCCAAGAAGACGATCACCCCGGATCTGATCCTCAACGTCGTTGCCGAGCATTACGAGATCACATCCGAACAGATCCGCTCGAAGATCAAGAGCCGCGGTATCGCATATCCCCGCCAGGTAGCGATGTACCTTTGCCGCGAACTCACGTCTCTCTCTTTCGACGAGATCGGTACGCTCATCGGAAACCGCGATCACTCCACCGTGTATTATGCGTACAACAAAGTTATCGAGGATATCAAGAAGGACGACCTGTTCGCCAACACCATCGATATCTTAAAGAAGAAAATCGACCCGGAAGACCACTGATCGTCTCCCGGATTGTTGATAAATCTGTGGATAACCCTATAAATCCGGTAGATAACCTTTCAACATTTCGTTGATACTGCTTTTTACCGTTCGTGGATAAGCCTGTTTGCTTTGGGATGGATTTTTCTCACCGGAAAGTTCATTTTCCGAACAATGCCGGACCGCTTTTGATATCTTCGTTTCATCCGAAATCTTCCGACAAGGCTATCCAAGCCGGAAACACACGAAGTTCGGGCGCTCACGGCGCTTATCCACAATTCCACAGCCCCTATTATAACTACTGTTTTTATTTGACTTAATCTATTCTGTCATTTCTCTACGGAAAATGACCCACATCGCTATGAAAACCTCGTTTTCAGGAAAGGATTGTTTATGGAAATCATCGTAAGCCAGCAAGTATTGATCGGAGCCGTCAACACGGTTCTCAAGGCCGTCCCCTCGAAGACGTCCTATCCGGTGCTTGAGTGCATTTTGATCGAGACGGAAGACAATGCGATCCGCCTCACGGCAAATGACAACGATTTCTGCATCGAGACCCTGGTGCCGGCAACGGTCAACCGCGTCGGCAGCATCGCCCTGAATGCAAAGATGTTCTCGGATCTGATCCGCAAGCTTCCTCCGAACGACGTCGTGATCACGACGGACGAAACCTTCGGTGCGAAGATTGTCTGCGGCAAAGTGAAATTCGACCTTCGCGGTGAGTCCGGCGAAGAGTTTCCGAAGCCGCTGCCGTTTGACGGCGGAGAGCCGGTTGTAATTTCGCAGTTTACCTTAAAGGAGATCATCCGCCAGACGATCTTTGCAATCAGCGACACGGAGTCGAACGTTTTGATGACCGGTGAGCATTTCGAGATCGACGGCAACCGTCTTCGCGTTACGGCCCTCGACGGCTATCGCGTGAGCATCCGCAACGTGGAATTGAAGAATGCGTACGAGAAGCGCAGCGTGATTGTTCCCGGCAAGTCCCTCTCGGAGATCGGCAAGATCCTGCCGGGCGACATGGAGAAGACGGTGGAGATCAGCTTCGAGGAGAGAAATATCATTTTCAAATTCGAGAATACGATCGTACATTCCCGCCTGATCGACGGAAGATACTATCCGATCGATTCGATCATCAACTCGGAATGCAACACAAAGGTTACGCTCAACAAGCGCGAGCTGATCGACTGCGTCGACCGTGCGAGCCTGTTTGTGAAGGAATCCGACAAGAAACCGTTGATCGTCGATATCTTCGATAACTACATCGAGATCAGCATCAGCTCCCAGCTCGGAAGCATGGATGAGGAGATCATGGCGGAGAGCGACGGCGACAACTTCCGCATCGGTTTCACACCGAAGTTCTTGCTTGACATTCTTCGCGTGATCGACGACGAGACGGTTACTCTTTATATGCACAATGCGAAAAATCCCTGCTTCCTTCGTGCGGAGGATGATTCGTACATTTACATGCTGCTTCCGGTTACGTTCAGCAACCGCTAATATGTTCGGAGTGATTTTATGACTATTACGATCAGAGATGAATTTATCAAGCTCGGCCAGGCGATGAAGCTGGCCGGCCTCGTGGAGTCCGGAGCCGAGGCGAAGGACGTGATCGTCGACGGTCTGGTGACGGTCAACGGCGAGGTGGACACGCGCCGCGGACGGAAACTGTATCCCGGCGACAAATTTGCTTATAAGAATCAAGAGTGTGTTGTCGCATCGAAACAGGATCGGAGTTAAATGCTGATTCGGCAGTTACAATTAAATGATTTTCGAAATTACGGATCGTTGACGATCTCATTTTCCGAAGGAGTCAATCTTTTATACGGCGACAACGCCCAGGGAAAGACAAATCTTTTAGAGGCCATCTGCCTCTCGGCGACGACGCGGGCGTTTCGCGGCGCTAAGGACAAGGAATTGATCCGGTTCGGCTGCGATGAGGCGCACATCGGCACGCGCATCGTGAGTCACAACGTTCCGCACCGCGTCGATATGCATTTGCGGCGGAACAAGCCGAAGGGTATCGCCATCGATGAGATTCCGATCCGGCGGAGCGCGGAGTTGCTCGGTTTGCTTCATGTGATCTCCTTCTGCCCCGACGATCTTGCAATGATGAAGAGCGGACCTTCGGAGCGGCGGCGGTTTCTTGACATGGAACTGTGCCAGATGGACCCTGTGTACTGCAGCAACCTAATCAATTACAACAAGGTTCTTGTTCAGAGAAATAATCTTTTGAAGCAGATTTCGGGAAATCTCTCGCTGCGCGACACGCTTTTTGTGTGGGATGAGCAGCTTGTTCGATACGGCAGGGAGATCATACGAAGGCGGGAGGCGTTGATCCGGGATCTTCTGCCCGTCGTCACGAAAAAGCACGGAAGCTTAAGCGGTGACAAAGAAACGCTCACGATGGAGTACGCACCGAACGTGTCAATCGACGATTATGAAGACAAGCTTGCGCGGAATTTCGAGCATGATCTGTTTATGAAATCGACGGGGGTCGGTCCTCATCGGGACGATGTTGATTTTTCGGTAAATGACCGGAATGTCCGGCTGTACGGTTCTCAGGGTCAGCAGCGGACGGCGGCGCTTGCCCTGAAACTGGCGGAGATCGAGCTTGTGCGCGAGCGCGCGGGCGAGGCGCCGGTGCTTCTGCTCGACGATGTGCTTTCGGAGCTTGACCGCAGCAGGCAGCTGCAGCTTCTCTCCGAGATCGACAATCTTCAGACGATCGTCACATGTACCGGAATGGAGGAGTTTGTTCTCCGCAGATCTTCGGAGGACAGCATTTATCTTGTAAAAAAAGGCACTGTGGAGGCGAAAGCGATTCCGTAGTGCAAGTTTTGAAATACAGGGGTCCGAAATCCGGATCCGAATCAGCCGGGTGACCGGCGATGGGAGGTTATGTTCATTATGGATCAGAATCAAAATCAGGAATACGGCGCGGAACAAATCCAGATTCTCGAGGGTTTGGAAGCGGTTCGCAAGCGTCCCGGTATGTACATCGGTTCGACGTCCGCAAGAGGTCTGCACCATCTTGTGTACGAGATCGTTGACAACGCGGTGGACGAAGCCCTGGCCGGCGTGTGTACGGAGATCAACGTCTTCATCAACAAGGACGGCTCCGTGACGGTGCGGGACAACGGGCGAGGGATTCCGGTCGAAATCAATGAGAAGAAAGGCATCAGCACCGTGGAGGTCGTCTTCACGATCCTTCACGCGGGCGGCAAATTCGGCGGTGGGGGATACAAGGTATCCGGCGGTCTTCACGGCGTAGGCGCGTCCGTCGTCAACGCCCTCTCCGACTGGCTCGAAGTCATCGTAGAGCGCGAAGGCCACAAGTATCAGCAGCGCTACGAGCGCGGCAAGGCTGTAACCCAGCTCACCTGCATCGGGGATTCGGACCGCACCGGGTCGACGGTCACATTTTTCCCGGATGCAACGATCTTCGACGAGATCGTATTTGACTTCAATACCTTAAAGCAGCGTCTTCGCGAGATGGCGTTCCTCACCAAGGGACTGAAGATCACGCTCACGGACTACCGCGAGGAGCCGGCGCGCGAGAAGTCGTTCCACTACGAGGGCGGCATCAAAGAGTATGTTCAATACCTGAACAAGGGCAACAACGCCCTGTATGACGATATCATTTACTGCGAAGGCAACGTCGGCGACGTGTACGTCGAAGTGGCAATGCAGCACAATGATGCTTACAACGACAATTGCTACAGTTTCGTCAACAATATCACGACGCCGGAAGGCGGTATGCATCTGATCGGTTTCCGCAACGCCCTCACGAAGACCGTGAACTCTTACGCGAGAGCCAACAAGCTGATCAAGGACACGGAGCCCGCGCTGGACGGCGAGGACATCCGAGAGGGTCTGACGGCCATCATCAGCGTCAAACTCCCCGAGCCGCAGTTCGAAGGCCAGACGAAGCAGAAACTCGGCAACAGCGAAGCACGTACCGCGGTTGACAAGCTGGTCAGCCAGCAGCTCACCTATTATCTTGAGCAAAATCCGGCGGTCGGCAAGATCATCATCGAAAAATCAGTCCTCTCCCAGAGAGCCCGCGACGCGGCGCGCAAGGCGCGCGATCTGACACGCCGCAAGTCTCCGTTAGAGAGCCAGGGTCTTCCCGGCAAGCTCGCGGACTGCTCCGAGAAGGATCCCACCAAATGTGAGATCTTCATCGTAGAGGGTGACTCCGCAGGCGGTTCCGCAAAATCGGCCCGCACCCGCGCGACCCAGGCGATCCTTCCGCTCCGCGGCAAGATTCTGAACGTTGAGAAGGCGCGTCTCGACCGCGTTTTGGAAAATAAAGAGATCCGCGCGATGATCACGGCGTTCGGCACGGGCATCCACGAGGATTTCAACATCGAGAAGCTCCGTTACCACAAGATCATCATCATGACCGATGCCGATGTGGACGGCGCTCACATCAGTACTCTCCTGCTCACGTTCCTCTACCGGTTCATGCCGGAGCTGATCAAGCAGGGTCATGTATATCTCGCAATGCCGCCGTTATACAAAGTCGAGCGCGGCAACAAAGCATGGTATGCATACAGCGACGATGAGCTGAACGGCATCCTTGCGGAGATCGGCCGCGACCAGAACAACAAGATTCAGCGGTACAAAGGTCTCGGCGAGATGGACGCTTCCCAGCTCTGGGAGACGACCATGGATCCGAAGCACCGCATACTCCGCCGTGTCAACATGGATCAGGACAGCCTGAGCGAACTCGACCTCACATTTACCACGCTGATGGGCGAGGAAGTCGAACCCCGCCGCCTCTTCATCGAGGAAAATGCGAAGTACGCCGAAAACTTGGATATCTAAGGTGATTTTCGAACCAAATGTGCACAGCGCAAACCGATGTGAAAGCTTGCTTTCAAACATCGGGAGCGATGCGCGCATGGCCACGGTGATGACTATCACCGCGGCCACATGAGCAAAAAACGACAACCCGTATTTCATCAAAGTCGTTTTTTGCGAATGGTTCGAAAATGTATCAGCAGGAAACCCATTTGCAAAAGGTCGTTTTTTGCGAATGGGCGTTGAACCCTTGAGAACCGAATGCGCATTTCAGAAACGATTCGAAAACTTTTTCAGAATTGTTGAAAGATAGCAAGATCATTTTACTAACGAGGACAACACATGGATGATTTCAATGTAATGGACGAGCATATATTTGACAAGATCGATGATGTCGATCTTCGGAAAATGATGGAGAAATCCTTCGTCGAATACGCAATGTCCGTCATCGCTGCCCGCGCCCTTCCGGACGTGCGCGACGGTTTGAAGCCGGTGCAGAGACGTATCCTGCACGCGATGAATGAGCTGAACAACGGCCCCGATAAGCCGCATCGTAAGTGCGCGCGTATCGTCGGTGATACGATGGGTAAATACCATCCGCACGGCGACAGTTCCATCTACGGCGCGTTGGTTTATCTGGCGCAGGACTGGAACACCCGCTACCCGCTCGTGGACGGTCACGGAAACTTCGGTTCCGTGGACGGCGACGGCGCAGCTGCAATGCGATACACCGAGGCGCGGTTATCCAAAATTTCCGTTGAGATGCTCGCGGATATCAACAAAGATACCGTGGATATGCTGCCGAACTTCGATGACACGGAGAAGGAGCCGGCGGTACTGCCCGCCCGCTATCCGAACCTCCTGGTAAACGGTACCACCGGTATCGCCGTAGGTATGGCGACGAACATTCCGCCGCATAACCTTCGCGAGACCATCGACGCGGTGGTTCGCATCATTGACGATAAGATCGAAGGCAATGAGACGACGATCGAGGATATCATGCGCATCATCAAGGGACCGGATTTTCCGACCGGAGCGCAGATCCTCGGAACCCGCGGTATCGAGGAAGCGTACCGCACCGGTCGCGGCAAGATCCGCGTGCGCGCGGTCTCCACGATCGAGCCGATGGAAAACGGCAAGCACCGGATCATCGTGACGGAGCTTCCGTACCTTGTAAACAAGGCCCGCCTTGTGGAAAAGATCGGAGAGCTGCACAAGGACAAGAAGATCGAGGGAATCACCGATCTTCGCGACGAGTCCGATCAGAAGGGTATGCGCATCGTCATTGAGCTCAAGAAGGAAGCCAATCCGACGGTCGTATTGAACCATCTCTACAAGCACACACAATTGCAGGATACCTACGGCGTGATCATGCTTGCGCTGGTGAACAACGAGCCGAAGGTGCTGAATCTTCTGCAAATGCTCACCTACTATCTCCTGCACCAGGAAGAAGTCGTCACGAGACGCACGAAGTACGACCTCAACAAGGCCGAGGAGCGCGAGCACATCATGGAGGCTCTGCTCAAGGCTCTCGATTTCATCGACGAGGTCATCGCGATCATCCGCTCTTCGAAGACGACGCCCGAGGCAAAGCAGCGCCTGATGGAGCGCTTCGAATTTGACGACGTACAGGCACAGGCCATTGTGGATATGCGTCTCCGCCAGCTCACCGGCTTGGAGCGCAGCAAGCTCGAGGAAGAGTTCGCGGCACTCGAGGCGAAGATTGCCGAGTACCGCCTGATCCTCTCGGATGAGAAAGAGCTTCTCCGCGTCATCAAGACCGAGATCACCGTGATCCGCGACCGCTACGGCGATGACCGCCGCACGTCCATCGGATACGATGAGTTCGATTTTGACGCAGAGGATCTGATCCCGGACGACGCCACGATCATCGCGATGTCCCGCAAGGGTTACATCAAGCGCATGTCGCCTGAGGCGTTCCGCACGCAGAAGCGCGGCGGTCTGGGAATCAAGGGAATGCAGACGATCGAGGAGGATTTCATTGAGCGGTTGCTGATGACGACCAACCATCACAATCTCCTCTTCTTCACCAACCTCGGCCGCGTTTACCGGCTGAAGGCATACGATATTCCGGAGGCATCCCGCACGGCACGCGGTGTGGCGGTCATCAACCTGATCCAGCTCATGCCCGACGAGCGCGTGACGGCGATCATTCCGATCCGTGATATCGGCGACGACGGCTATCTCTTCATGGCGACCCGCAAGGGTATCATCAAGAAGACGAAGCTGCAGGCATTTGCCAACATCCGAAAGGTCGGCATCATTGCGGTTTCGCTCCGCGACGATGATCAGCTGATCGAAGTCAAGAAGACCGTCGACGACGCCGAGCTGATGCTCATCACGAAGAAGGGTCTTGCAATCCGCTTCGCCGAGAAGGACGTACGCGCGACCGGCCGCAACGGTATGGGCGTGTTCGGTATGCGTCTCGCCGAGGACGATGAGATCGTGTCCATGGTCGACACCTCCGAGGCCGAGCACATTCTCTTCATTTCGGAAAATGGCTTCGGCAAGCGCACGTCGCCTTCCGAGTTCACGATCCATCATCGCGGCGGCAAGGGTATCCGCTGCTACAAGGTGGTCGACAAATCCGGTCCGCTCGTCGGCGCGCGCATGGTTGATCCGGACGACGATGTCATCATGATCACCAACGAAGGAATCCTGATCCGCATTGCGGTATCGGATATCAGCATCATCGGCCGTGACACCTCCGGCGTCAAATGCATGAACATCGACGCCGACGCCGACATCCGTGTTGCGAACTTCGCGAAAGTCTGCCGCACCGAAGGATACATCGATGAGGATCCGGCAGCGGAAGCATCCGAGGACGGTTCCGACACAGAGAACGACACCGAAGAAGGACAGGACGAAGTCTGATCTTCGGAAAATGAAACCGAAAAGACAGCCAGGCGGGCATCCGGGTGAACGGATGCCCGCTTTTTTCGCTCATTTTCCGAATCAAATAACCGAAAAGGCCGTATGCTCTCCCACTGCGCAAAACCCGTGAAAACCCGTAGGTTTACCCGTAAAAAACTTACAATTTTTCGGGAAGAAACGTCTTGACAAAGAAATGCGTGTTTGATATAGTAATTGATGCACCACCTTTTACGGCGGTGATTTTTCCACGTCGGAGAACGCTTCGCGCGGAATTTGCGGAATTCATGTTTGACAGGGATTTCAGCTCGGAGAAATACTCAAGAGGCTGAAGAGGCGCCCCTGCTAAGGGTGTAGGTCGGGCAACCGGCGCGAGGGTTCAAATCCCTCTTTCTCCGCTCAAAACTTTCTCAAAAAAGTTTTGAAAAAAGGTGTTGACATACGCGAATGCTTGTGATATTCTAATCAAGCTGTCGCGAGGACAGCATTACGGAACCTTGAAAACCGAACAGTGAAACAACCTTGAAATTCGTTTTGAAGTTTCTGGCAACAGAAGCGAACTTTAACAATGTAAATTTCAGGATACAAAGGCTTTTTAAAGAAGCTAGCGTAGATGAATGAGCAGAGGTAAAAAGAACAACTCGTGAACGCGTTGCGTTCACTCGTTGTGCGCGGGCGCACAACATCGAAATGCTGATTCGTTCCTGCAAGCGAGCTTGCGGAACTCATAAGCATTTCTCACGTTGTTCTTTCTTAAATCATTTTAACGAGAGTTTGATCCTGG
>JAFRYE010000054.1 GCA_017441265.1 Lachnospiraceae bacterium | reverse complement strand
GGCGAACCGTTGACGCGGGATCCGGCACCGCCTGTCGGAATGCATTTCATCGGTTGGTTTGATAAAGCTTCCGGCGGAAAACAGTATACCAGCACTTCGAAGGCGCCGAATCAGACGTCGTTGACTTTGTATGCCCACTATGATTTCAACAGCTATAAAGTCAAGTTCAATGCAAACGGCGGCACCGGAACCATGACTGAGAAGACGTATTACTACGGGACAGAGTATAATCTTCCGGGGAATGCTTTTAAGAAAGACGGATATATCTTTACAGGCTGGAGCATCAGCGAAAAAGGCAGTGTTTTGTATACTGATAAGCAGAAAGTAAAGAATCTGGCTTCTCTTAATGGCAGTACGGTGACTCTGTATGCACAGTGGAAAGAACAGATTTGCAAAATATCGCTGAATCTGAACGGCGGCAATGGTACTGCTCAGTTTTTCGGTTCGTTTGATCGGAGAGTGGGAAGTGTCATGGGTGAACCGCTGAAGCGAGATCCGGCTCCGCCTATCGGAATGCACTTCGTTGGCTGGTATGACGCACTTAAAGGCGGAACGAGATATACCGATACTTCAAAAGTGCCGAATCGAGAAACTTTCACGCTGTATGCACACTATGAATATAACAGTTACACTGTGAGGTTCGATGCGAACGGCGGTAAAGGGGTCATGTCTGACAAGACCTATGACTACGAAACAGAGTATTATCTTCCGTTAAATGCTTTTGAAAAAGACGGATATGATTTTATCGGCTGGGGCTACGGCACAAAGGGAAGTGTATCTTACAAGGACGGAGAAAAGGTTAAAAATCTGGGTTCTCTTAACGGCAGTACAGTGACCCTGTATGCGTTGTGGAAAGAGCAGATTTGTACAGTAACATTGAATCTCAACGGTGGTAATGGCACTGCTCAGTTCTTCGGACCGTTTGATCGTAAGTGGGGAAGCGCCATGGGTGAACCGCTGAAACGAGATCCGGCACCGCCGCTTGGTAAGTGCTTTGTCGGCTGGTACGATGCACCTACGGGAGGAACGAAGTACACCGAGGAATCGAAAGCGCCGGATAAGTATTCGTTGACGTTGTATGCGCGCTATTCCAAGGTAGATTATACTGTCAGCTTTAATTCCAGAGGTGCAAACGGCAAGCAGTATCTTGATGCTTGGAAAATAACAGTCAAATATGGCGAACCGTACGGTAAACTGCCTGATGATCTGACTCATCCGAACGGAATGAGATTTGCCGGATGGGAAACAGCGGGCGGTGAGCTTGTAGATGAGAAAACAGAGGTAGCGATTGCTGCAAATCATACGCTTTATGCGCGATGGGAGAATCCAACGAGTTATAAGATTATCTTTGACGGTAACGGTAATATCAATGGCTCGATGGATAGTATTGAGTGCGAGTATGATAAGAAAACCAAGCTTCCTAAGGTGCTTTTTGACAACGGAACAGGATTCGATTATTGGAGTACAAAACCCGATGGAACCGGCGACATCATATTGGATCAAGACGAAGTCTATAATCTGGCCACTCGGACGCAGAAAGAAGTTGTTTTGTATGCAATTTGGAGAAAAGGTTTTACAATTAAGTATCATGACGGTATTTCTCGTAATGTGATTAAGACTGTTACCAATGTTTCTCACAAATATGCTTGCGACTATAAGGGACCCGCGATCACAGGGCTGACGTTTGCCGGCTGGATCACATTAGATTATGCCGATTATCTGGTTAATGCTCCGGCAATTGACTTTGAGTATGGGAAATCGTACCCGACGGAAAAGAACTTGAATCTTTATCCGGTATACAAGTCGATTACGAAGGCAAATGCGGTAGAAGTAATATACTTTATGAACGGCGCTAAGGGCAATACATATGTTGAGTATCAGTATGCTGAACCGGGCAAAGATATGGTTTTGGTTAAGCCGAATCAGACGATACCGGAATTTTCCGATGGACGTCCTTTCGGCGGTTGGTCACTTTACCGCGTTACTTGGCATGATTTGTTTGGCCCCGGGCAAGAAATTACAAATTACCGAGTGGGAGAGGTAGTTACTTTGTATGCGCAGGGAGCAGATTACGAGTGTGATTTGGTCTTTGATTACAATTATCCTGACGGTAAAGTTAAAACATACTCCGGTGGACCATACTGTTCGATTGACTCACCAAAGCCTTTAAGAGAAGGTTATGAATTGTTGGGGTGGTCAAAAGTCAGAAACAGTGAAGTTGTTTATCCTAAGGGTGCATCGATTGTTGTGCCTTACGGCGGAATGACGCTGTATGCTGTATGGCAGAGGAAGATGTATATTGTAGAGTACTATGATAGTCTTACTCGAAAGTATATGTTTACAGCAAAACTGGGTATCGAGGACAAGCTTTCCTCTACATATGAAAAGATTGAAGGAGCACGATTCCAGGGTTGGGTACTTGAAACTGATTCATACAGGAGAGTGTTTGCACCCGGCACAGAAATGTCAGTGCTTCTTGATTACATGCCTTTGTCAGAGTACAAACTATACACGTCATTTGTATTCAACGACTTACAGAAGGGACAGTTTCCTGTTTACTATCATCTGAGAGGTGGCGTCGGTGGCCCGACAACGATATCTTATGGGGACGCGGCAACAGGAAGTGTTGTGATAAGCGCGATAGAACCGACCCGAGAAAACGGAAAGTTTATCGGATGGAGCAGATTCCCGAACAACAATCCGAGTTACGATGCGGGACAGCAAATCGACTGTTCTAACCGCGACGGTGATTACATTATTCTGTATGCGTGCTGGGAATCAAATTACACAATTACTCTTAATGCAAATACTACTGACCCCAAATGTAAAGAAACGCAGGTGATAATCAAGGATATGTTCCCCAATGAAACGTTGGATCTGTCCGAATACAGGAATTATTTCAAACGTGACAGCGAGTACAAGTTGATCGGTTGGGGGTACGATACCAAAACATTTGACTATGCCAGAGATGATTTGTTCCTTGTACCGACTAAAGACGTGACACTGAATGCTATCTGGACTGAGAAGGAATACTGTATTTCTTATTATGACCCGACGACAGGGAAAAAACTGTTCGATGATCAATATGTAAAAAAAGATGCTCAAATCACGGACAAAACACCTGTAAAATCTGATCAAAAATTCCTTGGATGGAGATATTCCTCCACAGCACCGCCGTTGTTTGATTTTGTTCCAGGACAGAAGTTTACGGCCACAAGGAATATTTCGCTGTATGCTGTCTTTGAAGAAAAAGATGAGGGAATTCCGGCTGGTTTCTATGCAGTGATTTATGATCCTACGTTGGGAACCGGTGGGCCAGGAAGAGTGCTCTACGATGTAAAAGATACATATCCTTGTGCTCCGACTCTGGAACCTACCAGCAAAGACTATAAATTCCTTGGGTGGTGCAGTGAAGGAGAGAATTCAGATGAGGTGAATTTCAATGCCGGTCAACATTTCTCGTTTACGGTTGATGAGAGAAAATCAATAGTTGTCCATGCCGTATGGGATCAGAAGAATGTTAACCCGGTTGGAGAGAATCTCCAGAATACGTATGGAAAATCATCTAAGGCGATGCAGGATTATCATTTTAACGATAATTATATGTCTAGCAGCTGGGAACAAATCAATCCTTATGCATGGTGTGTGATCAGAACCGTTAATAAGAAGGGTTCCAAATTAAAGCGTGAAATGGAAACCACAGCAGCGGTAATTGAGTACAAGCTTAGTGGAAAGTGGGTTCTGAATGTTTACGGCAATGGGATGCATGAAGGAATCTGGGATAAGTTTAAATATGATATTTACTGCTCAAGCACAAATGTGGGCGGAGCGGTACTGAATTTCATTGTAACTGCGTCCAAAACTGCGGCATCAATCGCTATTCCGGCAGTGGGTGTGATCTTGACAGGAGTAGACATTATTGATGGCATAATGAAGGTAATAGGAAGCAAAGAAAATGAGGAAACCCAAAAGCTTATTGCTGAGACAGCCGGGATTCCAGTTGATGCAATTCTTGAGAACCATGTCGAGAATTTCCTGAACGAAGCGCTTGCAGCTAAAAGCGGAACTAAGTTTGTTGCTGCGGTAGAAATATGCCGAAGCGCTATTGAGTATCTTGTAGAAACGGTGAAACTACCGTCCTATAAGAATGATCCTTTTGGCAATTATGATGTTGCAATCGGAAAGTTCGCAGAACGAATTATACCTTATGGACTTGGTGATTATGCCGACGGTATTTCCGATGTTGTATGGAAGATTTTCAAGAACGTGAATTACAAGGATCTGGCGAAATAATTCTGAAGTCACGGAATTAAATAGTTTTGGCAGATGATTTGAGAGTGGTTTTGCGTCAACAATGCTGAATTGTCGGCGCAAGACCACTTGGTGGGCGTGTTTTTTCTGAGTTTGTTTTGAATGACAATACCAATTAGTGAAGGAGAAGTAGATGGGAAAGTGGTACAAAGTCATCGCATTGATTGTACTTATGAGCGTGACTTCCCTAATATTTGCCGCGTGCGGGAAAGAGGATAAGAATACTGATGTGAAGAAGGATACGGAAACGCCTTCGACGGTAGTATCCGTTACGGAAACTGTTACCTTGACTCCGACGGATGAGCCGACTCCGACAACGGAAGCAACTCCGACGGAGACGCCTACACCGGAACCCACGAAAACGGTGGACAATCTGACGGTTAAGGAGTATAAGCATACTTCATTGCAGGTACAAATGATGGTACCGGAAGCTGCGAGTATTACAGCGTCGGACTCCGCATTGTTAGCGGAGACAGATGAGTACGCAATTCGGCTGGAAAAGGTTAACTCGCATGACGGTATTTATGTGCTGGATGAAGTGGATTTCTTCGATGTAGCCGATAGCAGTGAAAAGAAGACAGCATTGCAGGAGATGCTCGGACTCAGCGCGTTGGAGTTCGCAGATTCCTTTAGTGTGGTTGTAAAAAGCGATATCGACGGTGTCATTTATCCGGTAACCAAGGCTGAAATTTCGGAAGGCGATAAGAAGATTTCCGGATGCGGTGAATTTGTTGTCATCAATGCGAAAGACGATGTCGGCGTTTATACGGTGGTCTGTATCGTGAAAAATGAGAGTGCGGATGCGTTGTCCGAAAGGGGAGAGGCAATCCGTGCCATGCTGGAAAAGTGCGCGATAAGCCTGCAACAAAATTATACGGGCGTAAAAGAATTCCGGGTGTGGAAGGGCAAAATGTCTGATGGTTCCGAGGCGAGATTCGTATACAAGAACAGCGTGATCAAAAAAATCGAGGAAGATGATGACGGTTTTACTTTCTACTACAATGAAGACGGTACCGGGTATTTCTTGATTCAGCACAGTTCCGGAAACGGAAGCAATTCTGCGGCAGATTATTATATTGAGAACCTGAAGAATCTCTTCCGCGACGACGGAACGGAGTTTTCGGGTACTGTCGATGTGAACGGGAAAATGAAGTACCGTCATGTAACTATGAAGTACACGGAAGGCGGAACGGAGTACAAAGAGGAGATCTTCACCAGCGTAGATGAGCAGTACGGTTTATGGATTCTGGATCTTTACGGAACAGCTGCAGATGTCGAAAAACAAAAAGAAAACCTCGATATTTTGCTTGGCTCTTTTGAGGGCTTCAGCAGCGAGACGCAATCCGAGTGATCACAGTTAGAACTGTGATAATTATGGTTCGGTAATGAAAGCTGAGTCGTTACGAAAAGTGTGTTTGACCGTCGGTTGAGTGATCAATCGGCGGTCAGTTTTTTGTCGGGAGAACTGTCGCTTCATACAGTTGTTTTCCGGCCGCTTTTTTGGTATCATTTTTGTGTTGCGATGCTGTAAATGATCGTGAATGTGATGAAGGAGTGTGCAGTTATGGGTATGGAACGGGCAATGAGACGTGTTGCTGCGGCGCTTTTGGCGCTTGTGATGGCGGTGGCGACGGTTCCGGCGAGCGGGTTCGGCGGGGGTGTCGCAAAAGCGGACGAAGAGGAATGGGAGAAGAATGCCGTAGGGTTCGGTTCGACGGGAATCAAGGCGCCGGCGGCAGGAAAAACGAGCGACCCGTGGAAGGGAAGCTATGTGTGGTACGGTAAGTTCGACGGGGAGCCGGTCAAGTACCGGGTTCTGGCGCCGAAGACGACGAAGTTCGGCGGGACGACGATGTTTTTGGACTGCGACTGTGTCCTGTATAAGGCATCGTTCCGGATCCAGGGGCTTTCGGCGGGAGATACCGATACGAACAAATGGGCGGACAGCGATGTAAGAGTAGGCCTTAACGGCGGCGAGTTTTTAACGAAACTGAACGGCTTTACGCAGAGGGAGCAGAATGCCATTGCGGCCAGCCGGGTGTCTTCGCATGCATTTTCCTATGGGAGCGGCGCGGGGAAACTTCCGCAGGTTGCCTCGGGAAATTATGCGAATTATACGGCGTTGAACGGAGATAAAGTTTTCCTTTTGGATGTCGAAGATGCGTGCAACAGCGTGTACGGGTATACGTGCACGTTCGGGAATACCGAGTGCCGCAAGAAAGCCTTCGAGGGTCAGGTTGTCCGCTGGTGGCTGCGGACGGGAACGGAAACGTACGGACGGACGCATACCGGTTCGATGGAGATCTTCGGCAATGTCACCGATTATAATGTGGACAATTACCGGGGCGGTGTCAGCCCGGCATTCAATATCAAACGGGATTATATCCTGTTCTCGTCGCTTGTTGCCGGCGAAGCGGGGAAGGACAATGCCGAGTACAAATTAACGCTGATCGACGGTTCATTTTCCGCGGGAGCCCAGGGCGGAAAGCCGTTGGGCGTGTTCGGGAACCGGATCACGGTGCCGTATACATCTTCGGGAACGGGCGTGAATCAGGTGTCCGTGCTGATCTTGGACAAGGAATATGTTCTTGGGGATACCGACAATACCAAGGTGATATTTTACGGAAAATTAGATACCGGGACCTCGTTTTCCAAGACGGGAACAGGATCGTTCACGCTTCCGTCCGATCTGAAAGTCGCGGACTGGGGAAAAAAGTATTTTGTTTATGTCATTGCGGAACAAGTGAACGGTATTCATGAGACCGATTACGCAAGCGTTCCGAACGGATTGCCGGCGCTTCCGCTGGTGTGCACTTCGCAGCCGAAGAGCGTCTCTGTGGCGGAAGATGAAGTTGCGACATTTTCCGTAACCGTAAGCGGTAACGGACCGTTTGCGTACCAATGGGCTGTAAGTGATATGGGCAGCAACAAGTGGGCAGTTGTCAAGGGAGCGGTGAATGCGCAATTCCAATATTCGACGCAGAAAACAATAAAAGTTCGGTGTATCATCAGAGACGGTGAAAAAAATATGATACACTCGGATGAGGCGCTGCTAAAGGTGCATCCGGCGAATGTGACGCTTGCGTTTGACCTGAACGGAGGAACTTCCGGAGCGCCGTCGCCGATCACGGTGAAATACGGGGCCTCGGCCACGGTTCCGAAGTCGTCTCCGGTGAGAAGCGGCTACTGGTTCCTCGGATGGGCGAAGACCAAGACGGCGACGAGCGCGACATACAAGAGCGGATCGGTGATACCGATGGAAGAGGATCTGACGCTGTATGCCGTCTGGAAGAAGGATAATAACGTGTATTATCGGTTGTCATTTGACCGCAACGGCGGCAGCGGCAACGCGCCTGCGGCGATGACGGTTGCCTCCGGGACGGTCGTGACGGTTTCGAAGTGCTCGGTCACGCGGGAAGGCTACTACTTTATGGGGTGGTCGAAGACCCGCGGCGGGGCGGTTGCCTACAAGAGCGGAGACAAGGTTACCGTCACTAAGGACACGGTTCTGTACGCTGTTTGGCAGCCTCGCACGAACACGATAAGCTTCAGCGCGAACGGCGGTTCCGGGACGTTGCCGGCTGTGATCAAGGTGCAGACCGGGAAGAAGGCGACTGTCGGAAAATCGTCCATGAGCCGAACCGGGTACTGGTTCCTCGGATGGGCGACGAGCAGCGCCGCCACGACGGCTGCGTACAAGACCGGAAGCGAGATCAGTGTGACGAAGGATACCGTACTGTATGCGGTTTGGAAGAAAAAGTAGGGGATGAATGAACGAAGGGTGCATTTTCCGAAGACGGAGAATGCACCCTTTGATGTTCTTGCGGATCAGCGGTCCGAGAACTTTTGAAAGATCGGTTTTCCGCTGCGGAAGGTTGCGTAGGAGTCGAAGCCTATGGCAGTGAGCATCGCCTCCGCGCGGTCGAAATCCGCGGCAACATGTTCGGCGTAGTGGGCGTCGGAGCCGATCGTGATTAGGCGGCCGCCGAGTTCGTAGTAGCGGGCGGCGATCGCCGCGGAAGGATTGAAGTCGGGATAGTTTCTGCGAAGCGAACCGGAGTTGATCTCCAGTCCGATCCCACGGCGAAGGAGCGTCTGAAGGATGGCCTCGATCACGTCGTTCAGTTTGGAACGGTGAACCCGGCGGTTCTTCGGGACGTAGCGGAGGATGTAATCCAGATGACCGCAGACGTGGAAACCGTCGTAGTGTTCCATGTTCCAAAGCTCGGCTTCGAGGTAGCGAAGAACGCCCTCGGTACCGATGCGGGTTTGCCAGTAGTCCGGATAGTAGGGGTCGGTATGGCATACGCAGTGCGTCGAGCCGATGACGAAATCAAACGGATAGTCGCGGAGCAGTTTCTCATAGTAATCGCGCACGGGGCCGGCGACGTCGGGCTCGTCGCGCAGACCGAGTTCGACGCCGATCCGAAGGTCGATGCGGTCGCTCCATTCCTCCCGGAGAGCGGTCATTTTTGAAAAATACGCCTTCGGATCAAAGAGAAAGGCGGTCTCGTCCATGGGGAAGAGGTAGTCCATGTGGTCGGTGATGCAATAGGTTGTAAGACCGCGCTCGACGGCGGAAGCCAGCATGGCCTCGGGTGCGGCGTCACTGTCCGTGGAAAATGACGTATGCGTGTGAATGTCGGCAAGGATCATGACAATCTCCTTTCAATCGTTCACCAGGAGCTCGGAGTGATCCGAGGGCGAGGCGACGAGAGAATAGTTGGTGTAGTATACGACAAAGCCCGGCTTGGCACCTGCGGGCTTTTTTACGTTTTTGCGAAGAAGGTAATCAACTTCGACTTTGTTCTGCGAACGATTCGCGGAGTAGTAGGCGGCCAGAGAGCCGGCCAGCTCAAAGACGGCGTCCGGGATCTCTCCGGAGCCGGCGGTGCGGAGCACGACGTGGGAGCCGGGGACGCCTTTGGCATGGAACCACCAGTCGCCTCCTGCGGCGAATTTATGCGTGAGGTCTTCGTTTTGATAGTTGTTGCGGCCGACGTAAATGTCATAGCCTTCGGGCGTCCGGAAGTGAAGGGGACGGCTTGCGGGCTTTTTGGCGGCCTTTTTCAAGTCGCCGCGGTCGCGATGATAGCGGAGATAGCCGCAGTCCGTGAGCTCGCGGCGAATATCGGCAAGGTCGGCCTCGTCGGCGGCAAACTCCAGAGATTCGCGTACGGACTCGAGATGGGACAACTCCGCGCGGCTCTCCTCAATGTGGCCTGCGAGGGCTTCACCGGTTCGCTTCAGTTTGCTGTACCGCTCATAGTAGCGCTTGGCGTTGTCCATGACGGAGAGCGTCTCATCCAGCGGGATCGTGGTCTCGCTGCCGTCGTAGTAGTTCGTGCAGGTGAAGGATTTGGAGCCGGAGACGGCGCTGTAGCCGTATGTTGTGAGAAGTTCGCCGTAGATGCGGAACTTGTCCTTCTTCTCCGTGTCGGCAAATTGTTTTTCCTGCAGATCCAGCTTCTTGGCGACGCGCTCGATCGCGGTCTGCACCGTGCGGCGCAGCTCCGCGGACTTCTGGCGGATGCGCGTCGAAGCTTCCTTGGTTTGGTAATAGTATAACAGCAGATCGCTCATCGATGCAAAGGGGAGCGATTCATTGCCGGGATAATCGGAAAACACGGTGAGGGGCAGAGCGGCAAATTCCGCCGGAACTCCATCGTTTTGTATGCAGGTCGGAGCGAAGGCACCACCTGCGACGTCGGTTTTAAGCCGCTCAAGAACCGCGGAGAGCGAAGCGCGGGCCGGATCGCCGCCGGCAATAACTTCGGCAACGTCGCTTAGGGTGTCAAAACCGGCGCGGTGTGCTAACTCATTGGCGATCACGGGACTTACGCCGGTGATCGACGTGTAGATCGCTCGGCGCAGGTCTCCGGTGCAGGAGAGAACGGCGTCGGTCAGGGCGTCGGCGGACTCGGCGAGAAGCGAGTGCTTCTCCGTCGTCTGCGGTATGAAATACGGGCGTCCCGGAAGAACTTCGCGGACGGAGCTGATCAGCGAGGAAACACGCTTGATGCTGTCGATGACGGTGTCGTTCTCGTCGCAGAAAATGATGTTCGAATGCTTGCCCATCAACTCGATGATCAGGGATTTGACGCGGACGTCGCCCATCTCGTCGAGGTGTTCAATGCGGATCCGGATGATGCGCTCGAGATCCGGCTGCTCCACGGAGAGAATCCGGGCGCTGTTTAAGTGCTTGCGAAGGAGCATGCAGAAATTCGGCGCCGTGAGAGGCGACGGACGGTTGTCCGGAATCAGACAGGCGAGAGGCAGAGAGGCGCTCGCGGAAAGGTGAAGCCGGTATGTGTCGTAGTTTTTTACGGTCAGCAAAAGAGCGTCCGGCTCAGGCTGGGCGATCTTCTGTATGCGGCCGCCGACAAGCTTTGTCTGCCATTCGCGAACGAGGCAGGCAACGGTGATTCCGTCCAGTGCCATGGTGGTTTCCTCCGAGTGATCAGAAATCGTAATCAAAGCATACTATACCACAATTTGTTTGACATTACCACGGGAAAAACATATAATGATTATGATTGATTTTAAGGGACGGCGGCATGGAATGACAGTGATGAGAACGGTCATTCCGGGGGATGCGCGCCTTACGGAAAGCGGGTTTTATGGTTAGAAAACTGGAGCGACGATTCGGCAAATATGCGATTCGCGGCTTGATGAAGTATGTGATCCTTCTGTATGCACTCGGATTTGTGCTTGCGATCGCAAGTCCGAACTTTTATAGGGTTTGGCTCACCTTTGATGTCGAAAAGATTTTCCTTCACGGGCAGGTTTGGCGATTCGTGACATTTTTGATCCAGCCGGTGGAAGGCGAGAATATATTCTTTATCTTGATCACGATGTATCTGTACTACTTTATCGGGAATATGCTGGAGATGCGGTGGGGAAGCTTCCGCTTCAACCTGTTTTATTTTGCGGGAATGCTCTTTAACATAGTGATGGCGATCCTTGCATACGGGGTTTTCCGCATTGCATTGGGAGTTTCCGTCACGGTACCGATCAGCATTGCGTACATCAATCTGGCGATGTTCTTCGCCTTTGCCGTGGAGTTCGGGGAAGTGCAGCTTTTGCTGTTCTTCATCATTCCGGTGAAAGTGAAATATCTCGGTTTGTTTTATGCCGGCATGTATGCATGGGAATTTGTATCCGTTTTTATCAAAGACGGCGCGATGGCGTTTCTCATTTTGTTCCTGCCGTTTGTATTCGGTATCCTGAACTTTATCGTGTACTGGATCGCTTCGCGGAAGACGCGGGCGAAACGGCGAGCGACCATATCCGACCTTCGTCGGAAAATGGCGTATATGCAGGGTGTGAACGCCGGTGTCCGCGAGGGCAGCGTGGTGAATACCGTGGGAAACAAGAAAGTGATCACGAAGCACCGCTGTGCGGTCTGCGGGCGGACGGAGCTTGACGACGACATGTTGGAGTTTCGGTTCTGTTCGAAGTGCGAGGGCGATTACGAGTACTGTATGGATCATTTGTACACGCATACCCACGTGAAGCGTGAGCCGGCGGGTAGTTTTAACTCGCAGATTACGCAGGACCTTGCGAATGAGGATGCAAATAATTCGAATGACTCGGGAGACACGAAGGAATCATGAGTATAAAGAGCATTGAACACCGGCTGTGCTGCGGCTTTTACGACATGGCATGGTTGAACCTTTCGGCGGGGATCGAGAATCTGCCGGATGCGGCGGACGACGGAGGGAATCCGGCATTTTCCGAAATCCGGACAGCAATCCGAAAGATGTTTTCGGAGGCGGCGATCCCGGTGGCGGACAGCCTCGCAAGCGGCAACTCGGAAGGCCTTTCGGAAGGGACGGAGGCGCTGCTTTCGCTCCGCGGGAAGTTGGCAGCTACGGTGGAGCTGGCCAGCCGGCTGAGCACCGAGGCTACCGTGCTTAGGAGAAGTCTTCTTCGCCGGATCGCGGCCGGCACGGACACTGCCGCGGTCAATGTGGAAGATGAAGTCCGCAGCCTGTTAAACAAGATTTTTGCGGGCGGCGATCCGATGATCACAAACCAGCGGATCGGCTCGATGGTATCGGCGTTCCCGGCGCGCCTGACGAAGACTAGGTTTCTGGATCTGGTCGCCGGCTATCTGTCGCTGTACAACGGTCAGGAGGACGGAGAAGGACTGAATGCGTTTCTGTATCGTCTCCGCTCGGCGGCTGCAATCCCGGAGACGGCCGGGGATACAACCGGCGTCGCCGATATGACGGAATTTGAAACGACGGTTTCCAAACTTCGGGAAGCGGCTTACGGCGAGATCGGATCGGATCTGCAGGCCAAGGCGGACGCTGCCGGAGAGTTTATTCAAAGTCTCAATGAGATGATCGGGGAGATCGAGAGCGTTGTACGATGCATCAATCCACTGGCGGCGATCGGCATTTTACAGGGGCTCCCCAAGACGATCCGGGAGGATTCCTCCGTGGCCGATGAACTGGCGCCGGCCGTTCGCATGCAGCTTCATGCGGCTGCCGGGGAGAGTGTGCCGGGGGCGGAGTTCGATCGCGCGGTCGGAGCGGCGCATGCGGCGATGGAGCAGTTCTTTGAGCCGCTGTCGGTCCTGGTGGAACAGGAGACCGGGCGCATGCAGGCGGCGATCGATGAGATGGATGACGAGACGGCGGAAGAGTATGTTCCGCTGATGAAGGCGGCCCGGCTGATGTCGACGTCGGCATTTGCCGATCTGACGGAAAAGCAGGCCGAGGCGGCGACTCCGGAGCGCGTGGCAGCGTGCCGGGACGCATTGTTCGCCGATCTGGAAGTTCGCCTTTCGGGCATTCCGAAGGCGGTGACGCGGGAATGGATGGCTGAGGTCTTGGCGGAGCTTCCGGTATGGTTTGAGAGCCGCACCGAGGTGATGGAATACATGCTGCAGTCGTTGCGCGGCTGCCGCACCGAGGGAGAGAAAGAGTTCGCCGTGAAGGCTCTTCGGAGCATTCTGTAAGGCGAGCCCGTGGAAAAAGAGGACGGAGAATGCTTAAACTAAGCAAAAAAGTGAGGACAATCCCCGACGAGGCGGACGAGTTGGGCAAGATGATTCGGGCCGTGCGCAGCAAGCGCGCCGGTGAGCGGGTGTTTTGTGTGATGCGTTCCGAGGAGACTCCGGGAATGATGGAGATTGCCCGGCTTGCGTTTGCGAAGATTGAGGCGGAAAAGCATGATGTCACGGTGTTCGGACTTGCCGGGAGCCGGGAGAACGCTCTTGAGCTGGTGCGGGAGATCGTGGATGAGATGGCGAAACAGGGAAGGTTTGATGTTTCGGAGTTTCTGTGAACGGAGGCGTAGATGGGAGTCGTACTGACAATCTTAAAGATTCTCGGGATCGTACTTCTTTGCATCCTGGGGCTCGTGCTTCTCATACTGGCGCTGATCCTCTTTGTCCCGATCCGTTATCAGGCGGAGGGCAAAGCGGAATCCAAGGAGGAGTATGCCGGCACGGTCAAGGTCCATTGGCTGCTGCACGCCGTCAGCGTGTGCGTCGATGTGAAAATTCCCCTGCTGGTGTCAAAGCGAATACGTATTCTCGGGTTGATCGGCCGCAAATGGGACTCCGCAATCTACCCGAAACCGGTCGATGAGGACGAGGAGCCGGAAGACGACGATGTGACGGCAGAGGACGAGAAGCCGGACGAAAAGCCGGAAGAGAAGCCGGCTGAGAAACCGGACGGAAAAACGGAAGAGAAACCTGTGGATAAGCCGGAAGGCGGGGATACGGCTTCGGTCGAAACCGCGGACGGCGATACTCCTGCGAAACCCGACGGTTCAAACGATACGCCGGAGACTTCGGAATCGGCTGAGGCTGCGGAGGAAAATACCGGACAGAGCGATCCCGGGGAATCTGCGGAGACGGAGGCGGACAGCGTCGAAGGGGAATCGGAAGAGAATAAACCGAAGAAATCTCTGGCGGAAAAGATAGAAGAAAAATGGGAGAGCTTCAAGGAAACGGTTTCCTGTGTGCTGGAATTGTTCGGCAGACGGAAGGATCTCCTCACCAAATATGCGACGAAGCCGTCCACGAAGGCGGCGATCGCGAGAGTGAAGAAAACGCTGCTGTGGCTTTTGAAGACGATTACTCCGAGAAAGGGACACGCTGAGATCACCTTCGGGTTGAAGGATCCGGAGTTGACCGGAAAGATATACGCAGCGGCGGCTACGCTGTACCCGTGGTATTACAAACATATTGACGTGTATCCGGAGTTCGGCGGCGAGGCGCTGCAGGGCGAAGGCTCCGTAAAGGGACGGATCCGGCTTTTCGGTTTGGTCATCCGCGGGATCGGGCTCTGGCGGGACAAGAATATCAAGAAGGTTCGCAAGGAGTTCAAGTATGTCAAGGATACCATGAAAGGTACACCCGGCGAGCTGAAGAAGATCATCAGGAAGGAAGCGGCGTGACGGCGCCGGAAATCATAGTTCGGACTATAAAACAGCGGAACAGAGACGTCCGCGGAAAAGGAGTTTGCTATGGCTGAAGTTAATTTCGGGGAAACCGTGAGCAAGTTGTTGGAGGGCATGGAAGGTTTTGTGTCCACGAAGAGTGTTGTCGGTGATGCGCGCACGCTGCCGGACGGAACGGTCATCATTCCTCTGGTGGATGTGGCATTTGCCGTAGGAGCAGGCGCTTTCAACAAGGACGCCAAGAATCGCGCGACCGGCGCTGTCGGCGGTAAGATGTCGCCCTGCGCGGTACTGATCATCCGCGACGGAAACACCCGTCTGATCACCATCAAGGATCAGGACACGATGTCCAGAATCTTCGAGATGCTGCCTGACGTTGTGCAGCGTGTCAGGAACATGATCGGCAAGAAGAAGGAAGGCAAGGAGGTCTCCGAGGAGGAGATCGATATGATCGCCGATGAGATGCTGAAGGAAAATGACAAAAATTCCTAAAAAATGTACTTGCATTTTCCGGACAAGTTTGGTAGTATACTACTGTTCGGTTTTTTGAAGATTCATTGTGAAGGAGGTGCGATATCATGGCTAAGTGTGATATTTGTGATAAAGGCGCTTTGTTCGGAAGACAGATCAGCATTACGAGAAGTCAGGTTTCCGGACGTGCCAACAGAATGTGGAAGTCGAATGTTAAGGCTGTTCATGTAAAGGTGAACGGTGGCTCCAAGAAGATGCATGTATGCACCGCTTGCCTCAGAGCAGGTCTTGTTGAGCGCGCTTAATTTCAATCAAAAGTCACGTTAAGAAGTCCGATATGGTGATTCTGCGGAGTCGCTGTATCGGACTTCTTAGTGTAAGTATTTGCGGTTGCATTTCAAGACCGTTTGTACTATAATGTACGGGGATTTGCGGAACGAATCCCGATTATTCGTGCGTACCGCGCGGGGGGGTGCGGTTTCGTCACGGGAAAGAGGTGTATCATGGACGGTAGTTTGGAAACGAAGTTTGGGGATGTTTATATTGATCTGGATGTGATCGCGCAGTACGCCGGTTCTGCAGCCATTGAGAACTTCGGCGTTGTCGGCATGTCCGCCGTCAGCATGAAGGACGGTCTTGCGAAGCTTTTGCGCCGCGAGAGCCTCAGCCACGGCGTGCATGTGGAAGTGAATGATAACAAGCTTTCGATCGATCTTCATATTATTGTTTCGTACGGCATCAGCGTTGCAACGGTGTGCCAGAATCTGTGTGAGACGGTCAAGTACCGCGTGGAAGAGTTTTCCGGCTTGACTGTAGAAAAAATAAATGTCTATGTCGACGGCGTTCGCGTAATCGACTGACGAGACATGCCCGGCGCCGGCCGCCATGACCGGTGAGGCCGTGTTTCGCGGCCGGGGTAAAAAGGAGGAACGTAAAGTGGCATTGTTGACAGTGGATGCTGCACTTCTGCGGAAGATGTTTCTTGCAGGTGCGAAGAATCTCGAGTCCAAGAAGGAGATCATTAACGAGCTGAACGTGTTTCCGGTTCCCGACGGGGATACCGGAACCAATATGACCCTGACGATCCTGTCGGCGGTCAGAGAAGTCAGCCAGACGCAGGACGAGTCTATGAAGGCTCTTGCGAAGGCAATGTCTTCCGGCTCTTTGAAAGGTGCCAGAGGTAATTCGGGCGTAATCCTTTCCCAGTTGCTGCGCGGATTTTCCAAGGTGATCCGCGATCATGACGAGATCACGATTCCCGTAGCGGCAGAGAGTTTTGCGAAGGCGGTGGATACTGCATACAATGCTGTTATGAAGCCGAAGGAAGGTACGATCCTCACCGTGGCGAGAGCCGGTGCGGAGTGCGCTGCCGAGCTGGTGGGTGTGAGTCCCGACTTCGAGGATTTTACGACGAAGATCGTAGAGAGAATGCAGGCGGCTCTCGAGTATACTCCGGAGCTGTTGCCCGTTTTGAAGGAAGCCGGCGTTGTCGACTCCGGCGGACAGGGACTTCTGGAGGTTATGCGCGGCGGCCTTGACTGCATGCTCGGCAAGGAAGTCGATTACTCTTTTGAGGAGGAGAACGCTGACGGCGAGGGCAAGGCGGAAGAGAAGGCCGAGGCGGAGATCCGGTTCGGTTACCGCACGGAATTCTTTATCCATCCGACGAAAGAGTTTACCATGGCCGACGAAGCGGCTTTGAAGGCATATCTTTCCGCAATGGGCGATTCCGTCAGCTGCTCTTCGGATGAGGGCATCGTGCGGATCGGTCTGAGCACCAACGATCCCGGTTTTGCGATCCAGAAGGGTATTTCGTACGGTCAGCTTACGAATATGAAGATCGAAAACCTTCGCAAGAAGGACACCGACAAGGCGGAGGAAGCCAAGAGCGAAGAGGCTGCTCCGGCGAAGGACGAGCCTCGCAAGAAGTTCGGTTTTGTGGCGGTTTCCATCGGTGACGGTATGAACGCGATCTTCCGCGAACTCGGCGTTGACAGCCTGATCGAAGGCGGTCAGACGATGAACCCGAGCACGGAGGACATGATCACGGCCATTGATAAGGTCAATGCCGACAATGTCTTCATTCTTCCGAACAACAAGAATATCATTCTCGCGGCGGAACAGGCTAAGAGAATGGTCAAGGATAAGGCGATATTCGTGATCCCGACGAAGACGGTGCCGCAGGGCATCAGCGCCGTAATCGCATTTTCCGCGGAAGCGACTGCCAAGGAGAACAGCGAGGCAATGACGGAGGCGCTGTCCTACGTCAAGAGCGGCCAGGTAACCTATGCGGTTCGCGACACGAGCTTCGAGGGACGTGAGATTCACGAGTCCGACATCATGGGCATTTCCGACGCGGGAATTGTCGCTGTCGGCAAAGATATCGATGAGACGACGCTGGAGATGATCGACACGATGGTGGACGACGAATCCGGCCTTCTCAGCATCTATTTCGGCAGCGATGTGACCGAGGATGCCGCGGATGCGCTTGCAGCGAAGTTCTCCGAAAAATACCCGCTCGTCGATGTGGAAGTCCACAGCGGCGGACAGCCGATCTACTACTATGTGATCTCGGTAGAGTGATCGGCGGATTCAGTTTCATACTCAACGATTACCGCCGGTTGCGGATGTTCCGCCGCCGGCGGTGTGTATATACGGCCGTTTTTGCGGTCGCCGGGGAAGTCGGAGGGACCCATGAACCGGAATGAGCCCATCACAAAACTGAAGGGGATCGGCCCGAAAACGGCGGAGGCTTACCGTCGTCTGCGGATTGAAACCGTGGGCGATCTGTTGTCGTGGTTCCCGAAGCGGTACGACACCTTCCGGCCGGAACAGCCGATCAACACGGTGCGCGACGGGCAGCTGGCGACGGTGCTCGGCACGTTCACGGGGACTCCGACGGTCAACACATCGGGGCGCAGAAGTATCCTGATGTGCCGCTTTAAGGATGCCACCGGGACGATCATGGTCAAATGGTTCAACGCTCCCTATCTGCGCAAGCAGATCTCGATGGCGAACTACGTGCTTCTTCGCGGGAAAATAACATGGGACCGCAGGACGCTCACCATGGTCCAGCCGGAGATCTATACGCCCGAGCGGTATCGCGAGATGATGAAGACGCTCCGACCGGTGTACGGTTTGACGGCGGGACTTACGAAGACCGCCGTGGCCAAGGCGGTGGCGGAGGCATTGGCGGTGTGTGACATCCCCGATCCGATGCCTGCGGGCATGCGGCGGGAACTGGGACTTTGGAGCCTTAAGGACGCATATGAAGAGGTTCATTTTCCGAAGAGTGAGGAGACTACGAAAGAGGCAATCAACCGGCTGGCGTTCGATGAATTCTTCCGCTTCCTTCTGGGAATCCGCAGTTTAAAAGAGCAGACCGAGACGATCCCGAACCGATATCCGGCGAAGACGACGATGCTCGCGCAGCGCATCCGGGCGTCGCTTCCGTACGCTCTGACAGGGGCGCAGGAGCGGTGCTTTGCGGAGATCGCGTCGGATCTTGCGGGCGCTTCCCCGATGCAGCGGCTGTTGCAGGGCGATGTCGGATCGGGCAAGACGGTGATCGCGGAGATGGCTCTGGCGACAATCGCGGAGGCGGGGTACCAGGGTTGCCTGATGGTACCCACGGAAGTGCTTGCGAAGCAGCATTTTACGGAGCTGACGCGGCGGTTTGAGCCCATGGGGATCCGGGTCGGACTGCTGACCGGGTCGATGAGCGCGGCTGCCAGACGGGAGGCTCGCACGGCGGCCGAGACGGGCAGCGTGCAGATCGTTGTCGGTACGCACGCACTGTTTCAGCAGGGCGTGGAGTTCGCGAATCTGGGGCTTGTCGTCGTTGATGAACAGCATCGCTTCGGCGTCGAGCAGAGAAGCCGTCTGACGCAGAAGGGCGGCACTCCGCACGTGCTTTTGATGAGTGCGACACCGATCCCGCGGACGCTCGCGATGATGCTGTATGCGGATCTGGATGTGTCTTTGCTCGATGAGTTGCCTGGGGACCGGCTGAAGATCCGGACGGCGGTTGTCGATACGACATACCGGCCGAAGGCGTATCGATTCTTAAGAGAACGCATCGGTGCGGGAGAGCAGTGCTACGTGATCTGTCCGCTGATCGAGGAGAGCGACGGGCTGGATGCCTGCAACGTTACGGAGTACGCGGAGAAACTCCGGGAGGAACTGCCGGATGCGCGCATCGGCCTGCTTCACGGGCGGATGGCGGCGGCCGCCAAGACCGAGGTGATGGAGGCATTTGCCGCGCACGAGTATGATATTTTGGTCAGCACGACCGTGATCGAGGTCGGGATCGATGTGGCTAATGCCACCGTCATCCTGATCGAGGACGCCGAGCGGTTCGGGCTGGCGACGCTTCACCAGCTGCGCGGACGCGTCGGCCGGGGGGCGAAGCAGTCCTATTGCATCCTCGTGCAGGGGAGCGATTCCGATGAGGCGAGAGAGCGGCTCTGCGTCCTGCAGCAGGCGCCGGACGGGTTCGCCATCGCCGAGAAGGACCTGACGATGCGGGGACCCGGTGATTTCTTCGGGATCCGGCAGAGCGGCGACAATGTGTTCCGCATTGCCGATCCGATCCGTGACGCGAGGATATTAACGCTTGCGAAGCATGCGGTGGACGGTTTGTCCGCCGAGCAATACCGCAAGGCCGTGAAGCTTTTGCTTGCAGATTCCGAGGGGCCTGTGGTATACTGAAAGTTGAGATTTTCAGACGCGTAAGCGTCTGTTGTGTGGGAGGCATCATGCTGGGTATCCTTTACATCATGCTCAATGTGTTGACGGGATTTGCCGTTTGCTCGTTATGTTTGCCGAAACTTTCGTCCTTCACGAGAAAGACGTATTTCGGAACGGGCATTCGTCTGAATCCTGCCGCTTTGTGTTTCCCTCTGTGGTATGTCACGGGCGCGATGCTGATGACGTGGTGCACGTATTTTACGGCATATCTGGCGTCAATGTGCGGCAGCCGGAAACCGCTGATCATCGCCAACGCAGTCGTGATGTTGTTCTTTACGGTTCTTGATCTCTTACTGATCACCCTGTCGCGCCGGAAGAAGACACTTCACCGTATGAAGCCGTACTGGAGTGTGTTCGACGGAAGCTCGATTCTCTTTGCGGCCATCACGTTCGCTTTCGCAGCACTGCTGATGTGGTGGACATTCTCCTACAGTGACGGAGAACTCCGTGTCGGTATTTCCGTATTCAGCGATTTCGCGCCGCACATGGGGATGATCCGGTCCTTTTCCTACGGCAATAATTTTCCGACCACGTATTCTCATTTTGCGGGGGAGGATATCAAATACCATTTCCTGTTCCAATTCATGGTCGGCAACCTGGAGTTTTTAGGGATGCGCCTTGACTGGGCGTTTAACCTGCCAAGCGCGATGTGCTTTGCCGGCGCGTTCTGCCTGTTGTATGTGCTTGCGGTCAAACTGACCGGACGGAGGCTGGCGGGCTGGTTCGCCGGATTGCTGTTCGCCTTCCGGAGCAGCGACGCGGTGTTCGATTATTTTGCGCATCCGGACGAGCAGATTGTTGCGAAAACCACCCGGGACAAGCTTCCCACGGCCCTTTGGAAGGCGTTTGTGGAAAATGATAAGTTCATCGGGACGACGACCCACGAAGACTGGGGACTTTGGAATCTGAACGTGTACTGCAACCAGCGGCACCTCGCCATCGGTCTGTGTGTGCTGCTGTGTGTGATAATCCTGACGCTGCCGCTTCTTTTCAGGCAGGTGCAGCGGATCAAGTTCCTGATCATCGACCGGGAGGAGGCGTTGATCAAGGAGGATCCGGAGTTCCGTCTGACGGCGCTCGAGCGCGCGGAAAGCGCATTTTCCGGCTCCCTGCTGCAGAAGGAAGGATGGCTTCCGAGGAAGTATCTGCGGCCGGTATTCTTAGGAGTTATGCTCGGAATGTGCAGCTTCTTCAACGGCGCATGCGTTATCGGATGTCTGGCCGTCCTGCTCTTTTTGGCGGTCTTCTCGGACAATCGACTGGAGTACGCGATCACCGCAGGGATCACGGTTGTGATGACGGTGGCGGCGACACGGTTTTTCATCGACGGATCGGTTGTCAAAACGAAGATTCAGTACGGCTTTTTAGCCGATCTCACAACGCTGGCCGGTTCGTGGGAGTACATCATGACGCTGTGCGGCATTTTGCCCCTGGTGTTGTTGGCTGCGTTCGTCATCTCGAACAACGCGCAGCGAAGCGTGTGGTTCGCCTTCACGGCGCCGTTCATTCTGGCGTTTACTTTGTCGCTTACGAAGGATGTCACGGTCAACCACAAGTACATCATGATGAGTTTGATGCTGCTGGCGGTTCCCGCGGCATATCTGCTTTGTAAAATGTGGGATCTCGCGGGAGCGTGGCCGAAGATCATCTGTATCGGATTGCTCTTCGTGCTGACCGCCACCGGATTGTACGATTTCCGTACGGTGCTGCGGCGCAACGATGTCGATCGCGAGGGAACCTATCTGGTGTTCCGCGACGACGATCCCATCACCAACTGGGTCAAGGACAATGCCACGTCGCAGGACATTTTCCTGACACCGTATTACTCGCTGAATAACTTCGTGATGGGCGGAGCGATGCTGTACTACGGTTGGCCGTATTACGCGTGGTCCGCGGGATATGATACCGATGTTCGGCAGGTGGATGTGCGGTTGATCTACGAGGCGGAGTCCCCGGCAGTGCTGGTGGCCCTTGTGTCGGAACTGAACATCCGGTACATCGTCATCGATGACGATGCGAGGAGCTGCAACGAATATGAGCTCAACGAAGACGTCATTCCGATAACGTTTGAAAAAGTGTTCGAGTACGGCGGGACAGCAATCTACGACACGACAAAAAGACTGGAATCGGCGCTGTATTACGAGCCTCACGAGGATGAGCCTGCGATCGATTATTAACGCGGAAGCGGATAGAGTATAGAGACAAACCAAAGACTGGGGGTATTTCAAATGGACAAACTGTATATCGTGATTCCCGCATACAACGAGGAAGCGAACATTGAGACGGTAGTGAACGAGTGGTATGAAGTGATCGATCGGCAGAGTGAGGACAGCCGGCTTGTCGTCATCGACGACGGCAGCAAGGACTCCACCTACGAGATCATGAAGCGCCTTGCGGAGACGAAGCCGAAGTTTATTCCGCTCACGAAGCCGAACGGCGGACACGGCGCAACGGTTTTGTACGGATACCGCTATGCGCTGGACAACGGCGCGGACTATGTCTTCCAGACCGACTCGGACGGCCAGACGCGGCCGGAGGAGTTCGACCAGTTCTGGGAGAAGCGGGCGGATTATCACATGGTGATCGGCCACCGCAAAGGCCGTCAGGACGGCTTCTCCCGCGTCATTGTCACAAAGACGCTGAAGCTTGTGTGTCTGCTGTGTTTCCATGTCAGCTGCAAGGACGCGAACACGCCGTTCAGGATCATGCAGGCGGAATACCTCGAGAAAAATCTTAAGGTGATCCCGGAAAATTACAACCTTCCGAACGTCGTATTATCGGTATTGTATGCGAAGAAGAAAGAGCCGGTTCTCTACATTCCGATCACGTTCCGTCCCCGCCAGGGCGGCGTGAACTCCATCAACATGAAGAAGATCTTCAAAATCGGAAAACAGGCCTGGAAGGATTTTCGGGAGATCAACCGGTGCATTAAGCGCAGTATGAAGGAGGAGAAAGAGAATGCAAAGTGATCTGACAATGGGAGAGAAGCAACCGCGCTACGGCGTGCGGATGGCAGTTCCGTGCGGCTTCTTTCTCTTGTTTTTCTACTTTGGCAGGAACTACCTGGGGGAAACTGACTTTTCGTATGTGCTCCGCTGGTGGATCATGTTATTGTTGCTGGGCGCTGCGTTCATGCCGTTTTGCCTCTCAATCTTCGGAAAATTCCGCGATTGCGGATGGATCTTTGCCAAGACCTTAGGCATCGCGTTCAGCGGCTGGCTGTTGTGGATGTTATCCTCGGCCCGCGAGATGAAGTTCACTCGTGAAAACTGCCTGATCTGTGCTCTAATCATGGGCGTTCTCGGGGTCGTGTGCTTTTATTTTACGACGATTCGGAAGAAAGGCAGAAAGGTTCTCGGCGAGATCTTCACGAGGGAGCGGCTGTGCGGCATCGTGAGCGTGGAAGTCATCTTTTTCTGCATGCTGGTGCTCTGGTGCTACCTCAAAGGAATTTCTCCGGATGCAAACGGTACGGAGCGCTACATGGACTACGGCTATATGCTGACCATGTTCAAATCCGAATACATGCCTCCGGCGGATATGTGGTTTGCCGGAAAGAGCATTAACTATTACTACGGCGGCCAGTACCTGATGACGTATCTGACGAAACTTGCCGGCGTGCCGGTAACCCACGGATACAACATCGCCATGATGGTGGTCGCGGCGTTCGGTTTCGCGCTGTCGTACTCCATCGGCAACAATCTGATGCATTTCTATCTGGAGTACCGCGCAAAACGCACGTGGACGCAGGGCGAATTGGAGAGTCGCAAAGCGCTCGGTTCCGTCACGTCGGAGAGCGGAAAACCGTTCTTCCGTCCGATGATCTCCGGGTTGATCTCGGCATTTGCCGTGTCCATTTGCGGAAGCATGCACTATCCGATCTACAAGTATATCTATCCCAAGCTGCAGGAACTGAAAGAGGAGACAAAAATATACAGTTACTGGTTCCCGGATGCGACGCGCTACATCGGCTACATGCCGGACGTCGAGGATAAGACGATCCACGAGTTTCCTGTGTATTCCTATGTCATCGGCGACTTGCATGCGCACGTTGTCAACTCGATCTTCGTGTTGACGCTGCTGGCGCTTTTGATCGCCTGGCTGATGAACCGCAAGGATCAGGCGGAGATCGTGCGCAACTACGGCAGGACACCGAAGATGCCGGGACTGCTTAAGGAAGTATTCCGCCCTGAGCTGGTCGCCTGTGCATTCCTGATCGGTCTGTTCCACACGACCAACTACTGGGATTACCCGATCTACTTTGTCGTCTGCGGCGCGATCATCTTGTTCACCAATTTGATCATATACCGCGGCAAATTCCGCGCATGGCTTCTGACGGCGTGCCAGGCGGCCATGTTCATCATCGTCGGAATGCTTGTCGCGCTGCCGTTCACGCTTACTTTCGACAGCATTTCCTCGAAGATCGGCTGGTGCGGAGCGGGGCATCACACGGCCCAGTTCCAGCTGATGGTTTTGTGGGGGCTTCCGAACCTTGTGGTCTGGTCGTTCATCGCGTATCTGTTCATTCGCCACGAAAACGCGAAACGCCTTCGGAAGCGCAAGGGCTATCCGGATATCCCGTGGGAGCTTAAGGACGATGTCCTTGCGGCGGAAGCGGAGAACAAAAGCGCCGTTAAGTCGAAAAATGAGAAGGCTAAACCTAAGAAAACCGAAGAGAAGAGCGGGAAACCCGAAGAGGGAATCGGGAATCCTTACACGCCTTCCGGCATTTTCCATAGTATTCGGGTATTCCTGAAGGATTGTGCCGAGACGTTTGCGAGCGTTTGCAAAAGCGTTTGGAAATTCCTGAAGGAATTCGCCGAAGACTTCGGAAGAGTAATCTACCGTCCGATCTGCAGGTTCTTTGAGCAGCTGGAGCTGCCGTATTTGTATGTCTTCACCATCGGCCTGTGCGCATTCGGTCTGGTGCTGCTGCCGGAATATATCTATGTGCAGGACATTTACCAGGGCGCGTACATTCGAGCCAACACGATGTTCAAGCTGACCTATCAGGCATTTATCATGTTCGGCCTTTGCATGGGATTCGTGATCACGCGGTTCCTTACGATGGCCAACAGCCGGCTGATGAAATTCGGCGGCATTGTCATGTTCTGCCTGTTCGCCACGACGATCGGTTACTTCTATGAGGCCTATACGAGATGGTTCAACGGTTTCTATCAGGGCCTTGACGCGACGACATTCATCGGTGATGACTACAATTCCGCCGACGGCGAGATCGTGGATTACATCAATGAAAATATCGACAAGCAGGTGAACATCCTCGAGATGCAGGGCCTGAGTTACACGTATTTCAACCGCATTTCGGCGTTCACCGGCAATCCGACGATCCTCGGATGGCAGACGCACGAGCATCTGTGGCGCAGCAGCGGCAGTTTTGAGTATCCCGCGGAAGTGACCGAGCGAAGCAAAGATGTTATTGCCATCTACACCGGCAAGAATGTGGAAAAGGTTTGCTATCTCCTCGAGAAATACGAGACCGACTACGTCTATATCGGCATGTGCGAGTATGTCAACGGTTACATTCAACTGTCCGACAGCACGAAAGATCCGAACCGCCTGATCGGCGGCAAACGGTATCCGGAGATCGATACCAATGTCGAGCTTTTGCTGAGCCTCGGAACGATCGAGAAGGAGGCCATCGATAAGAACGGCGATTCCGCATATCTGATCCGCCTTGATCGCGAGTTTACCAAGGCGCAGGCAGCCGCCTGGGCGGAAAAGATCGCATCCGGCGAAGCGAAACGGATTGAGGAGGAAGAGGCTGCGGCGAAGGCCGCTGCGGATGCTGAGGCAACGGCCGCGGCGGAAGCAACGGAAGCTGCGCAGCGTCAGGAAGAAGAACAGTGGGACGAGGATCAGTGGTATCCCGAGAGCGATGACGATGCAGCCTGAGCCTCAGATGATCTGATCAAGAAGTGAAAACGTACGAGCGCGCCCGGCATTGCCGGGCGTGTTTTTTGTGCAGTTCCGGCAAGCATAAAAAATGCACAGACCGCGTTGTGCGGCCTGTGCAGATATTCGGAATACAAGATTAATCTTCTTCCGGAGGGAGCTCACGGCTCGGAAGATCGCTGTCGGGATCGTCACCTGCGGGAGCGGCGGGAAGCGTCAGTCGAACGAGATCGATACGGTTCTTGTCGACGGCGAGCACTTCGTAGCGGACGCCGTCCTCATCCTCGAAGGTTTCGCCCTGAACGGGGATGTGCTCTAAAAGATGGTAAACATGACCGGCGATGGAATCGTAGTCGTCGGAGGCGAGGCTTAAGCCGGTGACATCCTCGATATCCTCGAGCTTGGCGGTGCCGTCAAGCAGGAATTCGGTGTCGGAGACTTTGGTGATCGGGTCCCGCTCGTCGGCGTCGTACTCGTCGCGGATCTCACCGACGATCTCTTCGAGCAGGTCCTCGAGAGTGATGATGCCGGCGGTTGCGCCGTATTCGTCCAAAACGACGGCGATTGTGAGCGACTCCTTGCGCATCTCGGCCAGGAGCTCGGCGGTCTTCTTGAATTCAAAGGTGTAGTACGGTTTACGCATCAGCTGTTTGACGTCAAATAGATCGCGGTCGCCGTCATAGTGGAAGAGGTCTTTGAGAAACAGAATGCCGGTGACGTTGTCTTTGGACGATTCGTAAACCGGAAGACGGGAATAGTTGTTGGCGCGGAATGCGGTGACAACCTCGTCGTAAGTCGCATCGTCGGCGACGAAATCGACGTCGATCCGGGGAACCATGACATCCTTGGCAACGGAGTCGCCGAAGTCAACCACGTTGTTGATCATCTCTTTCTCTTCATTTTCCAGGACACCGTCTTCATGACTGGCTTCCACGACGGTGAGAAGCTCGTCCTCGGTGATGGTCTGCTTCTTCTTCGGGTCGATGCCGATGATGCGCAGAAGGCCGTTGGAGAAGACGTTGATCAGGAAAATGACGGGCGTCATGACGATCGTATAGCCGTAGATCACGGACGCATACGCCATGGAGATGCGGTCGCTGTACAGCGCCGCGATGGTCTTGGGAATGATTTCACCGAAAATGATGACCAAAAACGTGAGAACGCCGGTCGCCACGGAAAGATATGTATTTCCCCACAGGTGCTGCGCAAATACCGAGGTGAGCGCAGAGGCCGAGAGGTTAACGATATTATTGCCGATCAGAATTGCCGAGAGAAGCTTCGGCTGGTTCGAAAGAAGCGCAAGAACGCGACGCGCGGATCTTTTGGTATCGGAAAGACTGCGCATACGCATGCGGTTGACGGACATGAGAGCCGTCTCCGCGGATGAGAAAAATGCGGACAACAGAAGTAAAACAATAATGATCGCAAGACGCAATCGTGAGGCAGGATCCAAGAAACAATCACACTCCTTTAATTTCGGATCAAAACTACGCGCTGATATAGGTCGTGATACTTACGAAAAGTATCACGGAGTATTATACAGGACGGAATCGCAAAATGCAAAGAATTTTTCGAAAAGCCCCGCAGAAGCGGTATTTATGGATAAAAACACGACAGTTCGGTTACGATTTTTTTCACATATATGACACTGTTATGATATGGGAAAGTATGGTATAATACCGGCGTGACCGTCAGGTACGAAAGGTACCGGATGCACGAGACCGTGTGGGAGACGGACACAGGAGGATCATTACATGTTAGAGTTACGGAATGTCTGCTTTGCCGTGCAGGATGAGACGGCGGAGCAGAAGAAAGAGATCATAAAGAACGTCAGCCTTACGATCCGGGACAACGAGTTTGTTGCGATCACCGGACCGAACGGCGGCGGCAAATCCACGATGGCCCGGCTGATCATGGGAATTGAGAAGCCGACATCCGGTCAGATTCTGTACAACGGGGAGGACATCACGAACCTCTCCATCACGGAGCGCGCGAAGGCGGGGATCGGATTCGCGTTCCAGACGCCGGTGCGATTCAAGGGAATTACCGTGAAGGATCTGCTGGTGCTTGCGGCGGGAACGAAGCTGACGACGGCGGAGGCGTGCCAGTATCTCTCGGAAGTGGGATTGTGCGCGAGAGATTACGTGAACCGCGAAGTCAATGCGAGCCTGTCCGGCGGCGAGCTGAAGCGGATCGAGATCGCGACGATCCTGGCCAGAAAGCCTCATTTTTCGGTGTTTGATGAGCCCGAGGCCGGCATCGACCTTTGGAGTTTCCAGAACCTGATCCGGATCTTCGACCGGCTGCACAAGGACATGAACGGGTCGATCGTCATCATCAGTCATCAGGAGAGAATTCTGAATATTGCGGACCGCATCGTTGTGATCGCGGACGGCGAGGTTATGACCGAGGCGGCCAGCCAGGAGCTGTTGCCGAAGATTCTGAGCGATTCCCTGGGATGCCTTTTCCACAAGGAAGCAGAGGGAATAACGGCGTTCGGAAAGGACGGTGAGTGATCATGGATGCAATTCAGAAGCAGTTGTTTGAGCAGATCGCGGATCTGCATGCGGTGCCGCAGGGTGCGTACAACTTCCGGATCAACGGACAGAGCACCGACCGCAATACGACGGAAAATATCAATATCGTGACGAAGTCGGACAAACCCGGCATCGATATCATCATCAAGGCGGGTACGAAAAATGAGAGCGTCCACATCCCGGTAGTTATCTCTCAGACCGGTCTGCAGGAATGCGTCTACAACGACTTCTTCATCGGTGAGGGTGCGGATGTGACCATCGTTGCCGGCTGCGGGATCCACAATCCCGGAGACAAGATGTCCGAGCACGACGGGATTCATACGTTCCATGTCGGAAAGAATGCGCATGTTCGCTACGTGGAGAAGCACTACGGAACCGGCGAAGGGACCGGAGAGCGGATCCTGAATCCCGAGACCGTCATTTACCTCGATGAGGGAAGCACTCTGGAGATGGACACCGTGCAGATCGAGGGTGTGGACTCCACGGTCCGTACGACGAGAGGAACGGTGGGAGACCGCGCGACTTTGGTGATCCGCGAGAAGATCATGACCCACGATCAGCAGTATGCGAAGACGGACTTCTCGGTGGAGATGAACGGTGAAGACAGCTCCGTCGATCTGGTGTCGAGGTCCGTGGCAAAGGGCAATTCCCGCCAGGAGTTCTTCTCGAACATCGACGGAAACAATCGCTGCAAGGGACATTCGGAGTGCGATGCGATCCTGATGGAGAGCGGTTCGGTTGCCGCGGCGCCGAAGCTGACAGCCAATCATCTGGACGCTTCGCTGATCCACGAGGCTGCGATCGGCAAGATCGCCGGCGACCAGATCATCAAGTTGATGACGCTTGGCCTGGATGAGGAAGAGGCGGAAAAGCAGATCGTCAACGGATTTTTGAAGTAAGGAATGCTGCGCGGCCGTCTGCCCTGCGGGCGGCCGCCGCATACAAGGTGAGGGAAATGCATAGAAGTAAGAAATACCGGCGCAAGAGTGCGTGGATCGCGGTGATGATTATTTCGGTACTGATGCTTTGCGCATGCGAGCACGGAAACAACAGCGGCAAACCAAGCGGAAGCGTCACCGTTACGCCGACGGAAGATCCCGCTGTGACCGGGACATTGACGCAGACACCGACGTCTTCGCAGCCTTTGGATGAGGCGCCCTGCGAGGTACACATCCTCTCGATCGGAAAGGCGGATTGCATTCTGATCAAGGCGGACGGCCACGCGATGCTCATCGACGCGGGATACAAGCGAAACGGAGATCTGATCGTTCAATATCTGAAAGATCACGGAGTTACGAAACTGGACTATTTGATCCTCACGCACGGGGATAAGGACCATGTCGGAGGAATGGCGCAGGTCATCCGCACCTTTGACGTTGAGAAGATGCTGATCAGCCCGAAGAAGGAGAAATCCGATCTGTACGAGGAGATGGCGATCGCGATCAAAGACCGCGGCGTGTCGTACATGTCACCGGCGGTCGGCACCGAATTCGAGTTCGGTTCCGGCAAATTCCAGACGCTTGGGCCCGGGCCGAAGGCGCTGAAGGAAGGCTCCGACAACGACGCCTCCATCGCCATCCGGTTCCGGTACGGCAATCGGAGCTTCCTGCTCATGGGAGACGCGCTCTCCACGACCGAGAAGGAGCTGGTGGACTCGTCTTACGTCATCCGGTCCGACGTTTTGAAGACCGGTCATCACGGGAAAAATGACGCCACCAACAAGAAGTTTTTAAAGGCCGTTCAGCCGAAGTACGGGGTGATCTGCTGCGGCGAGACCGAAGAGGGCGATGAGGACGGCGATCCCGACGGCAAAGTGATCGAATTGCTGGAATCATTTCGCGCGACCGTACTTCGCACGGACGAAGTCGGCACGATCGTATTCAAGACGGACGGCACGGATCTGACCGTCGTCACGGATCGGCAGTAGGGGTGCTGCGGAGGAGGCTGGTATGGCAAAAACGAAGGGAAAACGACCGGGGAATTGTACGGCGGACGATTGCCTAAAGCTGGTGCAGGAGGCCGCCGAAGCGCGTAAAAACAGTTATTGTCCGTATTCCGGATTTGCCGTCGGAGCGGCTTTGCTTGCTTCGGACGGAACGATCTACCGAGGCTGTAACGTGGAAAATGCCTCCTACGGAGCGACGAACTGCGCCGAGAGAACGGCTTTATTTTCCGCGGTGGCGGACGGGCGAAAGCCCGGCGAGTTCACGGCCATCGCCGTTGTCGGGGGACCGAAGGACGGTGATCCAGTGCCGTGTCCTCCCTGCGGGATCTGCCGGCAGGCGCTTGCAGAGTTTGCGAACCCCGCAGAGTTCACGGTTCTGTGGGTGACGGAGGTCGTTGACGGCAAACCGGCCTATGAGACACACACGCTCGCGGAGCTGCTTCCGGGTGCGTTTTCACTGTGATCAATAACGCAATCTGACAGAGTATGACCGGGCAAATGGGGTAAGCCTGCGGCCCGGTCTTTTTTGTTGCTTACAATTATGCAAGAATCACGGTTTTTATCGGTCGCTGTGGTATTATTATGACAGTTCTAGTGGGAATATGTGTGGACATTGCAAAATTGTGCATTGTCCGGGTAATTGACTTCGAAAGGGATAACAGTATGAAGAGGAACGTATTGGTGCTCTTGACGATGATTTTGTTGCTGGCAGTTGCCATGCCTTTGCTTGCGCGTAACGCAAAGGCGAGTGCGGAGGCTGCGGTTACCTCGGATGCCAATGAGAGCGCTCTGGATTACCATTCCCCGTATCAGGGGATCGAGAAGAATGAAGCTAACGACACTCCCGGCGCAAGCGGAAGCCTGAGCCCCTGGATCGCTCTCGCAGTGATCAGTCTTGTGGGAAGCGCGATGGTTGTGATCGCCGAAAAGCGGAGAAATTGCGAATCGACACAGTAAGGAAAACGGTTAGCAAAAGAACGCGAGAATTTTAAAATGAAGTGCTTGACAAAACAAAACTTCATGGTATAATAGCGAAGTACCGCTTGAGAATCGGCGGTACTTTTTTCGGCGAAGTAGCTCAGTTGGCTAGAGCATACGGTTCATACCCGTAGTGTCGAGGGTTCGAATCCCCCCTTCGCTATCATAACAAAAACCTCTTCTGTGAAACGGCAGAAGAGGTTTTTTTGTGCTTTGTGAATTATTCGGCAGCCTCGACGAAGATCAGATTCCGGTTTTCGTCCGCGGAATCGTGAAATACCGACAATAGCGCTGTGCCGTAATCGCCGAGGGACTGCAGCATGAGACTCTTGCGGTAGAGAATGAGTTTCGTCGGCTCGCAGGGCTCGGTCAGAATGTCATGCAGCGCGTCGAGATTGCAGCCGTAGTAGTCCGGCGCGCCGAGGCGCCAACGCAGGTAGCTGTGCGTCGTTTCCTTCGTGCTCATATAGAGCCCGTCCAATGCGATCGTCTTCATGGTTTTCTCCGCGATATCAGTAGATCTGAGTAAAGGTTTCGTAATGGTCGTCAGTGTAGAAAATCAGGCCGTCGTTCGAGTAGATGATGCGCTTGGCACCGCGGCTTTTAGCACCCTTGGTGTCGATATCGCACTCGTAATAGCGGCGTCCGCTCTTCTTGGGAAGTTTGCCTTCGTAGTTGCCGAAGTTGTCGCCGCCGATGGCCTTGCCTCTGGCGTAATTTTCAACGCTTCCGCCGCTCCAGCCGAGATTTTCCGCTTCCTTTTTGGTGATGTAATTGCCCGGCAAATGACCGTACGTGTGGATGTACAGAGCCACTTCGTTCTTGCTGTAGTACCAGCCGTCCTCGTCGATGTCCGCACTCTGGGATTTGGTCGGGGTTGGAGTCTTGGTAGGCTTCGGTGTGTTGGTTGGCTTCGGCGTGTTGGTGGGCTTGGTGGTCGGCGTTGCCGGAACCGGCGTCGGGGTCTTCGTAGGCGCAACGGTGGGCGCCTTCGTAGGCGACGCGGCCTTGGCCGTCGGCGTGGCTTTCGGTGACGGCGTGCTTTCCGGCTGCCCGGCCGTCGGCGTGTTCTCCGCCGGATTCGCGGTAGGCGCTTGGGTGACCGTCACGACCGTGAGCGGATCGCCGCCTACGGATTGGTTGGCCTTGATGAGACCGTAGATCAGGAATCCGGCCAGCGCGAGCACGAGGATCGTGCCGATGATCGGATGCTTTTTATAAAGGCGCAGTAACGCCGGAATGGTTTTTTCGTTCATAGGATACCTCCTCTGGAAACCGACACAGTAACCATATCATTTTCCGTGCGGAAAATCAACTGCGAGGGCACGGAAATGTTTGCAATTAAACGTCGTTCGTGGTATCATCTTGGTGTATGTGCGCTCGCTCGGAAGAGTTCCGAGCAGCGAAAAATAAAGCCGTCTGAAACGGCATCAGGGGAGAGAGTTTATGCGGATCGGAACAGGATATGATGTTCATCGGCTGACGGAAGGCCGGCCGTTAATTCTGGGTGGCGTGACGATCCCGTTTGAGAAGGGCCTTGACGGTCACTCGGACGCGGATGTTCTGCTTCACGCGATCTCGGATGCGTTGCTGGGGGCGTGTGCCCTCGGAGATATCGGGCTTCATTTTCCGGATACGGATCCGGCGTACAAGGGAGCCGATTCCCGGGTTTTGCTGCGCCGCGTCCGCGAGATGGTGGCGGAGCAGTGTTACGTGATCTCGAATGTTGATGCGACGGTCATCGCGCAGCGGCCGAAGCTGCGGGATTACATCAACGAGATGCGTGGGAATATCGCGGAGGATCTGCAGATCCCGATCGATTGCGTGAGCGTGAAGGCCACGACCGAGGAGGGACTCGGATTCACCGGCGCCGGCGAGGGGATCGCGACGCAGGCGGTGTGCCTGGTGGAGCCCATGAGCCCGTATGCGGAGCTCACGATCGGCGGCGGATGCGCGGGATGTCCGGGTGCGGCCGGCGGTTGTCCGGGATGCGCGGGGATGAATCAGCAGTAGGAATGATCAGGAGATTGAAACGACTATGACGATAGCTCAGACAATAGCAAAAGAATTGAATATCAAGGTGACTCAGGTCGAGGCGGCGGTCACGCTCATCGATGAGGGAAATACGATCCCGTTCATCGCGAGATACCGCAAGGAAGTGACCGGGCAACTCAACGACGAGCAGCTCCGTGACCTCCACGAGCGTCTGACATACCTGAGAAACCTCGAGGAGAAGAAGCAGCAGGTGCTCGCCACCATCGAGGAGCAGGGAAAACTCACGGACGAACTCCGGGCCGCCATCGAGGCTGCGACGACAATGGTCGCCGTGGAGGATCTGTACCGGCCGTACCGCCCGAAGCGCCGCACGCGCGCAACGGACGCGAAGGAGAAGGGCCTGGACGGCCTGGCGGCCATTCTGACAATGCAGTACACGGACAAGCCGATGGAAGTCGAGGCGCAAGGCTACCTCTCGGAGGAAAAGGGCGTGACCGACGTCAAGCAGGCGCTTCAGGGAGCGATGGACATCGTGGCCGAATCCGTCAGTGATTCCGCCGATTACCGCAATTATATCCGCGGCATCACGATGAAGAACGGTATGCTTCGCTCCGAGGCGAAGGATAAGACGAGCAGCGAGCCGACCGTATACGACATGTACAAGGAGTTTTCGTCTCCGCTTACGAAGATGAGCGGCTACCGCGTGCTTGCGGTGAACCGCGGTGAGAACGAGAAGGTGCTCACGGTGAGTATTGAGGCTCCCGAGGAAGATATCCTCCGGTATCTGGAGAAGCAGGTGATCGTGCGCGACAATCCTAACACGACGCCGTATCTGCAGCTGGCCGTGGCGGACGCCTACCGCCGGCTGATCGCACCGTCGATCGAGCGGGAAATCCGCAACGCTCTCACGGAGGACGCCGAGGACGGCGCCATCAAAGTGTTTGACAAGAACCTGGAGCAGCTGTTGATGCAGCCGCCCATCACCGGAAAAGTCGTGCTGGGCTGGGATCCGGCATTCCGAACGGGGTGTAAACTTGCGGTCGTAGACTCGACGGGCAAGGTTTTGTACACCCATGTGATTTATCCGACGGAGCCCCAGAAGAAGATCGAAGAGTCCAAGGTGATGCTCAAAAAGATCATCGCTCATTTCGGGGTCGATCTGATTTCGCTCGGCAACGGAACCGCATCTCGCGAGTCCGAGAAGGTGATCGTCGAGCTTCTCTCGGAGATTCCCCGGAAGGTGTCGTACGCAATCGTCAGTGAGGCTGGTGCGAGCGTGTATTCGGCGAGCAAACTTGCGACCGAGGAGTTCCCGAAACTCGATGTCGGCGCGAGAAGCGCGGCTTCGATCGCAAGACGTCTGCAGGACCCGCTGGCCGAGCTTGTGAAGATCGAGCCGCAGGCCATCGGCGTAGGGCAGTATCAGCATGATATGAATCAGAAAAAACTGGCGGAAAACCTGGGCGGCGTCGTGGAAGACTGCGTAAACCGCGTGGGTGTCGACGTCAATACGGCGAGCGTTTCACTTCTGGAGTACGTTTCCGGGATCAACAAGACGCTGGCGAAAAATATTGTTTCCTACCGGGAGGAGAACGGCAGCTTCCGCAGCCGGAAGGAACTCCTCAAGGTCGCGAAACTCGGTCCGAAGGCATTTGAGCAGTGCGCGGGCTTTTTGCGGATCCGCGGCGGCAATGAGGTTTTGGACAACACCGGTGTGCACCCGGAGAGCTACGGTGCGGCATATGCGCTTTTGGAGAAACTCGGGTTTACCTCGGAAGATATTGCTGCGGGCGGCGCTAAGGGCATGCGCGGCAAGGTGAAGGACACGGCGGCGATGGCGAAGGAACTCGGCATCGGCGAGATCACACTGACGGACATCATCGGGGAGCTGGAGAAGCCCTCGAGAGACCCAAGAGAGGATATGCCAAAACCAATCCTGCGAAGCGATGTCCTGGAGATGTCGGACTTAAAGCCCGGCATGGTGCTGAAGGGCACGGTGCGCAATGTCATTGATTTCGGTGCATTTGTCGACATCGGAGTGCATCAGGACGGACTTGTCCACATCAGTGAGTTGTCGGACAGTTACGTCAAGCATCCGCTCGACGTTGTGAAGATCGGCGATATCGTGGATGTTCGCGTCCTGAGCGTCGACGAGAAGCGCGGGCGCATCCAGCTGTCCATGAAGTCGGAGACGACGCCCGGGGCAACGGGAACGCAAAACGGTAACCGCAGACCGGACGGAAACGGCCGGAACAATGCAAATGACGGCAGAAACGGTCGCCCGAACAACGGACGGCCGGGAAATGCGGGCAATCGCCGGTAAATCGGCTCATTTTACGAAATACCTATTGACTTTATCGGCAAATCGCGGTATCTTAACTCAAATCTAGAAATTCACGGCACTCGGGAACTGTCCCGGGCCGGCCCGGATTCGGGCAGAAGGAGCGTTTATGGCATACAAGAGAGTTTTGACAATCCAGGATATTTCCTGCGTCGGACAGTGTTCGCTGACCGTCGCACTTCCGATCCTTTCGGCATCCGGAGCGGAGACCTGTATCCTTCCGTCCGCTGTCCTCTCGAACCATACGGCCGGTTTCAGTGCTTTCACATTCCGTGACCTCACGGACGACATGCCCGGCATCAGCGCACAGTGGAAGAAGGATAAGATCGTGTTTGATGCGGTTTACACGGGATATCTCGGAAGCATCAAGCAGATCGGTTATGTGCGAGACATCTTCAGGGCGCATTGTAAGGGCCTGCGCATCGTGGATCCGGCAATGGCGGACAACGGCAAACTGTACGTCGGCTTTGACGACAAGTACGCCGCAGAGATGGCGAAGTTGTGTTTCGAGGCGGACATCACGCTACCGAACATCACGGAAGCCTGTATGATGACCGGCACGGAGTACCGCACGCAGTACGACCGGGAGTATATTGAAAAATTGATCGGAAAAATGCGCGACAAGGGCGCGAAGACGGTCGTTCTCACCGGCGTTTCGTACCGCGAGGGACGCACCGGCGTGGTAGTCAACGTCAACGGCGTTTCGACATATTACGAGCACAAGAAGATTGCCGGCGGCTGTCACGGTACCGGCGATGTGTATGCTGCGGCATTTACCGGTGCATTGATGCAGGGTTTCAACGAACAGGAAGCCGCGCGGATCGCGGCCGACTACACCCTGTTATGTATCGAGAAGACGGTCGATGATCCGAGCCATTGGTACGGCGTCAAATTCGAGTTGGCGCTCCCGGAATACATCCGCATGCTCGGACTGTAAAAAAACGAATACTATACCTTCGCGGATCGGGACACGGACGCGGAAGAAACGGAGCATATAATGGAAGACAGATTGACTGTATATAATACACTGACGAGACGGGTGGAGCGGTTTGTGCCGAACGTGCCCGGAAAGGTGGCGATGTATACCTGCGGCCCGACGGTGTATCATTTTGCGCATATCGGTAATTTGCGGAGCTACATCCAGGAGGATGTCCTCGAGAAGACCCTTCGCTACTTAGGCTACGATGTTAAGCGCGTGATGAACATCACCGACGTGGGACATCTCTCCGACGACGGCGACAACGGCGAAGACAAGATGGTCAAGGGCGCGCAGCGCGAGCACAAGACCGTTATGGAGATCGCCAAATACTATACGGATGCATTTTTCGAGGATTGCAAAAAGCTGAACATCAAGATGCCCGACGTTGTGGAACCCGCGACGAACTGCATCCCCGAGTTCATCCACATGATCGAGGTCCTGCTCGAGAAGGGTTATGCGTACCGCGCCGGCGAGAACGTGTATTTTGACACGTCGAAGCTTAAGGAGTACTACGTTCTCACAAATCACAGTGAGGATTCGCTGCTCGAGGGCGTTCGTGACGACGTCGACGTGGATCCGAACAAGAAAAATAAAAACGATTTCGTTCTGTGGTTTACGAAGTCCAAATTTGAGGATCAGGCGCTTAAGTGGGATAGCCCCTGGGGCGTCGGCTATCCCGGCTGGCACATCGAGTGCTCCTGCATCAGCATGAAGCATCTCGGCGAGTACATGGACATTCACTGCGGCGGCGTGGATAACATCTTCCCGCACCACACCAATGAGATCGCCCAGTCGGAGTCGTACATCGGCCACAAATGGTGCAACTACTGGTTCCATGTGAACCACCTCAATGACAAAAACGGCAAGATGAGCAAGAGCAAGGGCGGGATCCTCACGGTTTCCGTGATCGAGGAAAAGGGCTATGATCCTTTGGTTTACCGCATGTTCTGCCTGCAGTCTCACTATCGCAAGCCGCTGGAGTTCTCCTACGATGTCATGGACCAGGTGAAAGTTTCCTATGAGAAGCTTCGCCGGAGAATTTCCTCGCTGTCCGGGGAGGGCACAGTGGACGAGACGGTGTTCGCGCAGTATCGCACGCAGTTTGAGGATGCTCTCTGCAACGACATCAACACGGCTTCCGCCGTCACGGTCTTGTATGATGTGCTCAAGGCCGATACGAACGACGCGACGAAGAAGGCTCTTGCGAAGAGTTTCGATGAGGTTCTCGGACTCGATCTTACGGAGCCCCTTCCGCAGAAGGAAGACAGCACCGACGGAGAGCTCGCCGCATGGGTTGAGGAGATGATCGCAAAGCGCGCCGAGGCGAAGAAGGCGAAGGATTTTGCGACGGCAGATGCGATCCGCGCGGAACTTCTTTCCCGCGGTGTGCAGATTAAGGACACCAGAGAGGGCGTCGTATGGGAGTTGATCGAACAGAATTAAATGTTGCATCGGCGATTCTTGCGAAAGCAGGGATCGCCGATTGTGATGCGGCGATGCTTTCGCCGTTGACGCTTGCGTATGTCGGGATTGTGCGTTTGAGATGATCATTCGCACGATCGTCGTGGGACGCGCCGAGCACACCGTCAACACGCTTCATAAACATACCTGCCGGTATGTGAACGCGGGAGCGCAGAAAGAGCTTCTGACGATCTTGTCGGAGCATCTGACGGAGCAGGAACAGTCGGTTGTGCGGCGCGGACGAAACGCCAAATCCCATTCCGTCGCGAAACATGCGTCGGTCGCGGATTACCGTCTTGCCACGGGCTTTGAGGCGCTGTGCGGTTTTTGGTATCTGAGCGGGCAGGACGAGCGGATGGTCGAACTTCTGACGGAGGCCGTGCGCAAATTCGATGAGGCCGCGTCAGACGGACGATAAACCTTGCCGCGAAAAATGCGGCGGAGCGGAGGTAGAAATGCGCTACGAGGAATTTACGATCGAGGGACGCAACGCGGTTTTGGAGGCGTTTCGCGCCGGTAAGACAATCGATAAACTGTATGTGCTCAAGGGATGCACGGACGGTCCGATCCAGTCCATCGTGCGGGAGGCAAAGAAGGGCGATACCATCATCAATTTCGTTGAGAAGGAGCGCCTGGACCAGATGAGTTCCACCGGGCGGCATCAGGGTGTGATCGCCAACGCTGCAGCCTACGAGTACGCCGAGGTTGATGACATTTTGGCGGCGGCCAAAGCCAAGGGTGAGGCTCCGTTTTTGATCGTCCTAGACGGCATCGAGGACCCGCACAATCTCGGGGCGATCATCCGTACTGCCAATCAGGCCGGTGCCCACGGGATCATCATTCCCAAACGCCGCGCAGTCGGGCTGACTGCCGTGGTTGCGAAGACGAGCGCCGGTGCGATCAACTACACGCCTGTCGCCAAGGTCACCAACATCGTGCGCACCATGGAGGATCTGAAGAAACAGGGAATCTGGTTTGTATGTGCGGACATGGACGGAGACGTGATGTACGACATGAACCTGACCGGACCGATCGGGCTTGTGATTGGCAACGAGGGCAACGGGGTCAGCCGCCTGGTTCGCGAAGCCTGCGACATGACCGCTTCCATTCCGATGAAAGGCAATGTGGACTCACTGAACGCTTCCGTGGCGATGGGCGTGCTTGCCTTTGAGATCGTTCGCCAGCGCAGAGGAAAATGACGTGGAGATCAAAAAGATAGCAACGATCCGAAACGACTATACGGGCTCCTTCGGGATCCCGCGGCAGAGCGGCGTTGTGCCGTCCGTCGAGAGTAGGATCATTTTCGAGAAAGAGTATCGAAATGCGGACGCGATCCGGGGAATCGAAGACTTTTCCCATCTGTGGCTGATTTGGAACTTCTCCGAGGTTCCGGTGAGCGACCGTTTCATACCTACGGTACGGCCGCCGAAACTCGGGGGAAATACGCGGGTCGGCGTGTTTGCGACAAGGTCGCCGTTTCGACCGAACGCTTTAGGACTCACGGTTGTTCGGTTTGTTAGGACGGAGTCCGGGCCGGAGGGGCCGGCTTTGGTCGTGACCGGTGCAGACCTTAAGAACGGGACTCCGATCTACGATATCAAACCGTACATTCCCTATGCGGATTCCGTGCCGGATGCCGTCGGAGGCTGGGCGGAGGAGCATGCGAACGACCGGCTGACGGTTCATTTTTCGAAAGAAGCAAGAGAGGGCGCCGTGGCTTTGGGCTTCGATGACGCCTGGCTTACCGCTCTTAGTGAGGTGATCGCTGCGGATCCGAGACCGGCGTATCAGGAGGATCCGGATCGGCGGTACGGAATGAGGTTCGGCGCCGCGGAAGCGGCATTTTACGTGAAAGAAAACAAGGCTACCGTGACGGAGATCGTCGCGGCAGACGCAAAAATATGACAACTGTTCGAACGAAAGACTGTCGTTTCGGACAGTTGTTCTTTTTTTTTCGATTTGCTATAATTATTCTGTTAGGCATACATTATGCATGAGGAGGGAAAGTGTTATGAATGCAAAGAAGGTTTTGACCCGTTTCGCCGGGGTGCTGATCGTGCTGATCGCCGGGGTGACGGTCCTTGCGAAGACCGCTTTGGCGGCGGACATTCCGGTGAACTCGGCCAATTTTCCGGATTCCGTATTTCGGGAGTGGATATCGGAGTACGCCGACAAGGACCGCAACGGGGTTCTGACGCCGGCGGAGATCAGGGAGTGCGATTATATCGCGATGTTTGATGTGCCGGTGCAATCTCTGAAAGGAATCGAGAATTTTAAGTATCTGCAGGAACTCACCATCAATGTCGGACAACTCCGGGGGTCGTTGGATCTCAACGGGCTTATCTATCTGCAATATCTGGAAATCGTCGGCAACAAAAATCTCACGCGGCTGGAGATCGGGAATTGCAAGCAGTTGATCCGGATCAATATAAACGAGACCGGGATTTCCTCCGTGGATCTGAGTAAAATGACACAGCTTGAGGAGTTCGCGGCTGCGTCTACCGAACTGATCTCCGTGGATTTTTCAAACTGTAGAAAACTGGAATACGTGGATCTCGATAATTCGCGGATCACATCTATTGACGTATCGATGCTTCCGAACCTTAGGACCCTTAATTGTTCCTACACCGGGATTTCTTCCCTGAACGTGCAGAACAATCCGAACCTCAGCGTTCTGACATGTCACCAGTGTAATCTGCATTCGCTGTATCTCGGGTCGATGGAGAATCTCGGAAGTCTGAAATGCGGTATGAATGATCTCACGTCTTTGGATGTCAGCAAATGCAACCGGCTGTCAAGCCTGGATTGCTATGGCAACCGGCTTACCGCCGGCAAGACGCTGTACCTGAACGATATACTGACAAAAGTGCTCGGATCCGGCACGGCGTATTACGAGACGTTGTGGCATCATCGCACCGTAATGTATTCCCGGTATGACGACGATTGCAGAGGGTGGCTGACCGTAGATAACATTCCGGCAAGCGGAGCGAAGGCGAAGATCGGATTTGTCATGCCGGACGACAATATCCGTAGTTACTCGGCAAACGTAGGCAGCATGTTTACGATCCCCAAGCTTTCATGCGTCAATGACGGCGCGTACTTCATGGGATGGGCGAGAACGGAGCATGCGACGCAGCCCGAGTTCAAGAGCGGCGACAAGCTGACCGTATATCGGGATACGCTTTTGTTCCCGGTCTGGAAAAAACACTATGTCAAGCTCACGTTTGACGCTAACGGCGGGAAAGGAGCCCCTTCCGCGAAAAATGTGATGTCCGGAACGCCGGTTTCGATCCCCAAGTCGACCGTAAGCCGTGAGAATTACTATTTCCTCGGCTGGGCGCGCACAAAGGACGCGAAGGAAGCGGAATTCAAGTCCGGGGATGTGATCCTCGTTGATCTTCCTACGCAGCTGTTCGCGGTGTGGAAAGGCAAGACGGTGTATCTGACCTTTGACAAAAACGGCGGCACCGGCACGGCACCCGGCAAGATCACGACGTCGTACGGTTCGACCGTAACGATCCCGAAATGCTCGCTGACGCAGACCGGGTATTGGTTCCTGGGCTGGGCAACGGATCCGTCGGCAACAACGGCTCAGTACAAGAGCGGAAGTAAACTCACGATGCAGGACAGCACTACGCTGTATGCGGTTTGGAAGAAAAAATAGGCATGTTGCCGCGGATTGACCGGAAAAAACGGCAACAGGCCGGCCGGTCATTCGGCGGAAGAAAGAGAGGGAAACGATGAGACTGCGAAGGACATGGAAACTGTTGGCGGGAATAGTGTTCGCATTGGCATTTTGCGTATTGATGCGGACCCAGGCGGCATCTGCCGAGGAGATTCCGATCACCGAAGAAAACTTTCCGGACGGCATTTTCCGCATGGACTACCTGCGGGTATGGGATACGGATCACAATGAGAAACTCAGTGACGCGGAACGCGCGGCTGTCACGGAAATCTCCATCGAAAGCTCGGCGATCAACTCTCTGAAGGGAATTGAGTACTTTACAAATCTGGTTTTCCTGGAATGCCAGGCAGAGCTGATGGGGACCGTCGACCTTTCCAAGAATACGAAACTGACGTATCTGAGTCTCGGCGGAAACTACGAAATCTGCCTCTTGGATCTCTCCAAGAATACGAAACTGGAAACGTTGATCCTCGCCGAGACCAGTATCCGTTCCGTCGATCTGACGAAACTGACGAATCTGAAGACGTTGATTCTTGAGGATACGCCGATCTCCACGCTGAATCTGAAGAACAATACGAAGCTTGAGTTCATCGATATCTCGGAAACGAGAATTAAGGAGTTCAATCCCGCATTGTTCCCGAATCTCTGGTATTTCCGGGCGGACGAAACGCCGATCCAAAAACTGGATTTCACGCATAATACGAAGCTTCAGAGGGTGGAATGCAGCAGAGGCGACCTGAATGAACTTGTATTCGGATCGAAGAATACGGAACTCACATCGGTTGTCTGCGAGCGGAACAGACTGAGTACACTCTCGGTATCCACCTGCAGTAAACTGGTCTGCCTGAAGTGTCAGGGAAACGACCTCTCCACTACAGGATTATACCTGAATTCGAAACTCGATGCCGTGAGAAAGACGGCGAATCTTACGGAGAGCACGGACAATACCGTCTACGGTGCACCGCTTAAGATTTATAAATACTACACGACCAATCCGTATGCGGAACTTGTGATCGACAAGCCCTTTGACTACGGAAAGGAGATCAATCTCACGTATTATACTTCGCTTACGGAAACCGAGACGCGGAAGCAGAAGGCGGGCGTGAACATCACGGTCGAAAAGTTCTCCAAGAGCAAAACCGGCTATTATTTCCTGGGATGGTCTCTTGCACCCGGTGCAACGGCCGCACAGTACAAGTCGGGCGACAAATTCAAATCGTACTCCGACTGCGTTTTGTACGCGGTCTGGAAACCGATCACCATCAAGGTTAAGTTTGACTTAAACGGCGGAACGAGCGGGGCTCCGGCAACGATATCGCTGACGTGGAAGGACTCCTGCTACGCGATCCCTCCGTCGTCACCGGTGCGCGAAGGTTACTATTTCCTAGGTTGGGCGGAGAAAAAGAACGCTACGCAACCCACGGTGAAAGCATATGACGTGGAATGGCGAACCTCTTCGGACATGGTGTGGTATGCCGTTTGGAAACCCCGCAAGAATAAGATTACCTTTGACAGAAACGGCGGCAGCGGCAACGCTCCTTCACCGATCTACGTCCTCTCCGGAAACGAGGCGACGATTCCGAAGGCAAGTGTAAGCCGGACCGGATACTATTTTCTGGGCTGGGCGCTGACGAGATCGGCAACGGCCGGCGAGTACAAGAGCGGAGACAAGATCTCCGTGACGAAGGACACCGTGCTGTACGCCGTCTGGAAGGCGCAAAGTGTTTCACTGACCTTCGATGTCAACGGCGGAACGGGAACGCCTCCGGCGAAGATCACGACGACGTACGGCGGTACGGTGACCGTGCCGAAGGCCAACATCAGCCGTGAAGGTTACTATTTCCTCGGCTGGGCGGACAGCAAGACTGCTACGACCGCGCAGTACAAGAGCGGAAGCCAGATCACGCTGAAGGCGAACCTTACGATCTACGCGGTTTGGAAGAAAAAGTAAGAGCTCTTCCGCAAGAATCATTTTTCGAATAACAGAGAGGAAGAACGATGAGAAAAAAAGCATTACAATTTGCGGCTGCTTCGGCGGGCGTGTTGCTTGCCTTAGTGTTGTGCCTTGCGGTGTCCCTGCGCGCGGTTAATGCGGGAAATGAGATCCCGATCAACGGAACAAATTTCCCCGACGAGGTCTTCCGGCAGTGCGTTCAATCCTATGATACGAACGGTAACGGCTCGCTGAGCGAGTCCGAGATTGCCGCGGCAAAATACCTGATCCCCGACAGCCCGAACGAAATCCGGGATCTGACGGGAATCGAGTATCTTACGGGACTGACAACGTTGGATCTGACTTCCGACTGTATCAACGTAAAGAGTGTGAATCTCTCAAAACTCACGAAACTGGAAAACCTGTCGCTTGAGGGATACTGGAGTTCGGACCGGTTTTGTATGCCGGAGCTTGATCTTCACCGCATGACCAACCTTAAAACGCTTTACATCGGCAGTTGCGGGAACATTCGGTATATCGATCTGAGCAAGAACACGAAGCTGGAATCGCTGACGCTCCGCTACTGCGGCGTTTGCGAACTCGATGTGAGCAAACTCACCCAGCTGAAGCAGTTGATCCTTAAGGAGATTCCGATCACGACTCTTGACGTCAGCAAGAATTCGAAGTTGCAGCGGTTGGAGTGCGTGTGCTGTGCGCTGAAAACGCTGAAACTCGGCAATACCGTTCCGGAGTATCTGGACTGTTCCGAGAACGATCTGCTCCGGCTGGACCTCAGCAAAGGGGTTCCCAAAGTGGTCAAGTGCGCCGCGAACCGCCTGACCAACAAGACTATTCTTTTTCCGCAGAATTATTTTACGGTAGGGGACAGCTCCTGGGAACAGTCCGTCTGGAATGATGACGGCAATCCGAATATTTCCATACGTACGCTGCTGTACCCGAAGAATTCCAACACCGGGGATCTGTTTATCAAGGATTACCACGCTTCCGCAGGGGAGGACGTAACGCTGACCCTGTTGCTCGGGGAGTACTCCACGGAGCATCAGACGCGCAAAGCAGGAACCTCCTTCAAGATGCCTGAGTACACGTACTATGATGAGTATTTCTCGGAGTTCGGCCACGACTTGGAAGTGCTGGACAGCGGTTGGGCGTATTCTCCGAGAGCCTCTGTTCCGGATGTGCACCCAGGGGATACCGTGACGCTGTATCGCGACACGGTGATGTATTTCAAGATCGTCTATGCGCTTCCGACGACTCGTTTTGACGCTAACGGCGGAACCGGAAAGAAGCCTCACGATGTTCAGATTACAGCCGGAGGCGAATTCGCGATCCCGGAATCCTCACTCGCCCGGGAAGGCTACTATTTCATGGGATGGTCGAACAATAAGAACGGCTCAGGCAAGGTATACAAGAGCTACGATATTTATACGACGGGCAGTGCCGATGCGGTCCTGTACGCCGTTTGGAAGCCCCGTAACAACAAGATCACGTTTGACAAAAACGGCGGATCGGGGACGGCTCCGGCGACGATCTATGTACTTTCCGGAAAGACGGCGACGATCCCGAAGGCGAGCATAACGAGAACCGACTACTGGTTCCTCGGCTGGTCCACGGACCCGAATGCGACGACCGCAACCTACAAGAGCGGCAACACGATCTCCGTGACGAAGGATACGGTTCTGTACGCGGTATGGAAAGAGGTTGCGCGAGTCAGACTGTATTTCAACTCGAACGACGGCGGGAAGAAGATGCTTCCGGGAACGCCGGCTACGATCGCGGTAACGCCCGGAAAAACGGCCACCGTGCCGAAATCAAGCATGGTTCGGGATGGCTACTGGTTCTTGGGCTGGTCAGTAAATCCTTCGGCTACGAGTGCAACCTACAAGAGCGGAGACAAGATCGTCATGCTTGCGGACAAATATCTGTACGCAGTGTGGAAAAAGAAGAACTGAGCATTTTCCGAAGAACGGGAAGCGGACTGCGGCGGCTTTTGCTGCCGCAGTTTTCGGCTGATCCGGCGGATTTTTTGCATCATTTTCCGGTGCATCGGTGCCGAAACGAAAAATCTTCGCGACGCGGAAAATAGTGCTTGCAAAACCCGTTCGGGTGTGGTATATTAGCCGTTGTGTGATGCTGCCTTGGCTCAGCTGGTAGAGCGTCGCCTTGGTAAGGCGGAGGTCGGCGGTTCAAATCCGCTAGGCAGCTTAATTGGTTCGGCACCCCGGAATCTTCGGATTTCCGGGGTGCTTTTTCGTGCAAAGAAATTTCGGAAAATTTTATGGAACACTGGAATTTTTCGTTTAAATTTGGTATCATTAAGTAATCCCCGAAATGTGGACTTACACAGACTCGGGTGAGATTTCGGAGAAAGGTGAGTGGAGCATATGTATTGTATGATCTGTAAGGAAAATCAGGCGGGCGGCGACGGTTTGTGTGTCAAGTGCCGCTTTAAGATGAATACGAACAACAAGGATACCCTGACCAATCTCGAGATTACGCTGCCCGAGGGGCGCTATGTCGGGCGGGCGAAGAACGGTATTCCGCACGGAGTCGGCGAGCTTACGTACAATGAGCACGACTCCCGGAAATCGTACAAGGGCGAGTTCAAGGACGGCATGCGGCACGGAAAGGGAAAACTGACGTTCCGCAACGATACGTACTACGACGGCGAATGGGTCAATGACCGCTACGAAGGCTACGGCGAAGAGAAGCTGACCGGCGAGAATACGCTGGAGGGAATCTTCGTGGCAGGGCATTTGACGAGGGGGCATGTATATTTCGGCGACGGTCGCGAGTACGACGGAGAGTGGTCCGACGATATGCCCAACGGCACCGGCAAGATGTACTACCGGGACGGCCATTCCCAGGAAGGCTACTGGGTGAACGGAATCTGCGCCTTCCACGACACTCCCACGGAGGAGCAGATCGCACAGTTCCTGGCGGAACAGGAGCAGCGCGAGTTGGACAATCCTCTGGAGGAAGAGCGCGATAATGTGATGCGCCAGCAGAATACCGAGGAGCTTCCTTCGGATGATCTCGGAACTCTGATCTGGAATCCGATCGCACGCCAGCAACTGGCAGAGGCGGAGGAAGACGAGGCGGCGCCGCTTTTGTTTGACGGTATGGGAGATTCACCGAATGTGGTATCGAAATCGTCGCAGCGCGTGGAGCCTACGAAGGTTTCGGTGGCAAGACCGGTGTTCCGGGGCAACGGATTTGACGGCCTCGGAGAGAGCGCGGACCTCGAGGACGAGGCCGACGCATTGGCAAAGCGCATGGCGGAAGCCACGGCGCAGACTTTGGTGGCGACGGACGACAGCGTCGCCGATGTAGATCTGACAGGCGGAACAGCGCAGGGGAATAAGGGAGAAGGCAACATGATCGAATCCAGTTTTGTTGACACATCGGATGATCACAATCCGAACAATGCGAATTCGGACATCCTTCGCGGGATGTACAGTAGCATCGGCAAACCCGTGCCGGAGGAACTACGCGAGAAACCGATAGTAAAGCAGGTCGTTTCGGAGAAGACGCTGGAAGACCGCGGAATGCAGGGATTCTTCGCGAAGATGGGACTCACGGGCGGTGATACTGCGAATGTCGCGCAGGAGGCTGCGGCGACGGTAGCGGAAGAGGCTGCGAAGGTTGAAACGGCAGTCGCGGAGACTGCGGAAGCGGTAGCCGAAGCCGCAGAGACGGCAGCGGCTGCAGCGGAGGAAACGGCGAAAGCGCCGAAGAAGGAGTATGATCCGGTTACGAAGACCGGTTACCGTGAGGAGACGTATGCGAACGGCGAGCATTATGCGGGTGAGTTCGTGAACGGCAAGCGCCACGGTATCGGCCGTATGGAATATGCGAACGGCGACGTTTATGAAGGCTGCTATGACATGGGCAAGCGCCATGGTCAGGGCATCATGATCTATGCGGCCGGAAGCCGTTACGAAGGCAACTGGGAGAACAGTATCAAGTCCGGCCAGGGACGCTTCATACAGAGCAACGGCGAAGTTTATGAAGGCAATTTTGCGAACGGTACGTTTGACGGAACCGGTTCGTATCAATTTAAAAACGGCAATGTCTATATCGGCGACTGGAAGGCCGGAAAGCGCGAGGGTAAGGGTGTCCTGATCCACGCGGACGGCACGAAGGAAGCGCAGATCTGGGAGGGCGGCAAGAAGATCCTCTCGGAGATCGTTGCGGATCCGGTAAGAGTCGAAGAAGAGACGCCGGCGGAAAATGCAGTCGAAGTTGCGGCATCGGCGGCCGAGACGGCAGTCGAGCAGGCAGCTAACACGGCAGAAACGGCAGTCGAGCAGGCTACGAACGCAGCGGAAACAGTTGTCGAGCAGGCAACGCAGGCGGCGGATAATGTCGCAGCGGGTGTTGCGGCGGCAGTTGAGGAAGCTACGGCTTCGGCAGAGAATACCGTCGAGGAGACGGTAGCCGCAGCGGAGGCGACAACTAACGCAGCGGAAACGGCAGTTGAGAACGCAGCGGCACCGGTTGCAGCAGTTGTTGAGGAGACTGCGGAGAGCGCAGCGGCGGCAGCGGAGGCTGCGGCTGAGGCGGCGGAGGAGTTCGCCGCAGAGCCTGTGGTTGAGCGCGAGTCTAAGACCATCAATTTCAAGAGCGGCAACCGCTATGTCGGCGAGGTCGATGAGAAGAATATGCCGGACGGCAAAGGCAAGTTTACGTACACCAACGGCAGCTATTACGAAGGAGAGTTCGCGCACGGTGTTCGCGAGGGTTACGGAATCTTCTACTGGTCGACCGGCGACAGCTATGAAGGCGGCTGGAAGAAAGATAAGCGCCACGGCGAAGGCGTCATGAAGTACGCGAACGGCCGTGTCCGCAAAGGACGTTTCGAGAACAATGAGTATGTCGGCATCTGATGCTCATTTTTCCGAAGTATGAATGATTGAGTCGAAAACCGGTGAAGGCGATTCCCGAAGGAGTCGCTTTCATTGTGTTAAGGTCAGAAAGGATGCATGATGAAGTTCGGACGAACGATGAAGCGAGCGACGTTGATCGCATGTATGGTGATCGCAATGATCACGGTGTGGGGATGCGAAACGAACGATCTGAACAATCGCACGCGGAAGAACAACAGTTCTTTGCAAGAGTCGTTGACAGGCACGCTTGCGGCTTCGCCCTCACCGACGGTGTCCCCGACCCCGACGGTTTCACCCACGCCGACTTTATCCCCGACGCCGTCGCCTTCGCCGACTCCGATCCGCGCGCCGAAGGAGTACAACGTCGAGACCTTGTACAAGAGTACCAATGCACCGGATGTTTATATTCTGTCGATCCGGGAGTATCTTCCGAAGTATTGTTTCGTCAACAGGATTTTGGAAAATAACGGCTTCGTTTTGGTGAATGCCTATGACGACAGCGCATTTTACGAGGGATCGGACTTCGACCTCGAGCGAAACCGCTACATTCTGTTCCACATCGGCGTTCCGGGTATTATTCACACGCTGGATTTCTCGTATGACGACGGGTCGAATCCGAGCGAATGTCTGCTGTCGGACGGCCGCGTCGCTTTGTGCGCTTCCGACGAGGGATATGTCCATGTGTATGATATGGATTTCAAGGAGACGAACAAGATCGCGGTGCCGTGCGGACAGCTGATCGCCATGACAGACGACGGTTTACTCTGGATCGCCTGCGGCTCGGGTTCGCTCACGGAAGAGCTGTGCTGCTTTAATTCGGACGGCGAGAAACTGTATTCCTATGCGCTTGAGAATCTCTCCGTTCGGCGCCTGGTCCGCATGGATGAGGAGAAGGCGTATTTTGCGGTGGATGACAAGCATTTCGGCGAGCATATTCTGGAGGTGGAACTCGCGTCGGAGGAGGCGCGCAAGCGTCAGGACCGCCACATATCGCCGGCATTTTACGGCCAGTATCGACTGTATGATGTCGAAGGAAAATGGTACCTCACCGATGCGGTGGATGACGCCGCGGACATGCTTGTCGTACCGAAGACGGCGGAGCAGGAAACCATGATCGACGTCCGCGAAAGCAGGTTTTTGACGGAGCGGTACGAGCCTGACGGGAACGATTACTACGGCACGTTCCGCCTGTATGACTTTGCGAGCGGACGGAGAGTCGGGCAACTGGACACCCGGAATATCGGTAATTACGACTATTTCGGCACTCCGGTGCTGACGGAGAACGGGCTTGTATTGTTTGACTGCGATACGAACGACGAAGTCGTCGGAATCGGTATCTGGAAACCGGATGCGAGCAAGGGTGTTCCGCTTGGCGGATACGGAAAATACGAACCTGCATATGAACAAACCGAAAAGCTCGAGGCAATGGCGGATCGTTTCATGGAGGATTTCGGCATTTTCCTGCACTATGAGCCGCTGGATCTTCCGGACAGCGTATTCGGATACCACATGGTACCGGGGAAATCGGCAGAGCAGCTTCTGTCGACGATGGACGAGTTGTATGCGGCTGCTGCGGAGTTCCCGGAAGGCTTCTGGCAGGAGTTGATGGCCGGCAACGAGAAGGAGAGTGTGCGATTCTTCCTCTGCGATGATTTCCAGCGCACCGGCACGGAGATGATCGAATCCGCGGCGGCGGTTACGAGCACCGGCGGAAGGGATATCTGCATGGCGTTCGGTATGGAGTATATGTACCAGTTCCGCGTGACGTTCGTGCATGAGACGATGCACATGATGGAAGCACGGATCCGGCAGTACTGCGATCTGAACAAAGTATATTTCTACGAGTACTGGGACAAGAAACTGAATTCCTCCAAGTATCCGTACCACAACGCTTACACCGACAAAGACGGCAACGATCTGGAGGATTACAAAGGGACGTATTACAGCGATTCGAAAAATGCCTACTTCATCGATGCATACTCCCGAACCTTTGCAAATGAGGATCGTGCGAGAATCCTGGAGAATCTCTACGATCACAATGATTACTTCTTCAAGGACAGCAAACATCTGAAGGCGAAAGCCGAGTATCTGTGTGCGATCATCCGGACGGCGTTCCCCAGTTGCGGTGCCTGTGAGGAGGAGCTTCCCTGGGAGAGTTATATCGGGATCGTGAATCCTGAGGATTACCTGAAAAATCTGGAAAAGAGACCGTAACGAAAAAACGCAGCTGCACGAACACCGTGCAGCTGCGTTTGGTTTTGGGAACGTTTGTTTACTCCTGCGGAATAGTAGCTTCCACACCGTGAGAGACGTCGTACAGATACTGGTTGTATTTGGTGACGGTGTCAAAGGTGTCGCGGATTGCGTCGGAGAGAAGTTCCCGGGAGATCAGACTCTTACGGTACGGCACCGGAATGCGGTACACCGTGATGCCTTTCTGTACCGAGAAATCGAAAGTTCCTTTGTACATGCGGTCGTAGTTTAGGTCGTTGACGGCCATGGAGTACGCGCTGCGGTACTGCTCGTCGACCGTGAACGAGAGTTTGGAGTAGATGGTCATCAGTTGCTGACACGGATGCAGCATGATCTTGAAAGCGACTTCAAAGGGCTCAGCGCTGACCTGAAAGAAGATGGTCTGCTTTTCCTCCTCCACGGAGTAGTTTTCCACCAGCTCTCCGACGACGGTCTTTAAGGACAGGAACATGCGTTTCGAGTCCAGTTCTTCTTGGGTTGTTGCCATGATATATCACCTCATCAAATAATCGTATTCATTACAGAAACCCGAGCGTGTGGCGGGTTTGCAGCCGCTCGGAGAACTCATTTTCCGAAGCGGCCTGGCGGAAGTCGTCCGATGTGATCGTGATGCTCTCAAGACCGTTGATCTGCGAGCGGATGGCGGCCTTCGACCACGTGCGCTCATAGAGGTTTCGAACAAAACGGGCATTCGCGAAATCCGGCGAGTCCATATAGTTCTGATCGAGGGAGAAGAAGAAATTCTTCGCCGTCTGCTCAAGGTCGTTGTCATACGAAAAATGCTTCTTTACCATCAGCATGAAGATGTCCGTCAGCTGTTGCTTGGTATATCCCGGAAAATCAATCTGGTACGGCATGCGGGACCTAAGGCCTGCGTTGCCCTCCATCAATTTGTCCATGTCGTCTTTGTAGCCGGCCATGATGACAACCATGTCGTCACGGTGGTTTTCCATCTCGGAAATCAGTGTCGCCAGGGCCTCTTTACCGTAGTCGGAGTTGCTTTCACCGCTGTAGAGTGCGTATGCCTCGTCGATGAAGAGCACGGAGCCGTAGGCGTCGCGGCAGATGGATGCCGTCTTCGGCGCCGTCTGGCCGACGTATTCACCGCACAGGTCGCGGGACATGTACTCGAAGAAATAGCCGTTGCGAAGAATTCCGTTTTCCGCGAAAATGCGCCCGAGAATGCGGGCTACCGTGGTCTTGCCGGTGCCGGGCGCGCCGGTGAAGCGCATGTGCAGCGTCGGGCGGTCGAGGGATTTGTCTTTGAGAGCGTAAGTCACCTGGGAGACGATCTCGCGGATCCGCTCCGTGATGGCTTCCATTCCGATGAGCTCGGAAAGTTCGTCAAAGCCGGAGGTGCGGTGCTCGCTGTAAGTCGAGGAAAGACCGAGGATATCGTCCTTGGTGATGACGGCATTCGACTCGGAAGGAGCCTCATCCGAAGACGATCCCTCCGGGGAAACTTCCGAGGCTTCCGCGTCGGCGTTTCTCGAGTCTGCGAGATGCTTGAGCCACAGGATCTCACAAACGATCTTGCGAACCGATTGCATCCCGTAGAAGCGGCCGTCGCTTTTCTCTTCGGCGATCCGGGAGAAGAAGACATCCCAGGCGTCATCGGAGACGGTGAAATTGTAATCTCCGAGCGCGAGGATCGCGCCCTTTTTCAATTGCTCATTGGTGTACGGCGGTACGGAGACCGTCCGAAGAAAGAGAATATCGCTGATGATATCCTGAATGGATTTTAAAGCGTTTGGTTCAATATAGGAGACGCGGAACGCGAATATATAATCGCTCTCGTACGGCAAAAGCTGCCGGAGGAACGCTTTCAGATCGTTGATCTTCGCGCGCTGCGTGAGAGCGCGAATGTCGAAGCAGACGAGGCTGTTGCGGTATTCCAGTTTGCCCAGACGGGCGATCGCGTCGTAAGGGGAAGTTGCACCGTCCTCACTCTTGGCATCGAGGCGGATCTCCTGAACCGGCGCGTCTTTGCAGAAAGGAAACAGATCAAGTGCGGTGATAAAGTCGACAAATGTGTTCAGAGCCGTCGTGAGGCCTGCGCCGTCATTGACCGCGAAGAGATAGTTCTGATGCTGGAAACTGATCTGCGTATTGTGGTTGCGGATCTGCGGAGCCACCAAAGAGATCTCTTTGCACAGAGCCTTGAACTCGTCCCAGCCGACCATCGAATCGAAAAAGGAGAGCGGGGATACGTTGTCCGAAGGTGTGCCCGCGCCGATGGCGAGCATCAATTCCGGATAGACATAGTAGACGGAGGTCGCAGAGTCGTGCAGCTGACGGCCGTCGCTTAAGTTGAACTGTTTCTGCAGCAGGGAATTGATCTGCTGGGCGGTCTGTTCGACCGCTCCCGATGAGATGGAAAATGTCAAAAGAGCAAAGTCTTCATGCTCCACGGTCAGTCGGTCCCCGTACAGTCCGCGAAGCTTTTCGATCACGGTGGTTACGGGGAGCGGTTCGGTATTCCGGTTCTCCAGAATCCAGTTGGAATCAAATTCGATCTTACCGTCTAACATTGGGGGTCCTCCGCATGTTCAGTATTTTCTGATTATACCATAACGGGCCGGGAAACACAACATGCGCTTCCGCATTTTCGCCTTTACTTCCGCATGGCAGCGTGGTAAAATAACTCTGTGTATGCGCTGTTTTTGGAACGAAACGATGAGAGCGCAAAAGGAGGTTACCACAATGATTAATTCCATGATTCTCGACCTGAACAGAAACGGCTCGGCAATCCGGGCGATGTTCGAAGAGGGTGCGAAGATGGCGAAGAAATTCGGCCGCGAGAACGTGTACGATTACAGCCTCGGAAACCCGAGCGTTGTTCCGCCGCAGGAGATCCGCGAGACAATCCTCGACATCGTCAGCCATGAGAACGAGAACGTGCTTCACGGATATATGAACAATGCGGGCTTCGAGGATGTCCGCGAGAGCATCGCAGGGCATTTGAATAAGGAGTTCGGAACTCATTTTACGGCGAGAAATATACTGATGACGGTCGGTGCAGCCGGCGGTCTGAACGTCATCCTCAAGACTCTGGTCAACCCCGGCGACGAGGTGATCACCTTTGCCCCGTTCTTCGGCGAATACCGTAACTACGTCCGCAACGCGGACGGCGTTTTGGTGACGGCCGCCACGGACCCGGATACGTTCCTTCCGGTGCCGGAAGTGCTTGCTTCGGTGATCACACCGAAGACGAAGGCGTTGATCATTAACACTCCGAACAATCCTACGGGTGTCGTGTACTCCGAGGAGCTGATCAAGGAGATTGCGGCCGTTTTGTGCGCGAAGGAGAAAGAGTTCGGCACCAGCATTTATCTGATTGCCGACGAACCGTACCGTGAGCTGGTGTACGACGGTGTGACCGTGCCGTATCTCACGAAGTATTACCACAACACCGTGGTGGGCTATTCCTACAGTAAATCGCTCTCGCTTCCGGGCGAGCGCATCGGATATCTGGTGCTTCCGGACGAGCTTGACGACGCGGCGGAGATCATCCCCGGCGCGGCCGCGGCCAACCGCGTGCTCGGCTTTGTCAACGCGCCTTCGCTGATTCAGAAGGTGGTCGGACGCTGCCAGGACGCGAAGGTTGACGTGGAGATCTACAACCGCAACCGAGAGCTGTTGTACGGAAAATTAACCGAGTTCGGTTTCACGTGCATCAAGCCGCAGGGTGCGTTCTATCTCTTCGTGAAGGCGCCGAACGGCGATGACAAGGCTTTCGTCGCGGCGGCGAAGAAGCACCGTATTCTCATGGTAGCCGGCACGGGCTTTGGCGGTCCGGGCTATGTGAGATTGGCATATTGCGTATCTTACGACATGATCGAGCGGTCGCTGCCCGGCTTTGAGGCGCTTGCCGCAGAGTACGGATTGCGCTGAAAGGATTAATTATGGGAAACTGGCAGGATAACGTGCGCCGCGTCACCCCCTACACTCCGGGGGAGCAGCCGCAGCGCAAGGTCATCAAATTGAATACCAACGAGAACCCCTATCCGCCGTCGCCGGCAGCTGTGGCTGTCCTGCAGGCTGCGGACGGAGCGGCGTTCCGCAAATACCCGGATACGGACGCGACGGAGCTGGTGAATGCGATCTCCGAGGTGTACGGCGTATCGGCGGATCGGATCTTTGTCGGCGTCGGCTCGGACGATGTGCTCGGAATGTCGTTCCTGACATTTTTCGCGAGCGACAAGCCCGTGTTGTTCCCGGACATCACATATTCGTTTTACGACGTCTGGGCGGAGCTGTTCCGCATCCCGTATCGGCAGATTCCTCTGACGGAGAATTTCCGGATCCGTCCCGAGGATTACATGACGGAAAACGGCGGTGTCGTGATCGCGAATCCGAATGCACCGACTTCCGTTGCGTTGCCGGTTGAGGCGATCCGCGGGATCATCGAGGCAAACCGGGATTCCGTCGTCATCATCGACGAGGCATATATCGATTTCGGCGGGGAGAGCGTGCTTCCGCTGATCGATCAATATGACAATCTTTTGGTTGTACAGACATTTTCCAAATCCCGCAGCGGTGCGGGATTGCGCGTCGGATTTGCCATGGGTTCGAAGATGCTGATCGACGCCCTGAAGGCGGTGAAGTTCGCATACAATTCGTACACGATGAGCACTCCGATCATCCAGGCGGGTGCTGCGGCGATGCGCGATGTCGCATATATGAAGAAGACCACCGCGGCAGTTGTCGCAACGAGGGAAGCCTTCCGCCCGAGACTGGAGGCATTGGGATTCACAATCCTTCCATCGGCGACGAATTTCTATTTTGCGTCGCACGACCGTGTTCCGGCGAAGGTGATCTTTGAGGAACTCAAGAAGCGCGATATCTTTGTCCGCTACTGGAACAAGCCGCGCATCAACAATCATCTTCGGATCACGGTGGGAACCGATGCGGAGATGGAAGCGCTTGTAGGGGCTCTTACGGAGATTCTGGCGGCGTATTGATCCCGAATCGGGCTCACGGCTGTAAAGGAGAGCATGAACAAGAGGAATTTTCAAAAAGAATTGGAGGAAGTCCTTGCGAAGGTCGACGCGGGCGATCATGTGCCGACGCTTCTTTTGCATGCTTGCTGCGCGCCGTGCTCAAGCTACGTGCTGACGGTTTTGGCGGAGCATTTCCGGGTGACGGTTTGTTATTACAATCCGAACATCACGGAGGCGGCGGAGTTTGCAAAACGCGCGGAGGAGTTGCGGCGACTGGTTGCCGAGTTGCCGACGAAGTATCCGGTGGAGGTTACGGTTCCAAAGTATCGGCCCGAGGAGTTTTACGAGATTGCCAAGGGGCTGGAGCAGGAACCGGAACGGGGACTGCGCTGCGAAGCGTGCTTCCGGCTGCGACTTCATTTTACGGCGAAGATGGCTGCCGAGACCGGGGCGGAGTATTTTGCGACGACGCTCACGATCAGTCCGCAGAAGGACGCGGCACTGCTCAACCGGATCGGCGAGGAGGCCGAAGCGCTGATCGGGGAGGAATACCCGGAAGTGCCGAAATACCTGGCTTCGGATTTCAAGAAAAAGGGCGGTTACGCAGAGTCCGTAAGGCTTTCCGAGGTGTACGGGCTGTATCGCCAGAACTATTGCGGCTGCGCATTTTCCAAGCGAGACGCGCTTTTGCGGGAGCAGGCCCGTGAAAAATCGGTGTAAGGGGAAGCACGAATCCGGGGCAGGGCGACACTCCGCCGGGGAGCTCAAGTCCGCTTATCTGAAAGCAGAAGATGATGCATTCCAGTGGGAGATGTCATTGATCTGGAGACCGATATCGCCGCGATGCGCAGTGCATTTGAGGATGTGTCGGAAAATTCCGAACTGTTGAAATCGTGCATCTTCGAAGAGAATTAAAAAGCGAATTAATTGTAAATAATTTGTTAAATCGTATTTAAAACTATGGTAAATTTGATTTACACGTGGTATACTGAGCAAAATTCAAAAGGAGGATGTGCGAACAAAACGTTTCGCACGAACATGTGAATTATGAAACTCACATTGGTATTCGGTTCGCTGGGTGGCTTCGGAACACTCGGAATCATCGCGATCGTCATTGCTTTTATCGCACTCGTGTGGTATGTGTCGACGCTCAACAGCTTCCGCGGTATTCAGGTCAAGATTGATGAGGCGGTTTCGGGCATCGATGTGGCTTTGACGAAGCGGTACGATGTGCTGACCAAGATGGTAGCGGTCGCAAAATCGTACGCGACATTTGAGAAGGAAGCAATCCTGGAGGCAGTAAAACTTCGCAGCAACATGAGCATGCAGGAGAGAAATGAAGCTTCCGGTGTGATGGATCGCGCGGCGAAGGAAATAAACTTCCTGGCCGAGAACTATCCGCAGCTGCATTCCAACGAGAATTTCCGTCGTCTTCAGGACGCGATCCTGGACGTCGAGGAGCATCTTCAGGGCGCGCGCAGAGCTTACAACAGCAATGTGTCCGCACTGAACCGCAAGGTCATTTCCTTCCCGGCAAGCATTGTGGCAGGAATGAACGGCATTTATCAGCAGGACTTCTTCGTGGCGGAACCCGCAAAACGCGAAGATGTGGATGTGAGCATTACGATCTGAACGCAGTTTGTGGAATATCGGGGAGTGTTATTGTAGTTGAGAATACGGGGCGTGCCGAAGAGAGATCTCCGGCACGCGCCTGAAAGCAATGCCCCAAACGGGGCGAAAGGAGTATATCGTTCGTGAAAGTTTCTGTGTGGGAACTCCGCAGGGAACAGACCAAAATTCGCGTTCGTACTGTTGTTTTGGTTGTTTCGGCAATCATTGCGGCAATCTTTACAATTGTTTGGCTTGATAAAGTTTTTTCGCAAAGCGAATCCGGGGCGGTTTTGTGTGCGATTACATTAGCGATCATGCCGGTCATTCTGATCGCGTGCGTGGTCCGCGGCAAACTGCCGAACCGGTATCGTAATCTGTACAAGGAAAGTCTCGTAAAGGAGATTGCCGGAGAACTTTTCGAAAATCTATCATATGATCCGAATCAGGGCTATAAGAAAGACGAGATCAAGGACACCCGTCTTATGAAGATCGGCAATGTTTTTGAGAGTGAGGACCTGATGACCGGCATGTATCGCGGTGTGAAGTTCAGCCGCGCGGATCTGCGGATCGAGAACATCCAGTCGACCGGAAAGTCGACGACGAGGATCGAGTACTTTCGCGGCAGCTGGCTCATGGTTGCTTCCGATAAGAAGATCCGGGGATCGCTGCAGATCATGAGCAACGGCATCCGGTTTGCCGACAAATACAAAGAGAGCTTTTTCTCGGGCGGCGAAAACCGTCGTCATAAGATCGAGTCCGAGGACGTGGACTTCAACAGGGAGTTCAGAATCATGGCTTCGGATGATGCGGATGCATTTTACGTACTGACGCCTCGGATGATGCAGGATCTGAAGGCACTGAAAAGAGCTCTCGGCTGTGAGATCATGGTCGCCTGGATCGGAGGAAGGATCCATGTCGCCGTCTATTCTCACAAGAACAGTCTGGAGCCTCCGGTTTGGAGTGAACTGCATCTGGAGGACGAGCGTCGCAAGATCGAAAAAGATCTGTGCGATGTGCGGACCGTAGTTGACATTTTGAATTTGAGCCGTTGACTATACGGCAGGATCATAGATTGAGGAATCATTCGATGTAAAATACAGTTTCAGGGGGAAGACCATCATGGAAGGTGAGATGCAGGAGCTGCTGGAGCTCGGACTGCGGATCAAGCGTCGCGACCGGATCGGCATTGTCATTTTGCTGATCGGTTTCGTCAGTACGATCGTTTTGTATAATACGCCGGTGTTCGCGATCGGCATCGGCATCATCGTAGCCGGGATCATTCAGCTCTGCGTCACGAGCTTCACACTGGAGAAGAAGTACCGCAGGCAGTACAAGGAGACGATGGTCAACCACGTGGCGAAGGAGTTCTTCGAGGACTTCACCTACAGCCCGGAGAAAGGCTTTACGAAGCAGTACCTCAACGATATGGGCATTATGTCGTTCGGCAATGAATACAAGAGTGAGGATATGCTTTCGGGCGTCTGCTCGGGCGTGCAATTCTCGCGAGCCGATGTGTATATCGCGGATACCTCCACCGACAGCGAAGGGCACTCGTCGACGACGGTGTATTTCGAGGGACAGTGGATCGAGTTCGAGCCGCACAAACGGTTCGGTTCGGATCTGCAGATCATTCAAAAAGGGTTCGGCTTTTCGAAGAAGCGCAAAGGCTTCTGGGTGAAGAAGGAGCTTCGCAGACACGAACTGGAGACCGAGGACGTGGATTTCAACAAGCGGTTCACGTGCATGTGCCAAAACGATGCGGAGGCATTTTACCTGCTGACGCCTTCGCTGATGCAGGCGATCCGAGAGCTTACGGAGGTGCTTCCGTACAAAATGATGGTCGCTTTCGTCAATCGGACGATGCACGTTCTGATCGACACGAAGCGCGATTCGCTGGAGCCTTCGGCGCCGAAGGGCGGAAACTTCGACCGGCAGATCGCCGATGTGCGTCAGGACATCGGAATGATCCCGATGATCATTCAAAAACTGGGCGTGGACAAGACGCTCTACCGCGAATAGAAGAGCAACAAGACAACAAAGCCGTGTCGACCACAGTGTCGATACGGCTCTTTTCTTCGGAAAATGAACTACTGACCGGACGTCAAAGCCTTCAGAACCTCGGCGGCAACCGAGCCCGCAGCGCGGCTCCCGGAGCCTCCGTGCTCGATGAACACAACGAAGGCGTAGGGCTTGTCGGCATCCGTTGTGAAGCCGGCGAACCAGCTGTCGGAGGCACCGCCGGAGCGCTCCACGGTGCCGGATTTGGCGGCGATGGCGCAGGGAAACCGGTCCTTGCCGTAGGTCGCGATGACATCGTTTTGCAGCATTTGTCGGATGAGCGCGGAGGATCCCTCGCTGAGGATTTTGCCGGTCATCGTGAGTTCGGGTTTGTACACCTCGCGCCCTTTGGCGTCGGTGACGGATCGGACGGTGTTCGGAACGGCCGCCGTTCCGCCGTTTGCGACGGCAGCGTAGTACACCATGAGGCTGCAGGGATTGACCTGGTCAAGGTACAGTCCGACGCCCGCATAACCGAGGCGGTAATCGGCGACTCCGGTGACGGAAAATGTGCCCCGGGCCGTGTTGACCGCGCCCACGCGGTAGGACGAAGTGAGGCCGCTTCGCTGCATGTACTCGGAGACACGGACGTTCCCGAGAGCGACGGCCATGGCCGCATACGCGCAGTTGCAGGAGTTGGCGAGGGTCTCGGAGAGCGTCTGTGAGCCGTGGATCTTCGGGCATTTTACGTAGCCGTCGGAAAAGGAGATGATCCCCTTGCAGTTGAACCGGCATTCGGAGATCGGGCCGGTCTGGGACGGATCAATGTCCGAGGCCGTCAGGTTTTCCAGGGCGGCCTGCAGGATCACGGGCTTGAGGACGGAACCGGGGGTTGCCGTCGTGGAGAAGAAGCGGTTCAGGTAGACGCCGGAGTAGGCTTCATTTTCCTCGAGATCCTCGGGGATATTTTCGGGATCGTAGGCCGGCGTGGAAACCAGAGCCATGATCTCTCCGGTCTTGTAGTTGTATACGCAGACCGTGCCGTTGCGGCCGTCGAGGGCTTTGTAGGCGGCAGCGTTTAAGTCGGCGTCGATCGTGAGGTTGACGGTGTTGCCGTTCTCGGACACGGCGGCGATACCGCGGATGCGGTCGTAGGAGATCAGCTCCGTGTAAAGAGTCGCCAACGCGGACGTACCGATCTTGCCGTACGGGTCGCCGACGACATGCAGCGTCGAAATGCGGACGGTCTCGTCGCCGTTGTAGATGCGCTGCCCGTCGTTAACGGTCGAGAGAATGAGACCGTTGCGGTCGCGGACGGTGCCGGACACTAAGACGTTGTCCTGGGAGTAGAGATGGCGGTTGTAGGGCTGCAGGAACCATTCGCGGGCGTGCTTGCGGTATTGGTTGAGAAAGACCAAAAGCCCTGCGAAAAAGAAGATCAGGATAAAGGTGCAAAGCCCGACGCGGGAGCGGATTTTCTGCATGCGTTCACCTCCTTTTACGATCCGTCGGAATCCGGATCATCCGCGGATTCCTCGGAATTGTCGATATCCGATGCCATGACAGTCTCCGCGTCGCCGGAACCGGTCGGTACGATGCCGCGGAGCCGTTTTCGCTGCGCGCGGTCGGATTGCCGGAAGACAAAGCTTGCCCCGGGCCTTGCGTCTGCAGCCTTCAAAAAGGCCAGCAGACCCCAGGAAAGGAGCATCGACGAACCGCCGTCGGAGACGAAGGGGAACGTCACGCCGGTGAGCGGAAGAAGGTCGGTGCAGCCGAAGATGTTCAAGGCGGTCTGGAACACGATCATCGACGTGGCCGAGCACGCCGCGATCATATAGAAGGACGAGCGGCACGACAGCGACGAGCGGATGGCAAATGCCGAGAAGACGATGATGCACAAAACGGCGAGGATCGCCGTGATCAGACCCCATTCCTCGCAGATCATTCCAAAAACAAGATCCGTGTCGGCCGCAGCGACGCGCTTTAAGAACCCGCCGCCGGGACCGGTGCCAAGGAATCCCCCGGAGGCGATGGCCGTCAGGGTGCGGGCCTGCTGATAACCGCCGGCGGACGCATTTTCCAAAGCATGGCGCCAGGTCGAGAACCGGGCCCAGATGTAAGGCTTTGCGATGAGGATCAAAGCTCCGCCGGAGACCGCTCCGCCGACAAAGAGGATCAGCGTCGCAAAATCACCCGACCGAAGGAACGAGATTACCAGGAATGTGATGAAGAATACCGCCGCACCACCGAAATCGTTCATCGCTGCAAGGCCGACCATCAGGCAGAACGACAGGGCGATGAACAAACCGAGGTTTCGCTTGCGGAAAAGCCGGTCGAGGGTTGCCGAACCGGCGAAGATATAGCACAGTTTCGCAAGTTCCGAGGGCTGGAAACTGATGCCGCGGATGTTGATCCAGTTGGTCGCGCCGTATTTGAGGGATCCAAGCAGGAGTGTGCATGCGATGAGCGCCAACGCAACCGTGGCCATACCCCATCGGACGCGCCGGATCGTGTCGAGATCCCTTAGAAGATACCCGATGAAGAGCATCAAAAGGATGCCGAACACGATGGAGTAAAGCTGCTTTTTGAGATGCCACCAGTTGCAGGAGGTCGTGACCGAGAGACTGATGCTCGTCAGATAAAACGCGATGATCTCCAGTTCAAAGCCGCGTACCCGCCGCAGACGCATAAACAGAAAATAAACCCACATGAGGGCGGTGTAGGCCGCAAAGACAGGAACGATGGTGCGTGCGGCTTCCGCGTTTTTTTCGATGCAGAGCTGAATACAGAGGCAGATCTGAAGAACGCTTAAGAGGATCAGAGCCGTCCACGGAGGCATGACGCGGACACGGCGACGCCGCAATACCGCGGCCTCCTCGCCGGGCTCGACGGCCTGAAACAGCAACTCGACGTTCCCGAGGCGCAGCGAGTCGCCGTAGTGCAGGGCGGACTCGCCGGTCACCTCGCGGTCGTTGACGAAGGTCCCGTGCTTGGAGTCGACGTCGTAGACGGTCCACTCGCCGCTGCCGTTGCCGGAGAGCGTGGCGTGGATCCGGTCGACGGAGCCGGAACGGACGCAGATGTCCGCGGAGCGGGAGCGACCGAAGAGGCACTCCAGATTGTTGACGGGATAGGAAGTGCCGTCATCCTTCTTCAGAAATCTTGCAAAGAGCTCCTTTCGGCGAGGGAGCGTGAGAAGCGAAAGAAATGCGCCGGACAGGATCAGAAACGAGAGAACCGGCAGGAAAATGCGCACAAAAGAAGTAAAGCTCGCCGTGAAAACAGGCGAACCGTCAAGCGCTTGTTTCAATGAATCAATCCATGCATTCATGTCGAAAGTATACCACAATCGGGCAATTCTGACAAGAAAGTGCGAAAATCAAAAAAGTATGGAGCGTTTTTGAACAAAGTGTGATATAATGACACATAATGCTATAAAGGGGGAGTGTTTCATGGCGATTAATATCCGTGTTATGCTCGAGGAACGGGAACATCTGATGCTGCGGCCGTGCGCGTCATTTTCCGACCGATCGCTGGGACGAATTCGCGATGAAGAGCAATGCGACATCCGGCCGGTTTTTCAGCGGGACCGGGATCGCATTATTCACTCTAAGGCATTCCGGCGCTTAAAGGACAAGACGCAGGTCTTCCTGACGCCGGAGGGCGACCATTATCGCACACGCATGACGCACACGCTCGAGGTGGCGCAGATCGCAAGGTCCATCTCGAAGGCGCTTTTGCTAAATGAGGATCTCACCGAGGCCATCGCCCTCGGCCACGACCTCGGTCATACGCCGTTCGGCCACGCCGGGGAGCGCGCTCTCGACCGCGTCTGCCCGCTGGGATTTGCCCACAATGAGCAGAGTATCCGCGTGGTGTCGATCCTGGAAAAGGACGGCAGAGGCCTGAATCTGACCAAGGAGGTGCTCGACGGTATCGTCAACCACCAGACGGAGGGCAATCCGTTCACGCTGGAGGGGCGCGTCGTGCAGATCTCCGACAAGCTTGCCTATGTCAACCACGACATTGACGATGCGATCCGCGGCCATATCATCCGCGAGGAAGACATTCCGAGGGAGCTGACGGACCGTTTGGGGCATTCCCTCAAGGAACGCCTGAACACGCTGGTGCATGACATCGTCATCCACAGCAGCGACCGCGATGAGATTGTTATGTCCGATGAGATCTCGGAAGCGTTTCGCGAACTCCGGGAATACATGTTCCGGAGCGTTTACACCAACCCCGTCGCCAAGGGGCAGGAAGCCAAGGCCGAGCGGTTGGTGGAGCATTTATATACGTATTACACGCAGAATGTGGACGCCCTGCCGGAGGAGTTCCGCGCGATGGTCGCGGAGGGCAGAGATCCCGTCGAGCGCGTGGTCGCGGATTACGTTGCCGGCATGACGGACAAATTTGCCGTGATGACGTATGAAGATTTGATGATACCGAAAGCCTGGGGAGTGTATTGATGTATTATCCGGATTCCGTAATTGATGAGGTGCGCAGCCGAAACGACATTGTCTCCGTGATCGGCTCTTATATTGCGCTCAAAAGGTCGGGGTCCGGCTACCAGGGACTGTGTCCGTTCCACAACGAGAAGACGCCCTCATTTCACGTAAATCCCCAATTACAGATATACAAGTGCTTCGGATGCCAGAAGGGCGGCAACGTGATCACGTTCGTCATGGAATACGAGAACGTGTCATTTCCCGAGGCGCTTCGGATCCTTGCCGACCGTTCCGGCTACACGCTCCCACAGGAGACCGAGTCGGACCGCGCGAAGGAAAACCGCACGAAGCGCGAGAAGATGATGGCGCTCTACAAGGAGGCCGCGGAGTACTATTACCGCAAACTTCGCGCGAGCGAAGGAAAATACGGAATGGAATACCTGACGGGTCGGCAGCTCAGCCGCGATACGATGCGGGAGTTCGGCCTCGGCTACAGCGACGGCCGTCTCTACGAGACCGTCAAGGGGCGCTACGACGACGCGTTTCTGAATGAGAGCGGACTCTTCACGTTCCGTGAGAACACCGGCGCGGTCGACAAATTCTTCAACCGCGTGATGTTTCCCATTTTCGACCAAAACGGCCGCGTCATCGCGTTCGGCGGCCGGGTGATGGGAGACGCGAAGCCGAAGTACCTTAACTCGCCGGAGTCGCCGATCTTCAACAAGAGCCGGAACCTGTACCATCTGAATCTGGCACGCAAGAGTCGGCGCGGATACCTGATCCTGTGCGAGGGGTACATGGATGTGATCGCGCTGACGCAGGCGGGCTTTGACAACGCCGTGGCGACGCTCGGGACCGCTCTTACGGAACAGCAGGCGACGCTGATCGCGAGGTACGTGAAGGAAGTCATTCTCACGTACGATTCCGATGAGGCCGGGCAGACGGCCATCAACCGCGCGATCCCGATCCTGTATGCGGCGGGAGTCGGAGCGAGGATCGTCGATATGTCGCCGTACAAAGACCCTGACGAGTTCATCAAGGCGCTGGGGGCGGAAGCCTACGAGGAGCGGATCCGCGACGCCCGTCCGAGTTACCGGTTCGAGATTGAGTTTATGAAGTCGAAGCATGCCGGCGATGCGGACCGCGCGAGGGCAAAGACCGAGTTCGAAAGGGATGTCGCCGCGTGGATGCTTCGGTTTGAAAGCCGCCTCGAGCGGGAAAATTACATGAAACTCTTCTGTGAAGAGTACAAAGTCGATTACCGCGCATTTGCGGAGGAAGTCAACAAGGCGGGGGCGGCCGCGGAGCGACGCGCCAGACCTGCGGAGACGGAGCCGCAGCGAGCGCCCGAGGTGGTGAACGGCGACGGGGAAGCCGTGACTGCGGTGCGTGCGAAAAAACGGGATGAGATATTGAATACCCAGGATTACCTGGTTACGTTGATGGCGAGCAATCCGAAAGCGCGCAGAGTGACGAGAAAATACCTGACACCGGAAGATTTTACGGGGACCGTGTATCAGGACGTCGTCGCCCGATGCTATGCGATGGACGAGGATGCCGTGGCCGATGTGGCGACTCTGGTGAGCCGTTACGAGACGCCCGAGAAGCAGCGTCTGGTCGCGGATATGCTTGCCGACGAGATGGCGCTCTCCACCGGCGACATTGCGAAATCCGTCGAGGATTCCGTGATGAAAGTGTGGCAGCGAAGACGGGAGGATCTGATTTCGAAGGCAAAGGAGGAACACGACGATCTCACGGCGATCCGCATGTGGAAAGAGAACAAGAAGCTGGCGGAAGATATGCGCAGGCGATTACGGGCGGAGACGTATTGAGTCGGTTCCCAAGGGGTCATACAGAAGCGAAGGTGTGCGCCTGATCGGCGCGGAAAGGGGCTAAGCAATGGCGAAGAAGAGAATCCAGAAAGATCCGGATCAGCTGACGGAGGAATTTTCCGGCGACGAACATGTAGAGTTCGGCTCGGACGATTTCGAACCGAGTTTCCTGAGCGGAAGCGACTCGGACTTCGACTCGGACTTTGACGACATGGACGTCGGCCTGACCGAGGAAGAGGAACAGATGCTCGCGGAAGCGGAAGCGCCGGACGCCGTCAGCGACGAGAAGCGCAGGGAGCAGTTTGAGCGTTTCCAGGGCAAGATCGACGAATTGATCAACGCCGCTCTTGGCAAGGATGTGCACGAGCTCGACTGGCAGGAGATCGAGGACGTTGTCAAAGGCGGCGCCGTCAATCCCGAAGTTCTCGCGGACATCTATGAGTATTGTTCGGGAAAGGGAGTCCAGATCGTCAACGACGACGCGACGGGACTGGATACCGGTCTTGACGGAGGCAGCGTCTCCCGGGAGACCGGTGACGAGTACACGACCGAGGACTCCGTGCGCGTGTACCTGAAGGAGATCGGCACGATCCCGCTTCTCACGGCCGACGAGGAGAGTTCGCTGGCAAGCCGTATGGAAAACGGTGACGAATCGGCGAGAAGACGCCTTGCGGAAGCGAACCTGCGCCTCGTTGTCAGCATCGCTAAGAAGTATATCGGCCGCGGAATGCATCTTCAGGATCTCATCCAGGAGGGCAATCTGGGACTGCTGAAAGCGGTGGAAAAGTTTGACTATCGCAAAGGATACAAATTCTCTACGTATGCGACCTGGTGGATCCGACAGTCCATCACCCGCGCGATCGCCGATCAGGCGCGCACGATCCGCATCCCGGTGCACATGGTTGAGACCATCAACCGCGTGAACCGCACGCAGCGGCAGCTGTTGCAGGAGCTCGGACGGGAGCCCAGCATCGATGAGATCGCGTCGCGCATGAAACTGTCGGTTCGCAGAGTCGAAGAGATCATGAAGATCGCACAGGATCCGGTCTCGATGGAAACGCCCATCGGGGAGGAGGATGACAGCCATCTCGGCGATTTCCTGGTGGATGACAAAACGCAGCAGCCGGAGGAGGTCGCTGCGGGCGCGTATCTGCATGAGCAGCTGATGGAAGTGATGGACACGCTCACCGAGCGCGAGCGCAAAGTCCTGATCCTCCGCTACGGCTTTGACGGAGAGACGCCGAAGACCCTCGAGGAAGTCGGCAAGATCTTCAATGTCACGAGAGAACGTATCCGCCAGATCGAAGCGAAGGCCATCCGCAAGTTGCATCATCCGAACCGCAGCAAGATTCTTCGCGATTATCTCAACGATTGATTGCGGAGGCACCATGAGATTATCCGAACGTTTACGCATGGTCGCAGGGATGGTTCCCCACTGCAATGCGGTGGCGGACGTCGGCTGCGATCATGCCTATCTCAGTGTATGGCTCCTTCGGGAGGGCATTGCTTCCTACGCCTACGCCTGCGACGTGAGACCGGGACCCTTATCAAAGGCGGCGGAGACCATACGCTTCTTCCATATGGGGGAGCGTGCGACGACCGTGCTTTGCGACGGCTTGTCGGGTCTGTCTCCCGGCGACGCCTCAGTCATCGTGATGGCCGGCATGGGCGGGGAACTGATGACGAGGCTTCTTGCGGACGGCGATGCCTGCGTGCAGGCGGCGGGATGCCTTGTGCTTCAGCCGCAGTCGGACCGGGAGTCCGTGCGCAGACGCGTGTATGCGGCCGGGTTTGTCATCACAGACGAGCAATGCGTCTTTGAGGACGGAAAATACTATACCTGTTTTCAGGCGTTGCCGCGGTCGGCTCTCAATGGAGGAGCAACCCCGGCGGTTACCGTAGCCGATCCGCATTGGGACGTTCCCTATGAGCCTGCGGAGTATCGCTACGGACGGATACCGGCGCTGAAGAAGGACATGACATACCTTGCGTGGCTCACGGAGGAGTGCGAAAAAAAGACTGCCATGGTCGAGAGACTGGCAGCGGCGGATACCGTTCTCGCTTCCGAGCGTCTGCCCGGTGCGGCAGCGGAACTTGCGGAGATAGCCGGAGTCATCCGGCGGTTTTTGTGAGATGCGGGATCATTTTCCAAAACGACAGCAAAGAGAGGAAAGAGTATGAAGATCACAGTCGGAACAACGACAAAAGAGATTGCGGAAGGGACTTCCCTTTCGAAGATCGCGGAGGAATTTCTGGGTGTGGGAAAGAAGAATATTTTTCTCGCGAAGGTGAACGGCAAGTTGCAGGAGATGTTCAAAAACTGCTACTGGGACAGCACCATCGAGTTTCTGGACCTGAAGGACACCGACGCCAGACGGACGTATATCCGCGGGGTATTGTTTGTCATGCTGACGGCCGTGTACTCGGAATACGGCATTGCGGCATGCAATGAGATCTGCGTGGAACACTCCATCGGCGCGGGCATTTACTGCAAACGAAACGGAAATCCTGTCACGCAGGAGTTCATCGACACCGTCAAGGCAAAGATGAAGGAACTGGTTGCGGCAAACCGCGCGATCGAGAAGAAGAGCATGAACAAGGCCAACGCAGTGCGTCTGTTCCGCGATAACGGTATGGAGGACAAGGTCAGCCTGCTTCGGTATCGCTGCAGTTCGAAGGTCAACGTCTACTCGATGTGCGGCTACACGGACTACTTTTACGGATATATGCCGGCGTCCACGGGAAATCTCCGCCTTTGGGACATCGTTCCCTACGACGAGGGTTTCATGGTGCTGACGCCGGATTCGGACGGGGAGAGCGTTCCTCCGGCCAAGAGCTCCGACAAATTGTTTGAGACGCTGCAGAAGACTAACACATGGGGAAGTGCCGTGGGCATCGAGCTGGCGGGCGACCTCAACGACTGCATCGCCAACGGCGGCGCGGAGGATTTGATCCTGGTGCAGGAAGCCCTCCTTGAAAAGCGCGTCGCGGAGATCGCGGAGATGATCCGCCAGGCAGGAGGCAAGAAGTTTGTCATGATCGCGGGACCGTCGTCGTCGGGAAAGACTTCATTTTCCCACAGATTGTCGATCCAGCTTCGGACCATCGGTTACAAACCTCACCCGATCGGCCTTGACAACTACTACAAGGACCGCGAATTCTGTCCGAGAGACGAGTTCGGAAACTATGATTTCGAGTGCCTGGAGGCTCTTGACGTCGAATTGTTCAACAAGCAGATGACGCAGCTTCTCAACGGCGAGCGCGTCGAGATGCCGGAGTTCAACTTCAAGACCGGAAAACCGGAGTACAAGGGCAATTTCCTGCAGCTCGGCCCGGATGACATTCTGGTGATCGAGGGCATTCACGGCCTCAACGACCGGTTGTCCTACTCGCTGCCGGCGGAGAGCAAATTCCGCATTTACATCAGCGCGCTCACGGAGATCAACATCGACCGTCATAACCGAATCCCGACGACGGATGTGCGCCTGATCCGTCGGATCGTGCGCGATGCGAGAACCCGCGGTTCCTCCGCGACGGAGACCATCGCCATGTGGTACTCGGTGCGCCGCGGCGAGGAATTGCACATCTTCCCGCACCAGGAGTCCGCGGACGTGATGTACAACTCTGCGGCGGTATACGAGCTGGCGGTATTGAAAACGTATATCGAACCGTTGCTGTACGGCGTTCCGGAAGGTTCACCGGAGTATCTGGAGGCCAACCGGCTGCTCAAAATGCTGTCATACTTCCTGGCGATGCCGTCGGAGAGTGTGCCGCATAACGCGATCCTGCGTGAATTCATCGGCGGAAGCGTATTCCGCGTTTGATCGGCTGCTCAATGTCGCCTCATAGATGAATTGTGGAATTTGCGGGTACGAAATTCCTAACAACTTTCACGAAGAATACACATTCCGCGTGTATAGTGAGGATATTGTGGAATCGCGTGATCCGCTGTTCCGAAACAACGAAAAAGCAAGGAGAATTACCAGTATGAGAAAGAGAGTCAGTCTGACTGTTGTATGCGTGTTGTTGCTTGCCCTGCTGATCGGATGCACCGACTCAAAGAACAATACGGCACAAAACCAGACCGGAAATACCGCAGACGGCGTGTCGGTAACGCCGGAGGAACAGCCGACGCCTGCGGAAAATGCGACGCCGACGGAGACTCCGACCGGCGATGTTACCCCGACCGTGAATGCTGAGCCCACCGGCGAGATCACGCCTACGGCAGAGGTCACGCCTACGGGAGAGATCACGCCTACGGCAGAGGTCACGCCTTCGGCAGAGACCACTCCGACGCCCACGGAGGAGCCTAAGGATCTTCTGCATGTCTGCGGCGGAGAGGTCGTGCTCGGCGATTACGGCAAACTGACGATGCCCAAGGAGAGTGAAGTCACCGACGAGGATGTTCAGAAAGAGTATGAACAGACGATCGCCAACGTGCTTAAGAGCTATCCGAACTATAAGAAGGACGAAAGCCGTGACGGAACGGAGATCAAAACCGGTGACACGGTCAATATCGATTTTGCCGGTACCTTGGACGGTGAAGCTTTTGAGGGCGGTACGGCCGAGGACGAATTCCTGACGATCGGTTCCGGAGAGTTTATCGCGGATTTCGAGAACGGTCTGATCGGCAAGACCGTCGGTACGACCGTAGCGATCAACGCGACGTTCCCGGAGGATTACGGCAACGAGGATCTCAACGGAAAGACTGCGGTATTCACGATCACGATCAATTATGTCGCCGTTGCGAAGGAGACTGCCGATGACGAGTATATCAAGACTGTTTCCGGCGGGGCTTACGAGTCGATCGATGCGTATCTGAAAGAACTCAAGCAGATGATGATCGAAGAAGCGAAGGCGCAGTACGATAGTGACGTGTACAAGTCCATGCTGGAGCAGATGGCTGCCAACTCGGAGTTTAAGAAGATTGAGGAAGAGGATATCGCGTATTACGAGAAGGATATGCTGGATTACTATACGTCGTATGCGACATACTACGGAAAGTCGCTGGAAGAGTTGGTAACCTCTCCCGGTTCCCAATTTACGAGCTATGACGATTTCCTCACGAAGCTTCATGAGGAGGCGATCAAGTATGTCAAGCAGTATATGATCCTTCAGGAAGTTGCAAAGGTACACGGGATCACGGTTACCGATGAGGAGTACAAAAAGCGAGTCGAGGATTATATGCAGTCGTCCGGATATACCGATCAGGCGTTGTTTGAGAGTGAATATCCCGTCGACTATCTGAAGTATAACATGGAGAACGACATGGCATTGGAACTGCTGGTCGAGAAGGCGAAAGCGAACGAAGCAGCAAGCGGAGAGTGATACTTGTCATCACACGGAAAATGTGATACAATCAGCCGCGGCAGTACGGATGATCGCGCCGGCAACGGTGAGGAAAGTCCGGGCTATACAGGGCAGGGTGCCGGATAACGTCCGGTGGAGGTAACTCTAAGGAAAGTGCAACAGAAAACAAACCGCCGCGCAAGCGGTAAGGGTGCAACGGCAGTGTAAGAGACTACCGCCTTCACGGTAACGCGAAGGGCAGTGTAAACCCCACCCATAGCAAGACCGAACAGGGAGCGATACGGCGGCCCGTCGTGCTTCCGGGTTGGTTGCGTTTCGCGCTCGGAAGGGTGCGAAGGAGCTGTGCGGCGACGCGCAGTCAAGACAGATGATCATCCAAGACAGAACCCGGCTTACAGTGCTGCCGCAGTTAGAAAAAGGATTCCATGGGAGTCCTTTTTTTCTTGCGTTTTACGGCTTCTTGGAGTATGATAAAATGTGATATATAAGAATCCCGGCGGCCGAGGGGGATGCCGTTCGGATTTCGGAAAGGGGGAAACCGAAGTGGATCAATTGACGGAAGAATTGATGGAGAAGATGGACGTCAAGACAATGTTCACAATCCCTGTTTTCGGCGGTATCAACGTTTCTGAATCGGTTGTCGTGACGTGGATCATCATGGCGGCTATGATTCTTTTTGCGATCGTGATGACGCGGGGACTGCGGGTCAACAAGATCTCCAAGCGGCAGGCGTTCCTGGAGTGGATGGTGACGAAACTCGACGGAATGGTAGGCGGCATGCTCGGAGGACACGCGAAGGTCTTCGGAGAGTATCTCATCACGATGCTTCTCTTTATCGGACTGGCCAACATCGTAGGCATTTTCGGCTTCAAGTCGCCGACGAAAGACCTCAACGTGACCATCGCGTTAGCTCTCATGAGCATCGTTTTAGTCGAGGCTGCCGGTATCTATTTTCTGGGAATCAAGAGACATCTGCACAAGTTTATCGAACCGACTCCGGTGGTGTTGCCGATCAATATCCTGGAGGTCGTGACGAAGCCCCTGTCGCTGTGCATGCGACTCTTCGGTAACGTTATCGGCGCCTTCGTCATCATGGCTCTGCTGGAGTTTGTGGTGCCCATCGGAATTCCCATGGTGTTCAGTTTGTATTTTGACTTCTTCGACGGTCTGCTGCAGGCGTACGTTTTCGTATTTCTGACCGGACTGTATCTGACGGAAGCGGTAGAGTAAACTTTTCAATTCAGCATAAAAGAAACGAGGAAAATGAGTATGAGTACGACATTGATTGCTATCGGAGCGGGAATCGCAGTTTTGGCAGCCGCAGGTGCCGGTATCGGTATCGGTATCGCAACGGGAAAGGCTGTGGAGGCGATCGCAAGACAGCCGGAGGCGGAGAGCAAGATCAGCAAGAACCTGATCCTGGGATGCGCGCTTGCGGAGGCAACGGCAATTTACGGCTTCGTTATCGCATTGTTCATCATCATCCTGCTGAAGTGATAAGATAAAACCTTACGGCTTATCACGGTAGGAAAACAACTAAAGGAAGAGATTATCATGCTGGAAATAGGATGGAATCTTTTGTTCACGGTCATCAATCTCGTGATCCTGTTTATTGCGATGAAGATCTTCCTCTTCAAGCCGGTGCGCAAGATCATTGCGAAGCGGCAGGAAGAGGCTGATTCTCTGCGCAATGAAGCGGAAGCGATGAAGGCCGAGGCGAAGAAAACCAAGGCGGAATACGAGAAAGCCCTCGCCAAAACCAAGGACGAGAGGGAGGACATTCTCACGACGGCCAGACATATGGCGGACGAGGAAGCGGAGAAGATCCTTGCGGATGCCCGCGAGGAGGCGAAGGAGATTCGCGAAGCTGCCGAGGACGAGGGTGAGCGCCGCAAGGAACGCATCATCGCCGAGGCCGGCAAGGAAATTGCCGATATGGTGGCCGGTGCGACTGCCAAAGCGATGGGCGACACCGACGATGCGGCACTGTATGACGCATTCCTCGACAAAGTGGAGGGGAAAGCATGAAATACGCTACGCTATGGTATGTGACCCCGCCGACCGACGAACAATTGGCGCGTCTTAAAGCGTTCCTTGTGAAGGAGATGGGCGACGACGAGATCGAGCTCACGATGGAGAAGGACAGTTCTCTCGTGAGCGGTTTTGTATTGCGCACGGATCTGAAAGAGTATGACTGGAGCATGCGCGGCCGGGTAGGCCAGCTTCGGAATGCGCTTGGTGTCGTGCACGGCAGAAAACCCAAGAAGACGGTCGCCAACTTGAAGAAATGTATTGAAGATTTCGAATTGACTTCGAACGCCATGGAGTACGGCGTCGTGACGTTCGTGGGAGACGGGATCGCGACGATCGAGGGACTCGATCACGCCTGCTACGGCGAGATCGTGACATTTGAATGCGGCGTTAAGGGAATGGTCATGGACATTCGCCGGGATGAGATCGGCGTCATTTTGTTCGGCCGTGATACGGAGATCCGCGAGGGTTCCAGCGTGTTCCGTTCCTACCGCATGGCCGGAGTTCCCGTGGGCGACGGCTTTATCGGGCGCATCGTCGATGCGCTCGGCTCTCCGATCGACGGCGAGGGAGAGATCGTGGCCGCGGATTTTCGTCCTCTGGAAACGCCGGCGCCGGGAATCATGGACCGTCAGCCGGTAACCACGTCCTTGGAGACCGGAATTCTTGCGATCGATTCGATGTTCCCCATCGGGCGCGGTCAGCGTGAGTTGATCATCGGCGACCGTCAGACGGGAAAGACGTCGATCGCTCTGGATACGATCTTGAACCAAAAAGGGAAAAATGTGATCTGCGTCTATGTCGCCATCGGTCAAAAGGCATCGACCATCGCATCGCTGGTGACGACGCTTCGCAATGCCGGGGCGATGGACTACACGGTGATCGTTTCCTCGACGGCGTCGGAGCCGGCTCCGCTGCAATACATCGCTCCCTATTCGGGTACTGCGATCGCGGAGTATTTCATGTACAGCGGGCGCGATGTTTTGATCGTTTACGACGATCTGAGCAAACACGCGGTTTCGTACCGCGCGATCTCGCTGCTTTTGGAGCGTTCTCCGGGCCGTGAGGCATACCCGGGCGATGTCTTCTATCTGCACTCGAGACTGCTCGAGCGTGCAAGCCGACTGAGCGAGGAGCTCGGCGGCGGTTCCATCACCGCGCTCCCGATCATCGAGACACAGAACGGCGATGTCTCGGCGTACATTCCGACCAATGTGATCTCCATCACGGACGGTCAGATTTACCTGGAGAGCGAGCTGTTCTTCGAAGGACAGCGGCCGGCCGTCAACGTCGGTCTTTCGGTTTCCCGAGTCGGCGGTGCCGCGCAGGCGCCTTCCATGAAGCAGGCGGCCGGAACGGTGCGTATCGATCTGGCGCAGTACCGCGAGATGGAGGTCTTCACGCAGTTCTCGTCGGAGCTTGATGAAACGACCAAGAGACAGCTCGAACACGGACGTGCTTTGATGGAACTTCTCAAGCAGCCGCTTGGAAATTCGCTTTCCCTGTCCGAGCAGGTGCTGTTGCTGCAGGGTGCGAACCATCAGGTATTTTCCGGCTTGACGCCGAAGGAAGTAGCCAACCTGAAGACGTCCTATCTGAAGTATATGAGAGTGAACTTCCCGACGCTCATCAACGAGCTCGAGGAGGGCACCAAATTAAAGAAGTCGCAGATCGATAAGATTGTCGCGGGCGGCATGCAGTGGCGCGACTGGCTTACGCAGGAGATGACGGCGGACGCCGCGGACTCTGCGGATACGCCTGACGTCGTAGAGGAGGTTGCGACCGTCACGGCGGAAGAGGAAGCTGCTGCTGAGGCAGCACCGGAAAATGAGCAATGATCACGGAGCGTAGGATATGCCGAATGCACATGAGATCCTCAACCGAATAAAGAGCATTCGCGACACGATGAAGATAACGAAAGCGATGTACATGGTGTCTTCGATGAAGGTGCAGAAAGCCAAGAAGAAGCTTGCGGATACGCTGCCGTATTTCACGGGGCTGCAGAAGCAGATCGAGGAGGTTTTGCTGCATTTTCCGGAGATCCATCACCTGTATTTTGACAACCGCATCGAGGACGAGAGAGAAGTCGTCAAGCGGAGGTATTACATCGTGATCACCGGCGATAAAGGTATGGCGGGACCGTACAATCTCAATGTCATCAAGAAGGCGAGAGAGTTGTTTGCCGGGTCCGAGGACTATCATGTGTATTGTGTCGGTGAGACCGGACGCCACGTGTTTATGGCGGAGCATTTGCCGGTGGCAACGGACTTCCGGATGTCGTCGAACAATCCGTCCGTTCACCGGGCGCGCGTCATGTGCGAGATGCTGACCGAGCGATACCGCAATGAGGAAGTTGACGAGATCTATGTCGTCTACACAAGGATGCGCAACAGCGTTTCCTCGGAGGTGCAGGTGGAGCAGTTGCTTCCGCTTCGCACGAGCCGGTTCCTCACGAGCCAGGTGCTGAACTCGAAAGAGGGTCGCGCGATCAACTGTTCGGAGATGGAGATCCTGCCGTCCCCGGAGGATGTTCTGGAGACTTTGGTGCGCAATATCGTCACGGGTTTTCTGTACGGCGCGATGGTTGAGAGCCAGGCGTCGGAGGAGAGCGCTCGTATGATGTCGATGAAGACGGCGACGGACAACGCGGACGCGATGCTCGCGGAGCTGTCCAGACAATACAATCAATTCCGCCAGGCGATGATCACACAGGAGATCACCGAGGTGGTGGGCGGCGCGAAGGCGCTGCAGAAGAAGAAAGCAAAGAAGAAGCGGCCGAAGCAGGCTGCGGAGGAAACATGAAAGCTATCGGCAGAATCGTACAGGTTTCCGGACCTGTTGTGGATGTGGAATTTGAGCGGGGCGAGCTTCCGGCGATCAAGGAGGCTCTCATCGTCGTGCCGGACGGCACGGAACTCAAGATGGAAGTCGCGCAGCACATCGGCCACGGCGTCGTCCGCTGCATCATGCTGGCGCCGAGCGAGGGACTGGCGAAGGACATGCCCGTACAGTCCACCGGCGAGGGAATCAAGGTACCTGTCGGTGAGCATGTGCTGGGACGCGTGTTCAACGCTCTCGGCGAACCTTTGGACGGCGGTCCGTCCTTGGATAACAACAAGACTGCGGAGTATTGGTGCATACATCGGGAAGCGCCCACGTTCGAGCAGCAGAGCCCGGTCATCGAGGTGCTGGAGACGGGGATCAAGGTCATCGACCTTCTGGAGCCTTATGCGAAGGGCGGTAAGATCGGCCTCTTCGGCGGTGCCGGCGTCGGTAAGACCGTATTGATCCAGGAGTTGATCCACAATATCGCGACGGAGCACGGCGGCTATTCAATCTTCACGGGCGTCGGCGAGCGTTCCCGCGAGGGCAACGATCTGTGGCGCGAGATGAAAGCGTCCGGCGTATTGTCGAAGACGGCGTTGGTGTTCGGGCAGATGAACGAGTCTCCCGGCGTGCGTATGCGCGTCGCCGAGACCGGTTTGACGATGGCAGAGTATTTCCGCGATGAGAAGAAGCAAAATGTGCTCCTTTTCATCGATAACATTTTCCGATTTATACAGGCAGGCTCCGAAGTTTCGGCACTGTTAGGGCGTATGCCCTCGGCCGTCGGTTATCAGCCGACGCTGGCCACCGATCTCGGTGAGCTGCAGGAGCGGATCGCGTCGACGAGAGAGGGGTCCGTCACGAGTGTGCAGGCCGTGTATGTGCCTGCCGACGACCTGACCGACCCTGCCCCGGCAACCACGTTCTCGCACCTTGATGCGACGACGGTGCTTTCCCGTAAGATCGTGGAGCAGGGTATTTACCCGGCTGTCGATCCGCTTGCGTCCGGCTCGAGAATCCTCGAGGCATCCATTGTCGGTGAGGAGCATTACGAGGTTGCGCGCCGCGTTCAGGAGATCCTGCAGCGCTATAAGGAATTGCAGGATATCATCGCAATCCTCGGTATGGACGAGCTCTCCGAGGATGACAAGGTCATCGTGTATCGTGCCCGCAAGGTGCAGCGATTCCTTTCGCAGCCGTTTCATGTTGCGGAGAATT
>JAFRYE010000053.1 GCA_017441265.1 Lachnospiraceae bacterium | reverse complement strand
GCCCCGTTGCCTTATAAACAACTGTTGACGTGGCAGTGCAACGCGAACATTTCATCGTCTTATATCCGTCCTCGCCGCATGTTGCTGCTTTTTCTCCGAAAGAAACAGTAAAATTATGACCACCCGGGATTTCCACCACACGCTTGACATTTCCGCATACAGAGCATTTTTCCTCATTCCGTCCGGCAGTAGTACATCCGGGCTCGAGCGCTGTTACCCACTCGTAATTATGCAGCCCCGTTGCCTTATAAACAACTGTTGACGTGGCAGTGCAACGCGAACATTTCATCGTCTTATATCCGTCCTCGCCGCATGTTGCTGCTTTTTCTCCGAAAGAAACAGTAAAATTATGACCACCCGGGATTTCCTTTACTTCTCTGACGTGGCCGCAGGTAGAACATTTGTCTTCTCTCCGGCCAGGTGTTGTGCATCCGGGTTGGACCGTATCTACCCAACTATAACTATGCTGTCCCGTTGCTTTATATGTGGTTGTCTTAATGTCGCCGCAGACGGAACACTTCTCTTTTTTGTATCCATCCACGCCACACGTCGCATCCTTTTGATCTGTAACTGTGTACGAGTGCTTTCCCGTCGCCGGTATCACTTTCGTGCTCAAAATCTCTTTGCAATTGGTAAGTTGGCACTGTGTTACCTCCAAGCCAGCCTTACCACAAGTCGGTTGTGTTTGAACAAACGTTACGGGTTGGTGCTGACACGAACTACGTGACGTAGTAATTGTCCCCACCGAAGCCGCGTAACCATTCTCGTCAATGTACACCGACCGCTGAGATTCGTTTGCATTGACACGGTTTTGGAGCAATAATGTCGCACAAAGAATCATGCCGAAAAGAACAAGAGCCTTCGCAACGAGTCTTCCTGTTCTCCACTGTGATGTGTTTTTTCTCTCTTTTCTCACGTTTTCCTCCTAAATCTATTCCATATAATATTCCGCGGTGCATTCAAGTGAACACACCGCGGAAATTGTAGCATATTTCGGGGTACCAAAAGGATGTCATATAATGTCCTATATGATAACTGTTTTTGTATTATCTTGCCACTGCCCTACAGCATCGTCTCGTCGTACACAGCGCGTACGCCGCCGATGAACTTCGGCCGCGTCCGGGCAGCCAGCACGGTGGCATCGCCGATCCGGTTGTTGGCAAGGCGTAGCGGCACCGCAACCTTCTTCAGGTGCATGCCGATCATCGTGAATCCGATGTCAAGGCCGGCGTCGGCGCGAATCTCCTCAACGGCGACGGGCTCCGTAAAATGCTTATACGCCTGTGTGGCGAAGGAACCGCCCGCCTTCGGCTGCGGCACGACGTTCACGATCTCCGCGCCCGGCACTGCCGCCCGCTCGATGATGATCGCGCGGTTTAAGTGTTCGCAGCATTGCGCGGCGAGGAAAATTCCCCGCGCCTTCGCGGTTTCCCAGATAGCCTCGAAGACCGTCTTCGCGACCTCCGGCTGCGAATCGGTGCCGATCTTAGCGCCGATGATCTCGCTGGTGGAGCAGCCGATGACCGCAATCTGACCGGCCGTCAACCCCGCTTTTTCGATCAATTCTCCCATCGCCGCCTTTGCCTGCGTGTGAAGCGCTGCTCTCTCCGCGTCCGGGAGAGGCTTTTCATGCAAAACATGCGGATCCGTCTGAGGATTCAGTTGCCCTTGCAACATGTTAGTCACCTTCGTTTCTTTATGATGTAATATTGTGATGCATTGCCCGGGATTCGGAAAATGCATTGCGTCCGAACCTTTCCTGTCTAAGCCTCATTTGGCGAGCCGCGCGGCTACATAACTGTAGCCTTCTTCCGCAGCGCGCGCAACAACGCTTTTGCCGCGAACGACCGTCAAACGGTTTCCGTCAACGCGCACCGTCACGATGCCGGGCGCCGTCTCACCTTCGTGGGCATTTTTCGAAGGCTGCGTGAAGCCGAGCCGTTTCGGGGAAATGAGCATTCTGCCGCGCTTCTCCGGCTTCTCGCCGCTTCGATCGACCGCCTCGCGCATCAGAACTGCCGCGATCACTTCGGGCTTCGCGTAGCTCGAATCCAGAACGAGATTATAGTTGTTGAAATCAAAATAATGGATTCCGTAGAGTTCCTCGTAACGGGCGTCCTCATTGGCCGCACGCGCCGCAAGCTGCTCGGCTGCGTCCTCTTCGCTCTTGTAGGACTCAACCTCGCCGCGGCTGGCGTCGGCGAACACTCGTCTGGCCGCCTCCGCAAGGTCTACCGACAGAAATACTTTGAAGGATTTCTCCACAAAATGCCACGCCAGGCGGGAGTCAAACAGAATGTTCCGATCCGGATTCTCCCGGCTGATCGCCGCCGTCTTGTCGTCGATCATGTGGTCGTATTTGTGGTCCTTGCTCATCAACTCGTTCATCTCCAAAACGGAGATGCCCATCTCGTCCGCAATCTCCCGGATGACTTTCCCCGTCGAGAAAAGCTCAAAGCCGTACTGCTGCGTGAGAAGTTTGCAGACGGTTGATTTGCCGCTGCCCAGGTTGCCGGTCAAAGTGATATGCATATATGCCTCCTAAAGGGCGGCGGAACCATACTGCGGTGCGCGCCCGGTCGTTCGATGAATCGCATTCTGAAAATGAAAGAGTTTCCTGAAAGCATGCCGTTCTACAGCTGTAGACTGCCGTCAGTTCTGCAGCAGTGCGGACAAGCCCGGGATGAGCTGCTTCTTGCGGGAAACCAGTTTCGGGACTTCGCAGACATTTTCCGTCGCACTGACGCCGAAGGCCTCCTCAAGGAGATCCTTCGCGCCGTCGCCCGCGAACAGCACGCGGGACGTCTCGGTCGTGATATCGGTGAGCATGAAGAACAGCATGTTGATGCCGCTGGTGCCGGCGATACTCATCAAGAAAGGCTTTAGGCGCTCCTCGATGCCCGCAAGCTCGCTCTCGCTCATGGAGTTGATCTGCCCGACTCCCAGCGTGATCGAACCGATCTTGAACTTCTTGTAATCCTGGTAGAAAATCTCTTCCGGCGTCCGTTCCGCCAGATGACTTCCCGCCGCAAACATGCTCTTCGCCAGCTCGTCGGTGTCCACGCCCGCGATCTCCGCAAGCGCCGTCGCAGCATTCCGGTCAACCGCCGTACAGGTCGGCGAATGAAAGGCCAGCGTATCCGAAAGGATTGCCGAGCACAGAAGCCCCGCGATGTCCTCGGGAATTGTGACGCCCTGCTCCTGATACATCAGATAAACGATCGTCGCCGTGCAGCCGAGGGGCTCGTTTCGGAAATACACCGGCTGGAACGTGTACATGCCGCCGATCCGGTGATGATCGATGATTTCCAGAATGTCCGCCTCCGCGACACCGTCCACAGCCTGCGCAGGCTCGTTGTGATCCACGAGAATGACCTGCTTGCGGCTCATATCCATCAAATTCCGGCGGGAGATCGTCCCGCGGTATATGCCCTTGTGATCCAGGATCGGAAAATCCCGGTTTCTTCTCTTCGCCATGACGTCTCTGATACTGTCGATGTAATCGTCCGTGCGGAACGTGATCAGATTTTCCGTCGTCATGAAGTACCCGATCGGCATGGAGAGGTCGATCAAACGCGCCACGGTAAATGCGTCGTGTGGCGAGCTGATGATCTTGCAGTCATGCTCCTCCGCCAGGCGCCGGATGGTCACCGACACTTTCGCGCCCTCGCACACAACGAGGCAGGCCGCTCCCATCTCGATCGCGCAGAGCTGCGACTCATAGCGGTTTCCGAGGATGACCAGGTCTCCCGGCTTGATGTAATCTTCCATCAGATCCGGGTTGGCCGCAGCGATCAGAACTTTGCCCTCCGTGTACCGAAGTCCCTCGATGTCGCCGGTGATCAGCGTTCCGTCCAACGTGTCCAGAATGTTGCTGTACGGAGTCGCCGCCGCCGAGAGGATCCCGGAGTCCGAGAGCTCCATCGCCGCTTTCGCAATGTCGCTGATCGTGATCAACCCGTCGAGGTGACCTTCCTCATCCGTGACACACAGCGTGACAACATGGCTGTCCTGCATCATCAGCCACGCGCGCTTCAGCGACATGTCGCGTTCAACGCCCTTCGTCTCGCGGATATCAATGTCCTTCACCTGCGTGCCGACATACTCGATGTAGTCGGGTGCAGACACGCCGAACCGCTTCAGCACATACGCCGTCTCCGCGTTGATCTCACCGCAGCAGCGCGGCACGTGCTTCTTGCCGGTTTGCTTCTCCTTAAGCCACGCATAAGCGATGGCCGAGCAGATAGAGTCCGTGTCCGGATTCTTGTGACCGATCACCAATACTTTTTTCTCATGCGTTGTCATAGGCACTCACTCCTCACAAATCGCATTTGTCCTGAGCTCCTCCGAGGTTTCCGTCGATGAGCCCCTCTGAATCGTTACCTCATTCTACCTCAGACCGCCTGTAAAATCAATGCTATTCGCCGCCGGAACAAACAAACCGACCGGAGACGTTCTTTGCTCCGGTCGGATATCTCTTTTTATTCGATTGCTTGCTAGGGCTTGTAAGGCCTTCGCCTGGGCAGAACACTTATTCTGGTGTCGGTTCGTGCCCTCTATGTTACAAGTTTTTAGGTAGATCTCTTAAGTTTCCTTGGGACCGTACCTTCCTTTCTTGAATTATCGTTTTGAGGTGGTTCTATCTAAGTGTCCTTTGGACTGTACCTCGCTTTCTGCGATATTTATATTACGGATGAGGTAAATCTATGAAGTCTCCTTTGGACTGTACCAGCCTTTCTGTAAATATCGTTTTAGGTCGATCATCTGACTATTTCATCGGACCATACCAGCCTTTCGAAGGTTTTGTTTATGCGTCGGTCTTCTGATTATTTCATCGGACTGTACCAGCCTTTCAAATGATTATCTGATATAAGGGTAACATCTATATAGAAAGCCTATCGGCTATTCATGACGCCCGGATCTCTTTCGTCAAATAATTCTGCGGCCTCTCTCTACACCCGTGTGTCTCCGGCTAACTGCCTGCTCGTTGTGCCGTCTTATTGTTTTCGTCGGGGTACCGGCAAACGTCTCAATTGTCTTTCGGTGTTACTCTTGCGCTCCCATCGGACTGTACCATCCTTCTTTTGAAATTGCCTGTCGTACTGTCGTATGACTGCTTAGGTCAGATCACTGACGTTCCCATCGGACTGTACCTGCTTTCGATAGATTTTGTTCGATTCGGTATTGCTTATGCAGTGCCCATC
>JAFRYE010000052.1 GCA_017441265.1 Lachnospiraceae bacterium | reverse complement strand
TGGACACCCTTGCTGTTCAGCTATGTACTTCGTCGTTGCCTACGCGTACTCGGGACTTTCGCCCGTTAGAGCGCGCCCATGGCGCGCAAACTGAAAATGGCTGCATGAGAACCATGCAGCCACAACACTCTTACTTATCGGCGTTCACTCCCGGCAGTTTGGCGTCCTTCATTGCCTCCCGAAGCGAAGCGTATGCGATGCCGGCAAATACCATGCCCACGACACAGGCAACCAGTCCCATCGCCATACAAACCCATTTTTGTTTTTGATACGATCGGAACGCGACATATGCTCCCATGATGATCGCGATCACCTGGAAAAAGAACCAGTCGCTCATCAGGATTCCCAGCAGGGCAAACACCAGTGAAAAGATCGCAAAGGTGCTCTCCAGTCCGAGGTCCTCGTTCTCATGCTTCAGAAGAGACACATCCAGAAGAACGCTCGCGTCCTTCTTCAGCTCTTCGGCCGTCGGCTTCTTGTGAACGTCGCTGATGACTTCCTCCAGCCAGTTGCAGAACTCACCCTTCAGGCTCTTGTGGATCATCTCCAGTTCCGCGGCGTCCTGAATACCGAGGATGTTCTTCACCATGAGCACGAAGCGCATATTGGTATCGAGAGGACTCGCATCCTCCGCTTTCTCCGTAAGGCTTCCGAAGGAGACATACATGATGTGCTCATCGTCGTCGCCCCAGAGAAAATATTTCTCAACGATCGAGCGGAGGCGGTTCGAAAGAGACTCAAGATACAATTTCACATTGTCCGGCTTCATCTCACGATTCAGATCACCGAAAGACAATACCTCGTTGTTCCACATAGCCGCCATGTGAATCTGAACCGCATTCCGTTTCTGGGCAAGCGGGCTCACGAACAACTCCAGTGTGTCCTCACCGATGATGCAGGGCTCGTGTTCCCACATGGTACCGAAGAAAAGCTCCTTCGGCATTACGCAATTCCCCATTACTACTCTAACGCTCATAGTCACTCTCCTCTGCCGTCCTGTTTATCGTCAGGTCGATCGGCTCACATATATGTTTATTTTATCCCGAAGCAGCGCAAAAAGCAAGCAAAAATACATGAAATTAGCGTATATCCGTCCCGAAAATTCAGACGGCGCGTGCAACGAAAAACGGTTGACATGAAACGGGGGATTTATTACAATTAATTCCGTATGTGCACATTGCATTTTACGAATATGTTCAAAGGAGAGTTTCTATGAGCAACACCTGCATAACCCTGCACGAGGGCGGGGTCTATCTCAACGGAGGCATCCCGTCCGCAACGGGAAGTCTTTCCCCGGATGAGGCACGCCGCCGCACCATCGCCTACGTGATCCTGTCTTCCCACAACACTTCGGGCGATGACTCCAAGCTTAAGATAAAATTTGACGCCATGGTGTCCCATGACATCACATACGTCGGCATCATCCAGACGGCGCGTGCCAGCGGGCTCACCGAGTTCCCGCTTCCTTATGCCATGACCAACTGCCACAACAGCCTCTGCGCCGTCGGCGGCACGATCAATGAAGACGACCATGTATTCGGTCTCTCCGCGGCAAAGCGCTTCGGAGGCATCTATGTTCCGGCTAACCAGAGCGTCATTCACTCCTATGCCCGTGAGGAACTGTCCGCCTGCGGAAACATGATCCTCGGTTCCGATTCCCACACCCGCTACGGTGCTCTCGGCACCATGGGCGTCGGCGAGGGCGGTCCCGAACTTGTAAAACAGCTTCTTAATAACACCTGGGACCTCAACATGCCCGAGGTTGTCCTTGTCTATGTGACCGGCAAGCCGAAGCGCGGTATCGGCCCCCACGACATTGCTCTCGATCTCGTGCGCGCCACATTTGCCGACGGTTTCGTTAAGAACCGCGTTCTGGAATTCACGGGGCCCGGTCTTGCCAATCTTCCGATCGATTTCCGCAACGGTATCGACGTCATGACCACCGAGACCACCTGTCTCTCCTCGATCTGGGAGACCGACGAGATCACGAAGGGTCACTATGTTGCGCATGAGCGTCCGGAATGCTACAAGCGTCTGGTTCCGGGAGACGGCGCATATTACGATCGCTTCATCACCATCGATCTTGACAAGGCAGAGTCGATGATCGCTCTTCCGTTCCATCCGTCCAACGCCTACACGATCCACGAGTTCGTCGCCAACGCCGACGAGATCCTCGCAAACGTTGAGGCCGAGGCCGCGGCGAAGTTCAAAGGTCATCACTATGATCTTCGCAGCAAAGTCAAGGACGGCAAGGTTTACGCCGACCAGGGCGTCATCGCCGGCTGCTCCGGCGGTCTGTTCGACAATATCGACGAGGCTGCGGCAATTCTCGACCAAAAGAACTGCGGCAACGGTTATTTTTCGCTCAATGTGTATCCCACCAGCGTTCCGGTAAGTCTGGAACTCACGAAGATCGGTGCAATCGCATCGCTCCTCAAGGCCGGTGCGATCATCAAGCCGTCCTTCTGCGGTCCCTGCTTCGGTGCCGGTGACGTTCCGGCCAACGACGGTCTCTCGATCCGCCACACGACCCGCAACTTCCCGAACCGCGAAGGCAGCAAGCCCGCGGAAGGTCAGCTCTGCGGCGTAGCATTGATGGATGCGAGAAGCATTGCCGCTACGGCAGCCAACGGCGGCGTGATCACGGCAGCCACCGACATTGAGTACGATGTGCCCGCTCACGAGTATCATTTTGACAAGACGGTTTACCGCAATCGCATCTACTACGGTTTCGGCAAAGCCGACCCGAATGCGGAGCTCATCCTCGGACCGAACATCACCGACTGGCCGAAGATGGAAGCACTCACGGACAATATTCTTCTTAAGCTTGCCGCTGTCATCCGCGATCCGGTGACCACGACCGACGAGTTGATCCCTTCAGGCGAGACCAGTTCGTATCGAAGCAACCCTCTGAGACTTTCCGATTTTGCTCTCTCCCGCCGCGTTCCGGAATATGTCGGCCGCAGCAAAGAGATCCATGCTCTCGACCTTGCGCGCCGCGACGGCGAGTCTCCTGCCGAGCTTGTGTCCGTTCTCTCGAACTTCGGCGACGCAGCATCGCTTTTGAAGACTACGCAGTACGGTTCCTGTGTATTCGCAAACCGTCCGGGTGACGGTTCCGCCCGCGAGCAGGCAGCTTCCTGCCAGAAAGTGCTCGGCGGCTATGCAAACATCTGCTATGAATACGCGACCAAGCGCTACCGCAGCAACTGTATCAACTGGGGCATCCTTCCCTTCACGCTTCCCGACGGTGCCGAGTTCCCGTATGAGGACGGCGATTACATCTTCGTTCCCGACGTGCGCGCCAAGATTGCCCGCGGCGACGAGGAATTTGCTGCGAAAGCCGTTGCCAAGGACGGCTCCGTCACCGATCTGACGCTGATCATCCGCGGTCTCACCGACGAGGAAAAGACGATCATCCTTGACGGATGCCTGATCAACTACTATGCAGAGCAGAACAAAAAGGCCTGACAGCCGATTAAGGAGGTTCTCATGAACAAGATTGCCATGACCACGCCGCTCGTCGAGATGGACGGCGACGAAATGACCCGAATCCTTTGGAAAATGATCAAAGACGAGTTGATCCTTCCCTTCGTCGACCTCAAGACCGAGTACTACGATCTCGGACTTCCGAAGCGCGAAGAGACGAAAGATCAGATCACGCTTGACGCGAGCTACGCAGCCAAGAAGTACGGCGTCGCCGTAAAATGCGCGACGATCACGCCGAACGCTGCCCGCGTCACCGAATACAACCTCTCCCAGATGTGGAAGAGCCCGAACGGCACAATCCGCGCCATCCTCGACGGAACAGTCTTCCGCGCGCCGATCATGATCGACTCGATCAAGCCCAACGTGCGCACCTGGAAGAAACCGATCACCATCGCCCGTCACGCCTACGGCGACGTTTATAAGAACACCGAATTCCGCATCCCCGGCAAGGGCAAAGCAGAGCTCGTATTCACCGGTGAAGACGGCACGACAATGCGAGAGACAATCTATGATTTCGAATGCCCCGGCGTATTGCAGGGCATGTACAACAAGGACACTTCCATTGAGTCGTTTGCCAGAAGCTGCTTTGAGTACGCACTCTCGGTCAAGCAGGATCTTTGGTTCTCCTCGAAGGACACCATCAGCAAGAAGTATGATCACCGCTTTAAGGACATTTTCCAGGAGATCTACGATGCCGAGTACAAGGAGAAATTCCAGGCTGCAGGCATCACCTACTTCTACACTCTGATCGACGATGCCGTAGCCCGCGTCATCCGCTCCGAGGGCGGTTTCATCTGGGCCTGCAAGAACTACGACGGCGACGTCATGAGTGATATGGTCAGCACCGCATTCGGCTCGCTGGCAATGATGACCAGCGTTCTGGTAAGCCCCGACGGAAACTACGAGTACGAGGCCGCTCACGGCACCGTAACCCGCCACTACTACCGCTACCTCAAGGGTGAGGAGACCTCCACGAACCCCGTGGCAACCATCTTCGCCTGGTCCGGTGCATTCCGCAAGCGCGGCGAGAAAGACGGTCTTGCCGATCTGATCCGCTATGCCGACTGTCTGGAAGCTGCGGTTTTGCAGACTCTGAACGACGGCATTATGACGAAAGACCTCGCAGGTCTCGTCAGCGAAGGCTACACTTCCCGCGCCGTCAACTCCGCCGATTTCATCGCGGCGATCCGCGAGCGCCTTGCCGCAAAGCTCGCCTGATTTCATCGAAGATGCAAAACGCCGGCTGTCTCCGAAACGGAGCAGCCGGCATTTTTTTGTTCTGAGATTATATGTCGTACTTCGCCAGGATTTCACTCGGAGTCTTGCGGGTAAGCCCAAGCACCGGTATGATACCGCAGATGATCGTCGCGGCGTAGAGGAACACCAGAATGATCAACGCCAACCAGATCGGATAGAAGAATAATTCTTTAATCAGGCTGGACTTGTGAAGCATATACCAGACAACGCCGCTCGCAAAGAGGAATCCGAGATAAACGCTGAACGTCACCATCACGCCGGCTTCTACCGCGAATCGGAAAATGACATTTTTCTTTGTCACACCGATCGCCCTATAAATGCCGATCTCGCGGATCCGGTTCATGATCGTCGACTTCATGATGAAGTACATGCAGACGCACATGATTGCCAGAATCACACCTTCGAAGATCAACGGCCGGAAGATACTCTTGCTCGCTCTGCCGAAATAGTAATCATACAGATCATCGGGCGTGTATACAGCCTTATTGATTGGCTGTTTCTCACCGAATTCGATACCGCCGGAAAAGTCGCCGAAGTCTCTGAGCGTGATACTTCCGAAATGCGTCTTCAGATACTCCGAAGTCTTCTCAATATCCTTGGAATGGATCATATAAAACAGTTGCCGTTCATTCGCTTCCCACCTGCTATTCAGGAAACTAAACGAGTAATCACCCTCGGCGTTCTGCTTATCCATTGTGGTTCCGTAGTACTTGGAGACATCAAGCAACGTCTGCTCATTCATCACGACATACTCAAGCCTGTTTCCGTTGAAGCCGCACAACGTCGATAGATAATTCTCGACCGCCATCTCCTCCTCGGTAATCCCGGAAGAAAGCACATCCGCATGAAGCATGATGATCTTCTTGATCGTGAACTCTTCCCCGTTGATCTTGATGACATCGCCCTCTGTGTAGTTGATTTCATCCTTAAAGTGCTCCGCGTAGAAGCAGACGCACTCCCGCTCGCCGAGAGCGAAACGGTTTTCCGAGTCGGGAAGAATATTCCCGCATCGGTCAAGGTCCATAACAGCCAGCACCAGATCGGAATAATACACTGCGGTTTCGTCGGATTCAATGACTGCACCGACCCGGAAGTCAAATCTGCGTGAATCAAAGCTTCCGTACATGCCGATCAGATTGTCATAGGTGGTCAGATACTCGTACTTCTTTTCCTCGAGGATCTTGTCGGCAACCGCGGTCGTGATAATAAGACTCTTGTCACCGAAGGGGCTGTCCAGAGAACCTGCAACAACTTTCGGATCCTTCAAAACGGATTGACCGAACATCGTTCCGTGCAATGTAGCAGAACCGTTGCTTCCGTCAAGCATCGCGGCAACGCCGTTAGAGGGCGAATAAGACTCGAATCCGTTGGCCTTCAACGGATACTCGGGATCACTGAACATTCTGTACAGATCTTGTTGTACGATACGGATCCCGTCGATCCCGCTCGCCGGATCTGCCATAGCTGCACGCATCTCCGCAGCGATATTCTTACTGTTGGCCGTTACATAACAAACATTGTTATTGTACTGCTCCTTAATCTCAAAGACGGATCGCAACCCCGTTCCGAACGCGGCGGTCGCAAATACGATCACCATTGCAAACAAAAACAGCAGGTTGCGCAGACGCTTCTTGCCCTTTTTGGACATGATCGATTTGTAGTTGATGAGATAACCGCTCTTCACTGACGATTTGAAAGTGAAAAGTTTACCGTACTCGGATCCCTCGAACGGAGGCAATTCGCTCATATCGATGGTAGCCGCCTTCTCTTCCGCACGGGCATTTTCCGTGAAAACGCCTTCCGCAATGCGGGTCTCGCTGTACTCATCGACCACCGAAACGCCGGGCGTATTGATCCGGACAAACAATCTTCCGTTTTGGTTGATCACCGTCAGTGAAACCGGCTTTGCCGGCGCATCTCCGTAATACGCGACATCCACATTACCGTCGGAAACTTCCTTCTTTTCCATTTCCCCGAGGTAAATGGTATTCTTGTCTCTCGCCACATATCCGTTTGTCTGGTCGTTCGAACGAATTCCGACAACACAGCCGTCCCTGAGCTCGATCACCGTGTCGCAATAAAAATCGACAAGGTTTTCCTCATGCGTTACCAAAAGGATCAAATGCTCCCTGGAGAGCTCTTTCAGGATGTCCATGACAAGGATCGTATTGCCCTCGTCAAGGTTACCGGTCGGCTCGTCCGCAAGGATAACTCTGGGATTCTTAACGATTGCCCGGGCGATCGCAACTCTCTGCTGCTGACCTCCGGAGAGCGTGTCGGGCGTACGCTTGATATACTTATCCATTCCGACGTTGCGAAGCGCCGCCAGAACGCGGGAACGGATCTGCTCTTCATCCTTCATGCCGCACAGCCGAAGCGCATCCGCGACATTATCGAACACCGTCTCTTCCTTGTTCAGGTTGTAATTCTGGAAAATGAAACCGGTATACCGGTTGCGGAGTTCGTCCGTATTCATCGCCAGATTCTGTTCGTCATACAACACTTCGCCGCTTGCATACTTGTCCAGACCGCCGATGACATTCAAAAGGGTCGTTTTACCGCAGCCGGAGGGTCCGAAGATCGCGCAGATACCGTGATCCGGCAGGTTGAGCGTGATATCGTCAATGACATGTATTTCATTTTGCTTTCCGCGATTAAAAAACTTATGAACCTGATTTAACCGTATCATTCTTTATTTCCCCCCTGTAACGATTTCTTTACGCTTGTTCCGAACAGATCCTTGATCTGTCTTCTCGTCACGCGGTATACGAGATAGATCATAGCAAGGAACAACGCGACGTACTGCCACGGTTTCAGATAAACAAGCATAGCATTCCACCTGGGAAGGCGATACAGAATTGCCGCCAGGATCGGAACGATGATCAGAGACGGAACCAGTGCAAGAAACATACGGATATAGATGCCGAGGCGAACCACCTTGACCGGAATTCCCATCGACCTGAGGATTGCGATATCCTCACGAAAAGCGGTAACACTTCGATTGGAGCACAACCGTACGAAAAATGCCAGAAATACGACTGCCATGAACCACATAAAGATCATCCATCCGCCGGTTAAGAGCATTACGATAATCTCGGTAATTCCCAACGCAACCGTCGTGTCGGACAAAACGGCCAAGTAGCCGTTCTTATTCAGCTCTTCCGCCGCATTCCGGGCTTTGCGGTTGCTTGAGAAGTAGACGCTGGCCTGCTTGTAGCTTTCATCGATTGCCATCGTCTGAAGCTGTAACTGAATACTCGGATTCACGTAAATATTGGTATACTCAATACTATCGTTCAGCCGAAATACGATCGCGTCCTTGGGAAATACTACCTGCGCAACGATCTTTTCGTCCGCGAAGACTTCTACAAATTCGGCGCGATAAAAGAAATCATCGTAGTCATCCTCACGGGCGTTGTCCTTGAGTCCGATGGTCACTGAAAAGTTACCGGAATTTTTTACCTTCTCTATATACTCGGTATTTCCGGAAATACACAGTTTGCCGTCGGGAACCGTGTCATCAAGTCGAACATTGATATTACCTAACAGATTGCTCGAAACAGCCTGATTTCCGAGCACAATCTCACGGACGCTCATCTCCGTCTTTCTAAACGACGAAACGTTCACACGGTTTAATCCGTCATTCGTCAGGTATGCCGTCGCATACTTCGTGTTATCAAGATAGTACTTAATGCCGCTGATTATATAATAGACGTCGGAGATATTGAATGAGGCTCCGACGAAAAAATGTCCTTTCGCGTAAATCGGCAGATGCAAAAAGACCTCTTTCTCGGTCTTCGGATAGCTTCCCTCATCCGGAGTTCCGATATCCTTTGAGATATCACAATAGTATTGGAAATCGTGCTCGGTGTCGACGTATACGCTGAAACTGGACTTCTTGTCAATCATCTTATCACAACGCAGATACCTCTCTGCGCCGTCATAAGTATTGACTATCTTCTCAAGTTCATCGGAAGACAGAGGTGTTCCGTCCGAGTGGATCAGGATCAACCTGCCTTCCTGATAATTGAACATATAATTCGGCTGAAACAGGATTCGGAACTGACCGAAGATACCCGTCGCAAAAAAGATTCCCACGGAACCGATCAACAGCAACAGACACAGAAAACTGCTGAGCTTCGGCTTTGAGAAAAAGATGGAGCGCCCGAGCAGCAGACCGTTGGAAAGAACAGAAATCTTCTTTTCCGGTTCCTGATAGATGCCTTCCGGGGAATAATACTCCGTGGCGGAAATCGTCTGATCGGATTCCACCGCACCGTCAAAGACACGGATATGTCGCGTCGCGACATCCGCCACCTGATCAAAGTTGTGCGTAACCATGATCAGAAGTTTCTCTTTCGAAACCTCGCGCAACAACTTGATGATCTCTTTCGACGTCTCCGAATCCAGGTTACCGGTCGGCTCGTCGGCCAGAATGATCGGACTGTCCTTGGCAAGCGCACGCGCGATAACGGTACGCTGCTTCTGTCCGCCCGAGAGCTGGCTTCCCTTGTGTTTCATGTGACTTGACAGACCGACCCGGTCGATCAACTCGATAGCACGCCTTCTCCGCTCCAACGGATCGGAGATCGTCATCAAGGCAAGCTCGACATTCTGCAACACCGTAAAACTGTCGATGATGTTGTAGTCCTGGAAAATGAACGAAATGTACTTCGCTCGATACTCCTCCCAGTCCGGCTGCAGATAGTGCGATGTAGGCTGTCCCTCTATGTAGAGTTCGCCCTCCTCGTACGTATCCATACCGCTCAGGACGTTGAGAAGCGTTGATTTACCGGAGCCGGAAGCACCGGTGATCGCAACAAACTCTCCGAGTTCGAAGTTAAGATTGACACCGCGGATACCGACAGCGACATTCCCCTCCGAAACGTAGATTTTGCCGATGTTGCTCAATTGAAGAAATGACATAGATTTCCTCCCCCTTTAGTTTTTTTGCAACGGTCCAGCAATTTATATATCATACTTCGCCAGAATTTCACTCGGCGTCTTGCGCAGCAGCTTCGCTACCGGCAAGATTCCGCACAGGATTCCTACTCCGTACAATACCGCTAACAATGCGAGTGCAAGCCACAAAGGATAATACACGACTGCATTCGCGCTGCTGCTCTGGCTGTACAGACGGCCCATGATCACGCTTGCACCGAGATACCCGATCAGAGCACTCAGCGACATCACGACAGCCGCCTCTACCGCAAAGCGGAACAACACATTTTTCTTCGAGACGCCGATCGCCCGGTAAATTCCGATCTCGCGCATCCGATTCATCACCGAAGATTTCATGATGAAGAACATACAAACGCAGAACAGTAACAGAACAACCGCGAGATATGTCAGTTTTTCCATCGCATTTTTGCGAAGCGGTTTGAAGTACATTTCATAACGGTCGTCCGGTGTGTAGATCGGACTGAGTCCCGAGTCATTGTCCGAACCGGCGATGGAAACATCCGCAAAGTTGCTCTTTATATATTCTTCCGTTTTATCTACATCATCCGAGTAAATCCGGTAGAACGGTCTTATATGAGTCAAGCCCTGATACGGGATACTCATCTCTTCGGCTGCGACATCCCTGTCGGCGCTCTCAAACCGTTTGCTGGAAGCAGCAAACATCGTTGCCGTCTGCGCAAAATCATCCGGATGGATCACAAAGAATCTCGATGTCTTCCAGCGAACCCGGTATTCTCCGTTCCACAATTCGGACGTGCGAATATCCGACACATACGGACAATGCACCGCCAGTTCCCACTCGGTTTTGCTTCGTTCCTGAAGCATTGCCTCAATCTGCTCTTCCGAATACAGGTCGGATTTCTCGACATAGTCCGAAAGATTGTAATACTTCGTAACCGAAAGATCCAGTCCGCGGTAATTGAGCTTATCACCCACCGTAACCGTCTCAAAGCCGTATTCTTCATTGCCGCGGAAGGCCGTACGCACATAGGCGCATTCCCCGCGCGACAGACCGAACGTCCCGTCGTCAACCACGATATATGAAGACGCAAGACTGCGCATGTACAGCATATCGCGGATATAGTACGCCAGCTCATCGGAGTCCACGATACCGACGATTCTCACCTCTGTCCCGTTGATCGTTCCGCCGAGAAGGAGCAGATCCTCATACGTCGTAACAAACGGAAACGGTGAATTATCAAGCAGAATATCCGCCGTACGGGATGTGATCAAAATCTCACTGTCGCTTCCAAGCGTATCCGTCCCGCACACAACGGTCGCCTTCCCGAGCTTGCTCAGCGGAAACTCCGCCGCATTGACGGACATGCCGAACGAATTCATGTCCATGTACATGCTCGCATACTCATTCATTCCGAACTGTCCCGCTGTCATCAGCGATGCAAAATGAAAATACAACTCATTATCGTCCGGCCGGTTGTAAACGCCTTCCCAGTCAAACCATGTGAACCCGGACGCCGGATCTTCGGCCGCTTTCCTCAGGCGCTCGCCGATCGTCTCGTCCTTGGCATACACATAAAAGATCCGATCGTTGTAGGAATCTTTCGCCTGTTTGATCGCGGAGAATCCTTTTCCGAAAAATGCCGTGACAAACACCGCAGCAGCCCCGAACAAAAACAGGCAGATGATCAATGCCCAGCGGCGCTTCTTGCCGTTGGTTTCCATGATGTTTTCCGTGTAGCTGTTCCGAATGCTGTTCTTTAAGTTGAACAGTTTGCCGCATACGCCCTCCGTGATTCTCGGAAGGTTCTTCATATCGATGGCTTCTTCGCGTCGTTTTGCCTCCTCGGAAGCCTTGAATTTGCCCTCGCGCAGCTTAACCTCACTGGTGCTGTCCAGGATTTCAACCTTGCTGCTGTCGACGCGCAGATACACATGTCCGTTATGATGCACAACCGTAAGCGTCAACGGCTCCTCCGTCGGCTCGCCGTAGAACCGAACTACCGTCCCGGCGCTCTCCCCGACTTCGCTCGGAAGATCTCCGAGGAAAATGTCTCTCGAGCTTGCTGTCATCGAGCCGTTCGCGGTCTCATTTTCCCGGATATTGACAATCCTGCCGTCCTTCAGTTCAATGACCGTCGTGCAGTACAGATCGACGAGCTGAGCCTCGTGCGTGACGAGGATGACGAGGCACTCTTCGGACATTTTCCGAAGGATGTCCATGATCAGGATCGTGTTCGTCTCGTCGAGGTTTCCGGTCGGCTCATCCGCGAGGATCACCTTCGGATTCTTAACGATCGCGCGTGCGATTGCCACGCGCTGCTGCTGCCCGCCTGAGAGCGTGTCCGGAAGCCGCTTTTCGTACTTTTCCATGCCGACGTTCACAAGCGCCGCAATCACGCGGGTGCGGATCTCGTTCTCGTCCGTCAGGCCGCATAGGCGCAGCGCCGCCGCCACATTTTCAAAGACGGTCTCGTTCTTGCTCAGGTTATAATTCTGGAAAATAAATCCGATATCGCGGTTTCGAAGCTCAATGTCATTTTGCCCAAGCACACCGTCGTCAAATGCGACCTCTCCCGAGGAGACGGTGTCCAGGCCGCCGATCACGTTCAGAAGCGTCGTCTTGCCGCAGCCGCTCTGTCCGAATACCGCGCACATTCCGCGTTCAGGAAGTTCCAGCGAGATGTCGTCCAGGACGTGGATCTCGGTCTCCTTGCCGCGGTTATAATATTTGTTTAATTTGCTGAGTCGGATCATGCTCTTTCACCTCCCCGCAACGATTTCTTGACACTCTCCCCGAACATATTCCGTATTTTACGGCTCGTTACGCGCCAGGTGACGAAGATCATGGCAATGCACAAAAATGCATATTCAGGCGCATGTAAGTATCGGAGCACGCCGTTCAGCGACGGCTGATGATACACTGCCCACGCGATCACCGGCAACAGGATAAACGGGATCAACAGTGCCATGAACATGCGCACATAAATTCCGGTTTTGACAATCCGTACCGGGATTCCCATCGAACGAAGGATTGCCGCCTCGTCGCGGAAAGCCTCCATCGATCTGGATGTGCAAAGCCGCACGAAGAACAGCAGGAAAATGACCGAAATGGCCCACAGGATCGCATACGGAAAATAATCAAACAACAGTTCGATCGCCGTCTGTGAATCCTGAAGCTGCGTCACATCGGACATAAGTGCCGGGACGCCGTCCGCCTTCAATGCGTCCACAGCCTTCCGTGCGGCATCATCATCCGCGAAGAACAGACTTGCCTGGGAATACGTGTTGCTCTCCATGCACTCGCGGAACAGCTGCGCGGCCACTCCGACGCCGATCTCCAGATAAACCCGGCTTTCCTCATCGTCTTCGGATGACGTCTCCCAATCGGTGATATCCTTATCCGAAAATTCATGACCGATCTCGAACGTCCGGGAATTCTGCTCGTTACCGAAATAGAAAATCACCCGAACCGAAACCTCGCACTTACTTCCTGCTTCCACAGCTTTTCGAAGCGTCGTGCCGGAACAAAAGACACTGTTCGGATCAAGATTCGAATTGATTCGAACCGACCAGAAAGCATCATTCAGTTTCATCGGCATTTCTCCGTCCACACGGCAGCTGTCAAACGTCAGCCCCGGCGTATACAGTTTGAGTGAGGTCGCCAGGTCAAATCCTTCTCTTGAGAATACTGCGACCGGATACTGTGTATTGTCGACCGTATATGACACACCGCATACGGTAAACGGAACGAAACTTGTTCCGACCCCCTCGCTTCCGAACGGAATATATGCTTTTCCACTCGCAACTTTTTCCTCAGTGAAACCACTGAATTCTTTGTAATACAGCGGGAGTCTCAACAGCACTTCCCTGTCTGTCTGCGGATATCGACCGTAATCCGGCTCACCGTAGTCATCGCCGAAACTGTAGGCATACGCTCCGGCATAAAAATTGTCAGAAAAATACTCACCGAAATCTCGTGTGAATTCCTCAAGCCTCTCAGCGTATCCCTGATTCGCATCCAGAAGAAAATCGTACCGCAGATAGTCATTCGCACCATACTTCTCCGCGATCTGTTTCAATTGTTCGTCGGAAAATGACGTCCCTTCCCGGTACGTGATGATCACACGCCCGTCCATCGGTCGGAATACATATTTCTTGTCAAACAAATGCATGAATTCGCCGCACACGCCGGTCATGAAGAAGATTCCGATCGTTCCGAGCGTGAGTACGATCGTCAGAAACAGACTCAGTTTCGGCTTGGAACAGAACAGTGCGCGGCCGAGGCGGAAACCGTCACCTACGAAGGCTTTTTCCGATGTCTTGTCCGGCTGTGCTGCGGTCTCCTCGGTCTCCTGGTTCTCAGCGTCCGGAGTTTCAATTTTCGAAGTCTCGGCGATCATGCGGTCAGACTCCACAGAGCCGTCGTAAATGCGGACGTGTCTTGTCGCAACATCGGCCACCTGATCGAAATTGTGAGTGACCATGATCAGTAATTTGCCGACGGACACTTCGCGCAGAAGCTTGATAATCTCCGCAGACGTCTCCGAATCGAGATTTCCGGTCGGCTCATCCGCCAGGATGATCGGACTGTCCTTAGCGAGCGCACGCGCAATGACGGTACGCTGCTTCTGACCGCCGGAGAGATGGCTTCCCTTCTGCTTTTTGTATTTCGTCAGACCGACCCGCTCGATCAGTTCAAGAGCACGCTCTCGGCGTTGTTTCGGGTCTTTGATGAACATCAATGCCAGCTCCACGTTCTGCAAGACCGTGAAGCTCTCGAGAATGTTGTATTCCTGGAAAATGAATGATATGTACTTCTGCCGGTATTCTTCCCAATCCGACTGTACATAGTGCGACGTGGGCTGCTCCTCGATGAAGAGTTCACCCTCCTCGTAGGTGTCCATGCCGCTCAAGACGTTAAGAAGCGTGGATTTGCCCGATCCCGACGCACCGGTGATCGCGACAAATTCCCCCCGGTCAAACGATAGATTCACACCGCGAATTCCGACCGAGACGTTGTTCTCCGAGACATAGATTTTGCCTATGTCTACCAGACGAAGCATGCTCATGTGATTTGTCCCCCAAACTTGTTATTAACCTTCTCAAAACGCCGGATGCTCTGCTCATCCGACAGTTTCTTCATCATCCGATCGTCAGCTCTCTGATCTTCGCTGCAATCGTCTCGGCCGCACGCTCATGTGAGCGGTGCCCCGGATGGCATCTCGCGCCAAATGCATCCGGTGTCGTATCAGGCAGGCGGCAATACCCGGTCCTCTCATCTCCGGTCGCCTCCCGATATGCCGTAATCGCCTCTAAAACAGGATTCTCCATATCCACGCCGAGCATCCCGTAGACCCACAGCAAATAAGCCTCCGGGTGCGCCGCGCGCAGTTTCTTCAAAAATGCGACAACCGCATCCGAAAAATGCTTCGCGCTCTCTGCGTCAAGTCGCCCGTCTTCGCCCCTCACCATACGGTACGTCTTTCCCGTCTCAGGGTCCGTGTACGCTTCCGCCGAACATGCACCGGAATCGTTTGTCGCAAGGTTGATCACCGCCACATCCGGCACAAACCGGCTGTGATCATATTTCTCGAGTGATCCCCTGACACTCTTTCCGTCCTCGGTGACAAGCGAGCAGACGCTATCATAAAGCCTCGGCACATTCATATGGATATCGTTGTTGTAGCCGCAGTATACGCCCCAGCCACTCTGGGAAACGACCTGATAATCGGCCGAGAGCGCTTCCGCCGTCATGTATGCATAGTTGTCAACCGCGGAAAACAGCTGGGCGACCCAGTCATTTTCCGAACGGGCACCAACGGCGCCCTCGCCGGACGTGATGGAATCTCCCACAAACTGGATCCGCATCGCCGGTTCCTCCACCGGCACCAGCTCCCCGTCCGTCTCGATCCCGGTCAGTCGGATATAGTTCGCACCGTCGCCGCCCATGGGCTGCACTTCCTTGACGATGCGGACATTTTTCACCTCTTCGGCATTGCGGTTTCGGAAAATGATGATCTCGTTCTCCCCGCGATGAAGCGGCATCCGGCACAACTGTACCTTGTTGACGAGCACGGCAATCCACTGTTCCTGCATGCCGTAGGCCGCCTCGACAGTGACCGTGAGATAGGATGCCTTCACGTTCATCTCAAAGCGACTTCCCGTCCAGAACAGCGTGTCCGGTGCTTCCTCGGAGGTTCGTCCGAGTATTTTCACATTAGTCAGATCAAGCCCCATTCCGATTCCTTTCTGTCCGTCAGGAGAAATAAATCAACGGGTCGGCAGGCTCCTTCGCCGGAACCATGCTCGTGATGTGCAACACCACTCCCTTGCCCTTGTACTCCCGCATATTCTGCACACGAATATCCGCAGTGATCTCAAACCACATGCGGCTCCGCAGCGAATCCGGATCCACAGCCGCCGGCAACTTCGCAAGGAAACCGTTGAACTGCGTATCCTCAGCGCAGCACGTCATAACCATTCGACCGGGCACAATGTAGCCCTTCGGCAGACGCGGCGAGACATAGAGCATCGAAAGAAAATGAATGGATTTTCCGTCATAGGCCTCCGGATGCTCCGCGGCGTCCATATGCCAGATACCGTAATCGGCGTCGGAAATCTCCAAATGCTTCTGTGTCATATCGTACGGCAGGTCTTCCTCGAACTCACCGGCGTCCTTGCCGTCTGCGCGCTCATAGGAGATCATCGCCTTGCGGTTGACCGCCTTGATGTTTCTGCGGATCGCCGATCGATCCGTCGCATCGTCACAACGGTTGACGATCACGACGTCGGAGTAACGTACCTCGTCAAGGATCATCGCCCGCATATTGTTGATATACATGGGAAATGTCGTCGAGTCCAGCAGCGTTATGATCTGTGAGAGCACCCAGTTCTGCGGCATATCCGTATCCAGCAGATCCACCAGCTTCCACACGCCGTTCCACTCGATCATGATCATGTTCGGCTTGTAGAAATCCTCGAGTCCCTTCATGAACTCGGTTGTCAGCTGATCTTGGTCTTCCACGGTAATGATGCTGACGCCCTTCTTTAAGAGCGCTACCTCATCCAGTTCCTCCTCGCCCTCCTCGCAGAGGATCACAAGGACCTTCCCGGAAGCCAGGAACTGCGGATCATTCAATGTATCGCGGATAAATGACGTCTTCCCGCTGTCCAAAAAGCCATTGATGACAAATACCGGCTTTTCCATAGTTCATGTCCTTTCCAGAAATCAAAATCAAAGTTCGAACAATTCGCGGATGGCGTCCTCGTTCATCTTGCTGCCGATCACGCAGATCCTGCCGATGATGTCCGGCTGTCCGTCACGGATCTCATACTCACCGGGCGTCAGATCGAAATAATGCCACTGACCTTCCGCGTCGGGAAGCATTCCCTTCGCGCGCAGGATCACGCCGTACTCTTCCGAATTGGCCAACTTCTCCAGAATGTCTCGAAGCGTATCCTCCTCGTACTTTTTGACCGTCTCGCGGCCGAAGCTCGTGAAAACCTCGTCGGCATGGTGATGATGATGGTGTCCGTCATGATCGTGATGATGGCATTCGCACTCCGGATCGTCACACTCGCCGTCCTCATGGTGGTGATGATGGTGATGCTCATGCTCGTCATCATCGTCATCATCGTCATCGTGATGATGGTGATGGTGATGCTCGTGCTCGTCTTCGTCATCGTGATGGTGGTGATGGTGATGCTCGTGCTCGTCTTCGTTGTCGTCGTCATCATCGTGATGATGGTGACAGCACTCGCTCTCATCGTCATCGTCATCGTCGTCATCGTCGTGATGGTGATGTCCGCACACCGGGCAGACTTCCTCTTCCTCAAGAAGCTGCTTTGCGAGGTCAACCTTCGTCTCCATCGCTGCGAGGATCTGTCCTCCCGTCAACGAATCCCAAGGAGTCGTAACAATGGTCGCATCCGGATTCTTCTCCCGCAGAAGCGCAACGCAAGCCTGCAGCTTATCTTCCGAGACGAACTGCGAGCGGCTCAAAAGGATCGTGTGCGCACACTCGACCTGGTTGTTAAAGAACTCGCCGAAGTTTTTCATGTAGATGCGGCATTTTGCGGCGTCTACCACCGTCACGAGGCCGGTCACAACCATGTCCGGATCTTCAATCTTCTCGATCGCCCTTACAACGTCGGAAAGCTTGCCGACGCCGGAGGGCTCGATCAGGATGCGGTCGGGATGGAACTGCTCCTTCACCTGCACAAGCGCCTTGCCGAAATCACCGACGAGCGAGCAGCAGATGCAACCCGAGTTCATCTCCGTGATCTCAATTCCGGCATCCTTGAGGAAACCGCCGTCGATACCGATCTCACCGAACTCATTTTCGATCAAAACGACCTTCTCGCCCTTGTAACCGTCCGCGAGAAGTTTCTTGATAAGTGTTGTCTTACCGGCTCCGAGGAAGCCGGAAAATACTGTTACCTGAATCATGTTTCTACTCCGTTTCTTTTGAATTATTGAACGCCCGTCGTGCCGAAGCCGCCGCGCGATGTCTCTCTTAAGTGCTCCACCTCCGTAAAGGTGAGTTTCGGTTGATTTTCCATGATACGGAACTGGCAGATCCGGTCATTGACATGGATTTCCGTATCGCGCACTGCCAGCACAGGCATTTTCCACTCGTCCTCGTCGCCGCAATAGCTGTGATCCACAACGCCCATATGGTTCGTCTGGATGATCCCGAAGTTGCGGAATGTGGAACTCCGCGGTACGATGTGCGCCTCATAGCCTACCGGCAGTTCCACCGCGATGCCTAACCGGATCAATTTCGACTCCCCGGCCTTCAGTGTGACATCCTCGGCGCTTCGCAGATCGATCCAATCGGAAATGCCGTCGATATAGCGCAATTTTTCAATCTCCTTGCTGATGTAGCGTATCTTTAACTCAACCATACAGCCTCTTTTCCGTCATTACTGAATTCCTTCGAGGAAAGCGACATACCCGAGATATGACTCGTAAATGTCCACCTTGCTCGTGATCTCCCACGGTGCATGCATGCTCATCACGGCAACACCGCTGTCGATGACATTCATTCCGTAGTTGCCCATGATGTACGCAATGGTACCGCCGCCGCCCTGATCCACCTTGCCGAGTTCGGCGGTCTGATACGTTACGTTCGCGCCGTCGAGGATCCGGCGAAGCATCGCCATGTACTCGGGGCTGGCGTCGTTCGAGCCTGATTTACCGCGGGATCCCGTGTATTTGTTGAACACGAGCCCTTTTCCGAAAAATGCCGCGTTCTTCTTCTCAAACGCCGACCCGTACAGCGGATCATACGCGGCGCTCACATCGGACGAGAGCATGTAGGAATTCTGAAGCGCTCTTCGCACCGCAAGCTCACTGTATTGACCCAGCCGATCGGCAATCTCCGCAATGCAGTTCTCGAAGAAGCGGGAATGCATACCGGTCGCACCGACGCTTCCGATCTCCTCCTTGTCGACCAGGAGGCATGCAAGCGTACGTGCGCTCTTCTTCACCGAGAAGATCGCCTCTGCCGAAGGATATGCGCAGGAACGGTCGTCCTGGCCGTAGCCCATGATCATGCTGCGATCAATGCCGAAATCTCTCGCTTTGCCGGCCGGAACGATCTCGAGTTCCGCCGAACAGAAGTCGTCCGCCTCGACACCGTACTTCTCCTTAAGCACCGACAAAGCCATCTCCTTAACGGCGTCCTTACCCTCTTTGTTAAGCGGCCGCGAGGCAAATGTGACATCGAGATCCTCTCCCTCGATGACCGTCGCGCCCTTCTTTCCGAGCTGATCCGTCGAAAGATGGATCAAAAGATCGCTGATCCCGAATACCGGATCGTCATCCTTTTCCCCGATCGCCACCGGCACCTTCGTCCCGTCCTTCTTGACGAACACACCGTGGATCGCCATGGGAAGCGTCACCCATTGATACTTCTTGACGCCGCCGTAATAATGGGTATCCAAAAGCGCGATTCCGTTGTCCTCATACAGCGGATTCTGCTTTACGTCCAAACGCGGTGAATCGATATGCGCTCCGAGAATGTTCATACCCTCGGAAATCGGCTTCGTACCGATCACGAACAAAGCTACCGCCTTACCCATCATCGAGTAGTAAACGCGGTCGCCGGCCTTGAGGCTCTCGCATTTCATCAGATCGCGGAACCCCTTCTTCTCCGCCTTGGCGATCAACGCCGCCGCGCACTCACGCTCGGTCTTATTGTCGGAAATGAATTCCTTGTAGCCCTTGCAGAACGCCTCGATCTTCGCGCGACCCTTGTCGTCGTACTTCAACCACGCATCCTGCTTGGCCGTTGTCTTTTTGGTTTCTTTCCTGTTTGCCATATGCACCTCGATTCCATGCCTTTCCGCTGCGAATGCGGCAAGGCTATTTTGCGTATTCCATCATCTCCCGGATCTCATCCGGCGAAAAATGATAATCCTTGTTGCAGAACCGGCAACGCACCTCAATCTCCTCGTCTTTCTCAAGCAATTTGCCGAGTTCCTCGCGTCCGATACTGATCAATCCTCTTGTATACCGCTCCTTGGAGCAATTGCAGCTGAACGAAGCTTCCGTCGTATCAAGCATCTCCGGTGAAAGCCCTTTAAGAACAATGCGCAACATATCTTCCGGCGTACAGCCGTCCGACAGCATCTCCGTCACCGACCGCAGTCCGCGAAGGTTCTGCTCCAGCGTGGCGATCACGTCGTCCGGCACGTCGGGCATCAGCTGTACGATAAAGCCGCCGGCCTGCAGCACAGAACGATCCCGATCCACCAAGACACCGAGGCCGACACTCGACGGAGTCTGCTCCGACGCCGCAAAATAATATGTGAGATCCTCTGCGATCTCTCCTGTCTGCAGTTCGATATCCCCGACGTAAGGCTCCTTGAGCCCCAAATCCTTCATAACGCTCAAAACGCCGATGCCCACCGCACCGCCGACGTTCAAATGCCCGTCCGCGCGGTCCGGAACCTCCACATACGGATTTCCGACATAGCCTTTCACGTGGCCGTGCGAATCCGCCGTCACCAGGAGTCCTTCGATCGGCCCGTTTGCATCGATGCGTACTGTCATCAGATCGCGGTCGCCTTTCATCATCACGCCCATCATCGCCGACGCGGACAACAACCGCCCGAGCGCCGCCGTGGCTACCGGCGAAAGGCCGTGAGCTACCCGTGCCGTTTCGCACAGATTTTTCGAAGTGATGGCAAATGCGCGAATGAATTCATCCGCAGCACTCGCGCGTACGATATAATCCTTTGTCGATACCGAATCCGTCATGTTCGTCTAACTTTCTCCGTAATACTTATCGTTCTGAAATTGCTCTCTCGCTATGACAACCAGCCGTTCCGTCTTTGCATCGGCAGGCCGGTCGGAATATCCGTCGTACATGCCCACCAGTGCAAGTCCCGCGCGATCGAGGCACTCCCTGATCTCCTCCTCGGAAAATGCCCTCTGCACATGGACTTCGTCGCTTCGGCTGTAGAGCCCGTCCTCATTTTCCTCAAACACAGATACGCGATATTCATTGATTTTTGCGGAAGAATCATATCGATTGTCCCACAGCATCACCGCGTCCCCGTAATCTTCCGCGCGTACGTTGTCGCCGAGCACATCGCGGAAATAGGTCTCGGTCTTTAAGTCAAACACAAAGAGTCCGTCCCTGTCCAGAAACCGGTTCACTCTTCGGAAGATCTCCGTCAACTCGCAAGTGTCCGTAATATAGTTGAGCGTGTCGCATACACTGACCATCGCGGCTGCGGTTCCGTACAGATCCAGATTCCTCAGATCCTGCTGCAGATACGTCACCATACGCTCCGAAAGCCTGCCCACCAACTCGTCCTCGGCCTCGCTGTTCTCCGGCGCATTGTCACTGCCGAACCCCGCACGCTCCAGTTCCCGGTCAAGCCAATCGTATTCCTTCTCCATGGCCACCGAAAGCATCTCCTCGGACGCGTCGACTCCGATGATATCGTATCCCCGCTCCCGCAGGCGACCGCTGATTTCACCGGTTCCGCAACCGAGTTCCACGACAATCCCGTCCCTGGGAACACCGAACTTACGAAAAGTTTCCTCGAGGAACACCATCCAATCGTCGTACGGAACATTGTCCATGCATCGGTCATACAGCCGCGCAAATGCATTGTAAATCTCCATTCCGTGTCCCTTTCGCTCGTTGAAAATCGGTGCCGTAAAACGTGCATAAGAGTTGCCCCCCGAAACCGGAGGACAACTCCTTGTACCAAATCCACCCGGAACCCAAACGGTCCCGTACGATTTCTATCGATTCGCCTCTGCGATTTCCGCAAACACCGGCTTGAGTGCAGGATACAGCGTGCGGAAAATCTGATAGCGCTTCTCATACTCCGCAACGATGGCGGGATCCTGCTCAACCGTATCCACAACACGGATCAGTTTCGCTGCAGCTTCCTCAACAGAAGCATACTCGCCGCAACCGACTGCCGCAAGGATCGCAGCGCCGTATCCCGGACCTTCCTCACAGTTGATCTTGTCAACCTTAACATTCATGATATTGGCGAGAACCTTGCACCACAACGGGCTCTTGGCACCGCCGCCGATCGCACGGATACGCTCGATCTTCACACCGAAGGAACGAGCGATCTCAAGTGCATCGCGAAGCGCGTACGTTACACCTTCCATAACCGCGAGAGTCATATCCTCTCTCTTGGTATTCATCGACATACCGATGAAACAACCTCTCGCATTCGGATCGTTGTGCGGAGTACGCTCGCCCATCAGGTAAGGAAGATAGAACACATTGTTCGTTCCGATCTCCGTGATGTTCTTCTGCTCTGCGGCGTAATCCTTCGTACCGATGATATCGTCCATCCACCACTTGTTGGAGGATGCAGCCGAAAGCATGCAGCCGAGGAAATGATATTTGCCGTTCGCATGAGCGAAAGAATGCATCGCATTCGCATCATCCACAGCGAACTCATCCGTTGCGATGAACACCGTTCCCGAAGTTCCCAGCGATACCGAGCACATACCGTGCTGCAGGGTACCCGTTCCTACGGCTCCTGCGGCATTGTCACCCGCACCGGCGATGATCTTGACGGTCTTCGGAAGTCCGAGTTCCTCGGCAACTTTCGGAAGGATCGTTCCGACGACCTCATAGCTCTCGAAAATCTTGGCAAGCTGGCTTTCCTTGATGCCGACAATGTCGATCATCTCCTTGGACCAGCATTTGTTCTTCACATCAAACAACAGCATACCGGAAGCATCCGATACGTCCGTGCAATGAACACCGGACAACAGATACGCAAGATAATCCTTGGGAAGCATGATCTTGCAGATCTTCGCAAAGATCTCCGGCTCATTCTTCTTCACCCAGAGAAGCTTCGGTGCGGTAAAGCCCGTCAAAGCCATATTCGCCGTGTAGGCACTGATCTTCTCGCGTCCGATCACATTATTGAGGTAATCGCACTCTTCCTGGGTACGACCGTCATTCCACAGGATCGCGGGACGAAGAACCGCATCGTTCTCATCCAGGATAACAAGTCCGTGCATCTGTCCGCCGAAACTGATTCCGGCAACCTGAGAAGCATCCACCGGGGCAATCAATTCCTTGACGCCGGCTTTCATCTGCGTCCACCAGTCCTCCGGTTTCTGCTCCGACCATCCGGTCTTCGGAAAATACAGCGGGTATTCCTTCGAAACGATATTCCGAATCACACCCTCGCTATCCATCAAAACCAGTTTGACGGAAGAGGTTCCCAAATCAACCCCGATATAATACATAAGACATTCCCTCCGTGTTCACAATAGTGTATCAAAACCGTGGTGTATCAGCAAAAAACCACTGCAATTTATATTACCCAATTCAAGGGATTCTGTCAAGACTTTCGCCCTACTTTCCCCCGCTTCGGAGCCAAAGCAAAAGGTTGTTCCCTGCGGTTTCTGAGCGTCATTCATGAACGGACAACAGTCCCATCAGATCGCGCGGTGCCATGAACGTAACGGCATGTTTTTTGACCGAAATGTGCGCCTGCAGACCGGATCCGCCGTACTCTCCGTCGATGGTCCACGGAACTTCATCCTCAAAATCGAATTCCGCTTCCGTGATATGCCGGAAAACAATGAGCGGATTATCGAAGTTGCCCTTCCGGATATCGTTCAGCAACCCGGCTACCTGCAACGGACTCGGCTCCCGGATCAGGAACAGTTCGAATTTGCCGTCGTTAAGGCGGACATCGGGTCCGGTAATTCCCCGGAAACCGCCGATGGACGACGCACTGACCACCATCCCCATGATAAACGTTCCTTCGATCGTCTCGTCCGGCAACGTGATCGTCGCCGCTACCGACTCGACGTTCGTCAAAGCGACGGCACCGTTCATGACATAGGCCGCATGCCCGAAGATGTTCTTCAACGACTGCGATGTCGCATAGGAAACATCGGAAAACAAGCCGAACGCCGCCGTATAAACGACGTATTTGCCGTTAAAGCAACCGATGTCGCACGGATACTTCATGCCGTTCTTGGACAATTTCGCCGCCTCAACGACATCCTTCGGGATGCACATGGAATATCCGAAATCATTCGTACTTCCGGCCGGCAGATAAACGATGGGAACGCGCTTGTCGGCGTCACACTCCATCATCCCTTCGACAACTTCATGCAATGTCCCGTCTCCGCCGGAACACACGACTTTAACACAGGCACCCTCGTTTAGATACGCCTTCACGGCTTCCTTCGCATCGTTGCGCTTCCGCGTCGGTGACAGAACCAGATCACTGTTCTCATCGATCAATTCATAGATAACGTCGTTCAGTTTCGGCACAAGCTTCTTCGTTCCGGCGTTCGGATTATACGTAAAAAGTATTTTATCGCGCATACAAACCTCTTAAACTTCCTGTAATTTCAGCGAACTAGCGTTTTTCATTATACCCGATAACGATTGATTTGTTAAGTGAAAACGAATAAATTATGCTCTCTTTGACGTGCCGTCCCGTTCCGCGCTCTACGGCATTGGCGTACAATTCCAACTGCCGCTCATATCTGCGAAGGAACTCCTTCTCCGCTCCTTCGCCGCGAAGCGCATCCGTCTTATAGTCCACGACAACGCACCCGTCATCCTCCTCAAAGAAAGCATCGATCACGCCCTGAATCAACACCGGGGATTTCGAATCGAACCCAAGACCCAGTTCATCGGCAGGTCTGCTGAGGATAAATGCTCTCTCCCGCTCAAGTCTGCCGCTCCGATACGCCTGACGCATCCGCTCCCCGAGCTCGCTTCGGAAGAAATGCAAAAACATCTCCGGTCGTATGCGGGCAGCCTCGTCCTCCGAAAGCTGTTTTCTTGCACACATGGCAGCAATTTCAGCACAGAACGCCTCCTCCGTTGCCGGCTGTCCGAGATCATACAGCTGCATGACGCGATGACAGATCGTTCCGAACTCGGTTCCTGCAGTCGCGGAATCCTTCTCCGCCGTAACATCGGCAAAAGACGGCATCGGTTCCGATTCTCTCGGCGCTTCCAGATGTCGACCGGCGTTCACTCGAACCACGCCGTCCGCACGATCCCGCAGCTCCTCCTCGGCCTCTTTCTCCAGATATGCCTGTTTCTTGAGGTCGGACACGGCGACTTTCACGGGAACATCATCGCCCTCGGATTGATAACGGAAATCACGGTACTCCTGCAGTTCCCTCACATATTCCCTGCGCAGTTCCTCCTCCCTGACTCCGGCGTAGCCCTTAGAAATATCAACTCCCAAGCCGCAGTTTGCAGCTACGGTTCCGACCGATGCATCCTCTTTGCCGGATTCCGCATTGCCCGACGACTTGAGAATACGCAACGACCATGCGCCGATCTCCATGCGGAAATCGTCCGGATATTGCACTGCCTCCCTGCAGAGTTCCTGCATCTGCTCCGAAGAGCATCGGCATGCGATCGCCTCCGTAAGAAGCGGCCCGAATCCCGTCCTTGCGTTCATGAAATCCGCATAGCAGACACGGCGGCAGACACGGAATGCTTTTCCCAACATCCCGATCACCGACTCGGAATCCAGTCTTCCGGTGACGATCAGTTTCTCCTTCGCCCGTGTCAATGCAACGTATAAAAGCCGCATCTCCTCCCCGACGAGATCGCGGTGGATCCGCGATTTCACAGCTTCGCGGGCAGGCGTTGAAAACTTCATCTTCTCTTTCGGAAACACCACGGTAGGACCGAATCCGAGCTCGTCATGGATAAGGAAATTCCCGTCGAGGTCCTTCATATTGAAGTCCTTGGAAATATCCGCAAGAAAGACGATTGGGAATTCCATGCCCTTGCTGCCGTGAATCGTCATCATGCATACGGCATTCGGTGATCCGCCGCCGATATTGTCGACGATCGCGGCATTATACTTCTTCGTGTTATCGATATACTCGACAAAGTCGCAGATGTTGCCGGTAAAGCTTTCCCGGAACTTCTCCGCTTTCAGTACAAGCATGCGCAGGTTTTTTCTCCGCACTTCCGCATCGGGAAGCGCACAGCAGTACTCGAAGAAGCCGGTCCTGTTCAAAAACTCCTCGATGATCTCCGAAGTATTGACAAAAACGGCGTGCCGTTTCAGATCATCATACAGAGTAAGCCACTGCTCACACTTCTTCCGCAACGCCCGGAACCGTTCCTCCGTCGTTTCCTCCATGCAGAGCTTGCGGATGACGGTCTGGGTATACTCCGACCGCCTCGACTCGCTGCTCTTCCGTCCGCGGATTGCCAGCAAAGCCATGTCATCGACGGTAAATCCGACCGCAGGCGACATGAGCACTTCCGCCAACGGAATCTCCTGAAACGGATTGTCAAGCACACGGAGCATCGAAACTACGGCAGAGACTTCCGCGGAATCGAAATAACCGTCCGTGGAAGCGGCATAATACGGAATTGATGCCTCCTGCATACGGCGCTGCAGCGTCTGAACCAATTCGGATTTGCTCCGCGTGAGGATCACGATATCGCGAAGTTCCGCCGTGCGAAGTTCTCCGTTCGCATCGCAGATCTGCAATCCGGTCTGCTGATCCGTCAACTCACGGATGCGCGCAAGGATCAGATCCGCCTCATCGGCGACCGTGTTATTCTCATAATTTGTCAGCAGAAGCTCACTGCGATAATCGTCCGGGTTTCCCCCACGGTCATCATAGACGCCGCCGTATTGTAAGGCCGCACGGTCGTCATATTCGACGCCGCCGACGCCGCGGGTCATCAACCTCTCGAACACCTCATTGACGGCTTCTACGACCTCTCTGCGGCTTCTGAAGTTCCTCTGAAGGTCAATCCGTGTTCCGACGGAAGGATCCTCGACAAAGCGGTCGCATTTGTCCAGGAACAGCTCCGGCTTGGCCTGTCGGAATTTGTATATACTCTGCTTGACATCCCCCACCATGAACAGGTTGGGAACGCCCGCGGAATTGTTCGATGTTACCGCCCCGAGGATGCATTCCTGCAGCTGATTGGAATCCTGGTATTCATCGATCATGATCTCACGGAATTCTCCGCTGAGCTGTTTCGCAGCTTCCGTCGGCTTGTGATCCTCCCCAAGAAGGATACGGAGAGCCATGTGCGCGATCGTCGAAAAATCATATGCATTCTTGTCCCGCTGCTGTTTCTCCAACAGTTCGATAAACCGCTTCGCCAGATCGCACAGACACGTCAGTGAAGTCTCGCATTGCTCCTGCTTCTCATACAGATCCGCCGAACAATTGCGGATTCTGGCCGCGACATCCTCGTTTACAGTCTTTTTGTAGGAGTCGCGGATCTTTTCGCACAAAGCCTTCTTGCCCTCGTCGGTCGCTTCCTTCTCACCCTTCTTCGGCACGGCGCGTTTCCATGCGATCTTCACCGAAGTCAACGCCGTCAACTCCCCGATGTCGGAAGCCGAGCACAGCTGCTGAAGGATATCCAGATCGGAATTGACCGCATCTACATAGCATGCCGGCATCCCGGGCTCACCGAGGATGGAATACAGCGCTTCCGCCGCCTCACGGGCATCGATCAGTCGGTTGCGGCAATCCTTAAAGATCTCCTCCGTGTAAGGATTCTCCGCCGTATTCTTCGCATCCGAAAAACGCCGGCAGTTAAGGTCAAGCCATTCCGCCGGAAACGGGCTGCTCTCGCAGGCGGAAATAATCTTGGTAATGATCTCCCGCAGGCCGTTGTCGCCGAGTTTGCCGCCGTACATCTCCGCCAATTCGGAAAATTCCGGCGTCTCAGCGGCATACGCTTTCTCCAGCACATCGTCGAGCACTCTCTCCCTCATGAGTTCCGACTCGCTTTGATCCAGCAGACGGAACCCGGGATCGATGTCGATATAGTGAAAGAACCTGCGAACCACATATTGGCAAAAACTGTCGATCGTGGAAATCTTTGCAAAATGAATATTGCGGGACTGCCGCTGCAGCCTCACATCATCGGGATTCTCCTCCAGTTTCTTCTCGATCGCCACCTCGATGCGGTTTCTCATCTCGGCAGCCGCGTTGCGCGTAAATGTCACGATCAGGATCTCATCGATCTCCACGGGATCGGTCTCGCGGGTGATCATCTCCATGATCCTGCGAACCAGTACCGAAGTCTTTCCCGATCCGGCGGCGGCGGAAACCAAAAGATTGCCAATGGGAGCATCGATCACGGATTGTTGTTCCGGTGTAGGATTCATTCTTCCGTCTCCTCCTTCGCAGTTGATGTGATCACACGATACGGTACCGCTGCGCTCTTCTCCGCGCGGCACAATCCCCGATACGGGCAGTAGGTGCATGCGGTTTTGGCGCTGACCCCGTTACCGTAGCGATACGGCGCAATGGAGATTTCACCTCCCACGATGCGCTCGGCCTCCGCGATTGCAAGTTTCTCCACGCGGTCAAGCAGATCCTTCATCTCCTCCTCGGTGCAGAAAGAGCTGCCCTTAATATTGCCGTTGGCCGAAAAGCCCACGGGGATAACCTTGGAATCATAGGCTCCTTCCGTCTGCGCAAAACCGCTGTCCAGCATCTGCAGATACCGATCGTCGCGCGTAGGTTTCTCCACCAGAACAATACCCTCGGGAGTCATTGCGCTGTCGACCTTCTTCACGGATTTCTCATTGTCCGGAAGACCGTCCACCGGAGACATCGAGAGCGGCAGATACAGGGCAGCCGCAGGTATGGCTTCAACGCCCTCGGCGCGCAGCCGTTTTTCTTCGACGCGAAGATACAACGGTAGCTGAATATCGATTCCGGCATCGATCAAGGCTGTCTTGAATTCCTTGCCGGACGTCTTGTAATCGACGATCTTGATCAGGCTCCGGTCTCCGTCACGGCAAATGTCGACACGGTCAATCTTGCCGCCGAACCGGAACTCCCCGAAGTTCTCCGAGAACTTCTCCTCCGTGTGTAACAGCTCATAGTTCCCGTCCTGCAGCTGCTTCGCCATATACGGTGCCGTAAATTCCAGATTCCGGACGATCGAGCGATAGAGATGTCTGCTACGGTAGTTCGCAAAAAAGCATTCGAAGTCCGGATTCTCCTCGACAGACTTCGCCCCTTCCCGCAGTAAGGTTAGCAATGTCTCCTCATCCGGAGGCGCACCCTGCTCGGCAATCTTCGCGCCGGCGTACTCCAGGATCGCATGAAACGCGGAACCGCTCTCCAACTGTGTCGGAGCATACGTCTCCCTCTCTTCCGCCGTAAGTCCGTATTTCGCAAAATGCCGGAACGGGCAGGCGGCGAACTCCTCCAGTCTCGTCACGGAAAACTCCCGATCTCTCGGGAACAGCTCCTGAGCAATCTCCGAAGACAGTTCCTGCTGGCGGAACAAGCCACGTTCCGCGTCTTTAAGCTGTGTTTCGGTAACGTGAAGTCCGCGTCCCTCTCCGTCTTTCACATACCAGTCATACAGAGTTCCCAGTGCGGCTCTCTGCGTCGCATCTTTCGATGTTCCGTGAGCAGCGGCCGTGTATTCTTTCAACAGTTCTCCGATCCCGCCGTCCGCCGCGATCCGGTCGAAGAAGGTTGCCTTTCCGGCTTCGGCATCCGTCACCGTCAATTTCGGGAACAACCGCTGAATCCTGCGAACGACATACGACTTCTCCACCGCCTTTCCTTCATCGTCGGTGCAGGCCCAGGAGACGATCAGTCTCTCCGTCGGCTTCTGCAGTACAAGGAGGATGTTGAATTCCTCGCTGTCGATCGCCTCCTTCTCCGTGTCCGCCAGAGCAATCCGATAATCATTCTTAAGAAGTTCTCTCTCCCGGCAGTTCAACAATTCGCTTCCGTGTCCGGAACCCGGCACTTTCCCCTCATTGACACCCAGAAAAAACATATACCGGATACTGGCGAACCGCGATCTCTTGCAGTCGCCGATCATCACACAGTCACGCTCCGGCGGGATCACGCCGAGCTGCATCTCCGCAAAGCCCGCCTCCAGGATTCCCATGTAATCCCGAAGCGAGATCGCCGGTTCCGGCAGCAGCGTGTGAACGCGGGAGAGCAGTTCAATAACCGCTTTGTAGATCGCGTGGTACTCCGCACTGCGGCGAAGCCTCCACGGGACATTCTCCTTAGCGACGCTCTCGGACATCGAGAGCATGCATTGATACGTCTTTCGTGCAGTCAAAAAGGCATACAAAGCCTCTGTCTTCGCCGCAACTCCCGTCTGCGGATCGTTCATGACCTCCGCAAGCGGAAGGAGCATCGAAGTGATCTCCGACGCAAGCGCGATACACCGGTCGTGTTTCGTGACGCGCTTGCAGTAATAGTTGCCGGCAAACCCACGGGTCCACATCGAAAGTCCGCGGATCCCGCGCGCAAGCAGATAATTCTCCAAATAGTTCAGATCGTCCGTATTGAAACCGTTGATCGGATTCTTCAGCCAACGCATGACCACGTCCGTCCGCATATCGGTATAAAGCATCTCCAGCAACGACCGGATATAGTCGATGAGGCAGTTGTCCGAGACCTCGCTCGTGCGGTCCAAAAAGAACGGTATTCCGGAAATGCCGAACTCTCTGTTGAGGTTTTCCTCATACCCCGCGGCATCCCCGCACACAACCGCGATCTCACGGTAAGAAACGCCCTCCTTGCGGACAAGGCGCATGATCTCCCGTGTCAACGCACGGACTTCCGACGATCTGTCGGCAGCCGAAACCAGCCGGACAGAGTCCGGCGCCTCATCGGAAAATGCTCCGAATCCCCGCCGGAACAAGGCCTCCGAGATATATGTGAGAGCCGCGGCACGGTTGTCGCCGTCACCGGGCGCAACAATGTCCGGCAAGACCTGCACTCCGCTCGCCTCGGCGAGCTTACGCATCGTGCCGGTCGTCTCCCGACTCATGCGGAAGCAGTCCGCCGCCCGGTGTCCCGGATCGCATTCCTGCGGATCGATCGTAACCGTGATCACAATATCTTTGCACATGCGGATCAACTCCCCGATCAGATTGTACTGTGTGGGAGTAAAACCGGTATACCCGTCAAAGTATAAGACACTGCCCTTCAGGCGCTTTGATTCCCTCACAAGCGGGCACATGGCATTGTATATATCGTCCTCCGTGATATGCGTCTCCCCGCACTTCTCACGGAACCATTGATAGATTTCCGACAATTCCGATAGTTTGTCGGAAAATAATGTATCCTCTGTCTTCTTCGAGACTTCCGACAAAGCCTCCGATGTCACTTCATAGCGCACGAACTCCGACAGCAGGGATTTCAGTTCCGCAAGAAAACCCTGTTTGTTCGCTTTTCCGCCGAAGCGCGGCAGCTCCTTCGCGTGCTCCGACAAAACGCGGCGGAGCAGCAGACTCTTCCCCGTATCGTCGAGGATTGGCGGCACACGGTTGCCCAGTTCGTCCGTCAGACGATGCAAAAGGCGACGGAAACTGACGATGTCAATGCGCATCACACACCCGCCCCTGCGCCGTTCGGTCAGCGACCGCTCGGCCTCCAGGTTGGCCTGTTCCGGAACAAAGAAAAACATCTCTCCGTCCTCGTTCTCACTTCTCTCCATCATCCGGGAAATCAACAATTCCCGATTCTGACGGGCAGAACTTCCAATGATAAACTGCAGTGCCATCGCTCAACCTCCGATCCGTTCTCCGATTGCCACCAGTATAGCACAGAAAAAGCAAAAAAGCAAACATCTGTTCGAACAAATGTTTGCCTGAAAAATTGTGCATTTTTCCGAATCGATGCCTCTCATTTTGCGAAAAAAGCAAAAGAAAAAGCGCCGTTGACAGCGCTCCTTGTTAATACTCCCGGGATGCCGGTTTCCGCTTTTTGACTCCCAGCCGAAAGCCAGGTGGGTGACCTCACGTATACTTCTGCCTTCCACTGACTAAGGAGGCCTGACATCCGCATACAAATATTGGAATCCCTTTTTAAGTTTTGTAGGTTCAAAAATGACGGAAGTATCGCACACCCCAGGAAGATCAAACGGTATTACTGATTGGACGCAGCCTTCTCAACCTCGATCACGGACGTCTTGCGCATCGGGATACGGCAGTTCTTGTTGCTGCCGAACTCAACGATGATGATGTTCTCGTCAATGATGTCGATGACAACTCCGTAGAAACCGGCGGTCGTCACAACGCTGTCTCCGATCTCCAAAGCATCCAGCAACGCTCTCTGCTTCTTTTCCTGCTTCTGCGAAGGACGGATCATGAGGAAATACATGACTGCGAACATAACCGCAACCATGATCAAAAATGTGATCCACGAACCCGAAGTATCCGCAGTCAGGAAAACAATTTGGGACAAATTCATCTCTTGTTACCTCTTATTCTTTCTTCTGAATTTCGGATTGCCTGCGGCTTATGCGTCCTGCCCCCGTGCAAAGCCCTCAAGCGTCTCCTTCTTATATTCCTCAAAGCGATCCTGCTCGATCGCCTCTCGTATCTCTTCCATCATTCTATTATAAAAACGCAAATTATGCAAGACCATAAGTCGAAGCCCGAGCATTTCCCCCGCGACGAGCAGATGACGGATGTATGCGCGGGAATGGTTGCGGCAAGCCGGACAGTCACAGCCCTCCTCGATCGGACGGTCGTCCGTCTTGTAGCGCTCATTTTTCAGATTCAGACGGCCGGACTTCGTGTACGCATGGCCGTGGCGTCCGTTTCGCGTGGGATAGACGCAGTCGAAGAAATCCACGCCCCGCGACACCGCCTCGAGAATGTTCGCCGGCGTTCCGACGCCCATCAGATACACGGGATTTGCCTTCGGCAGATACGGCACCACCGCATCGAGGATCCGATACATCTCCTCGTGGCTTTCGCCGACCGCAAGTCCGCCGACCGCATAGCCCGGCAGATCCAGCTCCGCGATCTGCTTCGCGTGCTCGATCCGGATGTCCTCATAGATCCCGCCCTGGTTGATCCCGAAGAGCATCTGCTCTTTGTTGATGGTTTCCGGCAGGGAATTCAGCCGTTCCATCTCCGCCTTGCAGCGCACAAGCCATCGGGTCGTCCGCTCCACCGACTTACGGATGTACTCCTTTTCCGCGGTGCTGGGCGGGCATTCGTCAAAGGCCATGGCGATCGTCGAGGCAAGGTTGGACTGGATCCGCATGCTCTCCTCGGGTCCCATGAAAATGTGCCGTCCGTCGACATGCGATTGAAACGACACGCCCTCTTCCTTTATTTTCCGAAGCTTCGCAAGGGAAAACACCTGAAAACCGCCGGAGTCCGTAAGGATCGGCCGGTCCCAGTGCATGAACTTCGAAAGGCCGCCCATCTCGTGAACGATCTCATCGCCCGGACGCACATGAAGATGGTACGTGTTGCACAGCTCCACCTGCGTTCCGATCCCGGCCAGATCAACGGAAGACACCGCTCCTTTGATCGCGGCCACGGTTCCGACGTTCATGAATACCGGCGTTTGAATTGTCCCGTGCACGGTCACCAGCTCGCCCCGCTTGGCACGGCCGTCCGTGTGTATGATTCGATACATGAAACCTCCGTTCGATCGGCATTTTCCGAAAAATGACTACTTTCTGAATTTCGCGTTTACGACCAGCAGCAGGACTCCGAACGCGATCGCCAGCATTCCGCTGACAAAGAGGTTGGATTTCTCTTCGCTGAGGGCCGATATGATCAACAACACGGCGCCGGCAACGAAGGCACCGAGCGTAAGTACCATCATGAACACAAAATCCGAAACGACGCGGTTCGACTTCGACATCGTCCTCGAGCCGTAGAGGCCGCTGTTGATCTCGGAGATACTGGACGGAGTCGCCCCGTGAACATAGTACATCGCGAATTTGCGGATTTCCTCCTGCAGGGCGATGTACGGGCCGTCACGGAAACTTGTGTCGTACTCCTCGGGAGCCAGAACAATATCCGTTATCCCGGGCTCGAGCACGGCATACATCTGGTAGTTGCGCGCGCTCAACGGCGTGAACAGGTTGTCTTCAAACAGCTGCGTCACGCTTTTTCCGATGTGATCCGAAATTGCAAGAAGCATCTCCCCGAATGCTTTGCATACGTGATCGTATCCTTTCACATATTCGTACGCTTCGTAAGCGGCACCGGCTTCCATGCACTCCTCGTAAAGCCGATCAAACTGCTTCACAATGATGAATTCGTCTGCATACCCCATATGTCTTCTCCTTTCCCTGTTGCCCCTTCAAGTGAAAAATGATACAAGAAAGGCCAATGCATGCGCATTGGCCCTGTCAGGGGCAGTAGGATTCGAACCCACGACCTGCGGTTTTGGAGACCGTTATTCTACCAGCTGAACTATACCCCTATTTGTGTATGGCTCTCGCGAACCGATACACATCTTACTACACGAATGAACAATTGTCAACAACTTTTCTTTCGCGAAAACCTCTTTCCGCTTCGGAAAATGAGTTCCGATCACGCCGTCTCGATCTTATTTGCCTTGTGAAGCCCGTGGCGCTCAACGGCTTCCTCGCGCATCTTGTACTTGAGGATCTTGCCGGCCGCATTCATCGGGAACTCCGCAACGAAATCCACGTAGCGCGGCACTTTGTGCTTTGCCATGTGCGTGCGAACGTAATCCTTGATCTCGTCCTCGGTGCACTCCACGCCGTCCTGCAGAATAATGCAGGCCATGATCTCCTCACCGTAATCCGCATCCGGAACGCCGATGACCTGAACATCCTTCACCTTATCGTACGTGTAGATGAAGTCCTCGATCTCCTTCGGATAGATATTCTCACCGCCGCGGATGATCATATCCTTGATACGGCCTGTGATCTTGTAATAGTGGTCTTCGGGGCGGCGGAGCGCAAGGTCTCCGGAGTGGAGCCATCCGTCCTCATCAATGGCTGCGGCAGTTGCCTCAGGCATCTTGTAGTAGCCCTTCATGATGTTGTAACCGCGGGCACAGAACTCGCCCGGAACGCCGTCCGGAAGCTCCTCGCCGGTCTCGGGATCCACGATTTTGGTCTCTACGCCGAAGATCGAAGGTCCTACGGTATTGACACGCTGTTCGATGGTGTCGGTGGTCTTGCTCATCGTCGTAGCCGGAGACGCTTCGGTCTGGCCGTAGGTGATAACGATCTCGGGCATGTGCATCTTCTCGATGACTTCCTCCATCGTCTTGATCGGGCAAGGCGAACCTGCCATGATACCGGTTCTCATATGCGAAAAATCCGTCTTCGGGAAGTTCTCATGTCCCAGCATCGCGATAAACATCGTCGGAACGCCGTGGAAACACGTGATCTTTTCGCGGTTGATGCAGTCCAGACTCTTTCTCGGAGAGAAGGCCGAAATCGGGGACATGGTCACGCCGTGGGTCACGGACGCCGTCATGGCCAGCACCATGCCGAAGCAATGGAACATCGGAACCTGGATCATCATGCGGTCTGCGGTAGAGAGATCCATGCAGTCGCCGATCGCTTTACCGTTGTTGACAACATTGTAATGCGTGAGCATAACACCCTTCGGGAAGCCAGTGGTTCCCGAGGTGTACTGCATGTTGCAAACATCGTTCTTGTCAACGGCCGCGCGGCGCTTTTCCACTTCCGTAAGCGGCACGGTCTCTCCGAGTTTGACGGCATCTTCCCAGGTAAAGCAACCCGGCTGACGGCTGTCAACGGTAATGATATTTTTCAGATACGGCAGTCTCTCGCTCTCGAGTTTGCCCGGCTCACAGGTTGCAAGCTCCGGACAGAGTTCTTTGATCGTACCGACGTAATCGCAGTCCTTGAAGCCGTCGATCATAACGAGCGTGTGCGTATCGGACTGGCGCAGCAGATACTCGATCTCATGGATCTTGTAGGCGGTATTGACCGTCACAAGCACGGCGCCGATCTTCGTCGTCGCCCAGAACGTAATGTACCACGCGGGCACATTGGTCGCCCAGATCGCAACATGGTCGCCCTTCTTGACATCCATGGCGATCAATGCTCTGGCAAAATTGTCCACATCGTCGCGGAACTCGGGATACGTTCTCGTGTAGTCAAGTTCCGTGTAGCGGAACGCGTACTGCGTCGGGAACGCCTCGCAGATGCGATCCAGGATATCCGGGAACGTGTAGTCGATCAGGCGCTCCTTCGGCCAGATGTAATTGCCCGTTCCGCGGTTGTCGGTCTGCAGCGCGTGCTTATGCTTCGTCTTGTAAGGGCGCATATAGTTTGCGAACTGCGGGAATACAACCCATGCGTCCGCAAGCTCCGCAGACCAGCGTTTCACCCACTCGAGCGAAACATAGCCGGTGTAATGCATGCTCTGCAATGCGGCAAATGCCTCCTTGAGCGGCATGTCGCCGTCTCCCATCATACGGTACGAGATCTTACCGTCACGGCAAACCGAATCCTTCACATGAACATACTTGATGTACTCCCCGAGATTCGCAACCGTCTGGTCGGGCGTCTCCCCGAAGTTGCGGTACGGGTGATGGATGTCCCAGAGAGCGGCTATTTTCCGGCTTCCGACTTCGTCCAGGATCTTTTTAAGACGTGCCGTATCGGAATACACACCGTTGGTCTCCACCAGCATCGTTACATTGTACTCTTCCGCGATCGGTGCCAGTTTGCGAAGCGTTGCGATGATCGCCTCGTCGTCCACCTCGCCCTCCGGCGCGGGATGTTCGTCTGCCAACACACGGATATACGCGGTTCCGAGCGCATTGGCAAGTTTTGCGTACGCCGTCAGTTCCTCGATGATCTTCGGCAGTTTCGCCTGATACTTGAGCGCGATGCCCGAAGACAGGCAGGACACCTCGATCCCGATCTCACGCAGCTTCTCAACGGTCTTCGGAAGCTGTTCCTCGGAAAATGGCTTCGCTCTTGTCGCCAGTATATCGTGTCCGAGGCCGCGGATCTCAATGCCGTGGTAACCCAAATCCTTCGCCATCGTGTAGATATCGGTCCAGGAGTAATCCGGACATCCCAGAGTTGAAAAACTGATCTTCATGTGTTGTTTCCTTTCGTGTGATTACTGATTCATCGCATTCCGGCTTGAGCTGGCGTTTCCGTCAACGTTTCCACTGTCCCGGCAAACAAAAAACGCCTCTATCGCAGGTGTGCGATAGAGGCGCAAAATATGCGTGGTACCACTCTATTTCATGATTGCTCATGCTCTCAGCGAACACGGACTTGCGTCGATGTTCTTCCCCGTGGTAACGGTGGGATTCCGGCACGATCTACACAGCAAAGCCTTCAATCTGCAGCTCCCAGGCGAGTTCCCTGTGCATCGTCGACTGTCTCGCATCCACCGACAGTTTTCTGAAACCGGATTCACACGTACTATTCCTGTTCTAAGCATTTTCCGTCGAGGCAAAACCCCGATGGCAGTAATACTACAACAAGTTTTTTTGATTGTCAAGCGAATTTTTTACTTCATCTTCGCATTGAAATCCGCGATGCATTCGGCGATTCCATCTGCCTGAGAAGAAAGCACTTCCGCAGGCGTTCTGTCCGGATCGTCAAGCGAATACAGGATACCGCACTGAAGCAAACCATTGGTGTTGTCCATCAGACCGGGCACAAGACATGCAGCCGGCATCACCTGAGTACTTCCGTGGATCATGAGATCGATCGTCTCATTGACAGCACGGGTATCGGAGAAGCAATACTCATAATCTGCCTTCCAAGCATCCGCATCAGTCGATGCATTCGGAGCCATGTCGGTATATACGTTAAAGGCGTATGCAATCTCCTCGACACGATCTTTCGTAGCCGGACAATTCGGGATCACATATACATTCTCCCGAACGATCGAATAATACTTGGTCGCCTTCGGTCCCCGAGGGAAGCAAACGAAGCCATAATCGAAATCACACATATCCATGAAATCGGCTGCTTTGTACTCATCGTAAACAATCATGGCCGCTTCGCCGGAAACGAACATTCCGTTGAAATAATCCCATTCCTCGCCTTCGGTGGATCTGCGGGTGTAATTGTTCGTGTAGAGCGAATATGCCCAGTTGCAATCGTCAATGACATCCTGCGACGTAACCTGACTTACCAGACGTCCGAGACTGTCCTTCGTGACAAAATCATGACCGTTGCTGATAACAGCCATCTCGAACAATGCGCTCTGCTGCGTCGCAAATCCGTACACATCGATCTCACCGTCGTTGTCGGTATCTCTGGTAAGGCTCTGTGCGATCTCTTCAAACTTCGCCCAGGTCCAGTTGCCGGATGCCTGCAGATCATACAGCTCATCCACCTTATCGGCACCGCGGAACTGCGCATACAGATCCTTGTTGAAGAAAACGCCGGTACGGGGCTCACATCCCGTCGCAAAGCCGTAAATCTTTCCGTTGACCGTCATCATATCGATGACAGCCTTGTTCCACTTTTCATCGCTGAAGTCGAAAGCTTCACACTGGGATACATCACAGAACAACGGTTCTTCCTGTGCAAAGAATTCCGCGATAAAGCGATAATCGAAAAGCATGATATCGGCTACAGGCTCGTTTGCTACGATCGAGAGCATTGCGACTTCCGCCTCATCTCCCCATCCGTATACCGACTTACGAGTCAGCGTATAGTTATGCTCTTCCATCATGGAAAGCTGATACTGCTTATACTCTTCCTGCTCATCCGAAGAACTGAAGTAAGTATCCCAGTAATCGAATCCCTCTCCGGACCACCAGTCACCGATCGTGATCGTCTGTCCACCGAGATTCCAGGTCTTCGCCGGTTTTTTCTTCCAAACCGCATACAGGGTCGTATTTTTCGTGATCGTGATAGTCTTATTGCTCGTATACTGAGCCGACGTAGCATTCTTGTCCGTGGACCAGCCGAGGAAGTAGAAACCCTTGCGGCTTACGGATGCCTTCGGGATCGTGAGAGCCGTGCCGCTCTTTCCGCTCATGGAAGCCGGTACCGTTCCGACGCCTTCGTTCAGATCGAACGAAAGAATCGGGCCCGAAGCCTTCCATACTGCGTACAAAACTCTGTTGGAAGTAACCGTGATCGACTTGCCGGACGTATACTGTGCAGCCGTAGCGGCCTTATCCGTCGACCACCCCAAGAAATAGAATCCGGTGCGGGTGATAGACGCCTTCGGGATCGTACCGGCAATGCCGCCGAACAGCTTCAGATCGGCGGGAACTTTGCCGGAACCGCCGTTGGCATCAAATACTACCGTGCACTCTTTGTATTTGCATTTCCATACCGCATACAGAGTGCCATCTTCATAGAGAACCACTTCGTCTCCGCTCTTGTACATCGCGGTCTGCGCCGTAGCGGAGGTCGACCAACCGAGGAAATAGTAATTCTCGCGGCTGAGGGACGCCTTCGGAACAACAACCGAATTTCCGGGAACAGCAGACAATGATTTCGGAGCCGTGCCGGTTCCGCCGTTTACGTTGAAAACAAGTTTCGGCATCGGAAGCGCATACTTCCATACGGCATACAGCGTCAGATTCTTGTTCATGACGATCTTGTTGCCGGACTTGTATTCGGCAGCCGTTGCCGTCGCGGACGTTGCCCAGCCGAGGAAATAGTAATCATCCCGGTAAAGATTCGCTCTCGGGATTGTGATCTCCGTACCCTTCGGACAACAAATCGGGGAATCACTGTTAAGGACACCGTATCCGCCGTTGGAATCGTATACCAGACGATACTCCGTCGTCTTGCATTTCCATATAGCGTAAAGTGTAGTGTCGCTATTCAGGCGAATAACATCACCCGTCTTGTAAAGAGCCGGTCCTTCCGGATCTTCGCCCCAGCCCAAGAAATAGTATCCGCTTTTGGTAACCGTGATCTTCGGGATCGTTACATTCGTGCCTTTCGGCTCAAAGAAATACGTAAACTCACCGTCACCGCCGTTCATTTCAAAACTCAACTGGTGATATACAATCTGCTTCCATACCGCATACAATGTGGTATTGGTACTCAATACGATCGTACTCTTGCTCTTGTACTGCGCGGTACTCTGACCCCGAGCCAGAGACCAGCCCATGAAATAATAACCTTCCTTCTTCAAAGAAGCCGAAGGGATCGTCACGGAAGCACCACCGGCTGCCGTGATCGCGGAAGGAACCGTGCCGGTTCCACCGTCTGCATCAAAGGTAAGTTTTCTCGTTGTGCCGGTTCCGTCCGTAAACTTCGCATAGAATGTGCGGTTTCCGGTGGATCCGCTCGCGATACCGCTCGAGCGCTTTGTCAGGGCGGCATCCGTATACCAGCCGCTGAAGATACAGCCTTCCTTCGAAGGATTCTTCAGATAAATGGCATCACTGTACTTGTTATACTTTGTCGGATTGAACGGATTGTTCGTACCGCCGTTCATCACATATGAGATCGTATAATCCTTAGCACCGGTAATCAGTGTAACCTTAACAACCTGAAATCCGTTGTAAATGTTCACCTGATAATCGCCATCGCCGTCCGCTATGATCTCATCGACATCAAAGAGAAATGTCAGTCGATCTCCGAGGGTCGGATCCTCAGCCAAGGTTGCACAGATAGACGGCATCCATGATCCGTCGGTACAGATGCCGCCGATGCCCCATCCTGCATAGCAATTCAAAGAATCATCGGCATATTCCACTTCTACCGACAACTTTGCTCCTGCCGGAGCATTCTCAATAGCTTCCGTGATATAGCCGTTATCCCCTTCCAATATCACGGTTTCGCTCGCAAAAGCCATTCCCAGTGACAGCAAAAGTGTCATGGCCAGAGCGGCTACCAACAACGGAAAGCTTCGTTTCAACCTACCGTTCATTGTAAAACCCCTTTGTGTTTTTATTAAAATTCGGCACCGTGAAATCCGCGATGCCGAAATTTCTTAAATTTTATTGTACATGAATGCGAATAAAAAGTCAAGCGATTTACAGTCGAATAGTAAATTATTTTTACTTTTCGATCGTATCACGACTGCTTCGGTGCTTTCACCGCCTTCACATCCTCCGCCGTGCACGGAATGTTGGAATAGCGCGCCTTTTCGTATTTTTCGAGCAGGATCTCGTTGTCGTCGGATTTTCTTCCGAGGAGTTCCTGCGGCGTCTTCTCCGGCACATCATCGTTGCCGTACCGGTCAAATACCGCGCGTTTGAACGTCCGGCGGATCCGGCGGGCATAAGAGTTCTCATCGAAGACGTCATCGTTACGCAGCCGAATCACCTCGTCCGATACCGGCGGTATCACTGCCGTCTTCTTCAGATCGATGATGTGGTCGGTCGCCATACTGGTCTTTGCATCGGTAATCTTGACGAGCAGGATCCGGAACGCCTGAAATGCACAGAACAGCACAAACAGAGCGATCAGGACCAGAATGACCTTCTGCGCGGTCTCAGACAACGCGTCTCCGAAGATGTTGTCAAACACCGCTCCACCCTCGTCAGGTGCCGGCGTCAGCTCGGCCGTCTCTCCGGTGGGATTACTATCCTGCGGCGCGGACGAGCCTCCCTGGGACCATCGCTTGGAAAATCCCGCAAGGATTCCCTTCCACAACGAGTTGATGCCGTTCCAGAACGGCATAACGGCAATAGCAACCACAACCAGGATCGTTACGAGATACCACAGGCGATACGCGCGGAAATTGCCGAGCGTCACGTGGTAGATCGCCATGTAATCCGCATCCTTGTTACTGTTAACAAAACGCACGTAATGCGCCAGATACAGCGCGTAAACGCCCATGCCGAGGAAGAGAACGAGAGCTATCATCTCAACCCAGGACGTCTCCGTATAGTTTCGCGCCCCCGCAATCGCGTAGCATGCGAAAATGATGACCGCCAGCGGCAGGAAGATCACTTCTCTTCCGCGCTTTGATTTCTTTGAGAAGATCCCGCCGAAAAAACCGGCGAGCATCCGAAAGACAAGCAATGTCGCGCCGAGCCCCAAAAGCATCAGCCACACATTGTCCTTAAGAAGCGTATGAACATAGGCGATCAGCGCGACGGAATACAAAATGATGCCGACGGACAGATAACGAATATTGTACATTTTCGCTTCGTACCGTTCGATACGGAATTGATCTCGCATACGCTCCTCCTTTTAAAAATTCTTGGGTTTCCACAATGCCGTACAGCCGATCAGTTCGGCCGGAAGCTCCGGCAGTTTCTCTCCGATGATGATCAGGCAGCACGGAGCCCCCGTTCGGATACGGGAACAGATACGCTGCTCGAACTCCTTGCGGAGCGAATACGTGATATACAAAACGCTGGTGCTATTTCTCTCCTCCTCGGCCGAGAAGCCGCGTTCGTCACCGTGTTCCGCCATCGTGCGCATCGCCTGCTGCATCTTCTTGGCGTCGAAGATCGTCTCAAAGTCGATCTTGGCGAGTCCGATCTCGATGGTCGTGAGATGTCCCATAGAACTTCCCTCGGGGATGATCAACGGCGTTCCGCCGTCCGCTCCGGACACGTTGCATTCAATGGAAACGCTCTGTCCGATCCCGAGCGCCGATGCCGAAAAACTGGCTCCCAGGCGGAGCAGCTCCTCCCGGAGATCTTCCTCGTGAGACATCGGTCCGCGTTCGGCGTGAAGCACGATATGCAGTCGCTTGTCCATGGTCGTATCGTAGTAGTTAACCTGCCAGTCGCCTGACCGGGCCGAAGCCTTCCAGTTGATCCTCTGGATCGGATCTCCAGGCTGGTAATCGCGAAGCCCCGCAAATGCCGAGAAATCCTCGTACAGTTTCAACTTGGAGACAACGTCGCCCCACATGGTGCGGAACGGCAGATCGCCGGTTCCGATGGTGTAATTGGTCGGCGTCACCAAAAGCTCCGTATGCATGGTGTCGGTCACGTACGCATACTGCTTTGAGAAGAAGATGTCGCTTCCGACAACCTGGATACCTTCGACGCGGTACGGCCCGCGCTTGATCGCCATCACCGGGATCCGGCGGATAACCTTCTTGTATCCTCCGATGGAAAATAAGTCGTTGCGGTAATAATGGTCCGTGACATGCTTCTTCGCGTCGTGGTCTTCCAGTTGCATGTATTTGGACAGCTGAAATTTCACCTTGAGCGCCGGCAGAGGCATGGCTTTGTTGTTCGTGATAACTTCCTCCAGAGACACCCACTCACCTTCGCGGGACGTCTCCTGACTGAACTGCAGGGAAAACTGCAGCTTGTCCTGCCAATGCCGGCGATAGTATGCCCGCATAAACATGTAGGAAAGGAACACAACTAAAACCAAGAGAAATACCTTCATGTGAAATCTCCTTCGAACGGTCTGCGTGTAAGGAAGTTCAATAGTCAACCACAGCCAGCTGAAGCACCGCCCAGGACTCGCGAACGGCATTCCAGATGGCATTGAATTCATTGAGCGACAGCGGCGTCTTTCCGCTTCCGAGGCTTACGCTCAGCGCCGGTACTCCGATTTCGGTGTTGCAATACCCTTCGTAGGAACCGTAATCGGCAACTCCGACATTTTCCTCGGACACGCCGTAATTCATGATCTCCGCCAGTTTCTTTGCGTAGGATCCGGTCTTCGAGAGCTCCGGCTCGGATTGTCCGAATCGGTACCGCACCGTAGCGCCGGTCGTGTGGTACGTCACCACCAGATCCGGCGTGTAGCCGGTCAGCTGCGTCAGCAAAGCCTTCGTCTCGGCCTCCGAGCCGGGCGCGCTTCCGCGGAAGTCCGTGGACCCCGGTTCCGCCGCTCCGTTGATCTGGTCCCACCGGAAGTCGAAGTTTCTCCGAAGGTCGACACCTGCCGCATTGGCGTAATAGAACATCAGATAGTTATCGAGGGTCAGGTTCGTTCCGCCCTGGCTGCGGTCGCGGTCGAACCATTTGCGAAGATCCGCCTGAATGCTCTCGCTGCGAACGCAGGAAAGGTACTCCTGGCTGATCGTCACGCCGTCGGGATTGAGCATCGGGATGATGTGCAACGCCACATTATTGCTCAGTTCCCGGTAGGCGAAGCCGTTGTAATTGCCGGTCTCATAGTAGCAGAGATAGTACTCCGCCTCTTTCATGCACACCAGCGTGCTCATGTACTCCGCTCCGCAGATCCCGGCGCAGAGGAAAATGTGCCTTTTCGCCTTCTTCTCATCGCCGATCACGATCTCGAAAATGTTGCGCTTGTCCTTCGTGGATCCGATGCAGTTCAGTTTCATGTAATCGCCGAACCGCTCCCGCATCTCCGCAAGGTCTTCGCACATGGAATCGTAACTGTAAATCTGGCGTGTCGTGTCTACGATGGAGAGCATCGCAATCGAATACTGAAAACTGCGGCTCTCCTGGATCGTCAGCGTCGTGACATAGGAGTGATTGACGTAGCCGGGCATATTCTCATAACTGACCCGGTCCCATCCGTCCTCACCGGTTCCCGTGCGCTCCAGTGAAGTTCCGTACGCGACGGTCGCGACGACCTCCGACGTGTCCGACGGCTCCTTTCGGATGTTCAGCGTGTTGCTGGTCACATAGACCGTATCCGTGGAAGGATAAAAGCCGTCCACATCCTTCACCGGCGCCAGCGTCGGCCCGTTGCCCCTCTCCGGCGTATCATACACCTTATGCTCATATTTCGTCATCTCCCGCAGCGTCACGTTCGACTCCGGCTCATTCTTTTTTCCGCAGGCCGTCAAAAAGCATGTTCCCACCATAAGCGCTGCACACAGCAGGGCAACCGCTTTTCTCTTCATATGTCCCCCGATCCGAGACCGTTTTGTCTCTGTCAAATATCTGTCACGGAGTTTACCGTTCCCCGTCAAACCGCAAATCCTTCGGTAACTCGCGGATGTTGCGCAGTCCGATCAACCGAATCTCCTTCGGCGCGTCGCCGCGCACTTTCTCAAAATCCGACTGTGCCAGAATACACAGCCGATAGCCGAGTTTCGCCGCCTCCCGCACGCGCGCAAGCGCCTGCGAAACCGCACGAAGCTCTCCCGTCAGACCGATCTCCCCGAAGGCCGTCGTCTGCTCCGGAAGCGGCATGTTGCGATACCCGGAAAGGATCGCCAGGACCACCGGCAGATCGAGAGCCGGCTCGGTCACACGCAGTCCTCCGGCGACGTTCAGATACGCGTCGCACCCGGAGAGGGAAATGCCGAGGCGTTTCTCCATCACCGCCATCAGCAGGTTCATTCGGTTAAAGTCCGTCCCCGCCGCCGTCCGGCGCGGAAGGTTAAATGTCGTCTTGCAGATCAGCGCCTGCACCTCCACCAAGATCGGGCGGGTGCCCTCAAGGGTCACTGCGACGACGGAGCCGGGTTCATTTTCCGGCATACCGCGAAGCATGTGCTCCGAGGGGTTGCGCACTTCGGAAAGGCCGTCGGAGCCCATCTCGAACACGCCGATCTCGTTCGTGGAACCGAAGCGGTTCTTCACTGCTCGCAGGATACGGTACGACGTCGTTGAGTCGCCCTCAAAATACAGCACCGTGTCCACCATGTGCTCCAACATCTTCGGACCGGCCACCGAGCCGTCCTTCGTCACATGGCCGACAAGGAAGATCGCGATGTTCTCCGTCTTCGCCAGCCGCATCAAAAATGCCGTATTTTCACGAATCTGCGAAACGCTTCCCGGTGCGCTCTCAACCTCGGGCAGCATCATCGTCTGCACCGAATCGATGATCGCGACCTTCGGACGGTACGCCAGGATGTGCTCCCGGATCGCTCCCATATCAGTCTCTGCCAGAAACAGCAGGCTGTCGGCGCAGTCTCCGATGCGGAGCGCCCGCAGCTTGATCTGCGCCAGAGATTCCTCCCCGGACACATACAGAACCTTCTCCCCGCGGTTTGCGAGGTTTCGGCACATCTGAAGAAGCAGGGTGGATTTGCCGATGCCGGGGTCGCCGGAGGCCAGCACCAAAGACCCGTCGACGATGCCGCCGCCGAGCACTCTGTCAAGCTCTCCGATATCCGTCCCGGTCCGCTCTTCCTGCTTCGCGTCAATCTCTTTTAGCGCAAGAGGTTTGCCGCTCGCTCCGTCCGTCGTCCTGCGCGCCGCCGAACCTTTTCCCCTGCGTTCCGCAGGTGCTTCGACGATCGTATTCCATGCGCCGCATGCCGCGCATCGCCCGGCCCATTTCGGCGTCTCCGTACCGCACTCGGTACAGAAAAATAAAGTCTTCTCTTTCGCCATACCTTCTCTCCGCACCCTATGCGATCTGCTTCCGGACCGTCACCCGGCCGTCGGCGTAATCCAAGAGCACGGTATCCCCCTCTGCGATCTCACCTTTCAACAAGCTCTCCGCCACTGCGTCCTCCACGGTCTCCGCAATGGCTCGTTTCACCGGGCGCGCCCCGAACTTCGGGTCGAATCCCTTCGCTGCGATATTGTCGATCAACGCGTCGGAAAATGCAACTTCCATCCGCGAAATCTCCCTGCACCGGTCGGCAAACCGTGACAGCAGAAGCACGGCGATGGCACGGATCTCCTCCCGCGTCAGCGAGCGGAACACGCAGATGTCGTCGATGCGGTTCAAGAACTCCGGTTTGAACACGCGGCGGACTTCCTCCATCACGCCTTCTTTCATGTGCAGATAATCCGAAGCGGCGTCCGCCTCGGACGCAAATCCAAGCAGCTTCGGATTCATGATCCGGTCAGCACCGGCATTCGAAGTCATGATGATGACCGTGTTCTTCATGTTCACGGTGCGTCCCTTTGAATCCGTGATCCGGCCTTCGTCAAGGATCTGCAGGAAAATGTTGTATACATCCGGGTGCGCCTTCTCCACCTCGTCAAAGAGGATCACCGAGTAGGGTTTGCGGCGCACTTTCTCGCACAGCTGACCGCCGTCCTCAAAGCCGACATACCCGGGAGGGCTGCCGATCATCTTCGAAACGCTGCTCTGCTCCATGTACTCCGACATGTCGATGCGGATCATCGCTTCGGGATCGCCGAAGAGAGCCTGCGCCAAAGCCTTGCAAAGCTCCGTCTTTCCGACGCCGGTCGGTCCCAAAAACAGGAAGGAACCGATGGGGCGCCTCGGATCGCGAAGTCCGACACGTCCCCTTCGAATGGTCTTGGAAAGCGCAGCGATCGTCTCGTTCTGCCCGATCACGGAGCGGTGCAGTTCTTCCTCCAGATGCAGCAGACGCTCGCTCTCCGAGGTCGACAGGCGCGTCACCGGGATTCCCGTCATGCGCGCGACGATCCTCGCGACATCGTCCGCAGTGACCGTCACCGGCTCCTTCGCCTCCGCTGCCGAACGTGAACGAAGGATTGCCAACCCGGCCTCCTCGTCCGACATCTGACGGCGGTACTCCGCTGCCGCCGCGAAATCTCCCCGCAGCACAGCCTCTTCCATCTTCTCGCGGGTCTTCCCTGCCGCGGCGGGTCTTCTGCGCCCGCCGATGCCGGCATCGCTTCCGCTCTCATCCATCAGGTCGATGGCCTTGTCGGGCAGTCGCCGGTCGTTCAGGTACCGATCCGACAGCGTGACGCACGCGCGAACGGCGTCGTCGGTATATCGCACACCGTGAAATTTCTCATATCGCGGACGGAGTCCCTGAAGGATGGCCACGGCCTCC
>JAFRYE010000013.1 GCA_017441265.1 Lachnospiraceae bacterium | reverse complement strand
GATCAAACTCTCGTTATAAGTTTATCCTCTCAAGCTACGCTAGCTTCTTTAAAAAGCCTTTGTATCCTGAAATTTACATTTGTTAAAGTTCGCTTCTGTTGCCAGAAACTTCAAAACGAATTTCAAGGTTGTTTCACTGTTCGGTTTTCAAGGTTCCGAGTCCTTGCAAGGCCTTATTTTCAAAGGTTTGTAAGGGCTTTGCGCGCACCCCTTAGTTGTGAGCGCGAAGTTGATTCTATCACAGCAGGATTTTTCTGTCAACAGTTTTTTTTACAAATTTTCAACTTTTTTATTCGACCCGTTCCGGGTTATCAACAATGCGAAAAACTGCGAAAGAAATCCGCCTGATCACGGTTGGCTTTCTCGCCCTCTTCAAGCTTCAGGTTGACATGGAAAACATGGCTGATCTCCGGCCGGTCAGGTGCGCCGTAGATGCGGCTCACCGCTCTTCCGCCCCGCTCGTTGATCAGCGCAGCCATCGGCTCGCACGCCGCATAAAGCGAATCACAATACGATGAGAATACAAATGCCGGCGGATAGTCGGCGGTGATGTTGTCGAGCACTTTCACCCGCGGATCGTCGAGCATCGACGCGTCGCCGAAGTAATCCGTGAAGATCCCTTCCTCAACTTCCGACGACGGGGGAAATTCGTACAGGCCGCACGCAAGCGATACTGCCCGCAACGTCACATCCGTGGGAAGGTTCAGTGCAAAGAGGCCGGCGTAGTCTCTGTTCGAGAGGATGCATGCCATCTGACTCACCAGCTGGGCACCGGCAGAGTCCCCGACCATGAACACATTGGCCTTGTCCAGGCCGAAGCATTCCGCGTTGGCGGAGATGAATCGGAGCACAGCCGCCGCGTCCTCAAGGGGTGACGGAAAATGAAACTCCGGTGCAAGCCGGTAATTGTAATTCACGACCGCGAACCCGAATTCGGCAAGGTGCATGCAGTAAAACCGGTACAGCTCCTTGTTCCCGTAAAAGAAACCGCCGCCGTGAATGTTCACGATCACGGGAAGCTTCGGAGCGGCATTCTTCGGAAGATACAGGTCCAGCAGATTCCACTCACCGTGCGGGCCGTATGAAATGTCGCGGAACTTCTCGATCGTGCCGGGCTCGGTCAGGCCGGCGTCACGGATCGCATCCCCGGTCGCCCACGCCTTGCGCATCTTGACAACTCTCTCCGGTGCATCATTTTCCAAATAATTCATGGCAGCCTCCTTATACGGTAATGAGTGTATTACCATTATACGGAAACTGCCATCGGTTCACAACTGTATTATTGAGCTTTTACCAACTCGCCCGCGCGCTCCAGAGCCGCATCGATGTTCGCGCAGAAATTCTCCTCACCGATGATCTTGTCGAAGCCGGCCTTGCGCATTACGCCCATCGGCTGCTCATTGACATGCGACAACAAGACGGTGATGTCCGCCTTTCGGAGTGTGTTGCAGAGATTGGTCAGGTTGCGAAGCGCCGTCGTATCCATAGCGGGCACGTTGCGCATGCGGATGATCACGACTCTATCCTTGTCGCGAAGCGGTATATCGGCAAATTTGTCGGCAACGGCAAAGAACATAGGGCCGTTGATCTCGTAAACGCTGACGCCGTCCGGAACCGGCTTCAGGCCATGCATCTCGTCAACCGGCTGCTCGTCCTCGGCGATATATGTCCATGTGCGTACCTCGGTAACGTCCGTCATTCTCTTTAAGAAGAGGAACGCGGCCAGAACCATGCCCACCTCGATCGCAACCACAAGGTCAAACGCAACCGTGAGCGCAAACGTGACGAACAGCACAAGAATATCGCTCTTCGGCGCCGTCTTGATAATGTCACGGAAATGACGCCACTCGCTCATGTTGTAAGCCACCATGAACAGTATGGACGCGATAACGGGCATCGGAATGAGCGCAGCGTACGGCATCAACACGACCAGGATCAAAAGAAGCGTCACTGCATGAACCATTCCCGCGATGGGGGAACGGCCGCCGTTTTTCACATTTGCCGCCGTGCGCGCGATGGCGCCGGTCGCAGGAATACCGCCGAACAGGGCCGACGCGATGTTACCCGTGCCCTGCGCGATCAATTCGGTGTTGGAGTTATGATGACTTCCGATCATACCGTCGGACACGACGCAGGAAAGCAAGGACTCGATTCCGGCGAGGATCGCAATGGTGAACGCGCTCGGAAGAAGCTCTCTGATCATGGAAAAGGAAACCGCCGGCTTCGTGAACTTCGGCAGGCTGCGGCTGATCTTGTACAGATCGCCGATGGTATTGACCTCGAGATGCGCAAATTTCACGACTACCACTCCGACGATCACGGCGATCAGCGACCCGGGGATTTTCTTGCTGATCCGCGGCCAAACGATCTGAATCGCGAGTGCGAGCAAACCGACCAGCAGCGCCTGATAGTTGAATGAATTGATGTTCTTTACGACATTTGCCGCCTTGTCGACGGTCTCGACGTTGGCGGTCCCTTCCGGATACGAAAGTCCCAGGAAATCCTTCACCTGCCCGATGGCAATGGTGACGGCGATTCCCGCAGTGAACCCTGTCGTAATTGTATAAGGAATGTATTTGATGAGTGAACCGAATCGGAAAATGCCCATCAACACCAGCAGAATACCTGCCATGATCGTTGCCAGCGCAAGGCCCTCGATCTGATACGTAGCGACAATTCCGGCTACGATGGTGGCAAATGCCGCCGTCGGTCCGGAGATGTTGACACGGCTTCCGCCCATCGCGGCAATGATGAATCCCGCGACGATCGCGGTGTAGAGTCCCTGCTCGGGGCTGACGCCCGAGGCGATCGCCAGAGCGATGGACAGCGGCAATGCGATGATCGCCACGATAATACCGGCAACGATATCTTTGATCAGTTGCTCTTTCGTATAGCCCTTGAGTGCTGTTTTGATCTTCGGCTGAAATACCTTCATAAAAAACTCCTCTTCCTGCGCCCCTGCAGGCGCCGAAGAGGAGTTTACTCCGCACGGATTCATTTTTCAATGCGCATTTTGCCGAAAAGTTACCTCTCTTCGGGCCCGTATCGCAACAATATGGATACTTTTCGTGAAAAGCGGCCCCAAATGCTGCCTTACTCCGTGAACAGAGGCGTCGAATAATAGCGGTCGCCGCTGTCGGGAAGAAGCGCTACGATGGTCTTGCCCGCATTTTCCGGACGCTTTGCAAGCTCGATCGCGCTGTGAAGAGCAGCGCCGGAGGAGATACCTACGGAGATGCCTTCCGTCTTAGCCAAAAGCTTAGATGCGGCAAATGCATCGTCGTTCTGTACCGGGAATACTTCGTCATACACTTTCGTGTTCAATACATCCGGAACGAAGCCGGCGCCGATACCCTGAATTTTGTGAGGACCGCCGTGTCCCTCCGAGAGCACGGGCGAAGCTGCAGGCTCAACCGCAACAACCTTGACCGAAGCCTTCTGCGACTTCAGATACTCGCCGGTACCGGTTACGGTACCGCCCGTGCCGACACCTGCGATGAAGATATCGACTGCGCCGTCCGTATCCTTCCAGATTTCGGGACCGGTCGTTGCTCTGTGGATCGCGGGGTTCGCCGGATTGACAAACTGTCCGGGGATGAAGCTGTTCGGAATCTCCGCAGCCAGCTCATCGGCCTTCGCGATCGCGCCCTTCATACCCTTTGCGCCCTCGGTGAGAACGATCTCCGCACCGTACGCCTTCAAAATGTTGCGGCGCTCAACGCTCATGGTCTCGGGCATCGTTAAAATGATGCGATATCCCTTGGCTGCCGCGATGGCTGCAAGACCGATACCGGTGTTGCCGGATGTCGGCTCGATGATGACACTGCCCTCATGCAGCAAACCCTTCTCTTCCGCGTCCTCGATCATCGCCTTCGCGATACGATCCTTAACGCTCCCCGCCGGGTTGAAGTACTCCAGCTTAACCAAAAGAGTTGCCTTCAGATCCAGTTTCTTCTCGATGTTGGTTACCTCTACCAGCGGCGTGTTGCCGATGAGTCCCAATGTTCCTTTGTAAATGTTAGCCATGATTATGATCCTCCTTAAAATATCGCATGCACATTTTCCGTGCTTGAATTTTGTTTATACGCGGGCCCTGTCGCCCGAAATGATTACCGTTATTGTACCGCGCTCACGGTCTTCCGTCAATCCTGCCGCAGCCGCGTCAGGCGCGAGCCGCTGCCGCGAAACCGTTGTCGAGATCCGCGATCAGGTCGTCCACATGCTCCGTACCGATGGAGAGACGGATCGTGTTGCGGCCGATGCCGGTATCCGCAAGTTCCTCGTCCGAGAGCTGCGAGTGCGTCGTCGAAGCCGGGTGAATTACAAGGCTCTTAACGTCAGCCACATTGGCAAGCAGCGAGAAGATCTTGAGGCCGTCGATAAATGCCCATGCCTCCTTCTGGCCTCCGCGGATATCGAACGTGAAGATCGAGCCGCCGCCGTTGGGGAAATACTTCTTGTACAGTGCGTGATCCGGATGATCCGGAACCGAAGGATGATTTACCTTCACAACTTGCGGATGGTGGCTTAAGTACTCCACGATCTTCTTCGTATTTTCCGCATGACGCTCTACGCGCAGGGAAAGCGTCTCGATTCCCTGAAGAAGCAGGAATGCATTGAACGGGGAAATGCTTGCGCCGGTGTCGCGAAGAAGGATCGCACGAATGTAGGTGACAAATGCAGCGGGGCCAACGACATCGTAGAACGATACTCCGTGATAGCTCGGGTTCGGAGCTGCGATGTTCGGGTATTTGCCGCTCTCTTTCCAGTTGAATTTGCCGGCTTCAACGATGATGCCGCCGAGCGTCGTGCCGTGTCCGCCGAGGAACTTCGTTGCGGAGTGAACGACGATGTCCGCGCCGTGCTCGATCGGGCGAAGCAAGAACGGAGTTGCAAACGTGTTGTCAACGACAAGCGGAAGTCCGTTGCGATGTGCGATCTCTGCGATCGCGTCGATGTCCGGAAGATCGCTGCCGGGGTTGCCGAGAGTCTCAAGGAAGATCGCTCTCGTATTTTCCTGAATCGCGTCTTCAACTTCCTTCAGGTTTCTCGTGTCAACGAACGTTGCAGTGATGTTGTAAAGCGGAAGCGTGTGCTCCAAAAGGTTGTAAGTTCCGCCGTAGATCGTCTTCTGTGCTACGATGTGTCCGCCGTTTGCCGCAAGCGCTTCGATCGTGTAAGCGATCGCCGCTGCACCGGAGGCCACTGCCAGTGCAGCGCTGCCGCCTTCCAGGGCTGCCACTCTCTCCTCAAGAACGCCTTGCGTCGTGTTCGTCAAACGACCGTAGATGTTGCCGGCGTCCGCGAGACCGAAGCGGTCTGCCGCGTGTTTTGCATTGTGAAATACGTAAGCTGCTGTCTGATAGATCGGAACCGCTCTCGAATCGGTAGCGGGATCTGCCTGTTCCTGTCCTACATGTAACTGAAGTGTCTCAAAACGATAGTTGCTCATTGTTGTAATCTCCTTTGAAATCAAATGTTTTTGTTGTTTGCTGACGTATCAGCTTTCGATGTTCGCTTCCTTCGGGCAATAAAAAAACCCGGTCTTCGTCATGGAAGCTCCCGGGCAAATGGCATTACAACGTGTCTGTCAACATCGTTCTGTATCAGGGCGTTCGGAAGCGCACTCGAACGCACCGGCCATGGAAAATGCCCGGGAGTTACGCATTCGACAACACCACATGACGTTGGCTGTAAAACGGTTGAGATATGCGTTCATGTTCGCTCCTCCTTTCAACGCGGGCCTGTTTTTGTGTTCCCGCATCGGTGATGGTTGAATCATATCACCATTCGCCTACTGTGTCAATAGGTTTTTAGGATTTTTTCATTTTTTCTTTCGGACACGAAAAATGCGGCCTTCCGATTCTTCGGAAAGCCGCTTAAATACAGGGTTTTCAGTGTTTTTTGTCTCTGTTTCGCGCCGTCCCGGCTGCGCCGATCACGCCCGATCCCGCGTCGTAATGCGCTGAAAAGCTTCAAACAATCGTCCCCGGTAGCACAAAAGCAGGGCGAGAATGATGCCTACCGTCGTCTGCAGAATATCATAGGGCGCACTGACGATCGCGAACCAAAGCGTGCAGTTGCCGTAGACATACGCCTTGCCTAGGGTATAGCCGACTACCATGATGACGCCGCCGAGCAGAAGCGCCAACAGAGAACGGCGAAAGCGCGGCTTCCCGGACTTGTACGAATGTACCAGCAGGGAAATCACGACCGCCTGGAGTCCGTGAACCACCAGCGTTACAAACATGGCCGAGGGATAGAAGAACATATCTCCGAGAAACGAGCCGATGCCGCCCACGGCAAATGCCCCCAAAGGATCCAGAAGCATCGCTGCCGTGCAGATAGCCACGTCGCAGAGATAGATCGCGCCGCCGGGAACCGGGATTCCCATGGTTGCAAATGTAATGTTGATTGCCATAAACAGCGCGGTAACGGTAATCCAGAGAACTTTGTTACTCTCCCGCAGTATCGGTCTTGCAACAGCAATACCGGTTTTCGTCTTCGCCTTCGTCATGTTAATCCTCCTCAGGGGAGTCCTCTCCCCTCTTCTTTCTCTCATAATCTTTCAATGCCGAACGGATTGCTTCCTCTGCCAACACCGAACAGTGCATCTTGTAATCCGGAAGTCCGTCCAACGCCTCTGCTACCGCTTTATTCGTCAATGCCATCGCCTCCGACACGGGCTTTCCCTTGATCAGCTCCGTTGCCATGGAACTCGACGCGATCGCGCTCCCACACCCAAACGTCTCGAATTTTACATCCGTAATGGTGTCATTGTCAATCTTAAGATACATTTTCATGATATCGCCGCATTTTGCGTTGCCGACTTCGCCGACACCGTCCGCATCCTCGATCACGCCCACGTTGCGCGGATTCCGAAAATGATCCATAACCTTTTCACTGTATAATGCCATCGTTCTGTCCTCCTTATAAGATAAATGAAGCCTTGCCCGCACAGAGATCACGCCAAACCGGCGAGAACCCGCGCAGATATTCGACAACTTCTTTGACTGACTTGATGATATACGCAACGTCGTCCTCCGACGTATCCTCTCCGATGCTCAAACGAAGCGAACCGTGTGCAACGTCATGCACTCTTCCGATCGCAAGAAGCACGTGGCTCGGATCAAGGGAGCCGGACGTGCAGGCACTTCCCGAGGACGCCTGGATTCCGCGGTCGTCGAGCAAAAGCAACAGCGACTCGCCCTCGATTCCCTCAAAACAGAAGTTGACATTGCTCGGAAGTCTCTTTGCCGCGTCTCCGTTCAGAGCGGAATGCGGGATCTCCGAAAGTCCCGCGATCAGCTTATCGCGAAGCACGGTGAGTTTCTCCGCGTTCGCTTCCATCGCCTTACAGGCATCTGTCAGAGCCGTGGTCATGGCCGCGATACCGGGTACATTTTCCGTGCCGGCTCTGCGCCCTCTCTCCTGCGCGCCGCCCTCGATGAGGTTCGTCAGGCGGATGCCTTTTCTCGCATACAGGAAACCGATGCCCTTCGGCCCGTGAAACTTGTGCGCGGACGCCGAGAGCAGATCGATGTTGTCGAGGACTACGTCCACCGGAACATGTCCGATCGCCTGCACCGCGTCGGTGTGGAACAATACACCCTTCTCCCGACAGATCGCTCCGATCTCGCGGATCGGCTGGATCGTTCCGATCTCATTGTTCGCGAACATGACCGTAACAAGGCAGGTCTCGTCGGTGATCGCCGCCGCAACTTCCTCGGGAACGACAAGGCCGTTCTCATGAACCGGAAGCAGCGTGACCGTATAGCCCTCGCTCTCCAGTTTCTTTAATGTATGAAGAACCGCATGGTGTTCAAACGCCGTGGAGATAATGTGCGTCTTTCCGCGCTTTTTGCCGAGCTCCGCTGCCGAGCGGATCGCCTGGTTGTCGGCCTCACTTCCGCCGGAAGTGAACAAGATTTCTCTGGGCTCCGCCCCGATCGCCTCTGCCACCCGGCTTCTGGCCTCCTCGAGTACTTCCTTCGCCTTTTGACCGGTCTGGTACAGGCTCGACGGGTTGCCCCAGGTTTCCTGTGCTGTAGTAATCATAGTATGAATGGCCGCTTCACTCATTTTCGTTGTTGCGGCATTGTCTGCATAAATCACGGTAAATCGCTCCTTTCTTCGTCTCCGGCACATTGTATTCCTATTTACCCACTATGTCAATAGGTATTTAGGATTTTTCTTAAAAATGTCTTGATTTACCTATTTACCTTGCGGTATAATAGGTGAAAAGTTAGAAGCAAGGGGGATATACCATGATTTCCACACGGGGACGCTACGCAATTCGCGTTTTAATCGATATGGCCGAACATGAGGACAGCCACTCCATTCCGCTCAAGGACATTGCCGAGCGGCAGGGGATTTCCAAGAAATATCTCGAGATCATCGTCAAGGATATGGTCACCGCAGGCCTGATCACAGGCACCAGCGGCCGCGGCGGCGGATACCGTCTCTGCCGGAAGCCCGAGGACTACAACATCGGGGAAGTGCTCCATCTTCTGGAAGGCACTCTCGCGCCGGTCGCATGCCTCGCGGTTCCGAATTTCGACTGTCCGAGACGAGGCGAGTGTAAGACGCTTCCGATGTGGGCGGAATTCGATCAGATGGTTCACGATTTCTTCTACGGCAAGAAGCTGAGTGATCTCGTGACCAAAAAAAAGGAGTAGGATTCATTTTCCGCACAATGGAAATACCGCTCTCTCCGAAGCGGTTGCAACTTTAAATGCGCAGTGATACAATGTAAGAGCAAACCGCCGCGGTCTGCGTGCCGCGACGGTTTTTCTTGTCGGAGGGAGAATTGCCATGGAGCCGAACATCGGTGAGATCAATCAAAAGAATGCCGGAGACGAGCCCCGCAAGTTCAGCGGGTACTCGATTCTTGAGTACGTCTATATCTTTTTCTTCTTCGCCATCGCCGGCTGGATCTGGGAGTGCACGCTCTATCTCGTCCGCGATCACGTCCTTGTGAACCGCGGCACCAAGTACGGCCCGTGGGTTCCGATCTACGGCTACGGCGGCATCCTTGTGATCCTGCTTTTATACCGTTTCCGCCATAGCAAGATCCGCGTGTTCATGTACGGCATCCTTATCTCCACCGCCTTTGAATATCTCACAAGCGTGATTCTGGATTACGGCCTTAACGTAGTCTACTGGGATTACTCGGATGATCCGTTTAACCTGTGCGGACGCATCTCGCTGGTCAGTTCCCTCGCGTTCGGCTTCTTCAGCCTTTTAGGCACTTACATCCTCGCCCCGACGGCTGTGCGAATTTCCCGTAAGTTACAGCCGAAGCCTCGACGCATCGTCGGCATTGTCCTGTGTTGCCTCTACGCTCTCGATATACTCGCCTGCGCGATCTTCGGGTTTAACCCGGCATCGGGTTTATAAGCAGGAGTCATTTTTCTGAAATTAAAAGGAGCTGTCGTCCGACGAAAGAATTCGCCGATGCGACAGCTCCTTTTTGGAGCATACGGGACTTGAACCCGTGACCCCAACACTGCCAGTGTTGTGCGCTCCCAACTGCGCTAATGCCCCGTTTGATCGCATATTCCGTCCGGATCAGTTAACGGTCTCCATGATCCAGAGCATGCGGTGCGAATCCGCGAACGACTCCAGCGGATACACTCGGACGACAACACCCTGCCCGTCGATCCGACGGTACCGAACGATCGGCCGCTCCCCGCGGGAAAGCATTTGGATGATCTGCGGATAGTTGAAAAACTCATCGATGGCGCGATGATAGGATTTGTCGACCATCGACTGCACATAGTCGTAGCAGGATTGCCGGAAGGAACCCTGATGCTTCTCTAAAAGCACCGAAAAATAACTCGGCATGCTCACGCCGTGCGCCTCGTCCTTCTCGGGATCAACTTCGAAAACCGCCCGGAAATGCTGCCCGGCCACCTTCGTGAACGTCCTCACGGCATCATCCGAAGCATCGCCCGGAACGATCTCCCACTCCTCAATCTCCGCCAGATTCTTCTGTTCTCTCTTTTGATAATAGAGGTACTTGTCCTCGTACATTCTCTCCTCTGCGGCGCGGATCAGCGCCTGCGGGTCAACGGAATTCTCACCCCAGACAAGGCCGTAGGAGATATAATAATTCTTCTGGCTGAGAATGCGGTTCACGTGCTCCATGCGCTTTCGCATCTCGCCCTCGTCCATCTTCTCCGAGATCACGACAAACTCGTCGCCGCCGATCCGGTAAACCGTATCCACGGCAAACTGCGCCAGCAAAAGCTGCGATATCTCGCGAAGCATGTCGTCGCCGGTCTCGTGGCCGTCGCGGTTGTTCACCGTATGCAGCTCATTGACATCGATATAAACACAACCGAACCGGATCAGGCTCTCCGGATTGCATCGCTCCATCCAGCGGTCGAAAGCAAGCCGGTTCTGAAGCCCCGTCAAAGCATCGGTCGTCACACTCTTGTTCATCGCCGCAAAATAACGGCAATTATGCATTGCCAGCGACATCGGGCACGCGAGTACCTTGAGAATCTCCAGCGCATATCGAGGTCTCTGGGAATTCGCGACTCCGGCAAGATCGGTCACATTGCCGTCGGCGTCCATGATCGGCACAAGTACGATGTTGTTCGCCTTATGCTCCTCCATATATTCATACACCTGCGGGTATTGCTTTCTCATCGAACCGTTGCGGCGCCGGATCGCGCCCTCGGGATACTCCGCAGCACACTTGTACAGTTCCACCCGGCGTTCGTGCTCCGCCGCATAAATGCCGCGCCGCATCTCATTGTCGCCGACGCACTTGGTGCGGTGCGCGGTACCCTCCTCGTACACAAGGGCCGTCACGGACGAAGCAGTGTAAGCGTTGATCTGCTCCAGAGCGACACGGAAATTGTCCGGATTGTTGGCGGACTCGATCAAAAGATTTTCGATCTCACGAACCAGCGCATTGCTCTTTTCGCGGTTGTATGCCCAGATCATCTGGATCACATAATAAACAAGCAGTCCCGCGACCAGATACAGTGCGACAAAGCCGACCAAATGACGCAGCTCCTGCGCATTTTCCGCCGCATAGTCGCCCGGGAAAGCCACCTTCAGGCGCTCCTCCATCCGGTGCAGACGCACCATCAGGATCACGAATCCCACAAGGAGAAACATCGCGAAGCAAAAAACCGCAAACATCTTCCGATCATTTGCTTTCCGCAATTGTCGTTTGATTGTCTGAGTCAGTTTCATGTGTGATCGCCCTCCCCGTTTCGGAGCCGTGCCGTAGCGCACTATATGATAGAATAATCATACCACAGGACGTCCATAGGGCAAACTGAAATTTCCGTAATCATTTCTCATTTTCCGAAGGCTGACAAATCATACGACAACATCCGAAAAAGCGTGGTCAAATGCCGTTTGTCCTCTACAGAAGCCATACGCAGCCGCGGTAATCGCCGTCGAGGCCGGACCCGTACGTGTCGAGAACTTCATAGCCCTCCGGAAGATCTTCGATCGGCGGATTGGCTCCGCCCAGATCTGACTCTGTTCTGGCCGCCGCTCGCGCAGTTTTCTATCACAGGCTCCGGCATCTCCTCCGCCAAAATTGAATCATTTTCCGCGGAAAATAACAACCGCAAGCCAAGGTTTCCCCGGCTTGCGGCCCCCACACAATCTTTTGTACGTTATGCTTCTTCCTCGATCCAGAACAACTCATCCAGCGTCTTTCCCAGCACTTTGCAGATCGCGATACAGAGGTTGATGGTCGGATTGTAATCCCCCTTCTCGATCGCGCTGATGGTCTGGCGAGAGACCTTGCACAGATCGGCCAGCTGCTCCTGCGAAAGATCCTTCGCGGCCCGCGCCGATTTCAAACGCAAATTCTTCATACCGTTTCCTCCCGTCTTTCGCTTTGATCAATCTTCCTCTTCTTCGCTTCGACTCGTCAGAATTTTCACGAGCAATACAACAGCCACGATCGCGAACGTGCAGGCGAACAGAATATTACCGCAGGGGGTCAGCGTCACCTTGCCGTCCACAAGCAGGGACCCCTTCCCAATGTACCGGAGAACTGCCGCAACATTGCAGAACACGACCGCAAGACAAATGCCGAGATACGACTTCGGATTCTCTTTTCTTCGGAAAAATGCATCGTGCGTGATGCAGTAGACGGCAAAGATCAGAAATGCGATCATGACCGCCGCGATCAGCGTAAACATCGTCTCCACATTGTTTACCCAGAATTTCCAGGAGAAGAGGATCATCATCGCAAACACGCTGCCGAGCATACTGAAAAATCCGATCCGAAACGCATCCGCCCTCACACGAAGCTGTCTCTCATCAAACTGCTCCTCTTCCTTCCTGCGGCTCAAAAGACAGACCGCAACGATCAGCACGAGCAGTGCCGCAATAGTAATACCGTTAGTAAGATTCATAGAATTCCTCCCTTTCTTTTTCTGCGGAGTTCCCCCAACCGGAACCGCTCCGGTCTTCCGCTCCTTGTGATTCGCATTGTATACCACTCTTTTCTTTTTGTCAAGTATATTTTACAAATTTCTTTCGTAAAATGATTTTTTCATATTTTAAAGGCGGAGCACCGGCCGCTCCGCCTTGTCTGTTCTTCCCTTACTGATCATTCTTTTTTCTTCTTCACCAATTCCGGAAACGCTTCTCTTCTCCACGCCAGTACGCCGTGAAATCGTCTCTGGTTCCCGTAAAAAAGAGTCCCTCTGTGTATCGGCACCAGTTTTCTCCGTGAATGCCGGTTTTCAGACCGAACAGCGCTGACGCCAGAACAACGACATGACTGTCATGGGAACAGATAATATCCAGTTTCCCACCTTCACCGGGTTCCGCAAAAATCGCATCCACGATCGGTTTCGCTTCCCCGTAAAGTGTGGCTCCCCAAGTGTACTCGTCAATACTTCTCTGTAACCCATAGAAATACTCAAACCATCCGACCCCGTGTTCGTCCCGCGCCTTGTACGCTCCCGCAGATCCGGAATACACTTCCTTTGAGACAATCTCCGGCGCTTTCGTACCGGCACCCGCAGCAATCTCCCGCACGGTCTGTCGGCACCGCTCCACCGTGCTGGCATACAGTCCGCCAACAGGCCGGTCCAGACTCCTGCCGATGTCCTGCGCCATACGGATCCCCTCCGGTGTCAGCAACAGCGAAGAATAGTCCCCGTTTACGGGATTGTCATACCGTATCGCATGGCGCATAAACAATTTGATATTGGCATCCGCCGGCAGTTTCGCCGCATCACGTACCATTTCCTCGCATGGATGATTCAGTCTCATGGTGTTCTCCGTTCTTCGGTATTGCAGTGTACATGCAGACTATTTTGCAAGTCTGCGGATGATTGGTTAGCTGTAGCTAACCGTGTCAGTTGTACCACATTTTTCGGAAAATGTCAAACCCGAAAGCAGCTCGAGGCCAATTCTCAGGAAGCATCATTTTCCTTGAATTTACACTATTCTACTACTGTAGACAAAAAGAAAAAAGCGAGGAGAGATCGTCCGAATTCTTCTCGCTTTCGTATTCTTTTCCGTCCGACGACGGCAGTTTTTCCTTACTGCTCCCCGTAATCAAACGCACAGAGATTCCCGTCGTAATCGTGGTAATAGATGCGCTTTGCCTCGCGGTCCATCGCTACATAAATCCCGTTCCACAACGGCTCAAACCGCTTGTCCACGGCTTCGAAGGAGTACTTTTTGCGGCTATCCTCGCCGGCGCCGGCCACATCGAATTTCGACGCGCGGAACCCGTCACGCTTCTCACGGAGCTCGTCCGTAAACAGGAAATACGCAAGTATCGGCTCGCGCGTGGTTGTCTCGCCCCAGGTCGGGTCGACCAGGTATCCTTTTCCGTCGATGGTGACATAGACCCAGGCGTGGGAGTCCTGACCGAAGGTAACGCTCGGACCGCCGGACTCCTCCGCGTCCACGCCGCACTGCAGCAAAAGATATTGATACAGGCACGCAAACTCGTTGCAAATACCTTTCTTCTCGATGAGCGCACGGTAGCCGCCCTGCCGATCCATCCATTCCGCGCTGTGCTCCAGCATTTCATAGTCGTAGGTGCAGTATTCCGTGAGGAATTCATACAGCGCGAGAGTCTTCTCCAGATCGGTGTAATCGTCGCCTACGGCATCGTTGATGATGCCCGTAACCATCTCCTCGAACTCCCGCTCTTTCTCCTGGAACACTTCTTTCGAATCGTAGTACTGAATCTGTCCCTTGCCGTTTTTGTAAATCCCGACAAATGTATACGGCTGTGCGACAGGGAAGAAGAAATGTCCGAGTCGGCCGTTACACCACCACATGGTCTCCTCATCGGGGCACTCAAACCATTCCTCACCGGCGCGGAGCGCGTCTACATAATTGAAAACCGCCTGCCGGCGTGCCTCTCCGTGCTCCAGCACATAGAACTTGGAAAATACATGCGGATTAAACTCATAATGCCCGTTCGTGTTGTTGCGCATATTTTCCGGGTGAATCGTCGTCCCCTCGGGAAACAGCTCCGGATTCGTCTTTCGGGCGACAAAGAAGTTGTTTGCAAACTCAATCTCATAGATGATCTCCGCAAAATCATCCTGCGCCTGATCATCCGCCATAAGGTCCGGGGTGATGACAATACCGGCATTTTCCTTAAGCTCCCCAACCAGATTTCTGAGGCAGTCGATCGGCGAGTCCTTTGAAAAATCGCAGAACCCCGTGATCGGCGTATCGGTTTCCTCGGGAATCCACATAAGTACTTCGCCGCTGTATCTTGCCCTCTGGGCGTAGAAAAGCACGGCCTGACTCTGAAGTATGGCGTCCGCACGCAACTGAATCTTCTCCGTCAGATCGCTCTCCGCGATTGGCTCGCTGACCGTCTTCTTCGCCAGATCATACAGTCGGAACTCCCGGATATCCGGTTCCTCATCGGAATAGATTCCCCCGCAGCCGCACAGAATATCTCCGTTGATGCATTCCATTTTCTCGCGCAAACGACTCTTCGGAAAAGCAATCCCGTTCCGCTCGCCGTCGTTCTCACGGAAATACCACGTGGCCGGATACGAACCGTCAAACATGGATTCCCACCCGAACGGGTATTTCGGATCAACCGATGCAGTGTCAAGCTTTGCGGGCTTTTCACCGATCACCGCCTCGCCGCCGTCCTTCGGAACCGCAAGATATTGTGTCTCGCGGTTGTCGTCCATGACGAGAATGTACCATTTTCCGTCGTCTTCTCCTACGTAACTTCCCAGATACAGGCCCGATTCATACGAGTATGAACGGACCGGTGCCATCGTGTTGTCGTAAAGATTGATAACGTGCTTCTCCCAGTCTTCCAGTAAAAAGGATCCGTCCTCAAAAAGCACGGACACCCCCGCGATAAATCCCGGCTCCAGATACTTGACTTCCTTGCTCACGAGCGGTCTCATGAGCGCATAACTGTACCGAATCGGCTTATCTTCGGACTCTTCGCCCGACTCACTTTGCGTGATTGAAAACAGGGCGTAATCCCCCGAAACCCGAATGCAGTTGCAACTCGTTTCGGCGGCCGGCGTTACGATCGGCAACCGGTACACATCGCTGCGTCCTGCAGTTTCATACGCTTCTTTGTAAAATGGAACCGTCGGCGTCGGAGACGGTGTCGACGTCGGTGTCACCGTCGGTGTCTGCGTTGCCGCCGGCTGTTGCTCTGCCGTTACCCCCGGCGTCGCCTCATTGTTCTTGTTTGAATCCTCCTTTCCGCACCCCGCAAGGCACAGACTGCACAACAAAAAGGCCAGCATAGCCACGCCGACCCATTTGCCTGCAAAACAACTATTCTTCTTTCTCATACTGCTTCTTCGCGCCCCCCTGCGCGAATCTTCCTTTCTTTTACAATTCCGGTTCCCCCCTGAAACCAGGCAGGATTATAGCACAAAAAAACTGCGCCGTCCACCTCCGATTGCTCAAAATGAGTTTTTATTGCAACCTTTCCCAAACGAGCAAAACCACTGTTGCATTACGAAAGCAGCGGATTCCGTTACTCCTTGTGATCGGCGGCATCTAAATCAGCATCGCACGGATCCGACTCTCCACCGATTCCGGAGTTAACGGACATTCTGACGTTTCCATTGTTATGATCAGGTTCGTTCCGAGAGTGTAACCATTAGCCTCATATTTCTGTATCTTGCGAATCGCCGAATTAACATACTCCTCATCGTCCATTCTTCCCAAATGCTCCCAAAGCACTGTTTTTCTCAGCCGGACATTCAGACATCGAAAATCCGGTCTCACAGTCCTATGTCCCTTCAGGATCAGCGGGTACTCATATTGATACGGAATTCCGTATTGGTTCAGCATCTCTGCGATCATCCATTCGGCTTTGGAACGGACATATTCCCCGCGCGCAGTCGCAAACTGCTTGTTCTCGCCAAATGTCTCCAGCGGCTCATAGGTATCCGCATAAAACTCTCTCACGATTTCCTCATCTTCGGAAATGATTCCCGCGACCATCCGCTTTCTGCCATAGGAAAGCTCATCGTAAACGGTCAAAAGGCTTCCCGGGATTCCCTCGTCGCCCCATTCTTCGATTGTCAGCAGTTCTTTTTTTACCTTTTGCAAAAGCGCTTCACGAAATTCAGAATTCACGATTTTTCTTGCGATATCCTCATTCTTCTTGGGAAGATACCGCCATTTGTCTTCGTTTTTTCCCTTCCAGTAACATTGAAATCCTTTTCGACAACGCACTACCCGGATTCTGCCTTCCGGCCGCTTTTTCTGCCCGCTCCGGAGTTCCCTGCCGATCTGCTTCAACATGATTTTTCTTTCCAGCAGCAATTCCCGTATTGCTTCGCCGTTTCTTTCCAATTGATAACAATCCATACTTTCCCCCTGTTCACACTTCTCAGTGCTTTTTAGAAAAGTATATCGTTATCGTTCAAGACTTTGCAAGTAGAAACGAAGGCCTCGTTTTTGGCTGTTTTCGACAGAACAAGGCAGCTATGATCCACTGCCGCTTTATGGAAAATTACTACAATTGCTCCCGCGTACCTACCGGATACGCGTTTTCCTGTATCCGGTAGGTACAAACCAGAGATTGGCCGCCTGCCGGCGGCAGGCTTCTTGCTCTCGCGTACCTACCGGGTGCGCGTTTTTTGGTATCCGGTAGGTACGAACCGGGAAAAGACCGCCTGCCGGCGGCAGGCAAGAAGCTCTCGCGTACCTACCGGGTGCGCGATTTTCGGTATCCGGTAGGTACAAGTTGGAAAAAGGCCGCCTGCCGGCGGCAGGCAAGAAAAATTTTTCAAATTACCTATTGACATAGTAGGTTAATAGTGTTATTATCGTGTCATCGCACAAACGAAACGAAAGGAGGCGTCCACGATGAAGCGGTTTACAACCAACAATTACGAGATGATGTGTTGTCGAATGCAAGTACAATCCCGGGCATTACATATGGCTGGTGCATTCGGCTGCTTTTCGATGCGCCTCAACAAGGAACAACGTCGATGTCGATGAAGTGAAATGTTAACAAATGCCGTATGCTCGGGAGCTTGAACACAGGCTCCCGTTTTTGTTGCCTTTTTTCGGAAAATGACCGATCAAACGGCGGCGAACCAAACTAAAAACAACACGAAAACGAGGTATTACCACAATGGGTTACGCATTGAATTCCCTCCTGATTCACGGAGGCATCGACGGAGACAAGACTACCGGAGCGGTCAACGTTCCGATCTACCAGACATCAACTTACAAGCAGAGCGAGCTCGGAGTCAACACCGGCTGGGAGTACTCCAGAACCGGAAACCCGACGAGAGCGGCTCTGGAGAAATTGATCGCAGATCTTGAGGGCGGCGAGTACGGACTTGCATTTGCCTCGGGGCTCGCAGCGATCCACACGGTTCTCTCGCTGTTTACGGCGGGAGACAAGATCATCATTTCCGACAACATTTACGGCGGAACTTTCCGGATCCTTGATAAAGTGTTCAAGCCTCTGGGTCTTCGGTACGAGATCGTCGACACCACCGACTCGGCGAAGATCGAGGCAGCGATTGATCCGGAAACGAAAGCCATTTATATCGAAACACCGGCCAATCCGCTTCTGAGCGTGACAGACATTGCAAGGACCGCTGAGATAGCGAAGATGGCCGGAGTCCTCCTGATCGTTGACAACACGTTCCTCACGCCGTATCTTCAGCGGCCGCTGCAGCTCGGTGCGGACATCGTCCTGCACAGCGGGACGAAGTATCTCGGCGGACACAGCGACACGATCTCGGGCCTTGTGGCGCTCCGGGACAAAGCAATCGCGGAACGGTTGTATTTCTTACAAAACGCGATCGGCGGAGTTCTCTCCCCGTTCGACAGTTTCTTGGTCATCCGCGGGATCAAAACTCTCGGCGTCCGGATGGATCGCCACGTTGCCAACGCGCAGCGCATTGCGGAGTGGCTGCAGGAAAGCGGCTACGTGAAGAGGGTTTATTTTCCGGGGCTTGCCTCGGATCCCGGATACGCCGTGCAGAAGAAGCAGGCGGACGGGCCGGGCGCAATGATCTCTTTCGTCCTCAGGGACGAGTTCGATTATCGAGCATTTTTCCGAAACCTTAAGTTAATAACGCTTGCGGAGAGCCTGGGCGGCGTGGAGTCGCTTGTGTGCCATCCGGCGAGCATGACGCACGCATCCATTCCGGCGGATATTCGCCGGCAGACCGGCATTGTGGACGAGCTCATTCGCTTCTCCGTCGGCATCGAGGATGTGAACGATCTGATCGACGACCTGCGGCAGGCAATCGAAGCCGCAAGACGGTAAGGGGGGTGATACGAATGGATTTATATATGGACATCCGAAGCATGATCGGCAACACCCCGATCCTTCGGCTTCAGAATTTCGAGACAAAGAAGGACGTGCGGCTGTACGCGAAGCTTGAACTGGCTAATCCGGCCGGCAGCGTCAAAGACCGCGTCGGAATGTACATGATCGACGACGCGAAGCGCCGGGGACTTCTTCACGAGGGAAGCACCATCGTGGACGCCACGGCCGGCAACACCGGCATCGGCATCGCGATCGCGGCGCTCAACCAAGGCTACCGGGTCATCTTCACGGTTCCCGAAAAATTCTCCCAGGAGAAGCAGAAAGTTCTTCGGGCACTGGGAGCCGAGATCGTCAACACGCCGCGCGAGGACGGAATGCTCGGAGCGTCGAGGGAGGCGGAGCGGATCATCGCAACGATCCCCGGAGCGATTTCCTTAAAGCAGTTCGACAATCCGGCTAACCCGCAGGCGCATTACGAGACCACGGGACCGGAAATCTGGCGTCAGCTTGACGGCGAAGTCGACTACTTCGTAGCCGGCGCCGGCAGCGGCGGAACGTTCAGAGGAATCGTCCGCTATCTGAAGGAACAGAAGCCCTCCGTACGGGGAGTGCTCGCGGATCCGGTCGGATCGACGATCGGCGGCGGGGAGCACGCGGACTACGACATCGAGGGCATCGGCAACGACTTCATTGCCAAGACAATGGACATGTCGTTGGTCGACGAGGTTATCAAAGTGACGGACGCGGAGGCATTTGCCACCGTGAAGGAACTGGCGCGCAGGGAAGGCGTCCTGGCCGGTTCCTCGTCGGGAGCGGCTCTCGCGGCGGCCTTAAGGCTTGCTGAGCGCATCGATCACGGCAATATCGTCACTGTCTTCCCGGACCGCGGCGACCGGTATATAAGCAAAGGATTATATGATTGAGAGGACGGATGGTACGATGAGTGACCCGTCAACAGTATACGAATTGAGCGGTGTATCCAAGACCTATCGCAATGAGGGGAAGGATTTTACGGCACTTCGCGATGTGAGCTTTACGATCCGCGAAGGAGAGATCTTTGGAATCATCGGAATGAGCGGCGCCGGCAAATCAACACTGGTGCGGACCTTAAACCGCCTGACGGAGGTGTCCTCGGGCAGCGTAAAGTATTTCGGAAGAGACCTCGCAGACCTGTCGGCGAGAGAACTTCGCAAGGTGCGCCGCTCGATTGCGATGATATTTCAGGGGTTCAATCTTCTCCAGCAGCGAACCGTGATCAAGAACGTGGAACAGCCGCTTCGTATCGCGGGCGTCGGCCGAAAGGAGCGAAAGGAGATCGCTCGGAAAATGCTTGAGGTCGTCGGCCTTTCCGAGAAAGAAAAAGAATACCCTGCAAGGCTGTCCGGCGGACAGAGGCAGCGGGTGGCAATCGCCAGAGCGCTGGCGGCTAATCCGAAGGTTCTGCTCTGCGACGAGGCGACAAGTGCGCTGGATCCGAAGATCACGGGCGAGATTTTGGAGCTTCTGCAGAAGATCAACCGGGAACAGAAACTGACGATCGTGATCATCACGCACGAAATGTCCGTGGTGGAGCGTATATGCGACAGAGTCGCGATCATCGACGACGGCAACCTCGCCGAGGTCGGGGACGTGAAGGAAGTCTTCCGGGCGCCGAAGTCGAGAGCGGCCAAGAAACTGGTGTTCCCGAGCAACCCTTACGATCCGTCGGATGAGAACAGCCGGCTGATCCGCATCGCATTTGACGGGCTGTCAGCGAAGGAACCGTTCATCGCGGATCTCGTGGCGACCACCGGACAGAAGGTCAACATCCTAAGCGCCAACACCAAGAGCGTGGGCGGCGTCGGATACGGCCAGATGGTTCTGGAGCTGCCGAAGGAGGAACGTGATCGGAAGATCGTTGTGGACTACTTCCGTGACAAAGGACTGGCGATATCGGAGGTGGATGAAGCATGAGCGATTACATCATAGAAGCCATCAAAAACGGCGTCTGGGAGACACTTCGGATGACGGCATACGCTTCGCTGTACGCCTACGTTGTGGGACTCCCGCTGGGAGTGATCCTGTACGCGACCGCAAAAGGACGACTGCTGCAAAACCGTCCGGTCAACCTGGTCATCGGAGTTCTGGTGAACCTCGTGCGTTCGCTGCCGTTCCTCATTTTACTGGTATTATTGATTCCTTTTACGCGCTGGGTGACCGGCTCGTCCATCGGGACGACGGCGGCGATCGTGCCGCTCACGGTCGGAGCCATCCCGATCGTCGCGCGAATGGTGGAAGCCTCGCTGTGTGAGGTTCAGCCGGGGATCATCGAGGCGGCGACCTCCATGGGCGCATCACCTCTGCATATTATCATACATTTCATCCTGCCCGAGGCGGCGCCGTCGCTTCTGCAGGGAGCGGCCATCAACGTAGCCACGGTCCTCGGCTACTCGGCAATGGCAGGCGTGATCGGAGGCGGAGGCCTCGGCGCGATCGCGCTGCAGTACGGTTACTACCGTTATCAGAAAGACGTTCTCTGGACGACCGTAATCCTTCTGGTGATCATGGTCATGCTGATCCAGGGAGCGGGAGGACTTCTCTCGAAGATCCGGCGGAAGAACTGACCGGAACAAACAAATAAACCCGAATCCCATGCATATCCGGAATGCTGCGGTTCCCGTTTATCAATACAATACAAAAAAACAAACATTCATACAAGGAGATCAATATCATGAAAAAGAAAGTATTTGTCGCAGTACTCACACTCATTTTCGCACTGGCGCTCGCCGGATGCGGCAAGGACAAGAACAACTCCGCATCCGGAGACAGCAAGACCATCAAAGTAGGCGCAAACATCGTTCCTCACGCAGAGATCCTCGAGTACGTAAAGCCGATTCTCAAGGAAAAAGGCATTACCCTCGAGATCGTTAAACTCGAAGATTCCATCACGCCGAACACCGGCGTTATCGAGGGCAGCCTTGACGCAAACTATTTCCAGCATGTTCCGTATCTTGAGCAGTTCAATAAGGAAAATAAGAGCGACCTCATTTCCATCGGCGCGATCCACTATGAGCCCTTCGGCATCTACGCAGGACGCACCAAGGATCTCAAGGATCTTCCGGACGGCGCAACCGTAGCGGTTCCCAACAACGTAACCAACGAGGCCAGAGCACTTCTTCTGATGGCGCAGGAGGGCATCATCACCCTGAAGCAGGGCGCAGGCATCACCGCAACGGTAGGTGACATCGAGTCCAACCCGAAGAACATCAAGTTCAAGGAGCTTGCTCCGGAGCAGCTCGTAGCAGCGCTTCCCGATGTTGACATCGCAGTCATCAACGGCAACTACGCGATCGAGGGCGGCCTTCACGTAAGCCAGGCTCTGGCGGTCGAGGCAAATGACGGCCTTGCGGCGCAGACCTACGGCAACATCATCGCGACGGTTCCCGGCAAGAAGGACAACGCGGCGCTCAAGACGTTGGTTGAGGTTCTTCAGAGCGAGGACGTAAAGAAGTTCATCGAGGGCAAGTACGACGGCGCGGTAGTTCCTTTGAAGTAATCCGGCATTCTTCGAAAAATGCGCAGGGAAAGGACAAAGTCATGATCGGTTTTACATACTATAATCCCGCGAAGATCGTGTTCGGAGAGGGAAGCGAGCGACAGCTCGCCGACCTTCTCCGGGAAAAGAAAGCGACGTCGCTTCTGCTTGTTTACAGCGGCGATTTCATCAAAACATTAGGAATCTACGGAGCCGTTCTGGATGCCGTGACGAAACTCGGAATCGACTTTTCCGAGAGCGGCGAAGTTGTTCCCAATCCGAGCATCGATCTGGTGCGCAAGCTGGTTGCGCAGGGAAGACGGGACCACGTGGACTTCGTGCTTGCCGTCGGCGGCGGAAGCTCCATCGATACGGCAAAGGCAGTCGCACTCGGAATTCCTTACGACGGCGATGTCTGGGACTTCTTTGAGAAGGGCGTATCTCCGAAGAGCGTGCTGCCCATCGGCGTGATCGCAACGACGGCCTCGTCCGGCTCGGAGACGTCCAATGCGGCGATCCTCTCGAACGGCGAGTGGAAGCTCGACTTCGAGGATGACCGCATCATCCCGAAGTTCGCGATCATGAACCCGCAGTACACGGCCAACCTTCCGGCGTACCAGACGGCAGTCGGAGTCGCGGATGTGCTGGCGCATTTGCTGGAGCGTTATTTTTCGGATGAACTTCACTCGGACACCACCGACTTCCTGATCGAGGGGGCGATCCGCGCTCTGCTGGTCAACGGGGAGCGGCTGATCACGAACCCTACGGACATCAACGCCCGCGGCGAGCTGCAGTGGCTTGCGAGCGTGGCGCACAACAATTTCTTGGACGCAGGCCGCAGAGCCGACTGGGGCTCGCACCGGATTGAGCACGAGCTGTCCGCGCAGTACAACATCACACACGGCGAAGGCATGGCGGTTGTTCTGGTTGCCTGGGTCAAATACATGGCGGAGCGAAAGCCCTGGAGACCGGCGCTTCTCGCGACACGCGTCTTCGGAGCCGATACCTTCCTCTACGGCGAGAAGGAGAGAGCGAATCTTCTGGCCGCCGAACTGGAGCGCATTTTCCGAAAACTGTCGCTGCGCACGACGCTCACGGAACTCGGCATCGACAGCACGGACTTCGCGGTGATGGCGAAGCGGGCGACGCGAAACGGCCCCGTGGGTCACTACCTTCCGCTCACCGCGGAAGCGATCGAAGAGATATTAACTTTGGCACTATAACATCATGAGATAAAGGAGAATAAAGATATGGCACGAATTCATCTGACAGAGCAAAATGAGGTAACCGGCGCTGAGAAGGAGCGCTACGACGAACTGGCGGGCAGAAACGCCGTCACGAACATGAAGAAGGGCTTGCTGAACGATGCGGCAACCTACGACGCATACATGGGCTGGTACACGTCCTGGAACCGCCTTGTGGAGGTCATCGGCGAGAAGGACGCGATCCTCTACGCACACGCAATTTCCACCACGAACTCTTGCCAGCTGTGCTCGCTGTTCTTTATCAGCGACGTGAAGGGCCTCGGCCTCGACCCGCACAACCTTGTGTACGATGATAAGGAGCAGATCCTTGTCTCTTTGGCACAGTCCATTGTAAAGAACCCTACGGACGTTTCGGACGAGATCTTCGACGGACTTCGGAAGTATTTTTCGGACAAGGAAATTGTTGTCATCGTCGGTTTCGCAGGGCAGATGATCGCGACCAACAACTTCAACTCCGTGCTGAAGATCGATGTTGACCAGAGACTTCTGCCGATCCTGCACGAGTTCAAGCCTGCAACTTGGAGAGAGAACATTAAATAGTCGGTGTCGAAGCACTCAAGGACTGCTAAAGGCTGACTAAGAATGCGCGGTGTGCGCATATGCAAGGCAGTTTCTGCGGAACTCGCTTCGCTCGAACAGTCCTCGAAACTGCCTATGCGCCCGCCGCGCGTTCTAAGTCGCCCTTGCGCGAGGCACTCGCGCAAGCCGCAATGTCCTTTCTCGCTTTCGACACCGTCCACCGGCTGTTCTCGCAGCAGTCCAGGCGCTTCGACTTGACCTGCTGAAAGGCAAGTGGTGCTCGCGCACCTACCGGGTGCGCGATTTTCAGTATCCGGTAGGTACGAACCGGGAAAAAGCCGCCTGCCGGCGGCAGGCAAGAAGTGCTCGCGCACCTACCGGGTGCGCGATTTCCTGTATCCGGTAGGTACGAACCGGGAAAAGACCGCCTGCCGGCGGACGGAATCGAAGTGCTCAAGGACTGCTAAAGGCGGACTAAGAATGCGCGATGTGCGCATATGCAAGGCAGTTTCTGCGGAACTCGCTTCGCTCGAACAGTCCTCGAAACTGCCTATGCGCCCGCCT
>JAFRYE010000003.1 GCA_017441265.1 Lachnospiraceae bacterium | reverse complement strand
TTCCTACGTAGACTGTGCTATAATTCATTTGATGACCTCCATTTGTATGCGGTAATCCCTGTTACCATTGTCTTAGCCGACTTATAGTATACAGGTAAATCCACGAACCTACAAATCGGAGGTCATTACATATTGTCTAAAGGAGGTTACTTATGTTCGTACATCAGGTTTCCGTATATCTCATCAACGCACACGGCACGCTCTGCCAGCTGACCGGTCTTCTCAAGGATCACAACGTCGACATTCTGGCTCTGATGATCGCCGATATGGCGGAATTCGGTATCGTTCGATTTATCGTGAAGGACGAGGACATTCAGACCTGCCTCGATCTTCTCAAGGAAGCCGGCTACTCCGCTCGCAAAAACCACGTTGTCTGTGCCAAAATCCCGAACGAGCCCGGCGGACTTCACCGTGCTCTTCAGCTCTTGGAAAATGCCGGAATCAGCGTGGAATATCTCTACTCGTTCAACTATGCGAACGACAACAACGCACTGATCATTTTCCGTCTGTCGGACCGCGAGACCGGCGCAAAGCTGTTGATTGACAACGGCTTCAAGATTGCCACGCAGGAAGAGATTGATCATCTCGGAGAGTGATTGCTCAAGACTAAAAACAAAAAACTGTTATAAACACAAGTCCGAGGCGAAAACGCCTCGGACTTTGTTTTTCCGGTTTAGGCTGCGACCAAAAAAGGCACAGCTTTTAAGCAAAAAGCACTGAATACTCAGAACTGTAAATCAATAGCACCCAAGGTAACCCTGAGGCACCAGATCCGGAGTCATCAAAGGTGTCGTATCAGATCGATTGTATTTGGAGTATACGGTATCCGCATAATCCAGAATCGAATCAGGGTTGAAATATCCTTTTGCAATCTGAATTTCATCAGAAGTAGTAAGCTTCTTCATCCTGTCAAATGCTGCAGTTCCAAAATCCAACTGAAGACTCGCTTCATCTATCAACTCTTTAAGCTCTGCACCAGTGATACCTTCAGAAATCCAACTCCAAACAGTACCGACCTTGCCAGGCAAGAAATCCAGAGCCAAGCTGATGATTCCACCCCAAATATCATCTTCAGTTACTTTGCTAATAGCACCGATTACAACATAATCAGTAACAAGGGTGCCGCATTCTGAGCAAAGGCCGAATCGATAATAGACCTCGAATTGTTTTCCATCACTCTTAGTGACCTCATGATAGTATTTCCAACTCTTAACATATGCATGGCAAGGCTCTTTCTCATAAAAGCCGCACCGCTCCGTAGTAGGATTAATATCCGAACAACAAATGTTGATATGATTTCCGGTCAGCACCTTAGCGTTATTCTTACCATACACATACTCAGCAAAAGTATTCAAGTTATGTGTTCCATCAATCCATTTTTCGCAGGATGTGCAGTAATCTTGATGAACGCCATTCCTGTAATAACAATCGTCGAATGTATGATAATGCCGCCATACTGCATATAAGGTTACATTGCCTTTCAGTACGATAGTATTGGCGTATCTCTTATTATCGCCACCTACGTACTCAACATCTGTATCCTTAGCTGTGAATTTATCGGTCTTTTTGGTCGACCATCCCAGGAAATAAGTTTTACCTAATCCATGACTGATATTAGGACATTTGGGGATTTTTACAGTAGATCCCCACGCAACCGTAATTTTTTCAGGCGCGCCGGAAGCTCCACCATTCAAATCGAACGTCAAAGTGCAGTCTTCATGTTCCCAAACAGCGTACAATACGATGTTTTTCAGGCCGGTCTCTGCTTCCGAAACTCTGATAGAACCATTCGGTGAATACGTTGCTCTGGTAGCAGTCGGAGATGTCGACCAACCAATAAACTTATAGTCCTTTTTAGTTGGCGTCGCTGAACCGATTGCATGCCATACATCTGTTTCAGTGGTAAAACCGCTGGGGAGTTTGCCTGTACCTCCGTTTGCGTCAAAAGTCACCTGCCACTTCTTGGGCAGCCAAACAGCATACAGTTTCAAATCGTTTTTCAACGTAATCTTGGAACCGGAATTATACTCTTGTTTTCTGGCATTCGGATCAATCGACCATCCTATGAAATAGTAACCGGAACGTTCTACAGACGCCTTGCCGATTTCCACAGTCTTATCATACTTTGAAACAATTCTATCCGGCAACTTCCCCGTTCCGCCATTTACATCAAACTCCACAGTACGGACTTGAGCTGCCCAAACAGCATACAATTTTACTGATTCTGTCATAACGATATTGCTACCGGATCTGTACGGAGCTTTCGTCGAAGAAGGATCAGTGTTCCAGCCCATGAAATAGTATCCCTCGCGCTTGATAGAAGTGCTCGGAACAACAGCCGTATCGCCGTATTTATATGTCTTGTTCGCCGGAGGATTAGTTCCTCCGTTTGCATCAAATGAAAGTGTGAACGTCTTAATCTTCCACACTGCATAGAGCGTTTTAACTTCCTTATTGGCAACAACTTCAGAGTTAGCCTTGTACTGTGCCGCCGTCGCTGTTGACGACTCAGCCCAACCAAGGAACCAGTATCCGGTTCTGGTAATGTTCGTGTAAGGAACCTTCACGGTAGCGCCACGTGCAACGGTTACGGCTGCCGGTAACGTACCCTTACCGCCATTCAAATCATACTTAACCGTGCAGTTTTTAGACTGCCATACAGCGTACAGTTTTAAGTTTTGATCCAAACTGCATGTAGCACCCGGTTTGTAGAGGATTACCGTGGAGTTCGCACCCGCGCTCCATCCCATAAAGGTATATCCGTCCTTGGTCGGAACCGTAGAGGAAATAGTCAGGTTCACACCCTGCTTTTTCGTCTGATTTGCAGGAATGCCTTTTCCGCCGTTTGCATAGAAGGAAATGAGGTACAATTCTCTGGTTTTGGATACCGTACCGCAATTTTTGCAGGCGTATTTCTCGGAACCGACAGTTTTTTCCGTGGGTGCTGTAACCGTCGTCCACTGGTAAACATGAGACTTTTTCGCGATGGTTTCCGTTCTTGTATTTGAACATCTGGAACACTTATATGTTTTTGTTCCGGCTTTCGCACAAGTTGAGTCTACCGTTGATGTAAGTTTCCAATCATGTCCGAGCGGAGCAATTTTCTGCGTATCACTGATATAACCGCATTGGGAACACTTCGTTGCCGATTCCCCTGCGGTAGTACATGTTGCCTGAACTGTTGTTACCGTTGCGAATGTATGTGACTTTTTCGCGATTGTTTCTGTTTTTGTTTTCAAGCATCTGGAACATTTATATGTTTTCGTTCCGGTTTTCGCGCAAGTGGAATCCACAGTAGATGTGGTTTTCCAATCATGTCCCGGTGCCGTAACAATATCATATTTTGTAACATTCCCACATATTTTACATGTGTACCGTCTCTCGCCGGGCTCTACACACGTTGATTCTACCGCTACCACCCACTCATACGAATGCGACGTCATAGCGATCGTTTCCGACTTTGTTGCAGAACAACGCGTGCATTTGTAGTTTTTGGAGCCGGCCTTCACACACGTTGCCGGAACCGTATTCACCAATTGATAGTCATGTCCCAGCGGAGCAATTTTCTGTGTATCACTGATATAACCGCATTTGGAACACTTCGTTGCCGATTCCCCTGCGGTAGTACACGTTGCCTGAACTGTTGTTACCGTCACGAATGCATGGGACTTCTTCGCGATGGTTTCCGTTTTTGTTTTCGAGCATCTGGAACACTTAGAAGTCTTCGTTCCTTCTTTCGCACAAGTGGAATCCACCGTCGATGTGACATTCCAATCATGTCCCAGTACCGGAACAGTATCATATCTGGAAACGTCCTTACAATTCTTACAGGTGTACCGTCTCTCGCCTGCTTTTTCACACGTTGCTTCAACCGCTACCACCCATTCATACGAATGCGACGTCATAGCGATCGTTTCAGACTTCGTTGCCGAACAACGCGAGCATTTGTAGTTCTTGGATCCGGCTTTCACACACGTTGCCGGAACCGTATTCACTAATTGATAGTCATGACCCAGTACCGGAACCGTGTCATATCTGGAAACGTCCTTACATTGTGTACAGGTGTATCGTCGCTCTCCTGCCTTTTCACACGTAGCTGCTACCGCTACAACCCATTCATACGAATGCGATGCCAACGGAAGCGCTTCCGAATTCGTTGCCGAACAGCGCGAGCACTTATAATTCTTGGAGCCGGCTTTCACACACGTGGAAGCAACCGTTCCCGTGAGTTGCCAATCATGTCCGAGCATCGTTATCGGCGTTGAACTCTTAACATAACCGCAGACCTTACACTTCTCTGCAGTTTCTCCGTTCTTGGTACACGTCGCCGCTGTCGTTACCGTGGTATATGAATGAGCCTTTTTCGCGATGGTTTCCGTTTTTGTTTTCGAGCATCTGGAACACTTGGAAGTCTTCGTTCCTTCTTTCGAACAAGTGGAATCCACCGTCGATGTGACTTTCCAATCATGTCCCAGTACCGGAACCGTGTCATATCTGGAAACGTCCTTACATTGTGTACAGGTGTACCGTCTCTCTCCGGCCTTTTCACATGTAGCCGCTACCGCTACCACCCATTCATACGAATGCGATGCCAACGGAAGTGCTTCCGACTTCGTTGCCGAGCAGCGCGAACATTTATAATTCTTGGAACCGGCTTTCACACACGTGGAAGCCACCGTATTCGTATACTGAAAGTCATGTCCGAGCGGAGAGATCTTCTGTTTATCGCTGATATAACCGCACACCGTACACTTCGTTGCCGACTCTCCTGATTCAGTACACGTCGGCTTAAGCGTTGTCACAGTGTTGAACGTATGTGACTTCTTCGCAATAGCTTCCGTTTTTGTTTGCGCACATCTGGAACACTTATATGTTTTCGTTCCTTCTTTCGCGCAGGTAGAGTCTACCGTCGATTTGAGCTCCCATTTGTGTCCCAGCAGCGGAATAGTGTCATATCTGGAAACATCCCCGCATCTTGTACATGTATAGCGTCTTTCTCCGGACTTTTCGCACGTAGCATCTACGGCAACTTTCCATTCATAAGAATGACCGAGTTTGGTAAGCGTTTCCGTTTTCTGCTCTTTACAAACGGAGCATTCGAACGTTTCCTTACCGTCCTTTGTACACGTAGGTTTGGTTTTCGACTTTGAAACCCATGTGTGCCCCGTTGGAGGAACCGTATCCCATCTAGTTGTATCCCCGCATTTCGAGCACTTCCATTGGCGTTCCCCTGCCTTGGTACAGGTAGGTTTCGTGACAACTACCCATGAGTAACTGTGGTTACATGCAGCGTACGAAACGGCTTTGCCCCCTAGAGACGCCTTGGAGATTTGATTGTCCGCACCCCCGGACAAACTACTCTCTGCCGCATAGCCCAGCTGACAGTAAATCAGCGCAGCAAGGATCATCATAGCTACAGCTGCAATGCCCCTGCGTGTTCTTCTTGCCACCTTTCCCATGGCAGAAGAAACAAATTCCTTTGTATGCATACACACCTCCGTAAATAGTTTTTTTACTGTGAATATGATACGATCTTGCCTATTCCAGTATTACGAGTATAGCATAGTAAAATAGTGAAAACCAGTGCATATTTGAATATTTCTTCATTATTTTCGGAATGTTTTTGTATGCAGTAACAAACGTATTACGGTATGCAATGCGATTCTATAACTGATTCGATAACATTTTCGAAGAAAGAAGGCGCCCTCACGTTGCCGGCTGTAACTGCAACGGAAGGCGCCTTTGGCATTATTCAATTATGCATCAATCCTCGATCGGATGCATCGACCACAGGAAGTACTCCAGAATCTCATCCTGATCCTCAACATCGTCCTCTTCGCCGTAGAGGCAGAGGTACCACATGTCGCCGTTGTCATCGATGTACGCATACATATCTTCGATGTAGACAACGTCGTCGATCTCGTATGTCATCGCCATGTTCAGGAAATCCATGCGGGATTCGACTTCATCGTTCAGATCGCCGAATTCGATCTCTTCGTCGGCAAATCTCTCTTTGAGATAGTCGAAATAATCAAGCGAAGTCTTAATGCGGTCAATCGGCGTAAAATGCTCAATGAGATAGTAACCGGTCTTCTCCTCGTTGAAGTAGAAGCGATATCCGGTCTTCGAGGTGTCTTCCTCGACGGCAGTGATCGCCTCTTCGGGGTACACAAGCATCACTTCGGAACCATCCTGTAGAGTCTTCTCCCAGAATGTGTATTTCGTGCTTCCGAGAGGCCCGTATGGTGCAACGCTCTCTGCACAAGCACTGAGCATCTCCTCGATCGCGGCGTGACGGTCTGTATAGTTCGTATCGCGATTAGCGCCCTTAACCAGGTAAACCACTACATACACACCGGGAGCCTGCGTTGCATCGAATACATAGCAACGGCCGCAACCGCTTACGGTAGTTCCGTCTTCTTCCTTCCAAACCATATTGTGAATCGGCTGCATAATACCGCGAGTATCGGTAGCACTCATTACAACTTTGGTCTTATCGTCGGTTTTGACTTCTATCTTCTCCATGATCATGGCAGAAGCAAGATCGTCATAGTCCTGAATAACATTCGGAAAATCATTAACGTCCACAACGATGCCGCCGTCAAAGTAGTCCATTCCGTAATACAGGAACACATACTCGTCAGTCTCAACACACAGAGCGCCGCTCAATTTCTCGATGTACTGCTCATCGACGTCCGGAATGCTGATCTTGAGAGCCAGATCGGTGTGATCGAAGACTTTCGTCTTGAGTTCATCGATAACGCCCTGTGTCGGCACCGGTGTAGGGTCTTCCGTAGGCGTCACTTCCGGCGTAGGTTCTTCGGACGGAGTGGGTGATTCGGACGGGGTCGGCTCCTCTGTCGGAGTCGGCTCTTCGGTCGGAGTCGGCTCTTCGGTCGGAGTCGGAGTCTCCGTAGGAGTCGGTTCTTCCGTGGGAGTCGGTTTCTCCGTAGGAGTAGGCTCTTCCGTAGGCTTCTCGACCGGTCCGAGAGGATTTCCTTCGATTCCGTCGTAAGCTTTTCCGTCGAGACGCATCGTCTTCACGATTCCGTTCAATGCGATATCGGACGAGCCGGCAACCTTCTCATCGACAATGTAGAACACCATTTTGGAATCGTACATCTCCACGTACGCATCCATGGTCTTCTCTGCGCCGGTCACGGCGTCTTTACAGGTAATAGCGGATTTGTACAATACTTTTCCGCCGATGTTTACTTTCTCCGGTTTACCGGAAGCCAAAGCGACGTCGGTGAAATCGCCTTCGTCATTAAGATCCTCATCGAGATCTTCCATGAATGTCTTGGTCGCGGCAAATGCTTCGGAGAGCACCGAAATATTGCTTGTGGAACGACTGCGAATGTAAATGTCGTATTTGTCGTCCGCATAACATTTCCAGTACTTGCTTCTCTCGCCCATCATTGCCTCGCCGGGATACCAGCAGGAGCGCTCGTTGTTATGCCAGTTCCAGAAACCGGACGGCACAACATCCTCGGACACCGGCAGTTTCTCGTCGTTCACTTCATAGTCTGCCGCCACCGTCGGTGTAGGCTCTGAGTTGTTATTGCCGCCGTCATCGTCATCGTCATCATCACATGCAGCAAGAAGGCTCATGGACATAATGACTACGACCAGCATAAGCAGCCAACGATACCAATGCTTTTTCATTTTTCCCTCCTATTCCACACGCTTTCATCAGAAAACGCAGATTTAAAAAATCGGCGGCTCCTGCCATAATAGTCAAAAGCCGCCGTATTTTTTACAATATTACACTGATTACAGACGTGCAACGCCGCTCTTGCGAGCTGCCTCTGCAACTGCCTTGGCAACAGCCTGTGCCACGGTCTTATCCAAAGCACTCGGGATGATGTAGTCTGCGGAGAGCTTGTCGTCGGTTACGAACGAGGCAATTGCTCTTGCAGCAGCAATCTTCATCTCATCGTTGATGTCGCGAGCGCGAACATCAAGCGCACCGCGGAAAATGCCCGGGAACGCGAGCACGTTGTTGATCTGGTTCGGGAAGTCGCTGCGGCCGGTTCCGACAACTGCTGCGCCGGCTGCCTTAGCCTCATCGGGCATGATCTCGGGAGTCGGGTTAGCCATCGGGAAGAGGATAGCCTTGGGAGCCATGCTCTTAACCATCTCAGGCGTTACACAGCCGGGAGCGGAAACACCGATGAATACGTCAGCACCCTTGATAACTTCCTCAAGGCTGCCCTTGCGCATCTGCTGGTTCGTCATCTCGGCGATAACTTCCTTCTCCGGGTTCAAACCGTCACGACCCTTGTAGATCGCACCCTTGCGGTCGCACATAACAACATCCTTCAGACCCATGGAGATGAGGAGCTTGATGATCGCGATTCCGGCAGCACCGGCACCGCTCGTTACCACACGGATCTCATCAATCTTCTTGCCGACAACCTTCAAAGCATTGAGCATAGCTGCGAGACATACGACAGCCGTGCCGTGCTGATCATCATGGAAAATCGGAATATCGCAGCACTCTTTGAGCTTTCTCTCGATCTCGAAGCAACGAGGTGCCGAGATATCCTCAAGGTTAACGCCGCCGAAGGAACCTGCAAGCAAACGAACCGTGTTAACGATGTCGTCTACTTCCTTGGAACGGATGCACAACGGGATCGCATCAACATCGCCGAATGCCTTAAAGAGGGCGCATTTTCCTTCCATAACCGGCATGCCGGCTTCCGGACCGATATCACCGAGGCCGAGTACTGCGGTACCGTCGGTAACAACCGCTACAAGATTCGAGCGGCGGGTAAGATCATAGCTAAGGTCGACATTCTTCTGAATCTCAAGGCAAGGCTGTGCAACACCGGGGGTGTATGCAAGCGAGAGGTCCTCGCGGGTCTCCAACGGAGCACGGCAGATCATCTCTACCTTTCCTTTCCATTCGTAGTGCTTCTTCAGGGATTCTTCTGCATAATTCATACTGCTGTTCCTTTCCATTGTCAGCGCTTTCGCTTGTTTTATTCCCCACACATCAACACATCTCTTCCGGGTGGAAAACCTCGTCGAACCGCTCTGCACTCAAGTACCCCAGAGCGACGCAGGCTTCCTTCAGAGAAATGTTTTCGCGGTATGCCTTCTTGGCCGTCTCGGCAGCCCGCTCATAGCCGATGTATGGATTTAATGCTGTAACCAGCATCAGGGACTGTGTTAAATTCTGCCGCATCTTCGTCTCGTCCGCCCGGATTCCGGATACGCAACGCTCCTCGAACGAAGCCATCGAATCCGCCAGAAGACGTACGGACTGCAGGAAATTGTATGCCGCTACGGGCATGAATACGTTGAGTTCGAAGTTGCCCTGGCTCGCCGCGAGTCCGACCGCGGTGTCATTGGCGATCACCTGCACCGCCACCATCGTAACAGCTTCGCACTGCGTAGGATTGACCTTGCCCGGCATGATGGACGAGCCCGGTTCATTGGCCGGGATCGTAATCTCCGCCAAACCGTTTCTCGGGCCGCTCGCCAGCCACCGAATGTCATTGGCAATCTTCATAAGGTCCGCCGCAAGCGCCTTCAGCGCGCCGTGGGCGAAAACAAACTCATCTTTTGAACTCAGAGCATGGAACTTGTTCGGCGCCGTCTCGAACTTCGTACCGGCAAGCTGCGAAACCTTCTCGGCTACTCTCTCGGCAAATCCCTGCGGAGCGTTCAGGCCCGTTCCGACCGCCGTTCCTCCCAGCGCCAGGCGCCGGAGCATCGGCAATGCCGCCTGAATCATCTCGCGGTCGGTAGCAAGGCTCTCGCTCCAGCCGGAAATCTCCTGTGAAAATCGGATGGGCGTCGCATCCTGAAGATGCGTGCGGCCGCATTTTACAATGCCTTCGTGGTCTGCGGCAAGCTTGCGGAACGCTTCGATCAGCGATGTCAGCGCCGGCAACAGCTTCTGCTCGATTCCCAGCACCGCCGCGATGTGCATCGCCGTCGGGAACGTGTCGTTCGAGGACTGGGACATGTTCACATCGTCATTGGGGTGAAGGAGTTTTTCTCCGGCAAGCTCATTGCCGCGATTCGCGATTACCTCATTGGCGTTCATATTGGACTGGGTACCGCTGCCCGTCTGCCATACGACAAGCGGAAAATGATCGTCCAACTTGCCGGCGGCTACCTCGTCACAGGCCATGCCCAGATATGTAAACTTCTTTCTCGTCATGCGGTCCGACACCAGCTCGAAGTTGGCCATTGCCGCCGCTTTCTTCAGGAGGCCGAAGGCATGTGTGATCTCCCGGGGCATTGTCTCAAGCCCTACGCCGATCGGAAAATTACCGCGGCTGCGCTCGGTTTGCGCGCCCCAGTAACGGTCGGCCGGTACCTGCACATCACCCATGGAATCATGTTCGATGCGATACTTCATCTCCTGCTTCCTCCCTGAATCTGACTATAAAGCGCAACAAAAGCAGCACCCTCCGCGGAGAATGCTGCTTTTCGCAAAGTAACTTAGTCGATATTAATGCTGTGGATAACAGCCTTGAGGCTGTCTGCGCTCTTGCGAAGCAGCGTGATCTCCTCCTCAGTCAGCGGAGTCTCTACATTGCCGATGATACCGCTCTTACCGACGATAGCCAGCGTGCTGAGGCACACATCGTCGATGCCGTACTCGCCGTGCATCATCGTGGAAACCGTCATGGTCGTGTCGATACCGGTTGCGATGGTCTTTACGATGAACGCTACGGAAACAGCAATTGCATAATAGGTAGCGCCCTTCCAACCGATCACGATACCGCCGGACTTCTTAACATAATCCTCAACCTCACTCTTGTTGAGTTCGGGGAATTCCTTGATGGAGTTGTGAACGCGCTCTTTGTACTGACCGAGCGGAACGTTCGAAATATTAGCAAGCGACCAGGTGATGAAAGAGGAATCACCGTGCTCACCGAATACGTAAGCATGAACGTTGCTCTGGCTGATATCATACAGCTCGGACAAGCGGGAACGAAGTCTCGAGGTGTCGAGAATCGTACCGGAACCGATGATCTGATTCTCCGGGATGCCGGAGAACTTGTGGAAGGCGTACGTCATAATGTCAACCGGGTTGCTGACGATGATGTAGATTGCCTTCGGCGCATACACCGTGATCTTGGATGCGATATCCTTCATAATATTGACATTGGTCTGTGCCAGCTCAAGTCTCGACTGACCCGCTTTTCTCGGGATGCCGGAAGTGATGATGACAATATCGGAACCGACGGCGTCGCTGTAATCTCCCGCGATAATGCTCATGGAGCCGAAGAAAGGTGCTCCCTGGAGAATGTCCATCGCCTCGCCCTTAGCCTTGTCCTCGTTCACATCGATCAAAACGATGTCCGAAGCCGTGCCGCCCGTTGCGAGTGTGAATGCGATCGTCGATCCGACGCTTCCCGCGCCAATGATTGTAACCTTCATACATACCTCTTTCCGCGCTCATCGCGCCGTTTTTCCTGCCTTTGTTATATGTACCCAACACATACGCTTCCGAATCGGAAGTGCAGTCTTCACCATACCAAAAGAAACTATACCACAGTGTGTTTTTCGTTACAATTGACAATCTTACGAAAAAAAAAGCAAAAGTTGAAGTCGAATTATACAAAAATACAAAAAAACAATAATCCGTCTCCGAACTGTCAATCCCGTTTACAATACAGGTGTGAAACGTGCGTCGCGTTCATTCCGGCGACCGTCGCCTGAAGCACCAGCCGGTACGTATCCTCAACCAGTTCGACGTCCGACGCGAGAATTCCGGCCTCCGCCGCGATCTTCTGCATCACGGGTAGTTTTTCGTCGTCTCCGGCCACCGTAATGACCTCCCGGAACATCCCCCGGCAATTACTCTCCGTGAACTTCACCTTGGCCGCTTTCTCCGCCTCCGACTGCGCCGAGGAGAGCACGTACAAAACCGCGCCGTGCTTCTTAAGCTCCTCCGCGTATTCCACCACCGCCGGCACCGGTTTACAGAACTTGTAAGTGTCGGCACCGTTCTTCTCGCAAAATGCCAGCCACGCCTCGTCCGACATGCCGACGACCATCTTCCCGTTCACGTAAAACCTGGGCGCACACAGTGTCCCGTCCATATCGAAAAATGCCAACCGGATCATCGTCCTGTCTCTCCCTCCTGCGCAAAACCCGCGCATTTCGGATTGTAGCACAGTATTCCGAGGAATGCAACGGCTTCGGACGGTTTCCTTTCACAATCATGACCACCAGCTGAGCTGGTGGTTTCCTCTGCGGCTATAAGCCGCTGTTCCCTGCTTGCCTCTAAAGAGGCTCTGAAGAATCGCCAACCGCACTGCGGTCACGGGCCGGCTCTAAAGAGCCTCTTTTATTAGC
>JAFRYE010000051.1 GCA_017441265.1 Lachnospiraceae bacterium | reverse complement strand
ATTTTCGCTCGTAGTCCCGTTTTCCACGTTTTCACGGCAAAAATCATTTAACTCTGCCGAAACATGCATCTTCCCGTTTTGATCAATGCCATAAAGAACTCCGAAACCCGCATGAAGTGATACGATGTTCTTCCAAGAAGCGACCTCTTCCAAATTGATCTCCAATGCGCCATCACCGATTACCGTTATCCGAACGGTTCCGTCATTCTGAATATCTGCGGCAAAATTACCGTAACATACCAACGTTTGAACGGAAAAATCTGCAATCTCAGAATTTTCCTTCGCAGTTGTGTTACTACAGGCTACCATGGAAATACCGAAAACTATAATTCCGCAAATCAAGTTGACGATTTGGAGCGCTCGACGCTGCTTTTTCGGTTGGACAATTCCCGACAAACGTTCTCTGAAACTACCGTCCGAAAACTCTGAAAAGGCATCAGACTTTATTGGCACACGATACTGACAATTAATAAATGTAGTCAAGTATGATTCCTTTTCCTCTGAATTCATATTACTCATTGCTTCAGCATCACAAGCCAATTCTACATCTCTGTCATACATCCGAAATGCGATCCATATCAACGGATTGAACCAATATACAGTTACCACTATCGTGTAAAACAGTTTCCACAAATTGTCTTTTCTGCGAACATGTGCTCTTTCATGTGCCATTGCATTTTTCAAATCAAAGAGCGACCAATCCGAAGGGACATATATTCTAGGCCGCAACACTCCGAAAACAAAAGGAACTCGGATATCATCGCAAAGCCACACACCATCCCTTTCAACACTAATATCAACAGCCTTACGAACTCCGAAAAAAGCTCTGATATTACGGGCGACAATAGCAACTGCTCCTGCAAGCCACACAATTGTCCCGAGCCAAAGAAAAGATGATACTACGCTGTGATTTTCCCCGTTTTTCTCGCTCTCCGTCTCCGAGACAATGAACGTTTTTCTCTGCCTCCCGGTTTCCGTTGCGTTTTCCCCATTTTCTCGGACTGATTTGCCAGACTTCGATTCACCATAAGACCTCTCAACTGTCCTTACGGTTTTTTCATATTCTATCGTCTCATTCAATGTGGCTACAGGATTTGGAATTGAAATATTACGAATCGGTATTTCACACGGAATCATCAATCTCAGTAAAACCAATCCCCATAAAAGACACATAATGCGACGGCATCGCCCTCCCGATAATTTTCGTATCAACAATATGCATACTATCAACAAAGACGCATGTATACTGACACCCAATATTGATACAAAGAATTGACGAAACATAATACTCCTTTCGCAATAGGAAGTAATGTCGTGGTATCTACATTCACAGACTAGCATCGTTAGTCCTTTTTGTCAATACTATTTCATCAAACCATACAATGCCACTATCTCAAGCCCAACTGCTTTTACAAATAAACTATCGTCATGGCGTGATTGCAGACAAAGAGGCGCCCTTGCCTTTTTTCGACAAGGGCACCTCTTACACTATCAACTAAAACCAGTATTTTACTGCGAAAACTCCTTAGCAAACGTCTCCGGTTCCAACGCCCATGTGAGTCCCGTCACGATGTGCGTGCGCCAGAACGCAAAATCATGCACGCCGGGCGCCGTCACAAACGTAGCCGGAACGCCCTGCGAATCCAGGAACTCCTTGAACGCCCGGTTCGGCTGGATCAGGAAATCCTCGGTGCCGCATGCCATAAACACATCCGGGATCGTCTTTTTGTCGGCGACCAGCTTGCGGACCAAAACTTCCGGATTGGCGTCCGTCTCCGCAGCCTTTTTCAGATCCCCAAACACCCAGGTATAATACTCATAATTTGCCATCGGATTGTCATTGCCCGGCTCCATATACGCAAGCCCGTTCTGAATCAACGCCGAAGACAACGCGATCACCTTACCGAAAGTCTCCGGGAACAGAAACGCCGTATGCAGCGAACCGAAACCACCCATCGAAAGTCCGCCGATATAGGTGTCTTCTCTCTTCTCCGAGAGACCGAACGTCTTTCTCGTATACTCAACAAACTCTTTTCCTACATAGCTCGCATACTTGCATCCGGTCTGCGGCTGATCAAGATAGAAATTGTTATCGCCGTTGGGAAGGAAGAAATTGACATTGAAGCGATTTGCGATCTCCCCGAGCGGAGCATTGACAAACCAGTCCGTGTCGCATCCGCTGTATCCGTGCAGCAGATAGACATTTTTCGCTTCGCGGCGATAGTGCGGATTATTTTCCGTGCCGAAAGCATTGTCGTTTGAGAGGACAGCCGTAAAATGAACCGGCCGACTCAACATCTTGGAAAAGAACGTCCCCTGAAAATGTGCCATTATACTGAAAACCTCCTGAGAATACTACACCGTCTCCGTACGCGCGGTATAGCTATAGAATACCTGCTTTCTCCGGACATTTCAAGGCGACACAAAAAAAACACAAAAATTGTTAGCACTCACTATTGACGAGTGCTAACAGATGTGCTATACTGCAGTCAGAACGAAGGAAGAGGATCGTATAAAGAAACTTCCCGAGTTACATTTATATCGTGAATCATTTCACGCAAAGGAGGAATGACATATGTTGATGCCTAGTATTTTCGGTGAGAACCTTTTTGATGACTTTTTCGATGATTTTTTGGCGCCTGCCGCAAAGCCCGGTTATGCCGGTGCACGTCCGTTCAACGGTTTGATGAAGACCGATGTCAAGGAGACCGATGAGGGCTTCGAGCTCGATATCGATCTGCCCGGCTACGGCAAGGAAGATGTCACTGCCGAACTGAAGAACGGCTACCTGACGATCAACGCCACAAAGAAGACCGATGACGGTGAGAAGGACAAGAACGGTAAGTACTTGAGACGCGAGCGTTTCTACGGCTCCTGCAGCAGAAGCTTCTACGTCGGCAAGCAGGTCACGGAGGAGGATATCAAAGCTAAATTTGAGAACGGTATCCTGATCGTGACGGTTCCTAAGAAAGAGGAGCAGCCGAAGGTTGAGCAGAAGAAGTACATTACGATCGAAGGCTGACATGACGAAGGCAATTGGCCTTGCGTCGGATTAGATACCCCCAACGAAGCCCCGGGATTCCCGGGGCTTCATTTTTGTATCCGCAGCGGGGGGCAGGGGGGAACGCAGGCAGTCCGCAGGAGAAGCTCCGGGAATCTAGGCGTGCGGTTCGTTCGCTAAGGCAAGGGCGCTTCTGCGGAACTCGCTTCGCTCGGACAGTCCTCGAAGCGCCCTTCGCTCACTCCCACACGCCAAGATTCCCCTTGCGAAACCATCCGGTTTCGCAAGGTCGCAGTCTCCTGCGGGCTGCCTGCGGTCCCCCTGCCCTGCCGCTGCTGTCGCAAAAACTGCACCCCCCGAAGCCGGCTTTGCTTGCACTTGTCCTACGGGGACGTAGGGGCCAAGATTCCCGGAGTTTCTCCTGCGGGTTGCCTTTGGCCCCCTGTGCAACTGCATAGGAAACCACGCCGGAATCCGGCTTTTAGCGACGGAGCGGGAAGACGGGCGCTTAGTCGCCTAGAACCGCACGAGGATTATCTTGCGTCCCGCCTTTCCGCTCTGTCGCAAATCGAGCCGGATTCCGGCGTGATTTCCCATGCGGAAAGGAGGCCCCGGAGCCGGGGCCTCCTTTCCTTCTCTCTCTCAATTTCAGGTAAAAGCTATTTTTTCTTCCAGACCGCGTAAAGCACGGTGTCCTTTGTCACACCGATCTCGCTTCCGGTATTGTATGTCGCGGTTGTCGCGTTCTTGTCCGCGGACCAGCCGAGGAACCAATAGCCGTTGCGGCTCATCGTCGATTTGCCGACGGTTGCCTTTTTGCCGGTGAGCACCTTGATGGTCGGAGGAAGTGTACCGCTGCCGCCGTTTGAGTTGAAGGTAATCGTGTTCGTGCGGGGTTTCCACACGGCGTGGAACGTCGTATCCTCCATTGAGTAGATTTTGTTTCCCGCCTTAAACTGCGCTTCCGTCGCGTTTTTGTCAACGGACCAGCCGAGGTAGTAATACCCTTCCCTCGTCGGGAAAACGTTCGGAACCGTCCATACTTCACGATACTTCACGGTGATCGGAGACGGAGCATTGCCGGTGCCGCCGTTGCGGCTGAAGCGGATCGTCACATCGGGCATCTTCGTGAATTTTGCGTAAAATGTCCGATCGCCGATGGAGCCGGGAGCGACGCCGCTGGATTTCTTCGTCAAAGCGGCATCCGTGTACCAGCCGTCGAAACGATATCCGACACGGGACGCATCCTTGAGGAACAACGCAGGGCTCGCGATCGTATAACTTGACGGATTTGCCGGATTGTTGGTGCCTCCGTTCAAAACATACGTCAGTGCATAGTTGCGTATCTTCCATACGGCGTAAAGCGTGATATTTACATTTCCTATGCCGATCGAATCATTGCTCTTATACTGCGGCATCGTGGCTGTCGGAGATGTGCTCCATCCCAGGAAATAATAGCCGCTGCGCTTCGGCGAAGACTTCGGAATCGTCACGTCGGTTTCACCGGGAAGGAGACCGACCGTCGCCGGAGCTCCGGATGTCCCGCCGTTTAAGTCGAAAAATACAGCGGAATAGTCAAATTCCAAGAGAGCCGACGGATCGGAATCATACCGGGAATTGCTCTGGTCAGGCGCCACACAGAGCCGCAACCGATAGTGATCGCCAGGCTTCAGAGTAATATCGTATGCCCAGTCATATCTGGGCGTATTACCGGAATCGAAGCATCCGAACTGAACCCATTCGTTATTTGCGTTTTGGCGAAGAAGGCGATAGCTGAACACATTTTCTTTCTCCTGCCAGGTGATCACCCATTTTTTGCCGGAGGAATCGAAATGCCAACTCACATCCACCGCTTCGGGGCGACTGTCTCTCGTAACGTAATTCGAGGAATCGACTCTCCAGTTTTCTCCGTAAGCGCGTGCGGCATAATAGTATGTCTTGCCGACATGCGCTTCGTTGTCGGTAAACATGGAGAACGCCGCGTTTATCGTCGCAATCAGCTCCCAGCCGTCCAGATCGGAATTGTACCCTAAAGAAGCTTCTCTTCGATAAATCTCGAGTCTCTCAGCTCCACTCGGTTTGTCAAAACGGAACGTCGGTTTGCATTCCTTTTTGTCATACGCATCGTCCCTCAAAGCCAAAGTCGGAGTCGTCGAAAGAGGATCCTTGATCATTTCGGAAGAGAGCGTCACCTTAACCGCAGGACGAACCGCGGCCTTGCAATTCTCGATCCGTGTATAATCCAGCTGCGTGTTTGCCGAGGTTGTTCCGGTCGCTGCAATCGCCGTATCCGAAGAATACCCGGACGTCGGTTTCGTACGCAGAAAATATCTGGGATTCGTTCTGGTTCCGCACCCCTGCGCCATTGCGTAATCCGTGGCAGTGTAGGAGCTCACGCCGGTTACGTTCTTGAACGAATTGAACTCGCTTTGGGAAAGCAGGAAGAACGTATCCTCACTCTTCTTCGAACCGTCGAGATCCTGAATCTCCGTCTTCACGATCGGACTCTGGCTGTACACCGACGGAAAGGACCAGGCCGTGAGACCCATCGAGTAATAGTCTCCGCCGGAGGAATCACCGCGCAGGAATTTCCGGATCGTGGAGTAATAGTAATCATTTACCGCCTTGGAGGAATCCACCGCGTTGATCTTGGTACCGCTGTTGTTCACCTTGAACCATTCGTTAAACGGCTGCGCATCGATGCCTTTTTTGCACAAAAGCAAGCCATTCGAAGGATCGAGCACGATCCACTCCAACGGTTCCCACCGGAAAAAATACGTTTTATTACTGCGAAATCCGCTCGCATATTGCGGTGCCGAGGAATCGTTCGTCGTCCCGGTGACCGCCAGCGGCCTTGTCTCGTTGATTCGAACAGCACGGTATTTTGACGCGCCGTACGTAAAATCGCAGTACGACATCATCTGTTCATTCCGCTCCATTGGGAAAGCGCTTCCGTCGCTCGTCGAAGCCGAACAATAACGATATGCTTTCCAGCTCGCGTCCTCCGTCTCTTCCTCCAGTTTCGCGATCAGAGTCTGATTGGTGACCATCGTCTGCGGATACGACCCGTAATACACGACGTCCCCCGCCTTATACGTCTTCGGAGAGGCATCAGCCGTGTTCCTCCCAGTGATGAGCGCGCAAGCGCAGATGATCACGCCGAAAGCTGCGAAAAATATGCACATTTTCCGTTTCATAACAATAACTCCTTCTCTTAACGACTATCCCGATACAACAGCTGCAACAGAACAATTATAGCATCATTTTTCCGGCGTAACCACTCTCATTTCATACAGTTTTTATGCTGCTATTCCTGTTGTCCGGTCTTTCACAAGACAAAGGGGGACAGACAATCGCCGATCGTCCGTCCCCTGAAACGATTATTTCTTCTTCCAGACAGCGTAGAGCACTGTGTCTTTCAAGACACTGATCTCACTGCCGGTCTTGTACGTTGCGGTTGTTGCGGTATTCGAAGCCGACCAGCCGAGGAACCAGTAACCGTTGCGGCTCATCGACGAGCTGCCGATCGTCGCAGTCTTTCCGGAGAGAACCTTGATGGTTGTCGGAAGCGTTCCGCTGCCGCCGTTGGCGTTGAAGGTGATGGTGTTCGTGCGCGGCTTCCACACTGCATGCAGCACCGTGTTTTCCGTCACGGTAATCTTATCACCGCCCTTGTATTGCGCTGCCGTCGCATTCTTGTTCGTCGACCAGCCGAGGTAGTAGTAACCCTCTCTCGTCGGATAAATCTTCGGGATTGTCACGGTCGTGCCGTACGGAACGGTCTGTGCCGCCGGTGCATTGCCGGTTCCTCCATTTCGGCTGAAGGACAGTTTCACATCCGCCAACTTAGTGAATTTCGCGTAAAATGTGCGATCACCGATGGAATCCGGGGCGATGCCGCTGGATTTCTTCGTCTTCGCGGCATCCGTGTACCAACCGTCGAAACGGTACCCGGACTTCGTCGCGGGCTTTAAGTAGATTGCAGGGCTCTCTACCGTATACCTGGACGGATTGGCCGAGTTGTTCGTGCCGCCGTCAAGATTGTATGTAATCTTGTATTTTCGGGCCTGCCATACCGCATAGAGATATACGGTACCGTAAACGGTCCCGATGGAATCCCCGCTTTTGTAAATGTATGTCGCATTGTTCGGATCCATCGACCATCCGAGGAAATAGTAGCCGCGTTTCGTAGGCGGTGCAACCTGGTCGACCGTCGGAATCGTCGCCACTTCACCATCTAACACCCAGAATCCATTGGTACTCATACTTCCGCCGACAGTATCGAAGAGAATCATGCGCCGTCTCGGCACGGTGAGCGTCAACTGCACCGGATCGGAATTGAATGCACTGTTGCCGCGAATTCCGACAACAATCTTGATCGTTCTTGTCTCACCGTAAGGAATTTCTTCAGGATAAGTCAACGAGTACGAAGTACCTCCGGAGCATGAGACTGACGTCACAATAGAATCGTCTTCAAAGATGATATACACCGTTGAGGAAGAGATCGAACTCGGCACCGTGTGATTCCACGAGATCGTGAAGTTCATTTTATTGCGATTAAACGTAGCCTTCGCATTCGTCACTTTCGCAAAATGCACATTCCGATTCACATAGTTCGTCGAGTCAGCTTCCCATCCGTTGCCGATTGCCCGTACCGCATATGCATACTTCTTGCCGGGAACTGCCGATGAATCATTGTACGTGCGGGAAGCACTTGCACTGACCGTCGCAACGGTAACCCACGAGGACGACGTTCTTGCCGGAACCGTCGTGGTGCTTCCGTAAGCGTATCTCAGGATCTTGTAGGAAGTTGCCCCCGTTGCGGCACTCCACTGCACCTTCGGCGTCAAGCACTCAACATCCGAAGTACTGTTCGTTACCGAAAATGCCGGGATCTCCGGAGCTGCAACCTTCACATATGAACTGGTAAGATCTACCTTAACAGCCGGACGAACGCCGCAAAGGCTGCTGCTGATCCGGCTGAAATCCACATCAGAAGCACCGAATGACGTTCCCTTCGCTCTGTTTACCCTGTTTGTCGAGTACTGCATTTCCGTTCTGAGCCACCAACTCCAGTTGGCGTTCTCACCTTTTGCACCGTTCTGCGAAAGTGCATAGTCGGTATTCTTACCGCTGGTAAATCCTGACGTGTTCTTGTATGTATTAAATTCATCGCTGGAGAGAAGGAACAGCTTATCGTTAACATATCCGCCATGAGAATTCGAAAGCTTCGTAGTCTGCATAGCGCCCTGTTCCGAGGTTGTGAACGCCTTGTTTATGAAATTGAATGTGGTATACGGACTCTTCGCATCGCTCGGCTTCGTCAGCCAGTCGCGGATCGGCGAATAGAAATAGTCGTTTGCATAATACGTAGTATCCTTAGCCGAGCGCAACTCACCTGCACTGTCATAGTAATACTCCGCAAACGGTTGTGCATCCAGACCGTACTTAGATAACAGCAGTCCCTTCGATGCATCCAACACAATCCACTCAATCGGTTCCCACAGGAAGAAATAAGTCTCACCCTCTGCGAAACCGTTTATGCTCTGTCTGGTGTTGGTACCGGGCTCGCTTTCGCTGTTCTGCGGACGGTACTTGGAAATCTTTACAGCACGGTATTTCTTGCCGCCGTAGTTGAAATCACAGTACGACATCATACTCGTGTCACGATGCGTCGGATACCCGCTGCCGACCGAGTATTCCGGATTCTTGGAGCAGTACGGATATGCCGTAAATGTCTTTCCGCTGACTGTACTTGCCAAACTGCTCAGCAGTGCAGCGTCCGTTACCCTTGTCTGGGGATACGAACCGAATGTAACGGTATCACCCGTCGAAATAGTCTGACTTGCTGCTTTTGCTCTGTTGCCCGCGGTTTCCGGCAGGATCATCGCTGCCACCAAGAGAATCGCGAGAACAGATAACGCCCATCGTTTTTTCATTACTTTCTCCTTTCTTCTGCAGGGAACATGCCCGATTAGCACTACTCAGAACTATTATAGCATGTGCTGAAGGCAAAAGGAACTGTCGTTTCATACAGTTTTTCTGCAAAAAAATTACGGAGATTCGGAGTCTGCACATCAACCGAATTTCCGTAATCTTGTTTTTTCGTTATCAGAGTATTTCCGCAATCCTTTTATTTGTCCTCATCGGATTCTTTCCAACCGTACAGCCGCTCCTGCCGCGCCGACGGCAATTCTCCGCAATCCTCCAGTTCATTTTCCCTCTCGATCAAATAGCGATACGCTGCAGCGATCACATCTTCCCATCGTTCGAGTCCGCCCCCATAGGCCGACTCTTCCCCGCTTTCCAATCGCTTCAAGAGTGTTTCCCGATCAGCTGCCGCAAGGCTCTCCTCGGCAAGCTTCAATGTCTCGTACAGTAACACGGCCGCTTCGGTTTTTCCGCGCCTTTCTTTCGCAGAAGTCTCCGCAAGCCATTCGGTATCCTCGACATCATCGATGTCCTCCGGATTATCCGCGCCCGCCGAACCTTGGCCGTAGTCCCCCGCTTTTTCGCGCAAGAACGTGTACCGGTTCCTAAGCATCATCCGCAAAATGCAAGCGGCGCAGATCAGGCATCCCACGGCGATCGCCGCCGTTTTCCACCATCCGGGAAGCCCCGTGAGCGCGGCGCCCGTCACGGTGCCGATCGCGCCGAGCAGCAGACCGAAGCCGCAGTTTCCGGTCCAAAACGCAATGACGGCCACCGCGGTTGCGCCGAGGGAAACCATCAAACGTTCGTCGGAAACTTCCGGCAGGATCTCCCTCAATATCTGCGGGCGGATGAACATCGCCAAGGTAAGCAAAACCATCGCAAGCGTTGTCACTGCCGCCGGAACTTCCGCCGTCCCAAAGCGCTTTCGGCGCGGTTCCACGCCTGGCAACAGTTCCACCCCAAGGGAATTCGCAAGCTCCTTCGCTCCTTTTGTGAACGTCTGGTTTGTGATGACCATCGCCCGATCGCAGCCGTAGTATGTAGCGCCCGCGTACACTTCCTGAACGGCTTTGTTGCCCACCGGTTTCGCGTAGTATTTGCATTGGATCGCATACGTTATTTTCCGGCGCCGCGCCAGGATGTCAGCCCCCTGATCACCGCTGGCCTTGGTCACGCGGACATCGGAAAATCCCTTCCTGCGCAGGTACTCCGCGCAGGCATATTCATACTCATATCCGTTCATTCTAACTCCCGCTCACAGCCGCCAGAGGACTCATGCTCCGAAGCACGCCGTCCGCCACTTTATCGTTGAGCGCCATGGCCGCCTGCTGCAAATTCTCCGCTCCCGCGCATTCCGGCATGGTCTCCCGCACCTTCCGAAGCATCTCCGCGCAAACCCTTGCGATCGCCTCCGCCGCTTCGCTTCCCGATGCGGCACCGATGCCGGCCGTTCCGCCCGTCAGGACAGCACGCAGCCCCTGCTCGATGCATTCCGCATCCGGATAGTCGCGTAGGGAACGGAGGAGCCATTTGTAGTACGGGGACGGCCGGTTGTGAAGCCATCCGAACGCCTGCACCGAAGCCTTGACAAACTCCGTCGCCGTCAGCTGCGCTGCCGCGGCGTCACCTCGCTGCAGACACCTCGGAAAATTATACTCTCCTGTCTGACTCATCCGGATCAGATAGCCGCACAGCTTCTTTCGCTGCACATCCGCCGGCGGATTGCTCCACGCCTCGCGGATCGCGCTGAACTCGCCTGCCCCGTCGTAAAATACGGCTCCGTTCGTCGCTTCGCAGAGCGCTTCGTCGGAGATCGCCAAAAACGGTCTCCAGCCGACCGGTGTCCCCTCGAAGCCGGTCATCCGGCGGTAAACTTCCGCCGTTCGGAACACGCCGTACCGGTTTCCTCCGGCCGGATTGAGCAACGCCCTCCGCAGTCCGCAAAACTCCTTCGGCAACTTCTCATATGCGCGCGTCAGCAGAAACTCCGTCCGCCTCGACACACTCTCCTCGTCCGGCAGATATATACAAAAGCCATGCTCGAAATCATGGTCTCTCGACACCTCATCGTCGTAGCCGTATCTCTCCGAGCCCGGTCCCACCAGTCCCACCGCTACAAGCGGCAGCACCTCCGGAAACTGCTCCCGCATCATGGGCAATCCGCATTCTTCCCAAAACGCTATCGCAATGTCAAGTCCCCGCAGATGGCCCGCGGAAACCGTCTTGCCTGTCTCACTCATCATTTTCCTCACTCACCGCATCTCTCACTCGCCGTAGATCTCTTTCGCCCGCTGCCGCAGCTGCGCCGCATACGCAAACCAGCCGTAGTACTCAAACACCGGGGCGCATTTTTCGCACACAAACGCCAAATGCCCGTCGCGCGGAAGCCCCGCCGTCTCCAGCAGATCATGCGCCTCCGAGACGCACTCCTCGATGCGCTCGCAAGCCTCCGCCATCCCGTGCGCCGCCTCCAGCAGATTCGCCAGATTCAGTTTCGTCACCGCCAGCTCCGGCTCCGAACCCGGGATCGTCCGCATCACCGCAAGCGCCTTGCCGTAGTACTCCTCCGACGCTTCATACTCGCCCGCGGCAGCCAGTCCGGCCGCCATGTTGTTGTACAGACTGCCTCGCTCGGCGTCGGCCTTCTCACTGCTCTCCGTCAGCATGCTCTCCGCTCTTCGGAAAATGACCAGCGCCTCCTTCGCGCGTCCGAACGCCGTGTACACCGTCCCGCAGTTCACCAGGATCACGGCTGTCGACACCGACGCGCCGAGGTCTTCTTTCCCGATCAATTGCTGTGCCTCGTCCGCGCAGGCGATCGCCCTCTCGCCATCTCCCATTTTCCGAAAAAGGCCCATCATCTCGTTCACCAGCGAAAGCCTTCCGCGGTCGTCGCCGGACGCCTTCGCCTCGCCGTACCAATACTGCAAAAGCCGCTTTGCTTCCGCGGAATCATTCACTTCGTAGCAACGGTTCAACCGTTCCATCACACGCGCTATCGGTATCATCGCACCGTCCTTTCTCCGTCGGCGACCTGAGGGAAATGCCTCCGGCATTTTGAATCGGTGAGCGTCTCGCGCTCACCGCCGCGAACCGCGCGCTTGCGCAGCAAGCTTCCTCTGCGCGGTTCTGCGATCCGTCGGCGACCTGAGGGAAATGCCTCCGGCATTTCCCTCAGTATACCATTGCAGTCGCCCTCTTGTAAACGAAAAGCGGAGGACCTTTGAAGTCCTCCGCTGCAAATTTTCTTATGGTTCGAAACATCCGGCGCCGCGGATCATTCGTTCGGCGTGTTCGCCGAAGGATCCTCGTTCACGGGAACATTTCCCTGAGGCGCCTGCGGGTCGATGTTCGGATAACCGTTGTTTTGATACGGTGCATAACAGTTGTTCGGATAGTTCGGATCAAAACTGTTCCCGTTGCCCTGGTACGGCATACCGCCGTAGTTCGCATTCGGATAACCGTTGGGATTTCCGTTCGGAATTCCGTTCGGAGCTCCGTTGTAGAAACCGTTGTTCGGGTAGCCATTGTTCTGGTAGCCGTTGTTGGGATAGCCGCCGTTCGGATAGCCGTTGTTCTGGTAACCGTTGTTCGGATAGCCGCCGTTCGGATAACCGTTGTTGTACGGCATTCCGCCGTAGTTCGCGTTCGGATCACCGTAGTATCCGCCCATGTTTCGATCAACATAACCATTCGGATCGATTCCGTTATTGTTATACTGATCCATAAAGCCGGCATACGGCTCCTTCGGGATTACAAGGCCTAAAATGACGTAAACCCAAAAGCCTACGCTTCCTGCAAGGAACAGAACGACCGTGATCACACGAACAAGCGTCGCGTCAACGTTGAAGTATTTTGCGATGCCGCCGCAAACCCCGGCAAAAACCGAATCCGTTCTGCTGCGATACAATTTCTTTTGCATATCACTGCCTCCTTAATCATCGCGTGCTCCGCGCCCCACAGTCGCAGTTCTGCACGCCGTTGTGGTAAATAATGTTTACTTACTGCCAATCTTACCACAACAAACCGGAAGTGTCAATGCACTTTCGCGATTCTTTAGAAATGCTGTCGATTCGAAAAATCATTCTCATTTCTTCTTCCAAACCGCATACAATACCGTATCCTTGGAAACACTGATCTCGCTGCCGGTCTTGTAGGTCCCCGTCGTCGCAGTGCTTGATGTCGACCAGCCGAGGAACCAGTAACCGCTGCGGCTCATCGACTAGCTTCCGATAACAGCGGTCTTGCCCGTCAGCACCTTGATCGTTGCCGGAAGCGTTCCGCTGCCGCCGTTTGCGTCAAATGTGATCGTGTTGGTGCGGGGTTTCCACACGGCATGCAGCACCGTGTTCTCCGTCATCGTGATCTTGTCGCCGGCTTTGTACTGTCCCTCGGTCGCGTTCTTATCCTTCGACCAGCCGAGGTAGTAATAGCCTTCCCTTGTCGGGAAAATCGAAGGAATGGTCACTACGGTGCCGTATTTGACGGTCTGCGCAGCCGGCGCGTTGCCGGAACCGCCGTTGCGGCTGAAGGACAGCTTCACGTCCGCCATCTTGGTGAATTTTGCGTAAAATGTCCGATCGCCGATGGAATCCGGAGCAATGCCGCTGGATTTCTTCGTCATCGCCGCGTCGGTGTACCAGCCGTCGAAGCGATAGCCGGCTTTCGTCGCAGGCTTAAGATAGATTGCCGAGCTTTCCACCGTATACTTGGACGGGTTGGCCGAATTGTTCTTTCCGCCGTCGAGGTTATACGTGATCTTGTAGTTACGTGTCTGCCATACGGCGTAGAAGTCCTGCCCCGTGTAGGTAAATGCGGAGCCGCTCTTGAAATCCGCCGAAGTCGCAAATTTATCATGGCTCCAGCCGAGGAAATAGTATCCGCGCCGGGTAACCGTCAACTTCGGAACCGTGCCGCCGCGTTGTCTGTCGATAAAATAGGAAAATCTTTTTCCGGAACACCGCCGAGTGTATCGAATTTCTGATCGATCGTCTCCACGAAGTATTGATTTGTCAATTCCCCGGCGGAAATTACGGAATTCGCGTTATCATCAAGACTTAAGCCGCAGGATCCGACCCGGAACATGTACTCTTTCGGAACCGACTCCACCGGGAAGCGGTACTCCCAATCCTCCTTCGTGCTGCCGTTTACGTAAATGCTTGCATACGGGTTGAATTTGCCGTATATATCCCTGCGGTAAACCTCGTAGAACCTGACTCCGGGAATCGCCTTCCAGCGAAGTACGATCTCCCCTTTCTCCATGTCATAGCTGTCGGTCACCACCGGTTTTTCGTAACGTCCGCGGATCAGAACGTAATCGTCGGATTCGATCCTTCCCCACGGCGTCGTCGCGCGAACCGCGTACTGATACAATACATTGGGTTCCGCATTCCTATCACTGAGTTCATAAATCTCTCGGATCGTCGATCCGACGTTCGTAGCAGTAACCTCCTCCCACGATGCATGGGTTTTATCATAGGGAGTATTGTCCGAAACATGTCTGAGCAGCGTATAGCTGGTTGCGCCTTCCACCGGTTTCCAGAACACCACCGGATTCTGGTGCTCTTTTCCTTCCTTCTGCTCCTCCGTTGTCTTGGAGACGGAAAATCTCGGAAGATCCTTCTTCTTGATCACGTTCTCGGATTTCACATTGACGTAGATCACCGGGCGGATGGAACATCCGCGTTTCTCCATGGTATTGTAAGGGGACTGGCTGTTTGATGCCGTAGCGCCGTACGCATACGTTACACGTCCGCCGGAGGTTTTCACGCTCTCGCTCCGAAGGAACCAATGGGCATTTTCCTTCTCCGCAGCGCCCATGGCACAGGCATAGTCGGTGTTGATCGCCTCTTCCAGCATCGGGCCGAGCGTCTTGTTTCCGATATAGGAATTGAACTGGGATTCCGTCATAAGAGTGACCTTGTCCGTGTAGCTCTTCCCGTCTAGGCCGGTGTATGTCTTGGCAACCAGACCGTCATCCCATCGTCCGAAGGCGAACGCTTTCCGCACAAATTGCGAAACCAGTTTGCTGTTTCCGTTTACGTTCTCGTCCGCCAGATAGCCCCGAACGGAAGCACGGAAATAATCCTGAAGTTGGTTCTCATCGCCTAAGAATGCTCCCGTGTGGGAATCCGTGCTCAGATTTTCCCGGAAGGGTTTTGCATCGATACCGTAGCGCGACACGCAAAGTCCGGTTGACGGATTCAGTACGATCCATTCCAGCGGTTCGATCTTAAAATAATACGTCTTTCCGACCTGATACCCGCTTCCCTGTGAACTTTCGCCTGCGGAACCGCGGCTCGCTCTGCAATCCTGCGGAATGCTCTTATTGATATAAACCGCCTGATAATCATTGCCGGCGTACTGCACTTTTTTGGTCTTGATATAATCCTCGTAAGCCCGGGTGGAGTTCACGTCCGGATCGTTGCTGCTCGCCAGCAGATAGACCGGGATCGAGCTCCATTTCATGCGATCGTCATCGGTGATCTTCTCATCAAGTATCGCCAGTAGCTTCGCGTCGGTCACCAGCGTCTGCGGATATTCCCCGTAGAGAATGATATCCCCTGCCTGAAGTTGCTCACCGGATTTGGCGTCCGCCGTGTTCATCCCCCGGTTCAAGACCACCGTACCGAAGATAAGGCAGATCGCCGCCACAATGATTGTCAGTTTTTTCATGCTTCCTCATTTCCCGAAATCCGAATCGGATCCCGTATTACTTTTTCTTCCAAACGGCATACAGCACGGTGTCCTTCGTTACTCCGATCTCGCTTCCGGTCTTGTAGGTCGCCGTCGTCGCGGTCTTCGAAGCCGACCAGCCGAGGAACCAGTAACCGTTGCGACTCATCGACGAGCTGCCGATCGTTGCGGTCTTTCCGGAGAGAACCTTGATGGTTGCCGGAAGCGTTCCGCTGCCGCCGTTGGCGTTGAAGGTGATGGTGTTCGTGCGGGGCTTCCACACTGCATGAAGCACCGTATTTTCCGTAACGGTAATCTTATCGCCGCCCTTGTATTGCGCGGCCGTCGCATTCTTGTTCGTTGACCACCCCAAATAATAGTAACCTTCACGTGTCGGGTAAATCTTCGGGATCGTCACGGTCGTGCCGTATTTGACAGTCTGTGCCGTCGGTGCGTTGCCGGTTCCGCCGTTGCGGCTGAACGAAAACTTCACATCCGCCATCTTCGTGAATTTCGCGTAAAATGTGCGGTCACCGATGGAATCCGGGGCGATGCCGCTGGATTTCTTCGTCTTCGCCGCGTCGGTGTACCAGCCGTCGAAGCGGTATCCCGCTTTTGTCGCGGGCTTAAGGTAGATTGCCGGGCTCTCCACCGTATATTTGGACGGATTGGCCGAATTGTTCGTGCCGCCGTCAAGATTGTACGTGATCGTGTAATTGCGGATCTTCCATACAGCGTACAGAACCGCGCGGTATTCCACCGGGCCAACGGTGTCGCCGCTCTTTACCACGGCTTCCGTAGCCCCGGGATTGCCTGACCAGCCGAGGAAATAGTATCCCCTTCTCTTCGGTGCATCCTTGGCGCTGAACGACGGGATCGTAAATGTATCGCCTGCGAACCCCAACATCGTAGGAGTATTGCCTTCCCCTCCGTCAAGGTCGAACACTAGCCAGCAGGGGTTCGGAACCGTCTTCGAAGAATACGTCGGGATCGAGTCATATTTGGAATTCACGCCCGACTTGGCAATAACGCGGATCTGCAACGAATCTCCCGGGCTCATCCACTGCCCGTCGACCTTGGCGGTATACAGTGTAGTTGTGGTATTCGCAGAGGGATTGGCAATCTTTGTCCAGCTGCTGCCGTAGGAAACTTCGCAGGTGTAAGCAGATGCCCCGCTCACGGGTTTCCATGCAACATCAGCAGTATAATCGCGATTGATCGTATATTTGGTGACATCCGGCATCTCAAGCTTGCAATCCCGACTCAGATAATTGGTCGAATCGCCGGTCCACGAGCTCCCGTACGCCCGCACGGCATACACGTAGGAATGATTGATCTGGGCGTCGGTATGAATGTACTCAAGCGTCGCCCCTGCATTGATGCTTCCGTTTTTGCACTCTTTCCAGCTGCTGCGATCGGAAGGCGCGCTTCCGCTCGTAACATCGTAATACAGCACCTGATACCGGGTTGCCCCCTCCGCCTGCTGCCAGGACACCTTGGGTTTTCCGCTCACCGTATTGCGGAAAAGCTCGTTGCCTCCGGTGATCATCGAAAATTCCGGAGCTAGTTTTTTCTTGGCAACGACACTGCTCGTAAGATCGACTTTCACGGCAGGGCGGATTCCGCTCAGGCAGGAATTGAGGGAGGCGAAATCAGAATCAGAATCCGTAGTATTGGATCCGTGACAGACAAGAATCCGGGGTTCTTTCGTGGCTTTGGACCGAAGCGTCCAGTAATTTGCTTTTCCGGTTCCCTGGGAAAGCGAATACGCCGTCGCCAGGTCGAAATTCGGTACAACTCCGATGACGGATTTGTATTGCGTAAACTCATCCTCCGAAAGCAGGAAAACCTTGTTCGGAAAAGTGCAATTGTCATAATCACTCTTGAGCGTCGTGTTCTTGATCGCCTGTAATTCCTCGGCGGTAAACGCCGTATCCAAGAAGTTATAATTGTTGTAAGGGCTGCGGACATCCGCGGGTTTTGTCAGCCAATCGCGGATCGTCGCATAAAAATAGTCATATGCCGGTTTGCTCGTGTCCTTAGATGACATCTCCCAACCGTAAGTGCCATAGAGGAACCATTCGCAAAACGCCTGCGCATCCAAGCTTCTGTACGACAGAAGGAATCCTTCGTCCGGATCCAGCACGATCCAATCGATCGGCTTCCACTCGAAGAAATATGTGCTGCCCTCGGAGAATCCGGCTAAACTCTGGCGGGAGTTTGCCCCGGGCGCTCCCCAACTGTACGCCGGTCTGAACTTTGTGATCTTAACCGCGCGGTACTTTTTCCCGTTGTAATTAAAGTCGCAATAGGACATCATATTCGTATTGCGAACCATGCGCGTCTGTCCGTATTGATAGTCAAATGCTGTATTTTGCGACGTATACGGATATCCCGTAAACGTCTTGCCGCTGACCTCGCTCTTCAGTTTCGCGATAAGCGCCGCATCCGTAACCTGAGTCTGCGGATATGAACCGAAAGTCACGAAATCGCCCGGATTGTAGTTCTCCCCGGGCTTTGCGGACGCCTTTTGCGTTCGCATCGGGATGACCGACGTGGCGATCAGCAGAATTGCAAACAACATCGCAAGTAATCTTTGTCTCTTTCTCATGCAAATACCCCTTTCCTATTCCGATTGACTCACTTCTCAACTCTTTGCGTCAACTCGCACTTCGGAGTCAAGTATAGCATCACGCGCGGAAAATAACCACTCTCACTTTGGACAGTTTTTACGCGCGCTCACCGTCCGGACGTATCAAAACGAAAAACGGAGGGCAGCCGAAACTTCCCTCCGTTGTCATTTTTTTCTGTCCGGATCGTCAATCCAGTTCCTTCGCTCCGGTGTAAAGCTCGTAGTACCGGCCTTTCTGCTCCAGAAGGTCGTCATGATCGCCGCGCTCGATGATCTCACCGTGCTCAAGCACCATGATGGCGTTGGCGTTGCGGACCGTCGAGAGACGATGCGCGATGACAAAGGTCGTGCGGTCTTTCATCAGGCGGTCCATACCGTGCTCGATATGGCGCTCGGTTCTGGTATCGACCGAGCTCGTCGCCTCGTCGAGGACGAGGATCGGCGCCTTGGAAAGTGCCGCTCTCGCGATGTTGAGCAGCTGTCGCTGACCCTGCGAGAGATTCGCGCCGTCGCCTTCCAGCTTCGTGTTGTAGCCGTCCGACAGACGCATGATAAAGCTGTGCGCCGACGCGGTCTTGGCAGCCGCGATGACCTCGTCGTCGGTGGCGTCCAGCCGGCCGTAACGGATATTTTCCATGACGGTCCCGGAGAAGAGGTGCGTGTCCTGAAGCACCATTGCGATGTTTTTGCGGAGGACGTCGCGCTTGATGTCCTTCACGTTCACGCCGTCGATCGTTATCGTACCTTCGTCAATGTCGTAGAACCGATTCAGCAGGTTCGTGATCGTCGTCTTGCCCGCGCCGGTGGAACCGACGAAGGCAATCTTCTGACCGGGTTTTGCATAGAGGTTGATGTCCTTGAGGACCATCTTGTCCGGGTTGTAACCGAAGGTCACATGCTCCATGATGACGTGGCCCTTCATATCGGGCATCGGGTTTGCGTCCGCCGCATCGGGAGCCTCCGGAACTTCGTCCATCACCTCGAAGACGCGCTCCGCTCCGGCAAGAGCCGAGAACATCGTGGCCATCTGCTGCGCGAGCATGTTGATCGGCATCGCGAACTGGCGCGAGTAGTTTGCAAACACGGAAAGTCCGCCGTAGGTGAGCTTTTTGAAAATGATCAGGATACCGCCGATACCGACCGTCACGGCGTACGATATCTGCGAAGTGTTGCCCATGATCGGTCCGGTCACGCCGCCCCAGAACTGCGCTTTGAACTGCTTGTCGCGCATGTCGTCATTGAGCGCGGAGAACTCTTCCACGCAGCAGGCCTCATGGTTGAACACCTTGATAACCTTCTGACCGGTGACCGTCTCCTCGATGTAGCCGTTCACTGCGCCGAGCGCGCTCTGCTGCGCCGCGTAGTATTTGCGGCTCAGCTTGCCGATCGTAAAGCCGCCGAACAAGAACAGCGGAATGAACACTACCGTGATGATCGTCAAAATCCAGCTCGTCGTGATCATGAAAATGAACGTTCCAACGAGAGTGATGCTTCCCGAGATGAGCTGCGTCAGTGAGTTGTTGATCATGACGTCGATGTTGTCGATATCGTTCGTGAAGCGGGACATGATCTCACCGGTCTGATGCGAGTCGAAATACCGGACCGGAAGCCGCTGCAGTTTTTCGAACAAAGCGTTTCGGATCCTCTCGATCATTCCCTGCGAGATCGACAACATCAACCTCGCCTGCACGTACGTCGTGACGACGCCGATGCAGTAAATGATCCCGAGGAGGATCATCGCGGCCAGCACGTATGTCATGACCTTGGTGTCGCCTGGGAAGACCTTCTCCGCGAAATCAGAGATCCAGCCGTCCGTTAATTTCTCGAAGACAGACTCTTTGGGGGCTTCCGCAGCAGCTTCGGCTGCTGCTTCGAGCTCTTCCGCACTCATCTGAGCCCGGATCCGCTCGATCTTCGCCTGCGGGATCGAGCTTGCAATCTTGTTGATAACCGGCGCTAACAGATACCCGCCGAACAAACTCGTCACGGTCGTGATGATCATGCACGCGATTACGAGTCCGAAACGAAGCCGGAAACCCTTCATGTATGTGAGAAGACGGGCGATCGTCTTCTTGGCGCTCTTCGGCTTTCCGCCCATCATGCCGCGCCCTCTGGGGCCGCCCTGCGGACGCTGTTTGAAGGCATTTTTCTTAGCTATGCTGTTGTACTGCTGCTGCAGTTGTTCCAATGATCTTGCCATCTCTCACGCCCCCTTTCCCGTCTGCGATTCATAGATCTCGCGGTACTCGGTATTGTTTGCGAGAAGTTCATCGTGCGTCCCCATGCCGGTGATCACGCCGTCATCCATAACAATGATGGTGTCGGCATCCTGCACGGAAGTGATGCGCTGGGCGATGATCAGTTTCGTTGCCTTGCGGAGATTTTCCGTGTACGGATCCGAAGCTTCGCCGGCAACGGCTTTCTCGGAAAATGCCTTCCGGATCTGAGCCTCGGTCGCCGTGTCGACAGCGCTCGTCGAGTCGTCGAGGATCAGTATCTTCGGCTTCTTCAGAAGGGCTCTTGCAATACACAGACGCTGCTTCTGACCACCGGAGACGTTGGTTCCTCCCTGCTCGATCTGCGAGTCGTAACCGTCTTTGAACGAGGAGACGAACTTGTCGGCCTGCGCGTACTCGGCCATGCGCCGAACCTCTTCCGGAGAGGCGTTCTCATCGCCCCACTGAAGGTTCTCCATAACCGTTCCGGAGAAGAGCGTATTCTTCTGCAGCACCATCGAAACGCCCTCGCGGAGGTTATACAGCGAGTAGTCGCGGACGTTCACTCCGTCGACCAAAACCTCGCCCTCGTCACAGTCGTACAGTCTCGGAATCATCGAAACAAGAGTCGTCTTGCCGCATCCCGTGGAACCGATGATGCCGACCGTGGATCCCGCCGGGATCTCCAGGTTGATATTGTTCAAAACCTTCTCTTCACTGTTTTTGTAGTAGCGGAAGGAGACATTCTTAAACGTGATATCGCCGCGCTCTACCACAAGGTCTTTCCGCGTCGCATTGTCGTCCGTCAGATCGAGCGGCTCCTCCATCACCTCGCGGATACGCTTTGCCGAAGCCAGCGCACGGGAGGAGAACATCAGCATGAACGTCACCATGACAAGCGACGAGAGGATCTGCGTAACGTACGTCAGGAATGCGGAGAGATCGCCGATCATGAAATCGCTGCTCTCCTTAAGAACCATCGGTCCGCCCAAGAGCACGACCGCGATGACCGTTCCGTTCATGAACAGCGTCATGACCGGGGACATGAAGATCATGACCTTCGCCGCGGAGATGCCGGCCGCCTTCAGGTTTGCGTTGGCCTCGTGGAACTTCTCCGTCTCGAAATCCTCGCGCACGAAGCTCTTCACAACGCGCACGTTCGTGACATTTTCCTGAACGGTCGAGTTCAATCCGTCAACCTTCTTCTGAACGCGTCCGAACCGCGGGAAGCCGGTCATGATGATACCTCCGACAACGATGAGCATCGACGGCACCGAGATCGCAAAGACAACCGACAACGGCGGGTTGAGGATGATCGCCATGATGAGCGCACCGATCATCATGCCGGGCGCACGGAGAGCCATACGAAGCCCCATATTGATCATGTTCTGCACCTGCGTGATATCGTTCGTCAGACGCGTTACCAGCGAGCCTGTGGAGAATTTGTCAATGTTGGCAAATGAATACTGCTGAATCCGGCGATAGCCGTCCGCGCGGAGATCCGCAGCAAAACTTACTGACGCCTTCGACGCAAAATAAGCGCCGCCGATGCCGCCGGCCATCATGACCACGGCCACCAGGATCATCAATGCCATAACCCCGAGGCTTGTGCCAACGGTCAGCGTCGAATCCTTGGCTCCGTTGAGCACGACCGCCAGAAGTTTCGGCATGATCAGCTCACCGATGACCTCGACGATCATACACAGGGGTCCGAGAATGAAGAACGCCTTGTACGGCTTGATGTACTTGGACCATTTTAAACGTTCCATGTGTTTTCTATTTCCTTTCTTACTTCTGTTTCATGTTTGATCAAGCGTGGCAACCTCGGGGCTGAAGCTGCGCAGATTGTCCTGCATCCGCGCGAGTACGTCCGCGAATTTGCGCAGATCGTCTTCCGAGAGCCCGGACAGCATCGCCTCATCGAGCGCTTTGTACAATTCCCAGGAACAGCGCACGATATCCATGCCCGCCGGGGTGATCGTGATGTATTTTGCCCGGTTGTTGCCGTCGATGGCGCGTCTTGCTACAAAGCCGGCCTTCTCAAGCTTCTGTAGCGTGACCGTTACGGCCGCGGGACTGATCTCAAACGCCTTCGCAAGTTCCGCCTGCGTGGGCGGCTCCTGACAGTGCGCCAAATGCATCAGCATCATGTGCTGGCTCCTGTGGATCCCCAGCTTCTTCACCTGAGACTCCGCAGCGCAACGGTGGAACCGATCGGTCCGCAAAAACGACATAACTATCTGAAAATGATCCGGACCTCCGCCCGGAATATCCGTACTTTTATTCGCAGCCACAATGCCCTCCCTTCCTGCAAGTTAACACGTTAACAATTAACGCGTTAACTATACCACGGTACACAAGGGTTGTCAATGTCAAATCCGCTCCGTTTGTTAAGTATTACTTATCATAATCATTAGAAAGTGTTATAATTCTTTTATGTAATCCATAGCCATTCGGCAAATGGTTGTGTTATACTGGAATATGTATTTTGGGAGCCTTGAGAGAGGGTATTTTTGTTTTTTCCGCGGGGCTTTCGATATGCGATAAAATATGAAGGGGGCTCCTCTCATGACATTCGAAGAGATTATGAACTACGCCAGAAAGCAGCAGTGCTCCGATATTCATATCACTGTCGGTACCGCTCTGGCTGTCAGACGCTACGGCGTCCTGACCATTTTGGATCCCGTTCCCACCGCGGAAGAGTCCAAGCAGATGATTTACTCCATCCTGACCGAGGATCAGAAGAACTGGGTTAACTCCGGTAAGGACCTCGATGTCGGCGTTATGATGCCGGACGGTCTTCGTATCCGTGCCAACGTGTATCATCAGCGTAACAACCTCGCCGCAAGCATCCGTATCCTGCAGCAGGATATCCCGACCTTCGAGAAGCTCGGTCTTCCCACTGCAATCCGCTCCATGGCGGAGACGCCTCGCGGACTTGTATTGATCACCGGTCCTACCGGTTCCGGTAAGTCCACGACGCTGGCTTCCATCGTTAACTACATCAACATGAATTCCGCTCGTCACATCATGACGATCGAGGACCCGATCGAGTACGTATATCCTCACAACAAGGCGATGATCCATCAGCGTGAGGTCGGCAAGGACGTTGAATCCTTCGCGCTCGCTCTCCGCTCCGCTCTCCGTGAGGACCCGGACGTTATCCTCGTAGGTGAGATGCGTGACTATGAGACCATCTCCGCAGCCATCACCGCTGCCGAGACCGGTCACCTCGTTCTTTCAACCCTGCACACCACATCCGCTGCTCAGACCGTCGAGCGTATCATCGACGCGAGCCCGTTGGAAGCTCAGGAGCAGATCCGTGCTCAGTTCGCCAACGTTATCCGCGGCGTATTCACACAGCAGCTTCTTCCGATGAAGGACGGCAACGGCCGCGTTCTCGCTTCCGAAGTTATGTTGGCTACGCCGGCTGTCACGAACCTCATTCGTGAGAGCAAGACGATCCAGATCCCCAGCGTTCTCCAGCAGAGCCGCTCGCAGGGCATGAGCACCATGAACGAAGCTCTCGCCGACCTGGTTCGCCGCGATCTCGTCTCCATCACCGAAGCAAAGAAGGTTTCCTCGGATCCGCAGTCGCTTGTTAAGGCTATTCACGGAAACTTCTGATCGGTTCATTTCAAAAGCAGAGCAAATCAAAAGAAGCTTCGGAATTTCCGAGGCTTCTTTTTTGCAGGCAAAACGGGCATCGCCGAAGCATTCAAGAGCTACCAAGAAAGAACAGCCGGAAGGACGAAGCCGGAGCGTTCAAGAGCTACCAAGAAAGAACAGCCGGAAGGACGAAGCCGGAGCGTTCAAGAGCTGCTTAGGCTGACTAAGGATGTACGTTGGGCGCATATTCAAGACAGTTTCTGCGGAACTCGCTTCGCTCAAACAGTCCTCGAAACTGCCTATGCGCCCGCCGCGCATCCTAAGTCGCCCATGCGCGAGAAAACTCGCGCATGTCGCAATGCCCTTTCACGCTTTCGACTGCGTCCTTCCGGCTCTCTTTCCGTTTTTTGAATGCTTCGGCGATGCCTCGGTTTGCGCCTGTGAAAAGGCATGCCCAAAGAAACGAGGCCGCTCAGGGGTGAGCGGCCTCGTTTCTTTCGTTTTACAGTCTCTGTTTAGTTCGCGACCTTCTGATGAGCGTGCGGCGAATCCATCGAAAGCGGCAGGAATGTATAGCCGTTCTCGAGCGCCCATTTGATGACCGATTCCACAGCGTCCACGGAGTAGCCGACCGTGTCATGCTGCAGGACGATGGATGCGCGGTCGTTCTTGCTGTTGTACGTAATTCCGTTTTTCACGTTGGAGATTACTTTGGCCGTGTCGATCGGCGTCGAGCTCGCATCACCACTCAGAACATTCCAGTCCTGATACTGGATGCCGAGATCGTTCATATCCTGAACCAGCTTCGTCATGACACCTTCACAGGATTTCTTGCTTATGGTGTTGGAGCTGCCGCCTGGGAAACGCATGATCGTCGCACGTTTGCCGGTCAAATCCTCGATAATATCATTGACCTTGTTGAAATCATCGAAATACGCCTTCTCTCCCTTGTAGATCACGGAGTAGTTATGCGTGTACGTGTGCACGGCGATCGTATGTCCGTCGGCTGCCGCTTCCACAATTCTGTCGCGGTATTCCGAATGATTGCCCGTCACGAAAAATGTTGCCTTCACCCCGTACTTTCGAAGCACCTCAAGCAACCGCTTGGTGTGCGCGCTGGGACCGTCGTCAAACGTTAAGTAGATAGTCTTGCCGCCGGTGCTGACGATGTTCGCATAAGGATCGCCGAGGCTCTGTACCGTGACGGTACGCTGTACGCTCGTCTCATTGCCTTCAGAGTCTTTCACTCGGTAGGTAAGCGTGTATGTGCCGACATGGTAGTATTCCACTTCACCCTCGACGGTCACATTTTCCGTGATATCGCCGTCCTCCTTGTCGGTGGCCGTATATCCCGGCTCCTTGTACCACAAGCCGCCGGTAAGAACCATGTTCTCGTCGCCCGTAAGCTCGATCAGCGGAATGCTCGGATTGCGGCGCACCACGGTGCGGAACGCCTGAGAAACATTGCCGTGGGAATCCTTTGCCTCGTAAACGTAGATGGTTTCATTTGCCTCAGCGCCGGGCTTCGTCGAAACCGTGACACCGGCCGTGACATTGCCGTCACAGTCGTCGACCGCCGTGAATCCGGGCTCGACATACGGGTCTTCCAAATTGATGCGGATGAGTTCCTCTCCGGCGAGTGTGATCTCCGGCGCGACACGGTCGTCGTAAGGAATCTTGCGGATCACCGACGCAATGTTGCCGGACTTATCCTCAACCGTATATAAAACCGTTCCGTTCGAGAGTTCCTCGACAGTCACCTTATTGGTAAGATCGCCGTCAATGGCGTCGGTGGCCGTGAATCCTTCCTCCTCATAGGGATGCCCGAACGGGGTATAGTAGTCGTCTTTCGTCTGAAGCTCAATGACAGGTGCCGTGAGATCGCGCACTCGCACGAGACGAGCCGTCTCCGCCGTCTTGCCGCGGTAGGTCGCCCGATAGACGATCTTGTAATCACCGATCGCACTCGTGTCCACGCTGCCGATCTTCTCAACCACCAAATCCTTTCCGCTGAAGGGCAGAATGCCCTCATAATGCGCTTTCGCACCCTTGTCGTTGTAATGCGTTCCGATGTCGATCGTGAGCGCCGTGACGCCGATTGGAGTCACCTTGATCCCGCGCTGTCCGAATGCCAGGCTGTACGCGAAGTACATTGCGAGGAAAAGCAAAGCGACACGCACGACAATATGCCGGATCTTGCGCATCTTCCTGCGCTTGGCCCGACTGCTCTTCTTTCCCGTATGCCCGTGGCTGTTATTCATGATAATCTCTGCCCCTTACTTTCTTCACCCCACGACCCGGGGCACACAGGTACCCCGGGTCGGAAGGATATGTCTTATTCATCTTTCGGACGGGTTTATTTGGTAACCGGATCCGTCCAGTATGCCTTGTTGTACATGTCGGTGAAACGATAGGAAATAACCGCTTTCTGACCGGTGATCGCAAGATCGGTCACAATGAGATCGCCGTTCACGGTAATCTGGTCGCCGAGCATGTAACTGTCCTGATAGTTGTAATCGTAGCTGTAGTAATCGCACAGAAAATCGATCTTGTCGCCGTTCGCGATCTCGACGATGTCCTTGGCAACCGTATCGGTTTCGTTGTTTTTGTAATTCGTGGTCGCACCGACAACTTTGCCCTTGCCGTTCGCATCGAACTCAACGAGCAGTTTCACACGTTCGCCGTTGAGGAGTGCGGGAATGTAACCGTAGTAAAGATAAGCGCCGGTCTCCGCATCCTTTTCCGTGTCCGTGTGATAGTATGCAACCAGCTGACCGTTGATGCCGAGCCAGGTCTTTTCCATGTCGCCCGTGAGAACGCCGTCCTTGTATTCGAACAACTCGTCCAGACCGAGATCGACGAAGCCTTCGCCGTCATCGAGGAACATGTTCTTGTCGATGCTGCGGATGATCGCCCACTGATCCTTGGAGATGGACATCGTATAGTCCGAACCGCTCGCGGTCCAGACAAGCTTGCTTGCGTCGAGATAGTTCTCCGCATAGTACTGCGTTGCGGAAGAAACATCCAGATCGTTCATGAATTCGGTGTTCGACTCATCGAGTCCGGCGATGCTTCTGCCACCGCCGAGGAAGCTCGACAGCAAACCGCTGATCAGGTCGGAACTGCCGGAGGAACCGCTGGTTCCGCCGCCGCCAAGCAAAGTACCGATCAAACTGGTAGTCGACGTCGAACCGCCTGCCGATACCTGACCGCCGGTTTCAAGGCTCGCGAACTTGCGGATGCAGCTTGCGTATTCGCTGTCCATACCGATCTGGTTATAGGTCTTGCATGCGCTGTCCACCTTGCCCGTTGCATTGTACGGAAAATAAATGGACACGCCGTAGCAGTTGCTCATATTGGTCGAGGTGCGGTTGTACTTAACGGCCTTCTGAATTGCAGAAGCCAAAGCCTTCGCCTCGTCGGTTCCGACATTGTTCGCAAGATCCACAAGGTCGACCTGGTCGATTCTCGAAGAAACCGCAAACTCACGCGTGTTCTTACGCGCGTCGGAAATCTCCTGATACTCTTTCTTCTCCAGTTTGCCGTTGACGGACTTCGCAAAATTCGTCAGGTTCTTCGGGATCGTGTTCGCGAACTCCGCAAGGTCGATCACGGAAAGCGTCGTCTTCTGTCCGTTGCAGCGACGCTTGCACTCCGACACAAAATCGTCGACGATGATCTTGCCGACATCCACAGTCGCCATGGACGTGTTCGCAGCGAACTTGTTCAGCCAGTTCGTGTAATACCAGCCGATACCGGGCTCCGTCTCCTCGGACGCGATCAGGTAATCCGCGTACGAGTCGAGCATCAGCGCCGTCTCCGCCGTCGCCATCAGGCAGGCGTCAAAGCCGATGAAGTCGAACTTCACGCCGGCGTTGCTGAGGGCTTTGTTGATTCCCGCAAGGCTCATGGAGCCGCTGGAAACATTTTTCTCATCATAGCCGTAACCGCTGACCGATCCGCCGCCGTGATCCCAGAGGATCAACTCCATACGATCGGCCGGGAAATTCTGTGTGCCGTACTTAATGAAATCGGTGAGGGTCGTCGGATCCGTCATCGCGCCCTTGCCGTAATTGTCCTTCAGCTGCGTCAGGTTTCCGTTCTTCACCTGATAGATCTGGTTCACGGAATTGCTGATACCGCTGGTCTTCCACTTGGAGCAGCCGCCGGTGTAAACGATGATGTTCACGTTGCTTCCGAGTTTCGCGGAAGCCATCTCGCTGAGGTCGTTCGTCGCCATACCGTGCTTGGACTCAAGGTCCGTACCGCACATATACACCAGGATCGTAACGGTGTCTTTACCGTTTCCTTTGATCGTCGTGTACTTATTGCGGGAGCCCTTCGCAACGGTGTTGTCAACCTGCTGTTCGTTAACCGCCGTATGATCGCCGTCCTGCGGGGTCTGATCCTCCACCTGCGTGCCGCTGAATTTGCCGCCGATGAGCATGTAAAGGATGACGCCGATGATCGCCAGAATACTGACTCCTCCGGCGCGGGTCACGCCGTGACCGCCCGAACTCTCTCCGTCACCGCCCGGCCGGAAAGACTCGCGCCGTCTTCCGGAATATCCGTTCTGCGAACCGACAGAACCGCTACCGAGGCCAGAGCCTCTTCTGTGCGCGCCGTCAACAGAACCGGTGACATTTTTCTTTCTTCCTGACTGTCTGTTCTCGTCCATGATTCCTTCTTTCTCCGGAGTTATTCGTTCTCTTCCGGTCAATCTGTCTAATGGTTCATGCGCCAATCGATACAGCGCTGCAGATAGTGTTCATAATCAGGATTCTTGCACATGCCCTTGCCCTTCACGTCGGAGATCTTGGCGACATCCATTCCGTTGCAGGCCGTCGTCTTCATGACGATGTTGAGCGGTTCGGCAAATGTGTCATTGGAGATGTACGTTCCGATTCCGAACGCCACCTTCGCCTTGCCCTTGAAGTATTTCATAATGTCGGTCGCGCGCTGGAAATCCAAGCTGTCGCTGAACAGAAGCGTCTTCTGTGTCGCGTCGATCCCGAGCTTCGCATAGTGCGCGAGCATCTTGTCGCCCCACTCGTACGGCGAGCCGCTGTCATGTCTGACGCCGCTGAACAGCGTCGAATATGTCAATTGGAAATCCTTGAGGAAACAATCCGTCGTGATCGTGTCCGTGAGCGCGGTTCCGTTCAACACGCCGTACTCCTTCACCCACGCGTCGAGCGCATACCAGTTCGAGTATGCCGGATTGTGCTTGTGGTTGCCCTGGCCGACGCACATGATCCACTCATGCGCCATCGTGCCGACCGGCGTCACGCCGTATTTCTTAGCGAGGTACACATTGGACGTACCGACGAACTTCGATGTCGGGAACGTCTCCTCGGCAAGGCGCTTGATCGCCAGATCCTCGGCCTCGGCGCACAGTCTTCTGCGGAGTCCGAATTCGGAAAATGCCCCAAGCTCATACTCGCCCGACTTCAGTCTCGCGATCTTCTCCTCAAGACGCTCGATGTAGCTCTTCATCAGCTCGTCGTGATCGTAGCGCATCTGAAAATACACTTCGTTCACGATTGCCAGCGTCGGGATCTCATACATCGACGTGTTGAGCCAGGTTCCTCTCGTCTCGATCGTCAGCCCGCAGGGAGCGTCGGTGCCGAACGTGAAATCCGCATAGCGCGGCTTCCACAACCGCAGATAGTCCACATACGAACCGCGAATCCAGCGGATGTTCTCGAGATACTCGAGTTCCTCCTCCGTGAACCGGAGATCGCAATACATCTTAATCTGACGCTTGATCTCCTCCACCATCTCCGGCGTGAAGAAAGCGTTCTCGTTTCTGCAATGAAAACTCCAGGTCGTCTTGTAGTCGCTGAATTGATGATAAATGCCCTGTCCCATGGAGAACTTGTAAGCGTCGGTCTCCAACAGGCTGTTTACGATTCGTTCCAAGTGTCTACCTCCGTTTCTTGCCCATACTGCATTTATTATATCGCGATTCCGTTTTGCATGCAACGATTTTTCACATAACGACCGAATCGGCATTTTCACACGACGACCGAATCGGCAAGGAAAAAGGGACGGAAGCCAGCTCCGTCCCTCCGCTTTCACGGTTTTCTTTTCATTTTCCGAATACCGAACGTCGCCATGCCGAGCACGAGCACGCCCGCTGCCAGTAAAACTGTCTTTCTGTTCATATTCTTTTTTTCCCCACTTTTTTTATTTTTATTTATTATCGTACGATCCGGTAGTACGTGCGCGCCGTAAGGCGATAGATCACCATGTAAATGAGCGCGAATGCCACAACCGTAAGCGCCGTGCACAGAAGAAAGAGCTTGTCGTTAGGCATCATCAGCAGCAAGAGGAGCTTGCGGATGACCGGGTAGGCAACGATCATATGGATCACTGCCGTCACCAGCGGCAGGAAGAACACGATCACGATCTGGCGGCGGATCGTTCCTTTGGTCTCCTTCTGCGTCATACCGACCTTCTGCAGGATCTGGAACCGGCCGCGATCGTCGTAGCCCTCGGAGATCTGCTTGTAGTAGATGATCAACGCCGTGGCAAATAGGAACACCAGGCTTAAGAGGATGCCGAGGAAGAACAGCGAGCCGTACATTCCGAGAAGCTCGTCTCTGAGGCTCCAGGATGTCTCCCAGTTGGACACTTCAAAGTATCCCTTCTTCCCGTCCGGATCAAGCTCCTTCAGGTATGCTTCCACAAGTTTTTCAAATTCGTCGGCAGACTCTCTGCGGCCGTACTCCGCCATTGCGTCGCTCTCGGCGATTTCCTTGACGCCTTTCAGGCGGACATAGTATCGATAGCTCGTCTGATTGTAGTAATACCAGGAAGCCCCGTTTTCCTTGCGGAACAGGTTCTTCACGATACCGTCGAGGTCCTCCATGGCCGGCACGACGAGGCCGTAGTAACCGGCGGCGATCGCCTCGCTTCTCATCAGCGGGATATGCTTTACTTCCGGTCCGAGCGTGTACTTCTTTCCGCCGAAACTGATCTCCGACGGCAGTTCTTTGGCGAGATCGCCCGCTTCTTCCGAGAGCGCAACCCATCCGATCTCATTTTCCTTAAGCACAAGCGTGTCCTTACAGATTCGGTTGTAATCCTCTAACGGAAGCATGATCACCTCGATGGTGCCCTTCGGCAACGTTGTGAGGGTCGATCTCAGCTTCACGACCTCCGCTTCACCGTCTGTAAAGCAGATCGGATCCGAGTAGCTTCGGACGAGTTGGAACGATTCAACCTCGGCTCCGTATCGGCCGACAATCTGCTGCGTCATCTCCCGAAGCTTCTCCTCCGGGATGCTTTCGATATGGCGCTCCGTCTCACGATCGCTGCCCGGCACTTCCACATCGTAGCCGTACCGGCCGCTTAAGAGCATGTCCGCCTCGCCTTCCAGGAAGTATTTTTTGATGGTGGCCTCGGTTCCCGTATACAGACATACGGTGGTAGAGATCATGACGATAACACCGGTTGCGAGGATTGCGATGGAAGCGAGTCCCACCGCGTTCTGCTTCATTCGGTACAGCAGATCCGAGACCGCGATCATATTCTTTCTACGATAGTAGAACCCTTTGTTTCTGCGTAAAAGCTTGAGAAATGCAACACTGCCCGCAAGGAACAATGCATAGGTTCCGATGATGACCAGGATGACTGCCTTGAAGAAATCCGGGATTGCCTTCAGCGGCGATTCCGTGGTGAGCGCGATGAAATAACCTGCGCCCAGCGTACCCAGACCGATGAGCAGCATGATCCACTTCGTCTTCGGCTCCTTCTCGCCTGCTCCGGCGCTCGCAAGAAGTTCCACCGGACGCAGTCTCGCCAGGCGGATGCAGTTCCACAGAAATGCCAAAAGATACATCGCGGCAAATGCGATCACCGTCTTCAGCACGTACTCCGTCCTCATATAGAACCCGAGGATTGTCTCGACGTTCAGCATTTTACAGATGAACAGGCAGCAGAGTTTGTACATCAGCATGCCGCAGAAGATCCCGGCAACAAGCAGTGCCACCGTCGAGATCGCGTTCTCAAAAAACATGATGCAACCGACATGGCGCTTCTCCATGCCGAGCACGTTGTACATGCCGTACTCACGCGTGCGCTGCTTCATCAGAAAGCTGTTGGTAAACAGCACGAGGATCACCGAAAGGATGGCAACCACCGCGATACCGATCGACATGATGGACGGGATCGCGTATCCGCCCTTGATCTTCCGAAGGCGCTGGTCGTTGGCAAGGGTCAGCATGACATAGAAAATAGCCGTCAGGCCGGTGCCCGCCAGGATGTGCGGAATGTACAGCTGGTGGTTCTTCTTGATGTTCGAGCACGCCAGCCGGAAAAAGAGTCCGAGTTTCATCGTTTCTCACCGCCTGTCGTCAGAAGTGTGAGCGTGTCCGAGATCTTCTGGTACAGCTGCTCGTTCGTGCTGTCGCCGCGATAGATCTGATGGAATACCTCGCCGTCGCGGATGAACAAAACGCGGGACGCATGGCTGGCAGCCTTCGTCGAGTGCGTTACCATGAGTATCGTCTGACCCAGTCCGTTGATGTCCCGGAATACGCGCAGGAGATCGTCTGTCGATTTCGAATCCAGCGCACCGGTAGGCTCATCGGCGAGGATCAGCTTCGGGTTCGTGATCAGCGCTCTGGCGACCGCCGTGCGCTGCTTCTGCCCGCCGGACACCTCATACGGGAACTTCGTGAGAAGCTCTTTGATGCCGAGGCTCTCGGCGATCGGCATCAGCTTGTCCTCAAGCTCCGAAGGCTTGGCTCCGTTGAGAACCAGCGGCAGAAGGATGTTATCCTTGATGGAAAATGTGTCTAGCAGGTTGAACTCCTGGAACACGAACCCGAGGTTCTCGCGTCGGAATGTCGCCATCTCCGACTCCTTGATCCCGGAGAGTTCCTTCCCCTCAAGGAGCACTTTGCCCGCGGTCGGCCGGTCAAGCGCCGCCAGAATGTTCAAAAGCGTCGTCTTGCCGGATCCTGATTCCCCCATGATCGCTACATACTCCCCCTTCTCAACCGTGAACGTCACGTTCGAGAGTGCCTGCACCTTATTTCCCCCGAATCTTGTGGTGTAGACTTTCTGAAGATTACTGACTTCCAAGATACTCATAACTTCCTCCGTGTTTGCGGCCCTTCCGCCGCCTGTTCTCTATACATGGGAGATACCCCGTCCGCGTAGCGTTCTCCCCCGAGCCGGCACATACAAATCACACCGTCGCACGCAGCCGGGGTTCATCCCGTGCTTACATCGGCAATTATATGCCGCGCGGCGGTGTGAAAACATCGATTTCGGTTACATTTTCCGTTGCGGATGTGACACTTTTGTAAGGTCCCGTCATTGCTCCGGGACTTCGGAAAGGAGCGCGAAGCGGTAGCCCTCGCCTTCCAAAAAAGTCAATACGGCGTCCAGTTCGTCCGCATTTTGCTGACAGTCGTTGTGCATCAGCGCCACGGCGCCGTTATGGTAATACGTCTGAAAATGATTGGTCACATACCCCGGTGCCGGCGGATTCTTCTTGTCATAATCCCCGTACGCAATGCTCCAGAACACGGTCCGATAACCGGCGTCCCGAATGAGGGTCAGAAGCCGGACGGTGTATGAGCCCGACGGTGTGCGGAAGAAGGGATCCATCTCATATCCGGTCTCCTCGTAGAAATACTCCGCCACATCCAGGATCTCCGATATGATCGTCTCCACGTCCATCTTGCGGAAGTCCTCGTGGTGCACCGAGTGGTTGCACACCGCGTGCCCTTCTTCCTTCATGCGGATCGCGTATTTCATGCATTTTTTGAGATAGTTTCCCGTGACGAAGAAATTGCCCTTCGCCCCGTGCTTGTCCAGTGTATCCAGGATCTTCTCCGTGAGGTCCGAAGGGAAACCGCAGTCGAACGTCAGGTAAATGACCTTGTCGTCATCGGTGACCGAGGTGTCCACGTAAAATCCGCCGTAATCCGCAATGGGGATAAACTCCCGCGTCCCGGACTGCGAATGATCCTTCTTCCGGATGAACTGCCACGTCCGCTCGGAAGTATTGTCAAGGGAATTATAGTATTCCAGATTCTCTAAAAGTGCAGTCCGGGTCGCCTCGATCTTCTCAAGCGGCGTCTTCGTCGGCGTAGGCGTCGGAGTACTTGTCGGAGTCGGGGTGCTCGTCGGAGTCGGTGTAAACGTCGGCACGGCGGTCGGCATAGGCGTGCTTGCAGACGTTGGCTCCGTGACCGATATTCCCTTCTTCGAATCCCGGTCCACCAAGTGCCACCGGTCCCAGAACGTGATCCCGATCGCCCGAAACTTCGATCCGACTTTCTTCTTCGTAACGAAGGTCTCCTGACCTTCCTCCTGCGTCCCGACCCAAGTATTGTACTTTGTGTAGGTGTACCAGACGCCCCGGTACTCCACGGTTCCGCCGTCCTCGATCGTGTAGCGTCTCGGATAGGAAATACACGTGAGCACCAACACTGCGGCGCATATGATCAATAACACTTTCGAACTTCGTTTCACTGTCTTATCCCCCGTTTTATGCAGTCCCGAACGAGGCCGCTAATCTACCGTGATCTCTTCTTTTTGCATGTCGATCGTGAACGCGGTTCCCCTGCCGACCTCCGATTCCACCGAAAGCCCGACGTTGAGCTTGTGCGCGATCTTTTTGCAAAGATACAGCCCGAGTCCCGTCGCGCGCCCACCGTCCTTGTTATCGGACGATTCCATCCGGCCGTTGAAGCCGGTGAAGCCCTTCTCGAAGATCCTCGGGACATCATCCGGCGCGATGCCGATGCCGGTGTCTCTGACGATCACTTTCGCATCGTCCGTAAGCGTGACGGTCACGCCGCCCTCATAGGTGTATTTGACGGCGTTGGAGAGAAGCTGCTCCAGAAGGAAGGTGAACCATTTTCCGTCGGTGACAACCTTGACTTTCTTCGGTTCATAGGAAAATGACAATTTCCTCGCGATAAACTGCGGCGCATACCGCCGGATCGACGCCCGCACCAGCTCGTCGAGATCGACCTCCCGAACCGCGAGGTCCGAAGCGTCATCACCCAGCCGGATATATCCGAGCGCCATCTCGACATACTGCTCCGTCCGGAACAACTCGGCCGCGATCGCCCGGCTCTGCTCCGTGTCCTCGGACTTCACAAGCATCTGCATGACCGCCAGCGGCGTCTTAATCTGATGCACCCAGGTTGTATAGTAATCTCTCGTCTCGCGGCGTTCCGTAAACTGCCGCTCCTCCATATCCTCGATCCGGTGCCACAGCGCCTCCACCAGCTCCGAGTAGTCCGTAGCCGCCACGCCGTACTCGTCCCGAAGGTCCATGTGCTCGTAGGACGCCGTGCGGATGCTGCGCAGACGGAGCCTGTGCTGGCGCAGTTCCCGGATGAAATCCACGAATCCGACCGCGATCCCTCCGACAACGCACAGCATCACCGTGTAAATGATGGCCTCCCACCGCAGACCGTACAGCCAAAACACCAGCGCTGTCAGCACAACGGCCGAGACGCCCCAAATGATCGGATACATCCGATCTCTCAAAAACCCGGTAAAGAATTTCATTCGACAATATACCCGCTTCCCACTTTTGTCACAATGTACCCGGCCAGTCCGAGCGCCTCCAGTTTCTTGCGGAGCCTCGTCACGTTGACCGTCAGCGTATTCTCTTCCACATAGCAGTCATCCTGCCAAAGCGCCGTCATCAGCCGGTCTCTCGAGACAATCTTGCCTTTGTTCTCGAGGAGCGTGCGGAGGATCCGGAACTCATTTTTCGTAAGTTCGACCCGCTCGCCATCGACCGTCACCGAGTTGTCGCCGAGGTTGAGCCGAAGTCCCCGATGCTCCAGTTCCTGGGGCATCTCGCCGAGGTCGTACGCTCTTCGTAAAATGGCGGACACCTTCGCGGTGAGCACCATCGGATCCACGGGTTTCGGTATGAAATCATCCGCCCCGAGATTCATCGCCATGACGATGTTCATGTTGTCCGCCGCCGACGAGAGAAACACGATCGGCACGTTGGAGACCTTGCGGATCTCGGTGCACCAGTGATAGCCGTTGAAAAACGGCAACATCACATCCACGAGCACCAACTGCGGACTGCACGCCGCGAACTCCTCCATGACATTGCGGAAGTCCTTCGCCGTAACAACCTCATTGCCCCAGCTCTCAATCTGCTTTTTCACCGCCTGCGCCAGTGCGTAGTCGTCTTCTATCAGGAAAATTCGTTTCATCTGTCGTTCCTCCGGTCGGATCGATCAGACACACTGTCCGGACTCGATCCGCCCCTTCTCTTCTGAAGCGCTTTTATGATTTCGGCAATATTATCTTCTTTCGGGAGATTCGGATACTCTTCTTCGAGTCTGATCAGATTCTCTTTTGTCCTCCTCGAGTTTCTTCGTCTCTTCAAACAACTCTGTGCATTTTCCGCTCAAATCCCCCTAGAACAGTCATTCTCCCCAGATCTCAGCCTTGGTGTAAGGCTTCGCCGTGATCACCACGTTTTTCTCGGGCATGACGAACGCCCAGCCCCAGTAATCACTGTCGTAATGCGTCTTTTTCAGTTCCTGTCCGTCGAGATAAATGTGCATGTCGGCATCGAGCACCACGCTTGACCGGATCTCCGCAATCTCACCGGACCGTGCACTCTCGGGCAGCGCGGTGAGGATCTCCGCCAGACTCCCCAGCTCGCTCAGTTCGTAAGTGATGCTGTACGTTGTTCCGGAGTACTCGCGCTGTACGGGTTCCATGCTGTCGATCCAGCTCTGAACATCCTTCTCCGTCGCGCTTCCCGGGAAACGCTTGCCGGTCTGCCAGTTGCCGCTGCCGGCGAGTGTCGCCAGTTTGGTCCCCGTTGCGCCGATGCCGCTGCTGCCGGAGGTGCAGAACGGGATTACCGTCGCCGAACCGAAATCATAGCTCTCGACAAATGTGTCCATGATCCGCGGCTCGCTGGCTGCCCAGATCGGGTAGCCGACGTAGATCTTCGTATACCCGGAGAGATCGATCGTCTCACTGCCGATCTCCGGTCTCGCAGATGCGTTGCCCTGCTCCTTCAGTGCACGGCAACTGTAGTCGCTGTAATTGATGTCTTCCTTCGTATACGGCTCCGCCGGAACGATCTCGTACAGATCGGCATTTTCGATCTTTGCAACCATCTCCGCGACCTTCTTCGTGTTACCCGTCACCGAGAATACCACCACGAGCACATGCTCCGGAACGTTGACTGCCTGCGTCGGTTCCGGTGTTACTTCCGGCGTCGTAGTCGGTTCCGTTGTCGGTGCAGCCTCAGGTGTCGGTGTCGTTTCCGCCGTCGGTGTCACCTCAGCCGTCGGTGTTGCCTCCGCTGTGGGTGTCTTCTCCGGGTTCGCGCCGGTCGGCGCGGAAGTGTTGCTCTCACCGTTCTTCCCGCACGCTGCCATTATCAGCATTACGCAAAGAACCAATACTGTCATAAACAATTTCTTTCTCATCATACAAGCCTCCTGTGTTCGCCGCCGCAGCCCACCGCCACGGCTGTAAAAAACCGTCATCTGTCCCCTTGTTTTGGTTGTTTTATTGTAGCAAAACCGCAGTTTTCTGTCAATGAATACGGGGACACCGGCCGGGCCGATGTCCCCCTGAATTCATGCCTTTGTCTTTTGATAAGTGAGCCTTCGCATGCGGTTGATCACGGCGTACACATCGCATTTTCTCGGCATAGCCAGGAACCGATCACACTCCGGGAAAAATCCCGAATAAACCGCATCGAGTCCTTTCTCGGCAATCTCCGCGTATAGCTTTTCTACTTCTGTAGAAAGCTGTACTTGCTCGGTATTCTGCCGGATTTCCATCAGCCGGATCATAAAGCCGATGGCCGTCCGCTGCTCCTGACAAAGGATGTTTGCAATGGCTCTGGTATCGATCTTTTCCTCGCCGATCAGGATGAATCCGATGTCCGGCACGGCGAGTTTTTCCTGCCATGCCTGTTCCGGATACGGCGTGAAGCCCTCCGCCTTCAGCAGACGGCTCTGCGTCCACGAAGCTCGCGCCGGAGCGCAATGAGTATTGTCACCGCCCAAAGCTTTCGCATTTTCCGTCACATTATAGATCGTATACTCTTCCATCATGTAGACCGTGTCCGCCACCGAGAGGTACTCACCGCTTCCGCCAATGACAAGGATCGTCGAGACTCCGCAGGTTTCGTACAGCTCGTTCACCCGCTCCGTGAACGGCGTGATCGGCTCTCTGCGGATCAGTTCCTTCATCAGCCGGTCCCGGATCATGAAGTTCGTAGCACTCCGGTCCTCATCGATCAGCAGCAGTTTCGTGCCGCAGTCGACAGCCTCCAGAATGTTGGCCGCCTGCGATGTGGAGCCGGACGCGTGGTCCGTCGAAAAATCCTCCGTATTTCCGCCGGGAAGCCACGAGATGAACGGCGAGATATCAATGTTCTTGATACACCGTCCGTCCTCCGCGGCGATCGACATGGCGGTCCTGTCCGTCACGCACAGCTCTCGCCCGTCTCCGAGCACATGGTCGTAAATGCAGGCTGAGATCGTGTCGAGGATCGTGGATTTTCCGGAGTATCCGCCGCCCGTGATGACCGTGACACCCTTTCGGATGCCGAGCCCGCGGATCCCGCACGCCTCGATCTCTTCGTCCGGCGGCGCCGCGAACGGCACTGCGCCTTCCATCGGCAATTCGGTCTTCGCTTCTCTTGGTAAAATGCTTCCGTTCGACAGAAACGCGCAATACTCGCTGGTCTTCAGCCACGCCCGCAATTCCCGCTGCTTGTTCGCCAGTTCGATCACGTCGCGGACCCTCGCACGGTCGAAATGCTCGACAAATGCCGCCACCGCCTGCGGCATATCTCCGATCAGCATCGTGATCGCCTTCTTGAGTCTCTTTTGCGGCAGCTGCACCTGAAACCGCATGCTCAGGCACATCTGCGGTGCTCCGACCTGCTCCGGCGGAAAATGAATGATGCTTCTTCCGCCCCCGTTCCGATAATCCTTTCGCGGTCTCATCGCAAAATACGCCGAGTTCCGTTCCAGTACCTCTCCGCCCGGGTGGGCCATGTAATAGTACCCCGTCTGTTGCGGAGTCTTGTGCCTGTTGTACAGCTCCTCGTTCATCGCCTCCAGATACGGAATAAACTCCCGGTAGCAATAATCCGCCACCGTCGTTTCATACGTGTCGATCCCCAGGCATTCCGCCGGAATCTGACAAAGGAATGTCGGTCTGTCCCACGACATTTTGTTTGTGAGCTCCACGGTAAATGAGTATTCTCCGTACCAGAACGTATTGTCATTGATAAACGCCGGAATGTCGCCCGGATTGCCCGGAGTCCTCGCCGGTATCATGACTTCCGCCTCGTACATTTCCCGATAGTTCGGTGTTGCATTGTCCATCTGTAATAGGTATCGTTTTAATCGAATCACTTTTTCACCCTATTTAACCTTTCTGTTTGGTTGCTTTGTTGCTAAAGGAACTAACAGCGAAGTGTATTTTGGGCAAAAAAATACCGTGACAAACCGCCACGGGGATATAGAAACCTATTCAGAAGTTAGGACAGATTGACTCCGTTATGATTCCGATTCCCGAGGTAATGATGCGCTATGCAGTTTGATCACTGTATTCATGCCGTACATATCAATTACCTCCTTGAGAATTGAATTTATTTTCGCTGATTGGGACTATACCACGGATTGTCGACCGTGTCAACACAAAAAAGCAGCTCTGCCGACACAATTGACAGAACTGCCTCTTTGCTATTCAAAAACCTTCTCAGGCTTATTCCTGCGCGGAAAATGAAGCATCAATTCCTCGTGACGATCCCTTTGCACATCAGACAGATCGTCACTCCCGGAAGATTCTTATACCCGCAGGTGCAAACCGTGCGGCCGGCGGCCTGCACTTTCGATTCGCGCGTCAGCGGCGCACCGCAGTGAGTGCATCTATAGGATCCGGGCGGACTGAACTCCCAGCATTTTTTGCAGCGAAGCTTGACGGCAGAAGTATAGCTGACCGTTTCCCGGAGAGCCGACGTCTCCTGCTCCCGTGGCGCCGGTGCCTCCTGCTCCGCGGAATCCGACTCGCTCGGGCGTTTTTTCAACTCGCGAAGTTTCTGTACGTAATCATATAATGCAAAACCCAAAGGTATGCCGTCTTCCGAATCATCATACTCCAGCTGTACCTTACGCGGATGCATACCGCATCCGCTGCAGGTTAACGTATTCCACGGCACCACCTTGCCGCAATTGACGCAGGTGATCGTTTCATTTTTCTTCTTAAGCAGAGTCTCAAACGCCTCATCCTCTTTTGCCCGGACTACCGACGGTTGAAGGGCACTTCCGCAGTATCCGCACACTGTCGCAGTCTTCGGATTATCCTTCCAGCAAACCCGGCAGCGAACCTTATCTTCCCACACGGGCGCCGATTTGACCGTCTCAGCATCCTTTATGGCCTTCTGCTTTTTGAAAAAATCATAAGCCTCATCCTCTTTTGCCCGAACTTCCGCCGGTGTTGCTTCCGGCTCGGCCGTCTCCGGAACTACCGGTTTCGTTTCGACCTCCGGAACGTCTCTGAGCTCGCCTTCCTCATCAGGGTTCGACGCATCCGAAAGCGGCGTCCCGCATTTTGCGCATACGGCGCTGCCGATCTCGTTCACACTCCGGCATCGGGAACAGCGAAGCCTCTTCTTCCATGCGGGATCCGGGGCGCTCTCTTCCCTCTTCGGCGCAGTCAAATCCTCTTTCGGAAGGAATTTCAGGCATTGCTCACACACAACAGCATAAATCGGGTTTTCATGACCGCAATTCGTACAACGCATGGTTTTTTCCTCCCTTCACGTATTATTCCCAATTATATCACGGTGCGGCCGGCGCGTCAATTGTATTTACGTCAAAAGGTAGCATTTTCCTTGCTGACTACGCAAAAACGCCTCTCCCGTCGCGAACGGGAGAGGCATTTTCCTTCGAAAAATGATATCAGTGGATGAACTTCACGCTCAGCAGATGTCCGTTGCCGCCGCCGACCTTGGTCAGGTACAACGCCGAAACGCCGTCCGGGATTGGGCAGGCCGCACGGTACTTCTCCCAGATGTCGGAGGAGTCCACCTTGACGGTGCCGATCACCGGGCCGCCCAGTTCGGTGCGAACCTCAAAGCTGTCGTGGATGTAGCCGCGAACTGTCAGCTCGATCTCCTTCACGCCCTTGAAGTTGATGTACTTGAAGCCGATCGTCGTGCCGTCGTGGATGTTGGCAATATACGAAGGATTCTCGTCTCCGTCACGGCCGTCCTGCGTAATGCGGGGCTGGTTGCCGATACCGACAAGCCAGTGCATCGGCTGCGTGATCTCCTTGTCGAACAGGTTGCATGCGATGTGCGCCGGAATCTCGTCGGTGTCGCGAAGCGGACCGCCGTTCAAGCCGCAGGAGGTGATCTCCACCTGCTTGATGGAACCGTCAGCCGCAAACTTGACTTCCTCCGCACAGCCCTGGCGGGAATACCAGGTCGCATTCGTCTGGCGATGATAGAAGATGTAGCGCTTGTCTCCGATCTCCACAAGACTGCCGTGGTTGTTCGCGCCGTAGGCCGCGGGCGTCTCCGCGTCCTTGTACGTATCGATGTGGAAGTCGCTGTTGCTGACGATCACGCCGCCGTAGGTAAACGGTCCCTCTGGGCTGTCCGAAGTTGCGTAGCAAAGCTCGTGCATCACTTCGCTGGAGTAGATGAAGTAATACTTGCCGTCGAACTTGCGGATCGACGATGCCTCGAAAAATGCGTGGTTCTCAAATCCGGTACCCTCGCTGTAGCAGGAGCCCGGAACCACGATGCGAGGATCTTTCACGATCGTGAGCATATCCGGTCCGAGAACCGTCAGCTGCGAGCCGTGGCGGCTCTTGTCGCCTCTTCCGCAGAAGCCCGTGAAGAGATACGTCGTGTCGCCCTCGGTCAGTACACCCGGGTCGAACTGCGGCTCGTCGCCCTCGCGCTCGCCGAGTCTCGTGCCGTCCGCATAGTGAACGTAACCGTAGAATTCGTATTTGCCGGCCGGCGTGTCGCACACCGCTACCGAGACAATGCCGACCTTGTCAAGCACGTAATAGAGGTAGTAGCGGCCGTCCGGACCAACCGTCACGTCAGGCGCATACAGAACCATGTTGCCTCTGGAGTTGACCGGATCCTGGGTCTTCTTGTACGTAACGCCCTCGTAGCGCCAGTTGCCGAGATCGTTGATCGGCGCAGACCAGCATACATAATCGCCCTGGCAGAACACATAGCCGTTGAACTGATCGTGTGAACCGTACACATAGACGCGGTCGCCGAACACATAAGGCTCGCCGTCCGGGATGTACTCCCAGTTCGGCAGGTACGGATTGTACGCCTGCTTTCTCTCCGGGATCGTCTGGTCGGTGAGAACGCCGATCATGAAATCGTTGAACGGCATGTTCTCATAGCTCGGCACACAGCCTTCCTTGAGGAAGTTCATACCGCAGTGCGAGCCGGTTCCGTACGGTTTCCAGTACGGCATATCGGTGCCGTCGGCATCCTTGCCGTTCGGATCGCCGTTCTTGATGAAGTTCGTCAGATAGTTGCACATCCGGCGAGCCAGATCGAAATGGTATCCCTTGAACGGTCTCCAGCAGGCTGCCAGCGTCTCAAAGAAGAACCACAGGTCAACCGAGTGGAACGTGCCGGGGTTGTCCCAGCCCGGGATATCCGGATTGAAATTGTAGTAGTAGGAAGGCGCCTCGTTGTGGGCAAATGCCGCCTTGATCGCGCACTCAAGCCCGTCGGTGGGCGCGAACATCTTGCCATTGCGGACCTTCGCTTCGTCAAAGGTCATAAACTTCTCGAATTTGTCGCCGAGAGCCTTCTTCGCCTTCTCGAGGAAATCTGCCTCATCGTCCGCGAAGATGCAGGATTTGAACTCATCTCCGGTGTTACCGGAAATCATCGGAACATTCGCATGCTCACCCTTCAGGAAGAGGATGTACGGATCTTCGATCATAAACTTGTGATCGATGGTCGGTGCGAAGCGAGGATGCTTCTGCGCGAACTCCCCGTATTTGTCGCGGATATAAACTGCGTCGAGCGCTCTCGCCTCCTCGAGCGTCTTGACGCCGAGGAATTCGAAAAATGCCTCACCGTTTGGCTCATTGGCCTCGATGGTACGGGGCGTGATGAAACCGTCGAGCATATACGGGCTGCGGATCATACCGCTGTGCACGATTGCCTTCTGGAACAGGCCGATGCTCTGCGGGCTCGTCAGCTGGTTCATAACGCTGCCGCCGCCTGCGGACTGGCCGCCGATGGTGATATTGTTCGGGTTGCCGCCGAACGCCTTAATGTTGCGGATGACCCATTTAATCCCGGCCTGCTGGTCAAGGTTACCGAAGTTGGTCGGAGCATCCGGCGACTCTTTCGTGATCTCCGGATGAGAAATGAAGCCGAACGCGCCGAGGCGGTAGTTAACGCTGACAAAGACGACGTCGCGCTTCGCGATATTTTCCCCGTTGAACTCCATCTCCGGCGGATAACCCCACTGGAAACCGCCGCCGAAGAACCAGACGTAAACCGGCAGATTTGCGGTATCGTCCTTCGCGTTCGTCCAGACATTCAGATACAGGCAGTCCTCGTCCATCGGGATCTCCGGATCCACATGCCACTCACGGCAGTAGATGTCGGTTCCGAGACCCGGCGTATCCTGCATGGAGATCGGTCCGAAGGTATAGCAATCGCGAATGCCCTCCCAGTTTGCCGCGGGCTGCGGCGCACGCCAACGATTCTTCCCGACCGGCGGTGCCGCGAACGGGATGCCTTTGAATACGCTGATGCGGGTGTTGTTGCCGGGCAAACCGCGCACAAGACCGTTTTCCGTTTTTACTACTTTAAGCATACACTTCCTCCTGATATTCGCTCGGGTAGCCGCGCCTCGCCGTAACCCCGGAGCGGGCGTTCCGTCCCCCGAAAAATGTGCCTATATTATACTTCGTTTCAAAGAAAAAAACAACCGACATTCGGGGGCTCTACACAATAATACATCTCCGGAAACCTCAGTGGAAAACATCCTTTAAAGCAACCAAAAGCGCCGCCCGTCATGAGACGGACAGCGCTCCCGGTGAACTGCAATTATGCCGATCAATAATTCTCGGCGTGAATCTCGAAATAGCTCTGAGGATGTGCGCAAACCGGGCAAACCTCGGGAGCCTTCGTGCCTACCACGATGTGACCGCAGTTACGGCACTCCCAAACCTTAACTTCGCTCTTCGCAAACACTTCCTGCGCCTCGACATTGTGAAGCAATGCGCGATAGCGCTCTTCATGGCGCTTCTCGATTGCTGCCACGCCGCGGAACTTTGCTGCGAGCTCCGGGAAGCCCTCTGCCTCTGCCGTCTTGGCAAAGCCCTCATACATGTCGGTCCACTCGTAGTTCTCGCCGTCTGCAGCAGCCGCAAGGTTCTCCGCCGTGTTGCCGATCCCGCCGAGTTCCTTGAACCACATCTTGGCGTGCTCTTTCTCATTGTCCGCAGTCTGCAGGAACAGGGCCGCGATCTGCTCGTAGCCTTCCTTCTTTGCCTTCGAAGCGAAGTAGGTGTATTTATTTCTCGCCTGAGACTCGCCGGCGAAAGCCGCCTGCAGATTTTTCTCCGTCTGGGTTCCCGCGTAGGGATTCTTCGCATCCGCGGCAACCTCGCTCACCAGCTCAAGAGCGTCCCCGGAAACACCGCAAACCGGACATACCGGTTCCTCGCCGTCTGCTACCGTAAACACCTCTCCGCAAAGAGTACACTTGTAAGTTTTCATAGTCATCATTCTCCCATTCGTAGTATTTGCTCAAGCCTTCCACAGACTGTGCAGATTGCAGTATGCGTATACCGCCTCAACCTCGTCGCCCTCGCAGATTGCGAAGCACGCCTTCGGCTCGTCGCCCGGCTTCAAAACCTTTCTCTGATTGCCGAACTTTGTCTTCAACGCGATCCATTCGATATAATGCTCCGGCAGCATCGGATGTGTTACACTTCCGACCGTAACCGTGACAATTCCGTCCGCCGTGGTGTAAACCGGCACGTGCTTCTCAACGGAAGCATCCGTCGTACCCGGAACGATTTCCTTCATCGGTTGCCCGCAGCACATAATCGGCACGCCGGTCTTTTTGACGATCGCGACGATCTGCCCGCAATGCTCACAACGATAAAACACCATCTCCATATCGTAAACCTCCTTCGGTAAACTACGGGTTTGTCCCGCACCTGTAGAGTACCATATCCAAGGGACTCCGTCAAGGAAAATGAGCGTCCCGACGTCGAAAAAAACGGTGTGACAAGCGGACGGCGATGCGCCGCTTTTTTCCAAGCGCACGCATCGCCGAACCACGTAAAATCTACTTTTTCTTCCAAACCGCATACAGCGTTGTGTCATTGCTCAGGATCACCTTATCCCCGCTCTTGTAACGGGGCGCCGTCTCGGTGGAACGCAGCGCCCAGCCCAGGAACCAATATCCTTCTCTGGTGACGGTCACTTTCGGGATCGTAACCGTTGAACCGCCTTTTGCCGTGATCGCCGAAGGCATCTTCGAAGGTGCCGGACCACCGTCCTTACAGTTGGAGTTGAAGGACAGCTTTCTGGTCGTCCCGTTTCCGGTTGTGAATTTGGCGTAAAATTTCCGGTCATTGACGGAACCGCCTGCGATACCGCTGGTCTTCTTGGTAAGCGCGGCATCGGAGTACCATCCGGCAAACACATACCCGGATTTCCACGGCGCCGCCAGATAGATCGCTCCATCCGCCGCAGTGTACGTCGCGGGATTAAGAGGGTTGTTCGTGCCGCCGTTCATAACGTATGTAATCTTGTATTTGCGAGGCGACCATACGGCGTACAAAGTCAGATTGCCGTTGACCGTGACCGCACTTCCGGTTTTGAATTCCGCAGTCGCGGATCCCTGTTTTTTCGACCATCCGAGGAAATAGTATCCCGTCCGCGTCAGGGAGGATTCGCCGATAATGAGAGATGTCCCCGGAACAACATCTCTGGGGGACGGTGCGTTTCCGCTGCCGTTCATCCGGTTGAAGCTAACATGGTATGTCGTCGATGCCTTCTTCCACACGGCGTACAGCGTCATATAGCCGGTCACCGTAACCTTGTCTCCGCTCTTATAGCGCGCCGTGGTATCCGACGCCTTTGTGCTCCATCCCAGGAAATAACATTTTTCCTTGACGAGATTCGTCTTCGGAATCGTGATCGTCTTTCCGACGCTGGCATACACCGACGCCACCGTTCCCTGGAACGCGCCGTTTGTATCAAAGCTCACCTTGACGTAACCGTTTTGGAAGATCGGACGATCGTGATATTCATTCACGAAAACGGTAAACTGTTTCGGTCCCCCGTAACATCCTTGTACTCCCAGCGATATCGGTACGCGTTCCATCCGTCCGAGTATTCGATGAGTTCCTTCGTGTATGTCCGGGGCGTTGCGCCGGTCACGACACTGTACATCGCCTTTGTAAGGACCACCGTCTCCAGCGGATTGCGCTCCTCGTAAATCCAACAGTCGATCTCCTCGATCTTCGGATTGTTGGCAAGATTCAGTTTCCGGATTGCGGTGTCATCGATCCCGACATAACTCAGTTGAGGATTGTTGGTCACATCCAAGGAGGAAAGCTTCGTGTTTCCTCCGACATCCAGAAACTCCAGTTTTGAACAGTTTTTCAGATTGATCGAAGAAATGCCGATATTGTCGGCTCGAAGCCGGACAAGATTTTTACAACCGCTCACATCAAGGTTCTTGATCTGCATATTGGCACGGCAATTCAGTATTTCCAGCCCCATGCAACCGGTCAGATCCAGTCCCGTAAGCTCATTGAAGTTGCAGTACAACTCCTTGAGGTTCGACAGACCGGTAACGTAAAGAGTTTTGATGTATTCACACGCACAGTCCACATATTCAAGCTTTGTGTTTTTCCGCAGGTCCAGCGTCGTCAGCCCTCCGGCAGGGCTCTTGTAATAATTGAAATCTCCGCCGACATCACCGCACTCCAGATGTTTCAGATTCAGATTGGCTGAGAGATTCAGCTGCGTAAGGCTCGGATTATACGCACAGACGAGTCTCTCCAGCTTTTTGTTCGAGGTAAGATTCAGCGACGCCAGATCGTTGCCCGTGCAATCCAATTCCCGCAATTCCCCGTTGCCGCTCACATTCAGAGACGTAAGGTCACATCCGACACAACTCAGCTTCCGAAGATTCGTCAAAACCCGAATTCCTTCAAATGACGTAATGTAATAGTCATAGCCGTTGACGAAGATCTCGGTTGCGGCGGAAATCTCCGTCGAGCTGAGTTTTCCGTCTCCGTTTGTGTCAAAATGCTCCCGTACATAGCGCTGAAGTTCGCTGTTGGGGAACGTGGTACTGATATCGATATCTGCCGCGTTTGCGATCCTTCCGCCGACCGCTCCTGCACACAATACTGCCGCCAGCAACGCAAGAGCGACCCGAACAATGCGAAATGCCCTGCTCATCATCATTTTCCTCCGTATATTCTCTGAGTACGCTCCGGATTACCGAAGCGCGCACTATTACTATACCAAAAAACGCTCGGCGGAGAAAGTCCGTCGCGCGTTTTTTTACGAAAAATAACTCCCGTCCGGTCTTCCTGATCCGGCCGGACTCAAGCCACCTGCCCGGCGCGGTCTTTTTTGCGCGGGAAACGATTTTCCTTGCCTGCAGACACCAGACCGGATTTGCGGACTACCCACGAACGGTACCGCAGCACGCAGGATATTCCCGCAAGCATCCACGTGAGTCCCGCAGTCAGCCAGATGCACCACACTCCGATGTCCGTGTAGCCTAGCATGATGATCGGCAGACAGATTCTCCCGACCATCTCCACAATACCGTTGACAAAGGAGAAAAATGCATCGCCGACGCCGTTCAGCGTCCCTCTGGTAACATAGATCAATCCGAGAAACAGGTAGAAAAAGCTGGTGATGCGAAGCGCCCGTCCGCCCATCTCGATCACGTCCGCCTCCTTGACGAACATGCCGATCAGGTTGTTGCCGAAGATTTGCATCACGGCAAACATCAACAGGGAAAATGCCCCGACCGCCGCAAGGCTCTGCCTTAGTCCCTCGCGGATGCGCTCGGGCTTTCCGGCGCCGATATTCTGTCCGGAATAGTTCGACAACGCCATCGACATGGAACCGTAAGGCTGCTGCACCAGCTGTTCGAGACGGCCCGTCGCCGTATATGCCGCGATCGCTACCGTTCCGAACGTGTTGACTACGCGCTGCAGCGCCGTTGTGGAAATGGCGATCATGCTCCACTGCAGAGCAAGCGGAATTCCGAGGCGCACCGCCCGCTTTGAGATCGCCGCATCAAACCGCATATGCTCACGGTCAATTCGGAAGTATTCGTTGGTCTTCACGGCGTACAGGAGCGATCCCACGCCTGCCAGAAGCTGCGAGAGCATTGTCGCCAAGGCCGCGCCGAACACGCCCATCCCGAACACTCCGACAAACAAAAAGTCCATTCCGACATTCATGACGCTGGCGACGATCAGAAAATACAACGGTGTTCTGGAATCTCCGAGAGCCCGCTGCATGGAGGCGGCGTAGTTATATACCGCGACCAACGGCACGGAAGCGCAGGTCATGCGCATGTATGTGATGGAGTCCGGCAAAATGTCGGCCGGGGTTCCCATGAACCGAAGCACCGTGGGCACCAGGGCGAATGCCACCGATCCCATCACAAGCGCCGCCGTGAACATGATGTACGCCGAGTTCACGATTGCCCGTTTGACGTCATCCTTTTTGCCTGCGCCGAAGAGCTGTGCCGTCACGATACCGCCGCCGCTGCCGATTCCGTTGCTCACGGAGAAGAACAAAAAGGAGACCGAGCCTGTCGCACCGACGGCCGCAAGCGCATCCTTCCCCAGCAGTTTGCCGACGATCATCGTGTCCGCGAGATTGTACGCCTGCTGGAACAGATTTCCCAGCAACAGCGGCAACGCAAACACCGCCAGCAACAGCAGCGGTTTTCCCTCCGTCATATTTTTTGTCTTCACAGCCCGCATCGATCAGCCGTCCTTCCTCTTGTCATATGTTTTTACGCAGAAACATTTTTCCGATTTCATATATTTATAGGACCGCGCTCATTATATGCACCTCATTTTCCGAAATCAACACGAAAACGCCCCTTCCGAAGAAGAGGCGGTGAAAGTACATCAAAGAATGCCGTATACTATCCTTTCCCTACTGATTTCCATCCATATATCATCGTGCTTTTTTCTACCACCGAAATTTCGATTTCGCAATCTCGCATTTTCAGCCCTTAGCTCGGCGACTTCTCTCTCCAATTCTTCGATTCTTCTTAATGCCTCCTGATATGTCCTCATCTTTGTTGTGTGCCCCCTTGCTTTTTGGCACTTGCGAGTTGCAATTAACAGCATTTTAATCTGAAATTCTCATTAATAAGCCCGTTCTGTTGAAAAAAAATATATTTTTTTGTATTGTGGATATAAAGAGGATACATCCCGGTAGTACGTTATGATCAAGGAGGGCAACAATGAGCTATCGAATCTTACTGGCGGAAGACGAACCGACGCTGCGAAACACAACTGCAGAGTACCTGCGCAAGCAGGGCTTCACGGTGGACGCCGTTTGGGACGGCGAGGAAGCCGTATGGGCAGTGACAAACAACCGTTATGACGCCGTCATCCTTGACATCATGATGCCGAAGAAAAACGGACAGGACGTGTGCCGCTTCATTCGCGAAAAATACGATGTTCCGGTCATTTTTCTGACGGCTTTGAATCAGGAGGACGTCATCATCGAGAGCTACGAGATCGGAGCGGATGAATACGTCACAAAGCCATTTTCCAATGCGGTGCTTGCCGCAAAAGTCAACGCCTTGATCAGCCGCTATCACGGTTTGACGGTGCAAAGCGGTATCGTCCGCGAGGGACGCCTCGTGATCGAACCTGCAAGACGCCGGGTCACCGTGAACGGGACGGTAGCCAACTTGTCTCCGAAAGAATACGAGCTGTTGCTGTTGCTGATCGAAAACCGCGGTCACATTTTGAGCCGGGCGCAGATACTTGACCTCGTTTGGGGATCGGATTACGCCGGCTATGAGCGCACCGTGGACAATCATATCAAAAAGCTGCGCATCGCGCTGGGGACCGAGGGCGCGCACATCGGCACGGCAATCAAAGCCGGGTATTACTGGGAAGGAGAAACATGAAAAAGAAAATTCAAAACCCTGCATTATGGTTCTATGGCCTCACCATCATCTTCGTCCTGCTGTTGGCATTCGGAATGACATGGGGAAAAGCCAAACAAGTTAAAGAAGATTTCCATTATCATATTTGGTACGATAGCATCAAGCATTACAACTCGATTGTCAGTGGCTGGTCAACTATGTCATTCAGTACTTTTTATTGTCCCGACGTGGATTATTTCGACTATTCCGGTGTATGGATTGAACTGAACGACGGCGACGGCAACAAGGTCGAGTTGTCGGATTACGTACTGGAATTATGTATCACAGTTTCTTCCCCGGAAGGTGATCAACAACTGCCGCTTCTTGCCCCGATTCCCTATTCCGTCATCAATTCCAAATGGACTTATACCAACCCGAACGATGATTCCGACACACGCACGTGGACCGTTGAGGAAATCCTAAAACACGGCAGTTGCGATATTACCGCCTCCGGAACATACGACGGAATCCTCGCTTCCATCACGGAACTGTCCATCGATGTCGGGCGATTCGTTAAAGCAAACGGAGGTGACGGAACGAACATACCGCTGCTGAATTTCACATTTCCCGAAAGCAATTCCTCGGGGAAAGATTTCCTTTTCATGAGCTACTCTTCACTAAATCACTACTACTCGCTCGAGGAAGTAAGTAATCTGAACAACGGTAGCCTTCTCCGAGAACAGAATGAAGAAAACTATGCTATATGCGAAGAAGCGAAATCTTTCTTTCTGGAAAAGCCGTTTCTTAAACCCGGCGAGGGCGATCTCCGCGAAGAGGGTGGATTGTTCACGTATGTCTTGAGAGAAAACCTTTTTGATGATGATTCGGTCGACATGGAGGCGGATTCTGCGGGATGCGTATTGTCTGCTGTATATGTAACGCATCCTGTACGGGTGGCAATGTCGAAGCTCTGGGTTCAATATTTCATTCTCGCATATATTGGAGGAGCAGTTTGCACTATATACTACTGGCTGAACAAAAGCATGCAAAAAAAGATCAAGAAGTACGAGCGAAGCCGCACTGCGATCACGCGGTTTGCCGCCCATGAACTGAAAACCCCGCTGGCCGTTATCCGGAGTCACGCAGTCTCTCTTGCGGAAGAGGAAAATGATCCCGATATCCAAAAAATCAAACTTGACGGCATCGTCAAGCAGGCGGATACCGCAACCGTTCTGGTAGAGGATCTGCTGGAACTCTCCCGTCTGGAAGCCGCCGCCAAAACACCTTCGCCGGAAATCGTCGATCTCACCCAACTGACGCACGTTCTTCTCCGCCAAATAGAACCTTTGACTAAGGACCGTCAGGTCACCGTGACTGCTCCGGATGGCGAATGTCTGATTTCCGCAGATCTGTCCATGATGCGCACCGTATTGATGAATTTTCTGACAAACGCCGTTCGGTACAGCAGAAGTTTCATCACCGTCACTGTCAGCAGAGAAAAGAAGAACATTCGTTGGACAGTGTCTAACGACGGAACAACCATTCCCGAGGAGGATCTCGACCACGTGTGGGACGCTTTTTACACGGTCGACGAATCCCACAGCAAGAAAAACGGCGGCACCGGCCTCGGTCTCACCATCACCAAGCAGCTTCTCGACCTGCACAAGGCTAAATACGGCTGCACAAGCAACCCGGCGGAGACAACGTTCTTCTTTATGATGCCGGAGGTTGCAGAAGTCTCGGAAGGAACCGCAAAATAAGCATTACCGAAAACGGAAGACATAAAACAACATCGAGGCGCTCCGGCCATCCGGAACGCCTCGTTACTATTCTCCCCCGTTTCTCATTTTGCATCCGTTCACACGGTATCTGCATTACTTCGCGATCGCGTCGCGGTCCTGTGTCGCCGTAAAATTCTTAAAGAGTACGATGCCTTTCTCGTCTTCTTCGCAGGTCAGTTCAAGCATGCCGCGGTAACCGTCCTCAAGCTCCATCGGCTCGTAGCGGCGGAAGAAGCCGTCCGCCAGCGAGAAATACCCCTCGCATGTGCCCTCATATTTTGTTAAGAACCACTCGGCGTCCCGCGGCTCTCCGCGCTCCGTGACGGTGCGGAGGAATTTTACGATGCCGACGCCTTCCGCGAACCAATACTCAAAATGACTGCCGCCCACCACATCCGTGATCAGATGCCGGCACCGCTCGAAGGTCCCTGCGGGCGTAACCACGATTTCTTCGTCGGTCACGCGCACATTGCTTGTCAGTTCCGAACCGAACCAATCGTACTTTCTTTTCTCTGAAAAACCCGGTACCCAAGCATCATTCCACAGGAATCCGGCGTGGTTGTTCAGCGTGTCATAGATCCAGTGGCAGACCACCGCGAGTCCGCCGAAGCCCTCGCCCCATTTCAGCCATTGGACGGCAAATCTTTCATCTCCCATGTCCATCTGCCAGCCATCCGCCGAATGCGTCACAGCATACATATCAAAACGGTTGAGCCGCCCGATTTCTCTGCATTCGGGAGTATACACCGGGTCTGTGGCATAGATATTTTTCATGACTTCGCGGAAGATCGCGGTATGCACTTTCTCCCGCCGAGTTTTTGCAAGCTTCTCTGCGGTATCCAGATAGACGGACACATCCACCGGTCGGAATTCCTCGGAACCTTGTTCTGCGGCGCTGGAAAGGTTGACCGCAGCAAGCATATTTCTGAGCCATGTCGTTTCCGGTTTCCCTACCGTGAAATTCAGACTCATCACATACCCAACACTCAGATCCGCCTGCTTCTCGTCCGCATAGATGACTTCCAAACGATATTCCTCATCTGCGATGGCTTCTTCCGCGTTCATCCTTCGTACCCGGTATTCCCAGCGGTTCCCGGTCACGAAAGCAAATCTTCCGCCCTCGGGATTCTCCGTGAGCGTCCCGGCACGCATCGCGTCCGCCGAAGGCCCTTCGAAGGACGTAAGTTCCAGCACGGCCCCGCACGGGTAGAATGTCTGTGCAACGATCCCGACTCCCGGTTTCACCGCGGTCTCCACACTCTCGTACTCCCAATCCTTGGTGTCTCCGTTGATGCGGTTTCGGAAAATGAGGCAATCCTCAAAGGTTCCGGCAGGCGTGACCACCGGCCCGGAAGCCTTCAGAAGATCGAGTGTCACACGGTCATCCGAAGAGATTTTCCTCTCCCCGGGTCTCATCCCGGGATCATCGATCAGGCTGTCACAGCCCATGAAGCACCCGGCAAGGTTAATGAACGGAGGTGTAATTTGATCGTTGATAACATCACCCGCATTGTAGCCGGGCTCCGCCCAGAAGTACCATTTTCCGTTGACTTTTCGGTATTCTTCACCGCACGCGCCGATCCCGACATGTCGGTTGCCGGCTGCCCGCAGCTCCTGCATCTTCTTCTCGCATTCGATGGCGGCAAGCGCGTTGGCATAATAGACCTCCTCCGACGGATTCAGAATTTCCGTTACCTTCTCAAACGCCTCATAGGCAAGGTCTGTCTGCCCGTTCTTGCGGTAATCATACCCGAGCCAGAACCAGAGGTACCCGAGTGTCTTCGTAAAGCCGAGGCTTTCCATCTTCGGGATCTGCTCATCGCGGATCAACCGGATCAGATCCTCCCCGTAGACATTTTCCTGCTCTGCTGCGACCACCTCCTGCATGATGTCATCGTTGTGACCTGCAAGAGCTGCCTGTCTGACCCGTTCTTTCGTCTCCTCGTTGTCTCTTCCGGGGATCCACCACATCCCTCTGCACAACACATCCGCCAGCATGTATTGTTTTTCTTTGGACTCCTGCAGTTCCTCCACAGCGGCCAAGACCTTTTGAAAAGCCTCCTCGAAACCGCTCTTGTCACGACGCAAAGCCCACAGTTTTAACGCCTCAATCTGGCGCATGACACGCTTCTCGATGCTTTCATTTTCCTGATACGTCTTATCCATGATACCATACCCCTTTCTCAACTGGTTTCTCCCCTCGGAAAGACGCCATTTGACTGTTCCCACCGGTACGGACAGTTTCTCGGCGATCTCCGCGACGGATAATCCCTCGAAGTAATGGAGTCTCAAGGTCTCACGAAGTTTCTCGCTCAGTGCGTCCACCATAGCGTTCAGTTCGCTCCGATCCTCCGTCTCGGTGAGGGCAAGCCACTCCGGGTCCGGATTGTCCGAAAGTTCCATGTTTTCGACGAGATGAAGGGAAACGGACGGAACCTTACAACAATAGTCCGTCACAATGCTGCGCGCGCAGTTCTTCGCGATCATGCAAACCCAGGAACGGAACTTCGAATGATCCCGCAACATGCCCAGTTTCATCCACGCCGAGACAAATGCATCCTGGGATGCATCCTCCGCGGAATACCGGTTGTGCGTGATCTTCTGCGCCGTGCCGAGCACTGCCTTCCCGTGGCGTTTCACAAGTTCTTCGTAGGCCTTGTCCTCGCCGAGGAGCGAAATCCGCACCAGCGTTTCGTCGTTCATTCCCTGATAGTTTTTCATCTCATCGAACTCCTTTTGGGTTTCCGTCTTTTTCGCGGGTTCAACCATAAGACGGTTTTTCAGGAGAAAAGGTTGGGTGTTATGGAAAATAATATTTCTTTGATTGTAGCACCGGCCTGTTTCGGAATCAACGGTTTCGGCGAACGCTCGCCGGATGCGCTTCTTCCGCCGACATGAAAAAGCCCGGCGAAATCCACAAGATTCCGCCGGGTATTTATCTGATTTCCGATGTGTCTTTCGATCAATCCATCTTCGGAAGGTTCGCAAGGCTTGCCGCGATCTCTTCGTCGGACGGGATGTAGTCGCCCATCTCACCGTTGTTGTACTTCTCGTAAGCAACAAGGTCGAAGTAACCGGTACCGGTCAGACCGAAGACGATCGTCTTCTCCTCGCCGGTCTCCTTGCACTTGAGAGCCTCGTCGATCGCTACGCGGATCGCGTGAGAGCTCTCCGGAGCGGGAAGAATACCCTCGACGCGAGCGAACATTTCCGCAGCCTCGAACACCTTCGTCTGCTCTACGCTTCTTGCCTCCATGTAGCCGTCCGCGTACAACTGCGAGAGCGTGCTGCTCATGCCGTGGTAGCGAAGTCCGCCTGCGTGGTTGGGCGCCGGCATGAAGTTGCTGCCGAGCGTGTACATCTTTGCAAGAGGACAAACCATACCGGTATCGCAGAAATCGTATGCGTATTTGCCGCGGGTGAAGCTCGGGCAGGATGCCGGCTCAACCGCAATGATCTGATAATCTTTCTCGCCGCGAAGCTTCTCGCCCATGAACGGGGCGATCAAACCGCCGAGGTTGGAACCGCCGCCTGCGCAGCCGATGATCATATCCGGAACGATGCCGTATTTGTCGAGCGCAGCCTTCGTCTCAAGACCGATCACGGACTGATGAAGGAGTACCTGGTTCAAAACGCTGCCGAGCACGTAGCGGTAACCCGGGTTGCTCACCGCAACTTCAACCGCCTCGGAGATCGCGCAGCCGAGGCTTCCGCCGGTTCCCGGATGAGCGGCAAGGATTCTCTTGCCGACTTCGGTGGTCTCGGACGGAGAAGGAGTCACGCTTGCGCCGTAGGTTCTCATAACCTCGCGGCGGAACGGCTTCTGCTCGTAGGAAACCTTAACCATGAATACCTTGCAGTCCAGATCGAAATAAGAACATGCCATCGAGAGCGCCGTACCCCACTGACCTGCACCGGTCTCGGTCGTGACACCCTTGAGGCCCTGCTTCTTAGCGTAGTACGCCTGAGCGATCGCGGAATTCAGCTTGTGGCTGCCGCTGGTGTTGTTGCCCTCAAACTTGTAGTAGATCTTCGCGGGCGTGCCGAGTTTCTTCTCAAGACAGTAAGCGCGAACGAGCGGCGACGGACGATACATCTTGTAGAACTCACGGATCTCCGCGGGAATCTCGATAAATGCGTCGTCGTTGTTGAGTTCCTGTGCTACGAGCTCATCGCAAAATACACCGGACAATTCCTCTGCCGTCATGGGCTGGTGGGTTCCGGGGTTAAGGAGCGGCGCGGGCTTATTTTTCATGTCCGCACGCATGTTGTACCATGCCTTAGGCATCTCCTGTTCTTCCAGATAAATCTTGTAAGGGATAGCGTTCTCAGACATCTTCGTGTCTCCTTTCATGTGTTTGTCGGGATCAGGATGTGGGTGTGCTGCCGACGTGCACATCGCGAAACTCGCGACGCTCGTTTCGCTCAGTGTACGTGCGCTCGGTTCTCACGCCGCGAACCTCGTTCGCTTCCGTCCGTCTGTGCTGCGTTCGCCGGAAACTACGTTTCCGCGAACCGCACCCCATCCGTCCGCCGGCCTCAGCCGGCGTGAGAACTCTCGCTTAGCGCGCAAAAGAAAAGTCCTGTCCCGCATTAAATGTTTAATGCCGGGACAGGACTGAAAATTCATTCCTGCGGTGCCACCCTGCTTGATGCTTTCGCATCCTCTCAGCGCATACTTCATATGCCGGTCTTTGATCACGGGGGAGCCTCACCCCGGCGCCTATACTCCGGACGAATCCGTTTCCTCTTGCCCTCAAAAGTCCATTCGATCCTTCGGTTATCGCCGCAATCCCAGCGCCTGCGACTCTCTGTGCACAACCCGGTGAAGAACCTACTCACTCTTTCTCAACGGTTTAATTGTTTATATCACGATACAGGGGCACATGTCAAGCGTTTTTTCCTTGGCCGTTGTCGTATGAAGACAGCGATCACTCTCCGTAACCGCAGAGATCCTTCATCTGCGCCGCACCGTAAAATGCGGGCTTAACCTTGAGGTTCTTGTCGAACAACAGAGGGCTGTACGTCTTTCTCCAGGACATACCGTCGGAGAAGCCCCAGAAGGTCAGCGCATCCATCTTCAGAGTACCTGCATCCACACGCTCAAGGAGACCGTTGATCAGGTCATAGTAGTAACGGCCCTGCTCCAACAGATGCGTCGTGGTCGGCATCTGAGGGCTCTGGTATTTGCCGAGGCAAACGTCCAGCTCCGTCAGCTGGATCTTCAGACCGAGCTTGCTGAGCGTATCCACCGTGTTGAAGTACTGCTTGAGGTCATCCTTGGTGTAAAGGTGAGCCTGGAAGCCGATACCGTCGATCAGGTAGTTGCCCTTGTCGTCAACGAGAGTCTTGACAAACTTCTCGAGAGTACTCGTCTTGAACTGCTCGTTGTAGTCATTGTAGTAAAGGTCGATATTCTCGGGAGCATACTTGTTCGCAAAATTAAACGCGTGCCAGATAAAGTCCTCGCCGATGGTTGCGGTCCAGTTGCTCTTGCGCATGGAACCGTCTTCCATCCAGGCCTCGTTCACTACGTCGTACGCATAGAAGAGGTCTGCGTAACCCTTCTCCGTCAACTGCTCAAAGAGCTGCTTGATCTCGCTCTCCATACGCTTGAGCATCTCCTCGCGGCCTACCAAAGGCTTCTTGGTATCGAAGTCCTCATGGAAGAACCACTCGGGCGTCTGGCTGTGCCATACAAGGGTATGACCGCGAACAGCCATGCCGTTGGCGCGAGCCCAGTCAAGCATCGTGATAATGTTGGGAGTAAGCTCTACAACAACCTCGCCGGCCGCCTTGCTCTTGGCCTCGCTGAGGATGTAGTCGGGCTTCATATCATTTTCCATCGTAACACTGTTGAACTGCTCTTTGATGAGCTTCGCAGTGTCCGCATTGCCGGTCATCATGGTCGTGAGGCAGGTACCTGCCTTAACGCCGTGTGCGCCGAAGATCTCCTTGATGGATACGCCTACCGGATCCGGCAAAGGTGTCGGGGTAGGTGTCGGGGTATCCTCCGGAATGGGGGTAGGGGTGCTCGTAGCCGTCGGCTCCGGACTCGGGGTCGAAGTAGCCGTCGGGCCTTCGGTTACCGAGGGCGTCGTAGTCGCCGTGTTGTTCTTCTCCTTGCCGCAGCCGGCCAGCACGCCGATCAACGCAAGAACTGCCAGAATCATTACAATTCTCTTTTTCATGCTGTTACAAACTCCTTTTTCCTGCTTACATTTACTGAAATGTTACGCTCGGGCTGCGCGTTCCCTCATCGGTCCCGTCCGCAGCACACTTGCATCATTATAGCTTACTTCTGTGAATAAATCGTGACCGAAAAGATACCGATTCACTCTTTCAGCCGTCCCGAAGTATACTGAATCAAGTGACAAAAAACAATGCATTTTCTTTCCTACGTAAAGGAATTTATGGTATACTGAGAATGATAAAGCACCGCTTTTTCGAACAATAAGAAGCGCAAAAACGCGCTCCGCGGAGGTTCCCCATGCAATTCGTCATCATTTTCCTGACAGTCGGAATTCTGTTCTGTATCCTCACCGGTCACCAGGGGTATCTCCTCTATACCGCCGCCGGCGTTCTGCTGGCTGCCTCCTCATTTCTGGTCATTATGTTCACATACTGCCTCGTCCGGCTGATCCTTGCCGAGCGCAAAGAGGCGCGCTTCACCAGAGTCGACACGCCCACTCCGACGAGCACGCACAAAGTCGCCTTCTATCAAATAGGCGACACAGAATACCCCTGCCTCTTTCCCGAGGAGGGCATCCTGCGCCGCCGTCTGTATCGTACCGATCGCACGTACCGCGTGTGGCTGATGCAAAAGCGCGGCCGTGTCTTTGACCGCTACTCGGTCATCACCATCATTTTCGGACTGATTGCCGGTCTGACGATCGGCATCGTCACCTTCGTGGTTCATTTTCTTTGAGAATCTTCTTTTTCCGTCGTATCCGAATCCAGTTTCCAGAAGAACTTAAACGGCCGGCCTTCACCCGTCTGCATTCTGTTCAGGGCATCCAGCTTCGCGATCATCTCCTCCCGCTGTGCATCCTCCAGTCTGGCTTGTTGCCGTAAAATGATATGCTGCACTTCCGGGTCATACCGATCCTCCCGGTATACGGTAACCGTTACCATCAGACCGGGATCGGCCGAGATTTCATCGATGCTGTAACTGTTGAGATTCATATTGTCAAGGAACCGATCGAAACTGCGATCCCGCTTTGCGAGCGTATCCTGAACGATGCCGAGCACCTCACGGATCTGCGCGTCGTCGGTTTCATTTTTCGTTAAAAAGGCTGCTTTGTTCTGCTTCTTGCTCGAGAAATACGGCATTCCGTCAACACCGGAGTACCACAGTTTTCGAGAAGCGGAATCTTCCCCGATCTCAATGAGAATGTTGGCATTGTCCAGATTTTGCAACGGCTTCGTGCGAACCGTGCCGAAACCGTTAGTCACAAACGCTGCCCATTCAAGCACCAAAAACAGCGCCGTAACAACCGCAAAATTTCCGAGCCACATCAAAATGTTCTTCACCGTATATTTCTTGTATTTGACCAGCAGGAAGCACACGACATACTCAATCAGGGCAACCAGGATCATACCCGCCAGTGAGTACGACCGCTGGATCAGGCAATAACAAATGAACACGGAAATGCATGTCACGATCCCCGGCAGGTAATCGCGCTTCGGCTTTGCGTCTTCCGTTGCCGGCGCCAGCATGAGCTTTCGATAGCGCCGGAACAAAAGAGCGATCAGGCCTACGGAGATCAAGCAGTTGACAAGCAGCAGAAGAAACGACTTCGCCGGACTTCCGACATATCCCTCAAAATCCATCCACACGGGATAGATTCCCCAACCGGACAGATTGGTCTCATCGCGTGTTGCGATCGCCGCCCAGTTGTCGAGTCTCGCAAGCAAAAGCACCGGGAGCAGCGTCACGACGATCGCGCACAGAAGCGCAATAAACAACGATCTCTCAACAACGTGAATACGGGCTTTGACAAACAGCACGCAGAACATCCCGATCGCAAGCATGAACAATACCGCTGCAACCAGGATCATCCAGTTCAGCCCGCAATACAACAGTCGCTCGGGCCGATGAAATACCAGTTTGCCGCCGACCGACGAGCGCATTGTGGACAGAAACATCGCCGCCCCTCCCCAGAGGAGCACGGGCAAAACATACAACAGGCCTATGGACGCCCATTTGGAGACATATCGTTGTTTCACATTTTCCGCAGTCACATACCCTTCCTTCGGGGTCGCATGAACTTCCCAGAAACCGTCCGCCACGATCTTCAGTGCAAAGGCACACACAATGCCGAACAAAACCATCGCGACCGCGGAATTCCGTTCATCGTTTCCGTTAAAGTGCGCAAACAGCAACACCTGGGTCACCGTCGCCACGAACAATACGACATTCAACCAGATCAACGACTCCTGTCGGAGCGCCGCCTCCTCTTTCACAACTTCCAAAACATTGCCTCTCTGTTCCATTTTCAATCCCCCTATCAATCTCGGCCGGCAGCGTTGTTCACTTCAAAGATCCTACGCTCCTGCGAATATGAGAATACTACCGGTTCAAGCGTCGAGGCATTGTAATACATTTCCGCGTAGCCGTTACCTGCCACGTCGGGGTTGTCGCCGTGAACGACCGCATAGCAGGGATACCATGTCGCCAACTTGCTGCCGGTCTCGATGTCCCGCAGGTTCAGCGCATTTTCCTTCACGATCATCCAGGTATCGTTCCCGCATCGGAAGGTAACTCCGTACACTCCGATCTCGCTCACCCACCGGACCAGCTCATCCTGCACCGACGCAAAATCACCGTTCATGTTCACCGTCAGCATAAGCTGATTCCGCCACGTGGACTTTGTATACTCGTAATACCGTTTCATCGCGATCGCATCGGTGACGTATGAGGATGTCTCCAATCTCTGATAACTGCGGAGTCCCTCGGACGGTTTCGGGTTTCCGAACAGGTATATCGCTTTCTCGCCTCCGTGATCATAGTCTGACAGCAGAGAACTGAGATTTTCAAACTTGACTTCCGGCATCGCCTCGTCCAGCATCGACGGCGTCAGATCTGCCGGCAGGCACCGGAACGCGAAGGTTTCTTTGCCCGGTCTGTACGTAAACTCGTCAACTCTGTCTTCGGAGCCCATGAACCCGCTTCCGAGGACCCTATACTCGACTTTGAGGAACGTCTCGCGGCCTGCGCTGACACTCACCGGTTCCAACGGCACCGGTGCATCATCGACGAGTTCCCGAATGATGGCATTCCCGCGGTCATCCCGCAGTACGGAAACATACACGGACTCGGCGGGATCCTCCGTCGGCGCGGTCTTCACACAATACACATCCACATTCGCGCCGTCCCGTTCGAACAAGCCGTAAACGATATCCGCAGTGTCCTCTCTACTTCCGTTTTCGTTGACCTGCCCGATATCCAGCCTTCCGTTGTTCAGCGTAGCCCCGGATTCCTCTGCCTCCAAAAAGGCATTCAGCCGGCGATATCCGTTTAGGAAAACCCGTTCTCTTTCCTTCTCTTCCCGTTCCTCGCATCCGGTCAGGATACATGTCAGCATTACCAACAACGCGATCATCGCCGTCACACGGAAGCCATAATACTTCCGTTTTTCTTGTTTTTGCATTGTCTACCCCCTTTGGTTTTCTTCGAAAAACCAATTCTCACAAGCAATACTGCCGCTGCAGGATCCGCATTTTTACGGATCTGTAGTCTTGTTATTATATCATATTACAAAGGATTTTTCAATCCGCCCGCCGTCCGCTGCCCCGTTCCCCGGAAAATGACGCTGTCCCCGTTCGCGGTTTTCGCGCAAAAAAGTGCTGCCGCACCGTGACGTCAATCAACGATGCGACAGCGCTTTCGCTTATATTATTTTCAGTAAAGGAAGTTATTTCTTCTTCCAAACCGCATACAGCACGGTATCCGCAGTCATCACGATCTCGCTGCCGGTCTTGTACTGCGCTGCGATCGCATTTTGCGTAGTAGCCCAGCCGAGGAAGTAGTAACCTTCGCGGCTGACGGAAGCCTTGCCGACCTTCGCCGTTTCGCCGTAGTTGACCGTAACCGTCGCCGGAAGAGTTCCGGTACCGCCGTTTACGTTGAAGGACAGTTTCTTCGTCTGCACTTTCCAAACCGCATACAGAGTGACGTTGTCCGTCAGAACGATCGTGCTGTTGGTCTTGTACTCTGCAGCCGACGCCGTCTTTGTGGTAGCCCAGCCCATGAAGTAGTAACCCTCACGGCTCAGAGATCCCTTGCCGACGGTTGCTTTGGTGCCGTACGCCACACTCACCGTTGCCGGGAGCGTTCCGGTGCCGCCGTTCGCGTCGAAGGTCAGTTTTCTGGTCTGTGCCTTCCAAACCGCATACAGCGTCTTTGCGCCGGTGAGCGTCAGGGTGTTGCCGGTCTTGTACTGAACCGCAGTTGCCGTTGCCGACTCAGCCCAACCCATGAAGTAATAGCCTTCGCGGGTGAGCGACGCCTTCGGGATCGTCACGGTCGCGCCGTAAAGGGCGGTGATCGCCGCTACGCTGCCTTTGCCGCCGTTGGCATTGAACGTAAGTTTGAACGACTGCTTCTTCCAAACCGCATACAGCGTCTTTGCGCCGGTGAGCGTCAGGGTGTTACCGGTCTTGTACTGCGCCGTCGTTGCCGTTGCGGACTCAGCCCAACCCATGAAGTAGTGGCCCTCGCGGGTGAGCGTCGCCTTCGGGATCGTCACGGTCGCCCCGTAGAGCGCGGTAATCGCCGCAACGCTGCCGTTGCCGCCGTTAGCGTCAAATGTAAGCTTGAAGGACTGTTTCTTCCAAACCGCGTACAGCGTGATGTCGCCGGTAACCGTAACAACGTTGCCGCGCTTGTACTCTGCCGCCGTTGCCGTCTTCGACGTTGCCCAGCCGAGGAAGTAGTGTCCTTCTCTCGTCATGGTAGCCGCCGGGATCACCGTCGACTCGCCCTCGATCACCTTGACCGATGCGGGAACTGCGCACGTTGCTCCGTTGGCATCGTATGTAACCGTATACTCAACAGCCGGAGCTTCCTCGAAGCATGCCTCCAGCATCGTGTCTTCCTCAAGGGAGAACGTGTACTCTGCGGATGTGCAGACAATCTCACCGTTTTCTTTCCAGCCTACAAACACATATCCGTTGTTCGCCGTAGCCTTCAGTGTGGTACTGCCGCCCCATTCGCAGAGGTTGCTGCCCGAAACCGTACCGGCATTTTCCGGATCAATAATGACAAATGCCTGATGTACGATCTTCTCAAAGGTTGCAATTACCGAACAGTTCTTCTTCACGACAAAGGAATACTCATCCTCGTTGCTGACAATCTTGCCGTCCACTTTCCAGCCGCTGAATGAATATCCTTCAACCGGCTCCATGTGCAACCGAGCGGTGCTGCCCCACTCGTACGTTCCGGTTCCGGTCACGGTACCGCAGTTTGCGGGCTCGACCGTAGCAGTGACGGAATAGGTAAGCTTCGTAAAATTCGCCGTCAGAGAAACATTCGCCGTAACATTGAACGTGTACTCAGCCTGCGTGCTGACCGCAGTGCCGTTCGACGTCCAATTGACGAAGCGATAGCCTTCCTTGGGAGTCGCCTTGACGGTTGCCGAACTGCCGTAGCTGAAGGAACCGCCGCCGGTCACCGTACCGCCGGCCGTGTTGACTGACGTTGCGTTGACGCTGTAAACAAGCTTCTCAAACTGCGCAACCAGCGTTCTGTTCTGGCTTGCCGTGAAGGAATAGGAAGCCTGCGTGCTGACCTGCGTTCCGTTCTCCGTCCATTTGACGAACTTGTAACCTTCCGCAGGTGTTGCCTTTACCTGAACAGAGGAGCCCCAGTTGTAAGTTCCGCTTCCGGTTACCGTACCGCCTGCGGCCGGATTGGCAGAAACCGAAACGGTGTATTTGTTGATTTCAAAGAATGCCGTATAAGCACCGTTTTCCGCAGCCGTAAAGGTATAGTTCGCATTCGTGCTGACCTGTGTTCCGTTCTTCTTCCAGCACGTAAACGTGTAACCTTCCTTCGCCACGGCAGTCAAAGTCACGGTTTCGCCGGTAAGGTACTTTCCCGCCCCGGTCACCGTGCCGCCGGCCTCAGGGCTTGCCGTCGCCGTGATCGTATTCTCGTTCGGTGCGAAAGTCGCCGTAACCGTGTAATCCACATTCAATGTAAACGTATACGGATTTGCCGTGGATGTTTTGGTCATGCCGCCTGGCGTCGTCAACCGCCAGGACACAAAATGATATCCCGGATCCGGAGTCGCCGTAAGAACAACCTTATCTCCTTCTTTGCCGGTTCCGCAACCGGTGACCGTTCCGTGCTCCGGTTCTCCGTCGTACGTCACCGAATATACAGGAACGTACACTGCCTCAAGCGTGCGATTGGCCGTTGCCCAGAAACGATACGTCGCGTCGGTGCTGACAATCGTTCCGTTCTCTTTCCATCCGCAGAAGACATATCCTTCCTTCTGACCGGCGTTCAGCGTAACAAAAGAGTTCTCCTTGTACTGTCCGGCTCCGGTTACAGCGGAATTATTACCGGTAACCGTAATGATATATGCCTTTACAAAGGAAGCAGAGATCGCAACAATGCTGTCCGGCATTGTGAAGCTGTCTTCCTCCATGGGTGACATGGTACCGTGTCCGGTGGAATCCAAAGCTCCCCAATAGTAGTGATTTACCATATACCCTTCATCGGGGGTCGCAATGATCCGTACGGTCTCGCCGGCCTTGTAATACTGCTTTTCCGTCGAAACCGTTCCGTTCTCTTCCAGGCCGGAAACGTACACTCGATATCCTAATGCCTTAAACCGCGCTACGTACGTCGTGGAATGGGTTATCCCGAATACGTAAGCGGGGGTATCGCAAAGCAATTCTTCGGAACCTTTCTCATACCAGCCGATAAATTCAAAACCTTCGTACGCCGTAGCGGTAGCGGTCACAAGCTTCGTAACACTATCCTGTACAAAATCCACAGTTCCGCTTCCGGCAGGACTGACTGCGAACGCGACAGAGTACGACTGATTCTTCTCAAATGTCGCGCTGATCGTGAAATCCTTGTTCAACATGGAGAACGTGAACGTATTTCCGGAGAAAACGTAATCCTGCCCGATTCCGGTAATCTCGGTCAGATGATATCCTTCGTCTGCGACAAACGTAACCGTAACCTTGTCTCCCTGACGATACTTTCCGCTGGTCTTGTTGCCGTCCAGTCTGACAGTTCCGTGAGTAATGTTGGGATCTACGGTAATCGTGTGGTATGTGTTGGAGTAATACGCCCCGCACACGACAATGTCCTTTGCCGGCATAAGGAACGACGCGTCTGCCGTATTGCTGATCAGAGACATCTCGGACGCCTGCGAAAGATCCGTTGAGAAATACACACCTCTGACACGGTAGCCGTCATTGGCCGTCACGTGTACCGACACGTACTCACCGGGTGAGAAAATCTGCCGGTTGGGTGTAATCTGAATGCTGCCGCCGTCCGTGGTGGGCGAAGCGTCAAAAATATAGTACTGGCCGATCGGGGCGAACACGGCAACCAGTGTGACATCGCCGGTTACCGTAAACGTGTAGGTTTCGGAAAAACTGACGAACACTCCGTCAATCGTCCATCCGACAAGACGGAACCCTTCGTTCGGGATTGCCCTCACCACAGTCGGCACGCCCTTCACCGCAGTCGGTGTATAAGCCAGTTGTCCGGCATCATTGTTTGTACTCAGCACCGTGATATTACAAAGCGTCCAGAGTCTCGCGCTCTCGATATCGTCTGTCAGCGAAGCATTCGTGTTCTCCGCATTCGCCTCGAGCGAGACTTCAGGTGCCGCAAATGCAGAGGCGATCATCAGACATCCGACCGCCAGAGCACAGCACAAAACCTCCAAAAAACGTTTCATTTTCATAGCGTACTCTCCATTCTTCTTCGTATTTCTGCCTATGGCATTTACACTTTTCCCTGACAGTATACGTCATTTTCCGGAGAATCCTTCGCTCCTTACAAAACTGTAAAGAAAAATCCCGTCGGGCGTTTCGCATGCCCGACGGGACCGATGTATCTGACTTGAAAAGATTACTGTTTCTTCCACACCGCATACAGTGTGATGTTGCCGGTCAGGGTGATCACGCTGCCGGTCTTATAGGTTGCAGCAGTGGCGGTTTTCGACGTCGACCAGCCTAGGAACCAATAGCCGCTGCGAGTCATTGCCGTCGCCTTCGGGACGGTCACGGTCTCGCCGGATCTGCAGCTGAGCGCCGCCGGCGCGCTGCCGGAACCTCCGTTGCTGTCGAAGGTGAGAACCGGTCCGTACGGCTTCCATACCGCATAGAGCGTCACGTTGCTGCTCAGGACGATCTTGCTGCCGCTCTTGTACAATGCGGTTTTCTCCGTCGAGCGGAGCGCCCATCCGAGGAACCAGAATCCGGTGCGCTTCGGCGTTGAAGCCGGAACCGTCACCGTGGAACCGCCGGTCACCGTGATGGCGGAAGGCATTCCCGAGGTGCCGCCGTTGGAATTGAACGTAAGCGTCCGGGTCGTTCCGGTGCCGCTCACGAATTTTGCGTAAAATGATCTGTCATTGATGGAGCCCGCCGCGATCCCGCTCGACTTCTTCGTCTTCGCGGAATCCGTGTACCATCCTTCAAACACGTAGCCGGGCTTCGAAGGCGCCATCAGGTAGATCGCCGCGCTCGTGATCTTGTACGTTGCCGGGTTGCACGGGTTGTTCGTGCCGCCGTCCAGATAGTACGTGATCTTGTAGTTGCGGATCGACCACACCGGATACAGCGTCAACGTCGACGAGAGCATCAGCGAATCGCCGCCCTTGTACTGCGCCGCGGTCGCATTTTTCGTCGTAGCCCACCCCAGGAAATAATACCCCGTGCGGGACATCGACACTCTCGGGAACGTCACCTTGTTGCCGGAAACCGTCAGAGCGATCGCCTTCTTGTTCACGTGGGAGGCGTCATTGGCGCAAAGGCTGTTCAGATAGCACTTCCAGCTGCCGGATTCCTTCACAAAGGTAAGCGAGGACGGATCCTGCCATACGTGGGACAGCTTCGCGCTCGTCTCGGTCTTCGTCGTGGTGTATGTCTTGCCGTTAAATGTCGCTTTCGCGGTGCGGACGATCTTGCCTTCCGTTCCGCAGGTCGCCGTTGTCGTCGTCACCGTCACCGTCGCCGTCACCGTCTGGGTGTGCGAGGAGTTATTCGAGCACACGAACTTCGCCGTCGCCGAGTTGCCGCTCCACGTCCAAACGGGCTCTTTCCAGGAGTGCCCGAGCGCCGCGATCGTCACCGTCTCGGTCTTGCCGCACACCGAGCATGTGCGCTTCTTCGAGCCGGCCGTCGTGCAGGTTGCCGCCGTCGTCACCCACGAACCGTAGGAGTGACCCGACGTCGAAGCCACCGTATCACAGCAGTTGCCGATCAGTCCCGTGTTCGTCGGAAGAGAGAAGAACGTGACCGTATATGACAGGCTGTAGCTGCCGTCCTTGACCGAAACCGTATACTGTTCGCCGGCATTGTACGCCGTGACGCCGTTCGGTCGGAAAATGACGCATGCCGCCTGGCCGTAGCCTTCGTTGTTGATATAGAAATCACCCGCCGAACCGCTCTGCTTAAACACCCATGTCTTGCCGTCCGAAACGCGCTTCAGCGTCACCACTGTGCTGTCTGAGAAGACGTCCTGCTTGGAGACTGACCACACCGGAGCCTCGAGTCCGAGCGTATTAAAGAACTCAATCGGCGTGTTTGCCGCCGGCCAGACAACCGTGTATCCGCTTGCTGCCGACCAATTGGTATTCCCGTGTCCGAAAACTTCCATCGATGTATAATTCCCTGCATGACCGAACCCCGTCGCCGTCAATCCCGGATATAACACCCAGCGGCGATGTCCAACCATCGGAATATTGTGAGAATCCGCATCTTCCATCCAGCCGGTGATCATCACTTGCGCGATTGAGAAATAGCCGCCACCGAGGTTCGACGTGCTGGTTCCCGCATATCCCTTATCATACACCGCCTTAGTCACACCGGCCGCCAGACACTCAGCCTCATTCGGTGTGTGGGTCATCTTGCCGATTGCCGCCAGAAGAAGGGTTCCGGCCTGCGCATAATCCTGACACTCATCGCTTAGGGACACCTCGCCGAGTCCTGCCGTGAACCGCACAGCGTTCATCGCATTCAGGCCGTACGTGAGTGACGCCTGACTGAGGGATCCCTGAACAAACTCGCCGCCGCTGTATACCGGCTGTGTGCTGTATGTATCCGCCAAAAACTTGCCGACCGAAGCATTATAGAAGGGATGTTGATTGATGTACTGAATGATCTCCTGCTGCGTCCGCGCAACAATATTGTTGTTCGTGAACAGCGTGTCACCGGTTGCCCTCGAGACGATCGTTCCGCCTACCGCCGCATCCACTGCAGCCGTCCCGACCGCAGCAACGTCCCATGACGCATCAACGCTCACAAGCGAAGCGCTCTCCGCTGCCGAAGCCGCACCCGTACCGGTCAGACACCCACTCGCCGCAAGCGCCGAACCGGCAGCGCCGAGCTCCAGCATAACCGCCATCAATATCGCCAAAAATCTCTTGATCGTCTTCATACAAGCTCCTCCTCTGCGTGGTGCAGGCCCCTGTTGGATCGCATCTCGCGCCCGGCCGATTCTTTCGAAAATCACTTTATGCCATTATACAATGCCGAAACCGAATCCGCAACGAAAAACAAAGTGTCCGCTCGCGGCCAAACCGCCCATACGACGGGTCATTTTGCGAAAATGACGGAAAACGAAAGACTATTTGTCAAACGAAAAGGAGACCGCCGCATTTGCGACAGTCTCCTGAATCGATTATCCGATCATATGGCTCACTTCGGGATTACTTTTTCTTCCACACAGCATAGATCGTGGTGTCCTTCGTCGGCGTAAAATGATACCCTCCGACGAACTCCGCCGTCTTCGCATCCTTCTTCGTACTCCAGCCGATGAAATAGAAACCATCTCTCGTCAGCGACACGGAAGGAATATTGATTCCCGCTCCCGCAGCAACTTCCGTTGACGCCGGAACCGATCCCTTGCCGCCGTTAGCGTCAAACGTGATCTTGTAAACCGTGCCGGCTTTCTTCCAAACCGCATACAATATCGTGTCCTGCGCTACGGAAATCTCGCTGCCGGTCTTGTACGTTGCCGCCGTTGCCGTCTTGCTGGTCGCCCAGCCGAGGAAATAGTGTGCCGCTCTCTGCATCTTGGCTGCCCCGATCACAGCCTTCTTTCCGGTCAATACCGAAATCTCCTCCGGCAATGTTCCGGTTCCGCCGTTCGCATTGAACGTGATCTTGTTGGTGCGAGGCTTCCATACCGCATAGAGAACCGTATCCTCATCAACGGAGATGGACGATCCGGTCTTCAGATTGGCTGCCGTAGCCGTCTTCGACGTCGACCATCCCAGGAAGTAGTAGCCCTTGCGAGAAACACTCGCTTTGCCGATGGTGCCGTTTTTGCCCGTAAGAACGGAAATTGTCTCGGGAAGAGTTCCCGTTCCGCCGTTTGCGTTAAACGTGATCTTGTTGGTGCGAGGCTTCCATACCGCAAACAATGTAGTATCCGCTGTCATAGTCACCTTACTTCCGGACTTGAACTGTGCTTCCGTAGCATTTGCCTTTGTTGCCCATCCCAAGAAGTAATACCCTTTGCGGGTAAGTTGAACTAACTGCACGGTTACAATTTCCTTGTACTTAACAGTCACCGGATTAGGAACGGTTCCGGTTCCACCATTCGCATTATATTTCAACGTGAACGAATCCAACCGCCAAAGTGCAAACAACGTTGCATTCGCATTCGATGTGTACACTGCTCCCGGAGCATAATCAACAAAAGTTGCAGTACTTGATGTTCCCCATCCTAAGAAAGCGTATCCCTCTCTCGTAGGTTTCGTCGAGCTCAGTGTCAGATTATTCCCATATATCTTAATTTGAGGGTTCGGAGCACCACTACCTCCGTTGGCATTATACGTAACTGTAAACGTGAGAATTCTCCACACCGCGTACAGTGTTGTATTCGCGTTGGTCGTAAATGTCGCGCCTGCAGGATATTGTACGGTCGTTGCACTACCGGACGTTGCCCATCCCAGGAACTCATACCCGGTACGAATAGGCTTAGATGAACTCAATGTAAGGTTTGTACCGTGTGTTTTAATTTGTTCACTCGGAGCTCCGGTACCACCGTTTGCATCATACTTCAATGTATACTTTGCAATTGTCCAAACCGCAAACAATGTCGTATCGGCATTCGTCGTAAACGTTCCGCCTGCTGAATACTGAGCGGAAGTAGCATTCTTGGATGTAGCCCATCCCACGAAATCATACCCGGCACAAGTAGGTTTGGTCGAACTTAATGTGAGGTTCGCATTCCCGTACTTAATTTGTGTGGCAGGCGGAGCGCTTCCGCCATTTGCATCGAAACGAACCTCGTATTCCGCTGTACCCGCAGTTCTGAACTGCTTAACCTCACTCTTAAGAACAGCATCTCCGACAAACGCATAGAATTGGTATTGGTAGACTCGACCTTTCTTGAGCGTAATACCAAATTCCTCGTTTATCTTATAGTAATAGTAATTCTGATTAGCTGAAGGAACATCATGTGCTTTTCCCAAACGATTTCCATCCGCGTCAAACAGAATCATTCCCACTTCCGTCCATGTTCCTCCGGACGTAACAACCTTCTGCCCGATAGCCGCATCGGTTTCACGAATATATGTATACTTCGCGTTTTCCCAATTCGTGAAAGTCGCTGTCGGCGCAGGTCCTGCGCCGAGGTAGATGAATCCAACTAATTTATTATAACCGTCACTATGCCCGATTTGAGTTGAAACATTGTTGGCCGCCTGCTTTACCATTTTGCCCTTCACGCCGCCTTCAATACAATTCATAGTTCCGTTTGCATTAATTCCAACAACATACTGGACATGACCCCATGCATTACTTCCGACCCCTTGGTAGCAAGCAATAGAGTTTACCTTAGCGATGGTTCCTGTGCTGTAGCCGGAAGCCTTAGCATTGTTAAACCAACTGGTAGCATTTCCCCATGCCGGCAATGCTATCCCTAAACGATCATAGGCTTCTTGCCATGCTACTCGCGTACAGGGAATGGCTCTGGAACCATCATCGTAAGTTTGACTTTCAGGGTAAGGATTCGTAGCTGCCAATGCAACTTCATGCGCAAAAATCAATCCGCATAACACGATAGCCAATACCCAAAAACGGCATTTCTTCATAGGTTTGTTCCTCCTCAATTATAATATTTTATTCTAGATATCAGCACACATGCCAAATGTACAGACACCAGACACAATCACTATATCGAGTATGCGTTACCGTGTCAAGTTATCCGAACCAACAATATACTCTTATATTCTCATCACTATAATTCAATTTCAAAAGAAAAGCAGCACAGACACTGCCGCAAAAATGCCGTATCTGTGCTGCGTAATTCACTTTGAGATCTGACAACTGCCACGAATTGTTCTTCTCTTCAGACCCTTGTTTGGCATATTATCACATATCCCCGCAATCGATTACCTACTGCTCTCCACCTCAATGATCACATACTCCGATTTGGTCCCGGTCTTGAAGTCGATGGCCCAGTCGGAGATGCCGGAGGTTACGATGAAGGTGGTGGCGTCGCGGGTCTCGATGCCGTAGGTGCGATCGTTGGCGCCGATGAGTCGGCCGATCGGGCCGAGGGGCAGGAGCTGCCCGCCGTGGGTGTGGCCGGAGAGCACCAGATCGACGCCTGCGGCGGCTTCGGCCTCGTAGTCGTTCGGCTGGTGGTTGAGGACGATGGTGTAGACGTCCTCGGGAATGGATACGACGAGATCGGAGATGGCACTTCGCTTCTCGTCGCTGCGGTCCTTGCGTCCGATGAGAACGACATTTTCCGCGATGGTGTTGACGGCATCTTTGAGGACGGTTACACCGTTCTTCGCGAGTTCCGCCTCGATGTCAGCGGCGTCGAAGCTGCGATGGTTGTAGTAACCGGCGTCATGGTTGCCGTAGACATAGTAAATTCCGTAAGGGAGGCTGATCTCGCCGAACGCCGCGCAACTGCGCACGAGATCTTCATACGTTGTACTGTCGTCGACGAAGTCACCGACGATCACCAAAACGTCAGGTTCGGTTTCGGCGATCTCGGCGATATACCGGGCAAAGCCCTCACCGTCGAAAGTCGTTCCGACATGGGAGTCTGCGATCATAGCGACGCGAAGACGGCCGTTGGGAAGCGTCTTTTCGGTTGTCAGATGATACTCGGTCTTCCAAACGTTGTGGGCCATGTACCAACCGATGATCAGGTAGGCGGCGCATGCCAGGATGACGATGATGCCTTTCCGGTAGACGCGGAATTTGCCGTCGGAGGCGGACTTGTCCGAATCCTGTTTCTTTCCGCGGATCCGGTCTGCCACAGCGGTCACGATGTCGGCGATAAGCCAGAACAAGGCGAGATGAAGTAAAATGATCAGCGCATTTACAACATCCGTAAATGCATAGATGACCCAGCCGGCCAGCGGGATCACTGCCAGCAGGATCGACAGCCAGGTGCGGCCGCCGGAGAGTTTCTTAACGATGCCGAAGCGGCGAAAACGGCTGATCAGATACATATAGCCTAAGGATGCCAGCACAAAGGCCGTTCCCAGAATTGCAATCCACATAAGAATAATCCATCCTCATTTTACGGGGCATACGCGCGGTTACGTTCGCAGGTCACTTCTTGCGCGCCGGCAGAAGCTTGTTGTCAAGACTGCGGCGAACCAGACCTACGATGATCAACCCGAGTGTCAGGACCACAACGATCCAGACAAACAGGCAAATTCCCAACGGCTGCACGGGGCAGATCCCGCACAGGCCGCATGTTTCTTTCTTTTCTTCCTCTTTGACGCCGGAGAGCATCTCCTCGAGTTCGCGGCTGCTGCGCTTGGGAGCGCTCGGAGTCGGCGTATCCTCGGGCGTCGGAGTCGGCGTCGCCGGAGTACCGGCCTCATTGAGCACGACCGTCAGGACTTCGGACTCCGGAGATTGATACTCCGCGTCACTGTAGATGTAATACACGGCGCGAAGCTCGATCGTCGTGTCTGCGCCGAGCGGGCGTTCGGGCTTGTCCAGCATGGAGATGTCCCACTCTGACTCGCCGTTGCGCACACCCTGTCCGCCCAGCAGTTCGGTCCACTCCTCATCGCCGGCCACACGGCCTTCCGCGATGATCTCGACAAATCCGCCGTCCTGCTCCAGCTGGTCCTGCGCGTCCATCTGCTCGTCGGTCGCGTCGATGACGAAGGACACGAAGGGACCGTGGTCATTTTGCATACCGATGTATTGAGCGTCGCGGATCTTCGGTGCCACGAACACTTCCGCGATGCGGTAGCGAATGTTGCTTGCTTCTTTGCCGCAAAGCGCGATGTCCGACCACTGCGAGAAGACGTACTTCGTCTCCCCTTCCTCCGTGGTGAGCGCGATGCCGTAGCGCACGCGCACGTAAATCGTGTGCTGCGAAAAATCAATCCTCACGCGGTCAAACGTCTCGGGCTCCTGCCGATTGTCACCGGGCTCTGCACTGCCGTCCGTATTGTCCGTCTCGCCGGAGTTGTCGCCGGTTTCGGAATTTCCGTCGACGATCTTGCCCTCCGCGTCGACTTTGACAATCTCGTATTGCGAAGTCTTCAGGATGCCCTTCCAGCCCTTGTAGCTCGCGCCTTCACCGCCCCCCTGCCACGACGTGTTGTTCTCGTCGTTCGGGTCGCCGCCGATCCGGAAAACGAGCGTGCTGTCCGTATCGTCCCCGGTCACCGGCGCATTGACATACGCCCAGTCGCCGAGCACCCGCCGGCCGGGATCCTCCGCATTGTCCTTAGCAAGGCCCGTGTCGGTGTCCCAGTACCTGTTGTAATGCCAGTTCGACTCGCTGTCGATGCTCCAGTCGATCTGCGCAAACACCCGGTCTTCCTTGTACCCGGCAGCCTCCAGAGCCGCCTTGCGGGTTTCCGCGTCCTGCGTCAGCCAAGTTTTCAGTGTCTCGTCCTTCGTGTAGGAAACGCGGCACGTCGTCAGCGTGTCCTCGCCGTTCAGCCAATCGATCCTCACTGCCGAAGGCTTCGGCACCTCCGTCGGCAGTTCGCCCTCGGCGCGCGCCGTAAATGCCGGCACCCAAAGCGCCGCGACAAGTGCCGCCGCCAGCAAAATCGATGTTATCTTCCTAACCAGCATGAAACTCCCTCCTGTATGTCCGAATGTGCGAAGCGCCGCCTTCGTGCGGCCTCCCCCTGCGCCGGCTATCGCGCGGTCACGTCGATGACCGTGTACTCCGAGCGCGCTCCGGTCTTGAACGACACTCCCCAAGTGCCCACGCCGGAATTCACAACAAAATTCGTACCGTCCCGCGACTCCGTTCCGCTGTAGCGGTCGGCATCGCCGAACAGCCCCGTCAGAAACGGAGCAAACCACCGGATCGGCAGCAGAAAACCGCCGTGTGTGTGCCCGGTGAGCACCAGATCAACGCCTGCAGCCGCTTCGGCTTCAAAATCATTTGGCTGATGATCCAAAACGATCGTGTACCGCGATGTGTCCGCATTTTTCGTAAGCATCGCCATATTGTCCCGCGCCTCGGAGCGATCCTTCCGCCCGATCACGCAAATACCTTTTTTCGAATACGTAACCTCGTCGCTCAGCACGGTGACGCCGTTCTGCCGAAGCAACGCGTAGATCTCGTCGACGGGAACCTTGCAATCATCCGAAACATCATGGTTTCCGTCAATGAAATAAACCTCACACTCGTTCGTCAGCTCCGCGAATCTCGCACATGCCTTCCTAAGCAGCTCCCGGTCGGTTCCGCCATCCGCCAGATCCCCGGTCACCGCGACGATATCCGCCTTCTCCGCCGCGACGCGCTTCACCAGATCCTCCCAGTCGTCCGCATCCGTGGGCGTCCCGAGATGCACATCGGAAATCTGTACGATCCGAATTCCTCCGTCGGGAAGATTCTTTTCCGTCGTAAAATGATACTCCGTCCTCCACACTCTGTGCAGGCACACCCATCCGATCACTAGGTAACAGAAGCAACCGAGCATGGCTGCCAACCAAACCGTTCCGCTGAAGCCGTGCTGTTTTTTGTCCGCCGGCTTCGTATCGTTTCCGGCGCCGTCGCCCGCGCGCTTCCTGCGGATCACTCCGAAGACGCCGTCAGCGCACATCGTCACGATCCAGAACACCGCCAGATGTAACAATACTACCACCGCGTTGAGGGGATGGGAAATACTGATCACCGCCGTCAGAGCGGCCGCCGCGATCGCTGCCGTGATCAACACAATGAGCCGTCTCTTCCGCAGTGCGGACATCTCTTTCTCCGACAGTTCCCTGTCGCCGCTCGGCTCTTCGCGAAGGCGCAAAAACACCAGACAACCGATTGCTATTCCGAATGTCAAAGCCAAAATGACAATCCACATACCAGCCTCCGTAACTCACCGCGCCCCGTTGTGCCTACAAAATCAATCCTCTTAAGTATACCACGACGACGGCTTGTTGCCTACTGCTAATTTCCGACAAATGTGTGAACAAAAAGCAAGAGACAGCGCCCTCGCGGAAAGCGCGGCTGCTGTCTCTCAAAATGATTGTGTTTCAATGGTTCTACTGTGGTAGAATCGTCTTGCGATGCCACTCTCCGCCAACAATCGGATCCGGCATTTTCCGGGGATCACAGAATATCGATATACTCCCCGTTCAGCGCCTTGTTCATGCTGCGGACGGCGCAGAATTTGCCGCACATGGAGCAGCTGTCCTCATGCTCCGGCGCCCGACTGTCGCGGATGGCTTTCGCGGTTTCGGGGTCGATCGCGCATTCCCACTGCTTCTCCCAATCGAAGGTGCGGCGGGCGTCCGCCATGGCGTCGTCGATATCCCGGGCGTGAGGGATCTTCTTCGCGATATCGGCTGCATGAGCCGCGATGCGGGAGGCGATGATCCCCTGCTTAACGTCCTCGACGTTGGGCAGCGCGAGATGCTCCGCAGGCGTCACGTAGCACAGAAAAGCGGCGCCGGCCGAAGCGGCGATCGCGCCTCCGATGGCCGAGGTAATGTGATCGTAGCCGGGGGCAATATCCGTGACCAGAGGTCCGAGGACATAGAACGGCGCACCGAGGCAAATGGTCTGCTGTAATTTCATGTTCGCTTCGATCTGATCCAGCGGCATGTGGCCGGGTCCTTCGATCATGACCTGCACGTCGCGGGCCCAGGCACGCTTCGTGAGCTCGCCGAGCCGCACAAGCTCCTCAATCTGGCAGACGTCGCTCGCGTCCGCGAGGCATCCCGGTCGACAGGCATCACCGAGCGAGATCGTCACGTCATACTCGCGGCAAATGTCAAGGATCTCGTCGAAGTGCTCGTAGAAAGGATTTTCCTCGCCGGTCATGCACATCCAGGCAAAGACGAGGGATCCGCCGCGGGAAACGATGTTCATTTTGCGCTTGTGCGTACGAATCTGCTCGATGGTCTTGCGCGTGATGCCGCAGTGCAGCGTCACGAAATCGACACCGTCCTCCGCGTGAAGCCGGACGACGTCGATGAAGTCCTTGGCCGTCAGCGTCGCCAGGTCGCGCTGATAGTGGATGACGCTGTCATAGACCGGCACGGTGCCGATCATCGCGGGGCACTCGCTTGTGAGCTTGCGGCGGAACGGTTGCGTGTTGCCGTGGGACGACAGGTCCATGATGGCCTCGGCGCCCATGTTGACCGCCGCCATGACCTTCTCCATCTCAACGTTGTAATCCTTGCAGTCCTGCGACACACCGAGGTTGACATTGATCTTCGTGCGAAGCATCGAACCCACGCCGTTCGGCTCAATGCAGGTGTGCAGGCGGTTCGCGCAGATCGCGACCTGCCCGCGCGCCACAAGGTCGCGGATCTCCTCCGCGCTCCGGTATTCTTTCTTCGCGACCGCCTCCATCTCCGGCGTGATCAAACCGCGCTTTGCGGCGTCCATTTGCGTTGTGTATTCTCTCATGATCAGTCTCCTTATATCTGTTTTCATTCGGAAAATGAAATTCCGTAAGCATGGTTCATCGGCCCGCTCCCGCTGCCGAGATCGAGCATCGCCGCCAGCGCGCCGGTGAGATACGCTTTGGCACGTGCGACGGCGTCCGGCAGATTGTAGCCCTTCGCAAGAAACGACGCGATCGCCGAGGACAGCGTACAGCCGGTACCGTGGGTGTTCGGATTGTCGATCCTCTCGCCGCGAAACCACTGCCCGCAACCGTCCGCAAAGAGAAAATCGCTGGCGTCGTTGATGCGGTGTCCGCCCTTCAATAAAACGGCGCAGCCGCAGCGCGCGTGGATCCGCTTTGCCGCCTCCTCCATCGATGCCTCATCCGTAATCGACATCTCCGCCAGGACTTCCGCCTCTGGGATGTTCGGAGTCGCCAGCTTTGCCAGCGGCAGAAGCTCGCTCACCAGAGTTTCGACCGCCTCCCCGCGCATCAGCGAGGATCCGGAGGTCGCCACCATCACCGGGTCGACGACGACATTTTCCGCGGAATAAAACCGCAGGCGCTCCGCGATCACACGGATCAGCTCACTGTTTGCCACCATTCCGATCTTGACGGCGTCCGGCACGATATCGCGGAAAATGCTGTCCAGCTGCTGCTGCAAAAATTCCGGCGAAACCTCGAGGATGCCCGAAACGCCGGTCGTATTTTGCGCCGTGAGAGCCGTGATCGCGCTCATCGCGTAGACACCGTTCACGGTCATGGTCTTGATGTCGGCCTGGATGCCCGCTCCGCCGCTTGAATCGCTGCCGGCAACGGTCAGAGCCGTCCGCATCCCGTGCACGGCCCGCGCCGTCAACGCGCGCAGTTCCCTGCACTCCGTCTCTATGTCCGACGCCCCGAAGATCGCGCTCACCAGTGCCACACCGGCCTCGCCGAAGCCGCGAAGCTTCGGCAGATTCTCTTTTGTGATCCCGCCGATGGCGACCACCGGAACGTCCACCGTCCGGCAGATTTCGCCGAGCACCGAGTGCGGCAGCATGTGCGTGTCCGACTTCGTCGACGTCGCGTACATCGCGCCGACGCCCAGATAGTCAGCGCCGGCCGCAACGGCCGCACGTGCCTCAGCCACCGAGTGCGCCGATGCTCCGATGATCAGGCGGTCACCTGCGAGAGCACGGACATCTTCCACAGCCATGTCCGACAAACCGACATGCACGCCGTCCGCGCCGCTGCGAAGAGCGACATCCACCGAATCGTTGACGATAAACAGGGCGCCGTAGCGATGGCACAACTCCGTCAGATCCTTCGCCTGCGCAAGCCTTGCCTCCTCCGTCGCGTTCTTGTCCCGCAGCTGCACACAGGTCGCGCCGCCCTTAAGCGCCGCTTCCACCTGCTCGTGCAGCGACAGCCGTCCGACCCAACCGGGGTCCGTCACGGCATACAAAAGCATTTTGTCACGTTCACACTTCATCGCTTTTCTCCTTCACACAAATTCGACGACGGCGCGCTCATCGAGCAACCCGCCGCTCATCCGGCTGACCGCGTCCAGGAGATACCTGCCGTAGGACGCATTGCCGTCCGGCGGGGACATCCGCTCCGCCGCGATCTCTCCGGCCACGCCCATCGCCGCAACCGCTGCCGCACACGCGTCAAATGCCTCCGCCGGTGATGAAGCAACGTACGCCGCGATCAACGAGGACAACTGACACCCCGTTCCCGTGACGAGAGCCATTTCCGGACGGCCGTTTCTCACAAAACAAGCCTTCGATCCGTCGGCCACAATGTCGGCCTCACCGGTGATCACGATGATCGACCCCGTCAGGCGTGCGATCCTCTTCGCGAGGTCCGCGATCCCCGGAAGTTCGGAAGTATCCGGGTGATCCGCCCGGGCCGCATCCACGCCGGCCGCATCCCGCTCCCGACTTTCCGATGTCGCTTTCCCGACCGTTCTCCCGTCACCGCAAGCCGCGCTCTCGCCGCACACGATCGTTCCGACAGTCCGGATCTCCGTCAGATTGCCGCGGATCACCGTCGGCGCTCCGACAGCAAGAACAGAGGCCGCCGCCCGCAGGCGAAACTCCGAAGAGCCGACGCCCACCGGATCAAAAACATCGGGAATCCGGTTGGCCAGCGCCGTCCTGTGAACCGAAAGCAAAGACGCAATGCTGCGCTCGCTCGGAGTTCCCAGGTTCAGCACTGCCCCGCTGCTGCGGGCTGTGATCTCCGCGACCTCCGCGGGATCGTCTGCCATCATCGGCCGGGCTCCGCACCCTAACAGCAGATTGGCGCAGTCCGCCGCAGTCACATAGTTGGTGATGCTGTGAATGAGCGGACGGCGCGCTCGCACCGCGTCCGCATAGATACCGAGATTCATAAAACCTCCTGTCGCTTTGTTGTTACGCCCGCATCGCCGTTTTGCCGCGCTCGGTCTCCTCGCCGATCGCATCCTGCATTCTCGCAAGGACGCCGGAGCGTTTCAGGCTCACAAGGATCACGCCGGCGATCAGCGCACCGCCCGCCGTCGAGATCAGGAACGGAACGACATACGCATACCACGCCACTTTTGCTGTGCTCTGCCCCATGAAAAGGATCGCGATCGGATACGCACACAAGCCGCCGAGGACAGCCGTGCCGGCCACCTCACCGACAAGCGTCGGGATCATTTTCCTCGTAAAATGATACGCTACTCCGCACAAAAGCGCTCCGAACATGCTTCCCGGGAATGCCAGCAGGCTTCCGAGCCCCGCCAGATTTCGGATCAGCGAGGCTGCGCCGGCCACGCCGACACCATACCACGGTCCGAGAAAGACCGCGCAAAGAATGTTGACCAGGTGCTGCACGGGAGCGCATTTGCTGCCGAGCACCGGTACGGAGAACATACTGCCGACCACGGCAACGGCGCACAACAGGCCGGCCAGGGTCATTTTCCGCGTGTTGATCTTCATAAAAATCACCTCAATCTATGTATTTAGGGCATAACAAAACAGGGGGCAGCCATCAGCTGTCCCCTGCAAATTGTCAGGATTCTTCTATATGGCTTCCTACGGCGGCATTATCCGCATCAGGTCAAGGGTCGAAGCGCAATCAACTTCCTCTCAGCCCGCCTGCGCGAGCTCCCCTGTTTTTTGTCCGTTTCCGACTATACTACACTGCCCCGGGAATGTCAACCGGTTTTGAAGCAATCCGATGAGTTATCCGGCAATTACCGGAAGTATTCATAATCCCATTCCGTAACTTCCGAATCTCCGTTGAAAGTTGTCGTCCGACGCTTCATATTGCCGTGCTCGTCGTACTCCTCAAGGATTTCTCCTGCTCCCGTCCAATGTCTTCGGAGTCTTCGTCCCTGTTCGTCAAACTCCGTTTCTGTCTTTTCACTGACCTTTCCGCCGTCCCGTTCCACGGATTGAAAACATTCCTCCCCATAGTACTTGCCGGAGTGTTCCGGGATCTGTACCGCGGAAATGACGTTAATGAAATTCTCACCGGGCTCGAGAGCTCTTGCTTTTTCTCTTCCCTCAAGCAGCACGGAACTATCAAATGTCCGATATGCCAGGTACCTTATTAAATGATCTGCATCCACAAGATGTACCTTGCGATAGGCTCTCTCCCAATCGGCCTGCGCCCCCTCTGTCGGTGAGCTATAATGGTACTCCGTATACTGCATTCCGTCGACGAAAAGGGGATTACTCTCCCACTCGAGAACGGACCAATCCGAGGAATTATTTTCCTGCCGGATCATCCGTCCCTCATCGTCGCAGACGACGTTACAAAAGATACCGTAATCCGTATAACTCTGGAATCCGGAACGAACATATGTGTCCGGATAATACTGATAATCATCCCAACTGATTTTTATAAACTCGTCGTTGCTCCCACCTCGCCAATAGTCAATCTGCCGAGTCACACGCCCCTCTGCATCGTAATACTCATCGATCTCAAACTCAACATAGGGACCGGTACCGTCCTGATAATCGACATACTGATTCGACTTAACCACTCGTTCCACCGGATCATACTCGATCAAAACCCTCGGTTTCTCTCCTTTCATCCAGAGCTTAGAAGATGTAACCACATCATCGAAAGCCACCTCATTTTCCATGGAACCGGTAAGCTCACCGAAATCATATCGCGTTTCTTCGAGGATGACATCGGTATCCCCGTGATACGTGAACAACACTTTGGTATCCTTGGTTTTGGTATTGTCAAGCTGGGTGACGACGATCGTCACGCAAACGATCCTGCCGAGCTCGTCATAGGAAAATGTCTGCTCTGTCACTTTCAGATCATCCTCGTCCGTCTCGCTCACCAGTCGACCCAGCTCGTCAAACTTCACGGTTCGTGATCCCACCAGCAACCGCTCGCCGTTCACCACCTCGTACTCCCGTGCCGTGTAATTCCACATATCCGGATCTTTCTCCGGTGCCTCCGACGGCTTCTCCGTCGGGCCGGCTTCGTTCGTTTTGTTTCCGGAAGTATTCGTTGCGGGCTTCTTATTGTCCGGTTTGTCCGAGACAAAGATCACGATACAGTATACCATGATCGCCGCCAGCACAAGGAAAATGGGAAGATACTTCAAATACTTCTTCCACTTCTTTTCTCCCTCGTTTTGAACCGTTTCGTTCGTCATCTGTTCTACCACGTTTTGTTCTTCCTTTCCAAACTATGCCCTATTGTCTGAAACTGTCATTCGTCGATATACTGCAATTCCCCGTTGCGAATAACAGGTCGCCCGATTCGCTCCCCGGCTCCCTTGTTGTTGTAATCTTTCGTCACCACCCAGAGTTCCTTGTCGATCCACATAAACTTATACTCTACCGGCAGCAGCGTCCTGATGCGGTTTTTCCTCACATCCGCGACATATGCCCGGTCAATTTCATTACCATAGGACCCCTCTATATGAATGTAGCCGTCCTCTTGAACTACATAGAGTTCTGATTCGCCGCACATCTCCTGCACCCCGTCACCGTCCAGATCAATAAAATACGCTTTCCGAAAGACTGATTCAAAAGTATGGCCGACTTTGATAATCTTTCCCGGTCGCTTATTCAGGGCTACCGCATCGTTGTATTCTTCAACATGTTCCTCCCACATCTTACTTTCTTCATAACCTTCTTCGGTCGCCCGATAGATCAATCCGTTCGCCGGATCGTAAAGGATGTTCGGTTCCGACTGCAAGCGAACATATGTTGCTTCCGTTTCAGCCCAGGAATACACCTCGCCGGCGCCGAGCTCCCGCACCAACACGACTTTATCCCAAATATACAACGGATGCAGCATATACGACGGCTGTTCCGTTTCCGGGTTTTCATATCGCGCCGCAAGCAGTTCTCCCTCGCGCACCAGATACCGTCCGCTGAGCAGGCTGATCGTCTTGCCGTTAGCCAGCGAGCTGCCCCACCACCAAAGAAGACGATTTCCGTCCGCATCGATTTCCGCGAAAAACATCTCGCGTTTACCGTCTCCGTCGATATCGTAGAAATACGCTTCGGTGACCTCGCTTTCCAACCAGAGGAATTCCTCGCCCGATGACATTCTGCAATAGGCGCACCCTTTCTCCGCGACAAATGTTGCATCCGGATACTCGGGAAGACGGATGGCGCGGGCTTTCGCCTCATCGCCCTGATCCAGGTCGAACCAACGCAGGATCCCGCTGTCATTTTCCGCAGCCGTCGGCACTTCCGCAAACGGAAAATCCTTCAGCACAAACTCCGGCTGCCCCCTGTCGATGGACAGCGTCCCACGCTCCGGAGTGGCGTACGGCCAGTCCCCGGGAGTGAGAACGGTCTTCCATTTTTCCAGCCAGACGGCGACGGAATCGTACTCGGAAACGATGCGATATTTTCCCTTCTCGCACGTTAATGTATACTGTTTTTGAGCATAGATATCGTATATGCAGAGCGTGTTGTCGAAGGTCAGTTCGTTGTCGCCGGCAAGCAATTCCGGATAACCGTCATTGTTCAGGTCGCAAAACCAGATCGTATCGCTCGCGTCGCCTTCCCTCCAGTTGATCGCGACCTTCGTCGTCATCACGGTGTCTCCCCGGTCGATCACGGTCAGATTGTGCTCGTTGCCGCGGCGGGCATTGTTCAGCCGGACAACCACGTCCGGAAGATTCGAGTACGTAAACTCCAGCCGGTTTCCCTCAGGGCGTCCTTTCTCCGTCTTCGCCGCATACACCGCGAACTTCGCCTCCCAGTCATCTTCCGACAGAAAATGCGCGCCGTCGTCACGCTCATATTCCGCGACCATGGCGTCTCCGAACTTGTTGATCCCGCGCACGGTATACGTCAGATGCTTTTTCTTCTTCGGCTTCTCTCCGCCGGAAAATACGATCACTATACATACTGTCAGGATTGCCGCAAGAACCAGCAGCAGCGGCAAACGCTTCAGGATCCACCGTTTGAGTTCCTTTTTCCCGTCATTTTCCGAAGCAGATGAGACTTCGCTTTCACTGATCTTGTCTTCCATACATTCCCCCGAAACTCCTGCACCGATCGCAGGTTATTCTTATTTGGTTTCTACCCTGCCGTTCCGCAAAACCGGTCTTCCGATACGCTCGCCTCTTTCAAATTGCTCGCTGTAATCATCGGAAACGACCCAGAGTTCGTTGTCCAGCCATCGGAACTCCTGCCCTACCGGCAAGCGGGTGACCAGCTGATTCGATAGCAGATTGCCGACCACCTGGTATCTTTCTCCGTACGTCCATCCGATTGCCATATCCGCGCAAAACTCCTGAACGCCGTCCCCATCCAGATCGACAAAAAAGACTCGCGCGACATCATAATCCGGCCCGTAATCCTTCGGGACGATCATCATGCTCCCCGGATACAATCCACCGTACTCTTCGCCCTCACGGTAATAATTGTCCTCAAACATTCGGGATTTCTCCGTCCCGCTGTAGATCAATCCGTGATTCAGGTCGAAATACTTTCCCGGCATCGACGAAATGCTGACGAAACTTGTATTGTCCCATAAAAAGGTATCTTCAGGCCCCAGCTCTCTGGCCAGTTTGACCGTCTCGTTGACATAGATCGGCCTAAGGAAGTACGCTGTCTGCTCCGTCATCGGATAGCCGTTGCAGATTGCCGTCAGATCCCCTCTCTGCATCGTAAACTGCCCGTAACGAAGCCCGTCCGGCGCATGAGTCGCCGCGGGCTCATCCCATACCCACAGATACCGGGTCCCGGCGGCCACTCCGTGCTCCGCGAAGAAGACTTCCCTCTTTCCGTCACCGTCGATGTCGTAAAAATACGCTCCGGTAACCTGGCTGAAATCCGACCAATAGAATACGGCGCCGTCGGAAGAGCGGCAGTAAGCATAGCTTTCCTCCGCCACAAACGTCAGCTCCGGATACTCCGGCAACCGGATTGCCCTGCCGACATTCTCATCCCCGCCGTCTAGATCAAACCATCTCACCGCCACAGCGCGATCACTGTCCTCCGACGGAATGTCGGTATACGGAAAACTCTGCTCCTCAAACAAGAGCTGTCCGTTATGCATGATAAATTTGCCCCGGATCGGATCCTTGTACGGCCAGCTGCCGTCCGTATTGTCCTGCTTGGCTTCCCGAAGCCAAACGGCAATTGAGTCAAACTCGCAGTGAATATCATACTGATCCTTGCCGCAGACCAGTTTGTACGCCTCATGGTTCCGAAAATCATAGACACAGAACGTATCACCTTCCGTCAGACGGTCATTGCCCGCCAGTAACTCCGGATAACTGTCGTTGTTAAGATCACAAAACCAGACGCTGTCTTCCTTATCCTCTCCGCCCCACGCTGTCGCAACCGCCGTCTCCATGGCAAGCTTGCCGTTGTCGGTCACAGTCAGTGTACTCTCCCGGCCTTTCTTCGCAATTTCGATCTGTACCTGCGCATTCGGAATACTCGAAACCGTGATCTGCAGATAGTTTCCGACAACGCGTCCCTCATCCGTGACCTCTGCGAGGAACGAACATCTGTCTTCCCAGGCATTTTCCGAAAGAACAAACGGCGCCGAGTAGCTGTTGATCTCCGTCTTCACGGCGTCTCCGTATTTGTTGATGGCGTTCACGGTATACGTCATCAAGATCTCTCTTGTCTCTTTCTGTTTCTCTTTCTTTTTCTGCTTTTCCTTTTTGTTGGAAAATAAAACCACGACGCAGTACACCATGATCGCCGTCAAAACCAGAAACATCGGCAGCAATTTGAGAAGTCGCTTCCGCTTCTCCTTCTTCGCCGCGATTTCCGCTCCCGAAACAAAACGAATTTCTTCTTCCATCGTTATCCTCCACAACTATTCACCCGCCGCTACCAGTTTTCCGTCCCGGAGGATCACTTCATCAAGAGGCTCCTCATAGTAATCCGGATCCCCGAACACAAAGCATTCCCTCTCCGAATCATACGAAATCCAGCAATTTCCTTCATAAACCGCCAACTGTTGCAACGTTATCGGATTATAGACAACATACGTATTCTTGTCTTCAAGCATCTGCGCAATTCCAACAGACGAAGAATAATATTCGGGATCAAGATATTCATAATCAAATGCTTTTGTTCCGACAAGGATATCCTGAACACCGTCGTTATCCATATCGGCGATATACGTATGCGTTATGAGTTTTCCTCCATCCAAAGCTACAATCGGTTCCCTCACACCATTTTCGTCGATTCGGTAAATACCGCCGGCATCTCCCTCCAACTGATAGCCCGGGACAGTCGGAAGCTTCAATTTCATTGAATAATAGCTCCATGAAAACGGCACCGTATTGTCTACGTTCAGAATACTCATTACTTCGTAGTCCGTAAGATCACAAAAGGTCAGATTCCCCATCATGCCGTCTTTTTCATATTGAACGATAAGCTTCCCGTCTCTGATCATCGGTACCCCGGATCCCGCATCAATCAGTTTTCCCGTTGCGGTAACAACCATCAAATATTGTTCTCCATGCCACGTGTCGCCGATGCCCATTACCATCTCCCGAACTCCGTCCCCGTCGATATCCGTAAAATACACACATTGCACGGAATACGGAATCCACTTGAGGATTTTCCAATCGGACGACAAAACATACAATTGATTCTTTTCCAAAACATACGCTGTTTCGGGCATTTCGGGAAGCCGGATCATCTGAATATCTGTCGCATCCGCGTCCGGTTCGTCAAACCAACAGCAAGCTTCCTTCGGGTTTCCCTGCAAAGCCGGAATCTTGTCAAACGACTCTTCCGGCTTCCAGTCTTCAAGCACAAGCTTGTCGCCTTTAATGAGGAATGAGCCCTTCACGGTTTCCCGCTCCTCCGCATAGCCAACTGCCGTTTCATCGCGCAAACTTGCAAGCATAACAAGGGACCCGGATTCGATTCCGCAATAAAAACTTTCCACGATGTTATCGTAAGCATACTGTTTGCGGTTTTTTATGTCATATGCCCTGATCCGCTGAGTTCCATATTCACCCGTTACCGCCAGCAATTCCGGATAACCGTCCTCATTCATATCGTAAAACCAAATGCTGTCGGAACCCTCAAAGGAACCGGAAACGTACCAGCCATCGTCCCAGCCATCGTCCCAATCGGCGTAGAGATCTTCGTACAGATAAAAGGAGTCAAGCTCGAAATCAAAAAGGCTTTTCCCTTTCTCCGTCACGGAAACGTTCATTCTACAAGCCGAAGTCAAACTTAATACCGACGTAAAGCGGATCTCCGTTTTCGGAAATACCGACAACGCTATGGTCAGATACTCAGAATCATTGTCCCAAAACACTTCGGAGAAATTCTTCTCCCAATCATCTTCCGCCAGAAGATAAGGATCCTTATCCGCAGTGATCCGGACTGTCTTTTCAAACGAACCGTTCTCCGCATATCCGTAGATGGTGTACGTCACCGGTTCGGTATTCACCTGCTTGCGACCGAACCATGCCACAGCTAAACAGGCAACGACAATGACTGCCGCCACCAGGATGATCGGCAGCATTTTCCGAGACTGCCGCTTCGGACCGACGGCCTCCGCCTCCCCGGCCTCTGCCGGAGCCTCCTCCGTCTCTATGTCCTCCTCCGGAAATTGCGCCAGCAGCGCTTTAAAGTCCACAGAATCGATTTCTTTTTCGGATTCTTCCATACGTTCCCCCCATATTTGAATCGAAAAGTTTATTCTCCTGCAACAACGATCTTTCCGTCTTTGATCGTTGCAACTCCCAGTAGGTTACCGATATTCTCATCGACCAGAACGAACTCATGGGAAACCCAATCCAGCATGACCCTCTGATTGAACTCGCTTTTTGCAAGCAATTTCAGGTTCTTCAAATCAATGACAACGCTCATAAACACGTCCTGATCCCCCTCGGGATCGTAAGTATACAATGTAACACACAAATCCTGAATACCGTCATCGTCCAGATCGCCGATATACATTTTGTTGATGTATTCAGAATCGTCGGTTCGGACAACCAGTTCCTCTTTACCTTCGCTGTCGATCCGTGTGACAGCTTCGCAGAAATAGGACTGCGGACCGGTATCGTATTCGGAATGCCATACAAACTGATAGCCGGGCAATGTCGGCAGAACCAGTTTGGTTAAGAGCTCATGAGACCAGTAAAAAGGTTCCGTGGTCTCCACTTCGAAACTGCCGGTGACACTGAAATGTTGAAAACCTTCCGGCACCAATACCCCTTTGCATTCGTAACCGTCGATAGTTCTGATCTTAAATTTCCCGTCTTTGATCATAGGCTCGCCTTCCGTAAGCCCCACAAATAAAGACGACTGAGGGGAATATGTTGCGAAAACCCATCGCCCTTCCTCCGTCGGGAAACCGAATATCACTTCCCGGATATCGTCCCCGTCAATGTCCGTACAATACGCGCAGGTTGCGGCCCCCCGGTTCCACGAAAAGATTGTCCCGTCCGACAACATCTTATACAGGAACCTCTTATCGACCACATACGCAACATCGGGATCTTCCGGAAGACGTATCATCTGCCTTTGCGGCAACTCGCTTTCGGTTGTTTCAAACCAGCAGCAGGTTTCACCCGGGGCCGATTGCAAAATCGGAATGTCGTCAAATGCTATATCGGGTTTTCGATCTTTAAGCACCAGTTTTCCGTCCTTCAGGAGAAACGAGCCCGTATAGTACGCATACGTACCCGGACCTTCGTCCTCGCCGTCCCCGGACGAACCACTCTCATGCCCCACAATGGCGGCATAAGCAATCAGGGACCCGGATTCGGAGAAAAACTCACAAATCATTACTTTTCCGCTGTATGAATACTGCTTGCGGTTTTTGATATCGTACGCATCAAATTGCAGGTAACCGTCATCCTCATCTGTTTTCTCCGTCAACAACTCCGGATAACCATCTCCATTCATGTCATAGAACCAGATGTTATCGTGGGAATCATAGTCTTCCTCGTCCAAATCGGCGTCATACGACTGTTCAAACAATCGTTCCCCGTTCTCACGAACAACAAGAACCATTGTGTCCTCGCCGAACGCTTTAGTAAAGCTGATCTCTATGTTCGGAAATGACGATATCGTGATGTACAAACCGTCTCTTTCGATGACTCCACCTGTCGAAAAACGATACTGTATCTCACGAAACTCTGTCTCCCAATCATCTTCCTCCAAAAGGTAGGGTGCCTTGTCCACGGTGATCTGCATCGGCTTGGCAGCGTCTTCGTTGACGAGTTCTCCACGCACATACGCCTGGATCGTGTACGTCACCGGCTTGGTATTCTTCGGTTTGCGGCCGAACCATGCCACAGCTCCGCAGACAACGGCGATGAGTGCCGCTACCAGAATGATCGGCAGCATTTTCCGAGACCGCCGCTTCGGGCTTTCGTCGTCCTCCGCCACGATCTCTTCCGAAGTCTCCTCGATCTCCGTGTCCTCCTCCGGAAACTGTTCCAGAAGCGACCTGAAATCAAATGAACTTCCGTCATTTTCCTTGTTGTTCATGTTACCCCCATACCGCTATTCAACGTGCCGCCATTCTATTTGCTGTACGTGAGAGTTCCGTTTACGAGGAACGGCCGCCCGATGCGCGCTTCTCTGCCGGCACCGTCCAGATCCTTGTAATCCTCCGGCACCACCCACAGCGCTTCATCATACCAACCGAACTTGTATGATCCGGGCAGTTCTTCGATCACGGCATTCTCACGCATATCCGCAATTATATTCCCCAAAACCGTCGAGTCAACCCCGCTGTTGTAGCTGATGATCTCCATTGCGCAGAATTCCTGAATGCCGTCGCCGTTCAGATCCGTCAGATAAGCCCGCCCGAACTCACGCCGTTTCAGAAAATTGTCTTCCTCGTACACTGATCCGTCCGCGTCCTCGCGGTAGATTTTACGCTCTTTCAGATCGTAATACGTATCCGGGTAAGCGGCCAACCGGATTATGCTCTCACCGTCCCAGGGAAATGACTCGCCGTACGGGACATCCCGCAGCAATTCGATCTTGCCGTTGAAGAAGATCGGTTGCATCACAACGATCCGGTCTTTGTCCGTTGTTCTGCGAAACTTTAAAAACAACTCGGTGCCGACAATATAATATCTGCCGTACACCCAGCCGATTATCTCCTCGGGCCGGAACGCGCCGTCCCATCGGCAAAGATTCCGATAATCCGGTCCGTTTCCTTCTTTTGCGAAAAATAAATCCCTCTTTCCGTCTCCGTCCAGATCAAAGAAATACGCCGCCGTGACCTCGGAATCCGACCAGAAGTTTAATTCCCCGCTCGGTAACTGATAGTACGCATACGTTCGCTCAACCACAAAAACGGTATCCGGGTTCTCCGCCAGCCGGATGACCCGCTTTACCTGCTCATCACCGTCATCCCGGTCAAACCACCGATAAATCTCCAAAGGCGGATCGGTGACCGGCACGTCGTCGATCGGCTTTTCATCCACAACCACCTTCAGCTGGTTGTCACGGACGGCGAAGCGCCCCTTTACGGCTCCTTTGTACGGCCAATTGCCGGCAATACTCTCTTTGTTCGAAAACTCTTTAAGCCAGACGGCCACGTTATCAAACTCGACCTTGAGTTCATACAGATCGTCTTCCGTCTCCATCTGATAGGATTTTCCGTTTTTGATGTCGTACAGACCGAAGCGGTTTTTTGTCCCCGAGTGGGTGTTGTTTACGAGCACATCGGGAAAACCGTCACCGGTCACATCATGAAACCACACGCTGTCCTTGTCGTCGCCGTTTTTCCACGAAACCGGGATCGCCGCAGCAAACAAAACATTGCCGTTCTCGGAAACCGTCAATGCGTTATCTTTGTCTTTCAATCTGGGATCGATCCGGATCAAAACACCCGGAAGATTGGAGATCGTGATCTCCAGAAGAGGTTCCTTCATGTCATTTTTCGTGAGCATCGTGTAGTGCGATTCCCACTCTTTTTCCGACATGACATAGAACTCGGTCGGTGCGCCGATCGCCATGGTTTCGTCAAATGACCCACCATTGCCGACTCCGCGGATATTGTACGTCAGATAAGCGTTCTCGATCGTCTTGTTCTCGACCGTGACGCCGTTTTTCGCGGGCTTGGACGGTTTCTTATCTTCCGTGAAAATGATGACGATACAATACGTCATGATTGCCGCCAGTACAAGAAATATGGGCACCATGCGAAGCACCCGCTTCAATTTGAGTTTTCTTGCTTCTTTGTCTGCATTTTGCATGTTATCCACTGCGTTATCGTTCATACAAAACAGCCCCCCCTTTTGCTGTTTACTGCGCAAATAATATTTACATAAGCATATCATTTTTCGACCTGTTATGTCAAAGAAAATCAGTATTTTTCAATAAAAATTCAACTTTTCCCTCTCCCCCGCCGACCGCCGTCCCGACTCCTTCGAAACGCCCCCTCCGGGCGGGACATTTCCTTGACAAACATTCCCGTTGGATTTATCCTTAATGTATGCTTTTAAGCAACTATCATCACGGAGGGTACGTACTTATGGACAGTAACAAAAGACCGGATACTATGGAACGCATCACCACTCACGAGCTTGCGAAGGCATTTATCGACGAGCAGATTGCCGCGGTAAAGGCGCAGGTCGGTGACAAGAAGGTTCTGCTTGCTCTTTCGGGCGGCGTCGACAGCTCCGTTGTTGCAGCGCTTCTGATTAAGGCAATCGGCCAAAATCTCGTGTGTGTGCACGTGAACCACGGACTTCTTCGCAAGGGCGAGCCCGAGCAGGTCATCGAGGTTTTCAAGAACCAGATGAACGCCAACCTCATTTATGTCGATGCGGTTGACCGCTTCCTCGACAAGCTCGCTGGCGTTGCCGAGCCTGAGCGCAAGAGAAAGATCATCGGTGAGGAGTTCATCCGCGTGTTCGAGGAGGAAGCCCGCAAACTTAAGGGCGTTGATTTCCTCGCTCAGGGAACCATCTACCCCGACATTCTCGAGAGCGGCCCCGTCAAGGCTCATCACAATGTAGGCGGCCTTCCCGAGGACATTCACTTCGAAGGTCTCGTAGAGCCCATCAAACTCCTCTTCAAGGACGAGGTTCGCGTTGTCGGCAAAGAACTCGGTCTTCCGGACAACATGGTATACCGTCAGCCGTTCCCGGGTCCCGGCCTCGGCGTTCGCTGCACCGGCGCCATCACCCGCGACCGCTTGGAGCTCGTTCGCGAGTCCGACGCCATTCTCCGTGACGAATTCGATAAAGCCGGTCTCGCCGGCAAAGTATGGCAGTATTTCACGATCGTTCCCGACCTTAAGAGCGTCGGCGTTCGCGACAATCTCCGCGCCGTTGAAAACTTCGTTGTCATCCGTGCGGTCAACACCCGCGACGCCATGAGCGCCACCATCGAGGAAATTCCTTACGATGTTCTGAACAAGATCGTGAAGCGCATCATCACCGAGGTTCCGGGCATCAACCGAGTCCTCTACGACCTGACTCCGAAGCCCACCGGCACGATTGAGTGGGAGTAAAATAGATTTTGTCATCGATGCCCCGGATTTTTTCCGGGGCATCGGAAACTAGCTAATCTTGCTTTTCCGATGTCACGGTCTGCCTCGCCGGAGCGCCGGGAACATCGGAAATCACTTAATTCCCCTATTCCGATGTCATGGCCTGCCTCGCCGGAACGCCAGAAACATCGGGAATCACTTAATTCCCCTATCCCGATGTCATGGCCTGCCTCGCCGGAACGCCAGAAACATCGGAAACCTCACAATTCTCCTATCCCGATGTCATGGCTTGCCTCGCCGGAACGCCAGAAACATCGGAAACCTCACAATTCTCCTATCCCGATGTCATGGCCTGCCTCGCAAGGGCGCCGGAAACATCGGAAACCTCACAATTCTCCTATCCCGATGTCATGGTCTGGCTCGCAAGGGCGCCAGAAACATCGGAAACCTCACAATTCTCCTATCCCGATGTCATGGCCTGCCTCGCAAGGGCGTCAGAAACATCGGAAATCACACAATTCTCCTATCCCGATGTCATGGCCTGCCTCGCCGGAGTGCCAGAAACATCGGCTTTTTCGCAATACTCTTTTTCCGATGTCGACGCTTCGGGCAGCCACCGTCGACACCGCAACAATGCCGAAACCAGCAATTCAACAATTCAGTGTGCAAAGGAGGAAAGTAAGATGGAGATAAGACTCAACAAATTCATCAGAACGACAAACCTATACGAGGAGGCCAGCAGACGCTATCAAGAACTGACAAAGATAAAAGAAGCGCGAGAACATTCCCTCGCCAAGGCTCCGGAAGGCAAGATACATATTGTTTCAGCAAAAGGCAGGCGCGTTCAGTTTTATCTGAAGGAAAACAAGGGCGAGAAAAGCGGACGGTATATCCCAAAATCCGAGATTGAAACGATTAAGACATTTGCACAAAAGATGTAAGACGAAAGGCTCCTCAAGATCGTAGGTGATGAACTGCAGGCGCTTCAAATCCTCAATAAAAAGTCAGAATCGTATGTGAACAAAATCCGGCAACTGTATTCCGGCGCTCCGGATGAGGTCAAGTCCGTAATAACCCCCGTTGATATCTCCGATGAAGATTATGCCAAAATGTGGATGGCAATTCCCTTCGAACGAAAAGAAATCCCGGAGTATTTGCCGCTGTATGAGACAAAACGGAAAGAGCGCGTTCGCTCGAAATCCGAATTAACGATAGCTAATACACTGGATTCCCTTGGGATACCGTACAAATATGAGTGTCCGTTGACGCTGGCAAACGGGAAAACAATCTATCCGGACTTCACACTGCTTCACGTAATGAAACGAAAAATCTTCTACTGGGAACATCGCGGAATGATGGATGACCGGGAGTACGCTACGCAAGCTGTTTTCAAGGTAAAACAGTTGCGAAAAAGCGGCATATCTCTCGGCAACAATCTGATCCTTACCGAAGAAACTACGGCGGATCCCCTCGGCACCGACGAGATAAGGGCGGTCATACAACAATTCCTGCAAAGCTGAATAGTCACCTAAACTCTCAAAAGAACACCAAAAAAGTCGAATCAAATTTATTAAGCGGCGCTTAAGTTCTCTGAAAAATGCTCTCTTTTCATTTTCATTCAAACGTCTTATAGTAAGGATAGTCGCTGTAACTCAAAACGAGAAAAGGGGGGAGAAGGTAAATCATGAAAACCATAAAAAACCTGGGTAGCACGATTGCAAAGCTTCGTAAGGCAGCAGGCATTACGCAGGAACGTCTGGCGGACCAGCTTGGCGTTTCCGTGTCCGCCGTCTCACAATGGGAGAACGGAAGAACCATGCCCGATCTCTGCACAATACCCATTCTCTGCCACATACTGAAGGTCTCTTCCGATGAATTGCTTGAAATCAATCGCGAGCAGGACGATGCGGAAATTAAGAGGATAGATGTCGAAGCAAAGCATTTGATGCAACGGGCGCACTATGCCGAGGCAGAGGAATTGCTCACGAATGCACTTGTGCGATTCCCGGGAAGTTACGACCTTATGACAACAATGATGACTCTCTGTCACTGCGTGGCTACGCCCAATCCTCAAATGGCCGATCAAGAGTCCGGGAAAGAGCATTCGGCAAATGCATCCGTCAATGAGAAGTATCTTCACAAGTGCATTGATCTTGCACAAACAATTATAAACGAGTGCAGGGATTCATCAAGTGTTGACTTCGCAAGACTGATGCTCTGTTTCTCCTATTCTCTGTTAGGGGAAGCGGAAAAAGCCATTGCAATCGCACAGGATATGCCCGGCATGACGGTCTGCAGGGAAGCATTGTTATCCACTTTCGGTAGGGACCGCGACAGATATAAAAGCATACAAAGTGAAATGGTTTTGCACGTAAAGTCGCTCTGTACAATGCTGGATTGCAATGTAAGATTTGAGGACGGCAGTTTCGCATATACCCGGGCGGAGCGGGCGGCTTTGGCACAAAAGGTCATCGATTTGTTGCACGTTCTGTTTGAGGACGGAGATTTCGGTCTCTTCCATGATGCCCTGATGCTTGCGCATTATCACATTGCCCACTTCACAGCATGCGATGAAAAAGATTGTGAGAAGACACTGACGCACTTAGAGGAGGCAGCCAATCACGGTGCGGCGTTTCTGAAAAACGAAAAGAAAAGAACACACACGTCCCTGTTCCTGCGAGGGCAGGAATACGGAGGTTTTCGCATAAAAGGCCAAAACAAACCTACGGCATTCCTTCTTGAAATCATGAAAGACGATTGTTTTGATTTTGTGCGAAAAGATTCGAGATTTACAGACCTTGAAAAGCGTCTCCGAAAGACGACGGGGATGTAAAGTATTGCATCCCTTGACACTGTGCTTCCGACTTGCTATAATACTTGCAGATGTAGTAGGTGTGGCCGCTGGAGCCACGACTTGCTCTCTTTTCAGGGAAGGAGTCAAAGAAGGCAGTTAAGTTCGCAAGCCGCTTGTGCGGCGGGTAAGGCCGCTGGAGCCTCGGGTTGCCCCCTTTTCAGGGCAGGGACCTGGAAGAAAGCCGTTTAAGTCGCAAACTACATCAAGAGCTGCCCCTGCGGGAGGCAGCTCTATTTTGTTTCGGAAATCAAGTCCCATGCGGTTTTATCTTTCGATCACCTTCGCTCCGATACAGCGGCTTCGGATGTAATCCCATACAAACTCAAAATCGTCACGCTCGCAGTAGATCCTGTCATGGCTTAAGAGGCAGTCGAGCTTGACAAGTCCTTTTTTCCAAATGCCGGTGACTTTCTTCGTGCCTTGGAAGGTTGAATACATCGAGGTTCGTCTCGCGGTGGAGAGCCCGATTCCCGTGGTTGTCGCGTTTCCGGTCAACGCACTGGCGAGGGTCAGAATGTCGGCAAGCAAGTCGGCCTTTTGTGCCTGCTTTGTCTGCTGCTCCTGCAAAATGCCTTTGTCGTCCAGCGTGTACACGACGCAGTAGGTGCCGCCCATGATGATCGCGTAGACGAGATAGCCGATCAGGGACAGCCCGAGAAAGATCGCACTCATGATCCCGACCATCTTGAGGACGCCGAGGTAGTCGTGGTCGCCGAACAGCTCCACGATGAGGAAAATGACGGCTCCGGCCGCGATGATTCCCCCGAAGATCTTCAGAATCGTGCCGAGCACCCAGAAGTCTTTGAGGAGTTTCATCTCGTAGACCCAGCGGTATTTGCCGTCTGAGCAAAGCACCACATTCTTGCTGACAAACGGATCGTCACCGTCGGATACGATCGGGGATTCCGCGGTTTTCTTCATGGTTTTGTCCTCCTTCTCTCGGGGAATGTATTTGATTTATCGTATCATAGGTGCATCGGAAAGTAAACCGGAATTGAAGTTGAAAAGGGCGCTTCGCCGAAACGAAACGCCCTTGGTCACGCTTATCAGAGAATGTAGATCTGCTCGCGGAATTCCTTCTCAACGGACTTGTATTCCTCCTCGGAGTAAAGGCTCTTGGTGCGGGCTTCCGCAAGGAAGTTTTCGCAGACTTCCTTCGCCTTTTCGGTGCGGCCGAAACGCTGATACGCACTCATTTTATTGAAATTGAATTTCTTCAAAAGCCACGGGAACACCTCGTTGTCCGTAAACTCCGGTTTGGATGTGTATGCGACCAAAACGGCTTCGCACCAGTCGCAGAGCTCGATGGCCTCATCTAAGGTTCCGTTGTAGCAATAGTACGTGGTTATGGTCTGGATCTGTTGCGCAAGCACATCGAACAGGCGGCAGTTGAACTGCGCTACGCTGTCTTTTACCGTCTCAAAGCCCTTCTCAAAGAACACCAGAGACTGGTTGATCTCCTCGCGGATCGTGTGTCCTTCCAGAGCCGGGAGTACATTCACATGCTCTCTCGCATTGTCAAAGTCTTTGCGGTGGATGTAAATCCACGCGAGGGCGTAGTGCGCCTTGTTGACCTTCTTTACGTCGTTGCAGTAGCGGATGATATTGAGACCCTTCCGGATGCCGTCGTCGAGGATGCTCTCCGCCCGCTTCGGGTCGTCCGCAAGCAGCCCCTGCATGTCGATGTAGTAGCTCAATCCCGCGACTCTCTGAACATACTTGAGGACGATCGTGTAGTTCATCGGATTCTTTCCAACCTCATCCGCGAGGTACTCGCAAGTCCGCAGCGCGCTCTGCGCCGGATCGGCGACATCCAGATCGTACTCGCGGACTTTGGCGAAAACCTTCTCCGCAAAATGCTCGTCGCCGCTCTGCAACCGATACCCCAGGAGCGCATCCGTCGTGATCCCCAACGTCTGCGCGATCGGCACGATCATGGACACGTCCGGCAAACCTGCCTCCGACTCCCAACGGCTGACTGCCTGCGGCGTCACGCCGAGCATGCCCGCCAGTTCTTCCTGTGTAAATCCTTTATTCTTTCTGAAAAGTCTGATATTAGCTCCCAAATTATTTTCCATGGCGTTTCTCCTTATCGCTTGATGCCCCGTCAATTCCTTTTGCTTCGAAAAATGGTCTGCAGAATCATTTTACGGCTTCAGTATACCGATTCGGCGTCGGAAAAGCAAACAACGGATGCTTGAGAAAAATCCAAGCCGTCAAAAACCGTCTTTCGGAAAATGAAAAGCGCGGCTCTGCATTTCCGGGCCGCATCCCATTTGTCTCAGCATACCATACGCGGCGGAGAGCGTCGATACCATTTACCGTGCAACAGTAACGAAAGGCGGTCACCTTTTGCCCTCATTTTCCGAAGGCAACCGACAAACCGCCTTTGAATTCTTACTTCAGCACCCGGTTCATGCTTCCCTGCTCATAGCCGCCGAGATCCAGTGTGACATACCGAAAACCGAGTTTGCGAAAACACAGATTCAGTTCGGCTGCGGTCTCCGGCTCCGCGATAAACTGAAGTTCCGAAGGATTGACTTCGATCCGGGCGATGTCTCCGTGAACTCGCACACGGACGTTATGAAAACCAAGATCCAGCAGGCGCTGTTCGGCCTTGTCGACCATCGCCAGCCCCTCTTCGGTAATCGGCTCGCCGTAGACAAATCGCGTCGCAAGGCACGCGAAGGATTGCTTGTGCCACGTGGGCAGGCCCATTTCCCGAGACAATTCACGGATTTCCGCCTTTGTAAATCCGAGTTCCCGCAGAGGGCTCTTCACATTCAGTTCCGCTATCGCACGCAAACCCGGCCGATAATCCGATTCATCGTCTTTGTTGGAGCCTTCGACCACATATGCGCTTCCGGCCGCGGAAGCAGCCTCAATGAGTTTCGAGAAGATCTCCTTCTTGCAGAGGTAGCACCGGTCAGGAGGGTTGGCCCGGAAGCCTTCGATCGACATTACGTCCGCATTGACAATGATCCGGCGGATGCCTTCCTCCTCGCAAAATGACTCCGCCTCCCGCTGCTCCCTCGCCGGAAACGACCCGGCGGACGCAGTCACGGCGATCGCGCGATCCCCGAGTTGTTCGTGCGCCGCTTTCAGAAGAAACGTCGAATCCACTCCCGAGGAAAATGCGACGGCCACGCTTCCGAGTCCCCGCAAATACTCTTCCAAACGCGCTTTTTTCAGATGAAGCTCGTCCATAGTTATCCTCTCATTTTCCCTTAGAGAATCGTTAGTTTTTGTCCCCGAGTTCGGCTCGGACGTCCGCTATACTTCTTCCCTGCTCCCTGGCAATCTTCGCAATATCCTCGTACTCGAGTTTGCGGCGCGTCACGCCGTAGCCCGTCGATTCCTTCACCCGGACATCACCGTACGGGGTTTTCACGGTTTTCAAACTGCGCTCAAGCACAAAGCGCTTCGTGAGGGTCTCCCGCACACCGATCGTCGTGGTGTGACGGTACAGGAGTCGAACCATCTCCTCCTTTTTCTGCGGATCGCACATCACACGGATCAGCACACCGGGTCTGCTCTTCTTCATTCCGATCGGCACGGTGTACACCTCATACGCGCCTCCTTCAAACAACCGCTCCATGGCAAATCCCACTTCCTCCGCGGTCATGTCATCAACGTTGCAGGCAAGCTCGCTGACAATGTCGGTCCGATCCTCGGTCTCACCGATCATCGCCCGGACACAGTTGGCAATCTCAAAATCTTTCTTTCCCATGCCATAGCCGATTGCCTGCGTAGTCATAACCGGTCTGTCGCCGAAACGATTCACGAAATATTTTAACAGTGCCGCACCCGTGGGCGTACACAGTTCGCCTTTGACTGCTCCGCCGTACGTCGGAACTCCCTGCAGCAAATATGCTGTAGCCGGCGCCGGAACCGGAAGGATGCCGTGGGCACACCGGACAGAACCGCTTCCCACATGCACCGGAGAAGCGATCACCTCGTCCGGCGCGAGTTCATCCATCAATAGGCACACGGCAGCGACGTCCGCCAACGCGTCCATCGTCCCGACCTCGTGAAAATGAATCTCCGTCACGGGAACGCCGTGCACGTGGCTCTCCGCCTCAGCGATCAGCCCGTACACGTTCATGATATCATTCTTAACCTTCTCCGAAACCTGCAAATGCCCCTTCACAATATGCTCAACGTCCGTCAATGCGGTGTGTGTGTGGTGATGGCCGTGGTCGTGATGGTCATGGTCGTGATCATGATGCTCATGGTCATGATCGTGGTGATGCTCATGCTCGTGATGATCATGCATCTCACAGTTCTCCTCGATGCCGTGTACCTTCACGGAGATGTGTGTTCCGACGATGCCGCATTTTACGGAAGCCTCCCGTGAGATGACGACATCGGGAATTCCGAGCGTGTTCATTTTTTCAATAAAAGCCGCCGGATCCGGAAGCAATTCCGTCAGCGCCGCGGTCAGCATGTCGCCTGCCGCGCCCATTCCGCATTCCAGATAGAGAGTTTTCATTTTCCGACCTCCATATGATTGATCATACTTGCAAGATACCCGGCGCCGAAACCGTTGTCAATGTTAACGACGGAGACTCCGCTGGCGCAGGAATTGAGCATCGAGAGCAGGGCGGACAGCCCCTGAAAGGAAGCGCCGTAGCCGACACTCGTCGGGACGGCGATCACGGGGCAGTCGGCGAGGCCTCCGATGACGCTGGCCAGTGCCCCCTCCATACCCGCAATGGCGACGATCACGGAAGCGTCCGAGATCTCGTCCAAATGCGAGAGAAGGCGGTGGAGACCGGCCACACCGACATCAAACAGGCGGACAACCTGATTGCCGAAAAACTCTGCAGTCACAGCCGCCTCCTCGGCGACCGGAATATCACTTGTCCCGCCGGTCGCGACAACAATCCTGCCGAGCCCGTTCGGAGCCGGAATATCACCGAGGATACCGATCCGCGCTTCCGCGACGTAGCGGATGCCGAGGTCTTTTGGAAGCAACTCGTATTGCTCTTTCGAAAGGCGTGTGATAAGAATCCTCTCCTGTCCCTTCTCCTTCATCGTCCGTGCAATCCGTGCGATCTGCTCCGGCGTCTTGCCTGCACCGTAGATCACCTCGGCAGCTCCCTGCCGAACTGCGCGATGCATATCGACTTTGGCAAATCCAAGATCCTCATACGGGGCAAGTTTCAGTTTTCTGAGCGCGTCATCGACAGAGATCGTTCCGTCCCGCACTCCCTCCAGTATCATCTTTACTTCCGTTTTCATCTGCCACCTCACTGTCACGATTCTGTAACGAGAAAGCGGTTCCGCCCCGAGAGCGGAACCGCAGGGATCTCACGTCAGTTTTTCTCCTTGAACAACGCCTTTTTGACAACCCCTTTCGGATCCATGATCAACAGAAGAACCATCCAGACCACAAGGGCAAAAGCAACCACGGCACCACCTCAGTGGCGCTAGCCAGAAAACAAGCCATATCATACCCCTCCTTGTGTAGTGTAACTATTTGGGTAATTGTAGCATGTTGAAAAATGAAAGACAATGTTGTATGCGGTAAAATTACGCATTTTCCGAAAAATGCATCTTGACAGAGGTAATACCTCGTGTTACGATGTATTACACGAAGGGAGGTATTGTATGGATGCTCAACTGAAACGCGGCCTTCTGGATCTCTGCGTGCTGGCCGCCATTAAGGATGAAGACTCCTACGGTTACAAGATCATCAAAGACCTGAAGCCGTACGCGGAGCTGTCTGAGTCGACTCTCTACACGATCCTGAAGCGCCTGGAAGCTGCGGAAATGCTTACCGTACGGACGGCGGAGCACGACGGTCGCCTTCGGAAATACTACCATATCACAGCGGAAGGGTTGCAACGCATCGAAGAGTTTCGCCTCGACTGGGAGGAAATGCTGAAAATACATCGATTTGTTACCAAGGAGGATAAGGACTTATGAATAAAGCCGAATTTCTTGCCCAACTCCGGCTTCGACTGAACGGGCTGCCGGAGGAAGACATCTCGGAACGATTGCTGTTTTACTCGGAAATGATCGATGATCGGATGGAGGAAGGGCTTTCGGAGGATGAAGCCGTGACGGCGATCGGCCCGGTGGACGTCGTGGCTGCGCAGACGATCGCAGATTCTTCTCTCGCAAAACCCGGCAAAGAGCAGGCCGTCCCGAAGCGGCAACAAAGCACTTTGGGGATCGTCCTTCTGGTTCTCAGTTCCCCGATCTGGCTCGCACTGCTGATCTCCTTCTTTGCCGTTGTCATCACACTGTTTGCCGTACTGTGGTCCGTCGTAGCAGTGCTGTGGGCCGTGGACATCACCCTTCTCGCATGCTCGGTAGCCGGAATCTTCGGATGCTTCTCCCTCTGCAGCCGCGGGCGTATCCTTCAGGGTCTGGCCTTCGGTTGCGCCGCACCGGTGCTTTTCGGACTGTTCATCTACGGCATCTATTTCAGCAAAGAAGCAACCAAAGCAATTGCCAAGCTCTCCGTCAAGCTGTTGTCGGGACTTAAGCGGTTGTTTGTCAAAAAGAGAAAGGAGGCTGAAGCACAATGAGGGAACGAACGAAACTATGGCTCAGTATCGCTACCTTTTTGATCGGTGCCGGGCTTGTTGGTTTTGCGGTTGTCATGACATTTTTAGGATGGGATTTCACGAAACTTGACACCTACGATTACACCGAAAAAACGATTGCGATCGACAGCGAATTCGATAACTTTACACTGAATCTCGAAAGCGCCGACGTCTGCTTCGAGCCTTCGCTGGACGGAACCTGCTCCGTTGTCGGCTATTACCCCGAGGAATGGGCATTTTCCGCATCGGCGGAGTCGGGCGCTCTCAGCATTACTCTGAACGACCCGACCGAATGGTACGACCGGATCGGGATCATGACAAAATCCCCGAAGATCACCGTGTACCTTCCGAAGACGGAATACCGAAACCTTACCGTGGAAGGTCAAAGCGGTGACATCGAAATCTCCGGAGTGTTCAAATTCCATGCAGTCGACGTGAACCTGAGCACCGGCGATGCCGTCTGCCGGATCCCCGCTGCCGACTCAATCAAGATCAAGACGTCAACCGGCGAGATCAAGCTTCAGTCCGTCAGCTGCACGGGCGACATCAATCTGGAATCAAGCACGGGCGACATAACCCTGTCCGCAGTAAGCTGCGACAACCTCGCCGTGAGCTCGTCAACCGGGGACATTCGATTTGACCGGTGCTCCGCCCGGTCATTGATCACCGTGGACACGTCAACCGGAGATGTAAACGGAAGCTTCACTCACAGTCTTGCCTGTGAGATCAAGGGCAGCGGCGACATCAAGGCTCCTTCCTCGGAAGCCGGTGTTCCCTGCAGGATCACCTCCGGCTCGGGAGATATCACTCTTACGATCGCCGAGCCGACTCCCGTGCCGACAGTCCCGGTAACGGTGGCTCCGACCGAAATCGTAACCCCGACTCCGGAGGAAACCCGGGTTACCATTCTCTCGAATCCTCAGTACAATTCTGTTCCCATGTCCTGCAACCGATTCGTGCTTTACCCGGAGGATGCAACATTGGTTGTCATCGTGAAGCGATCCGAATCGGGCGGTGCCTGGGGGACAGAGATCGGAGGAATCGATTTTGGCTCCGAGACATACGAAGAACCGTTCATCTTCCGTATCGATGATACCCCTGCCGTCGGTGAAGAAGTAACCTTCACCTTCCGTTTGGGTGACGTACTTTCCGCCGCGCAGTCCCATGGGGCATCTACATTTACCATATCTGTCGGTGATACCGCCGGTTACACTCTGGTGGGCGCGGACCTCATCTACAAGCCCCGGTAATTGTCCGGTATAGTTGATCTGACAAAGCCCCCGGCGCAACAATGCGTGAGGTCGTTAAGGGAGAATTAACCCTACAAACCGAATAGGATTAAGAACCGCTGGCAAAATATGTCGGTGGTTCTTTTTTTCTAATTAACATTGATGTTTTTACTTATTCTCAAATTCGCCCATAGTTTGAGAAATACTTGCCAAATAAGTTATTGACCGTCATAAAGTGAAATGGAAGAATATTATCCCATAAAACAAAGCGATCAGCCTTATTTATTCAAGACTGATCGCTGTTTCACTATTGCTGCGCCCGTTGCAGGTCGGGCTCATACCGCAGTTATGACCGTTTGATATATCACTCAAACTTCTTCCCGACATTCCAAGCTCCGCCGACGCTGTCACCGACTGTTCGATAGCACAGACCAACGGTATCGAATACTACAAGCCCTACCTTGCCGAGATCCACCTTTCCGTCTGTCAGGACTTCCTCGTCAGCTTTCAGCCCAACGATCTCCGCAACGACTCTTGTTTCCCCAAACTCCTCCTGAAGCTCGATGACCCTGCACTCGATAGTAACGGGAAGCTGGTCGATAACGGGTGCGTTGACCTTGTCGGATTTGGTGACAGTAAATCCGCACTTTGCAAGCTTATCAGCCACCTTGTTGCCGGACACGATACCCACATAATCGCAGGCTGCGATTTGATCTGCAGTGGCAAATGCAACGGTAAATTCTTTATTCAGCTTGATGTTGTCAGTAGTCCTGTGCGAGGAAAGGCTGATAGAGATCTGATTGCCGCCGATCTGTCCGCCCCACGCCGCATTCATAGCATCGGGTGTTCCATTTTCATCATAAGTGCCGATTATCAGCACGGGGTGAGGGGTGATGAAGCCCTTGTCGAGTGATTTTTTCATTGTAGTTTACCTCCTGAAAAAGTATTTTTAGCGGCTTTAACGCCATATTTTGCAGTAATTTATTGATCCGTATCGTCCTCAATATCCTTGATTTTCCTCGCAGGCACACCGCCCACAACACAGTTATCGGGAATATCCTTTGTCACAACAGCTCCGGCAGCGACCACAACATTATTCCCTATCGTCACTCCCGGCAAAATCGTCACATTGCCGCCTATCCACACATCGTTGCCGATACGGACAGGCTTTGCAATGCCCATATGCCTGCGCCTGCCCATAGGCGATAGCGGGTGTCCGACTGTGGTTATCAGCGTGTTCGGACCTATCATTACATTGTCCCCGATATACACCTCACGAATATCAAGGATTGTCAGATTGTAGTTGCCTGTGAAGTTATTTCCGATATGTATTTTCTTGCCATTGTCGCAGTTGAAGGTCTTTGCGATCCAAACCTTTTCGCCCACGCTGCCAAGCATTTCTTTGAGCTGGGCGTACTGCGCCTCGTAGTCGGTATCATCTATTTCATTGTATTTCCTGCACTGGATAATAGCGTTCTCCTTGCGGGCTTCCACCTCTGGGTCGTCATAGCAGTATTCAAGCCCTGCTTCGAGCTTTTCGAGTTCGGTCATAGCTTATCACTCCGTTCCATTCTTTCTATTATGATACCACATAGATATGAACATTGTCAATCATATCAGCGTTCTCTTGTGTGTCAGGCTCACTTCGGATCTCTGTCACCGCAAGATCACCGGATATAGGTGAGCCAATATCCACCTGAGAAGAAAACAGAATGTTGCTCTCCCAGTAGAGAGTACCCTCGACCTTGACCGTGTAAACACCGTCAGGCACTCGATCACCGTTTTCATCGGTCAGATCCCATGGAAAGGAGTGTGAGCCTGTGCCAAGTGTAGCACTTGAAACAGCGTCGATCTCATCATCAGACATATCCGATGGGACAGCAGTCTTTACCCACTTTGAGAGTGCCATATCACGGCTCTCATATCCTCGTCTGGCTGCCGTGAAATCACTCACATAGAGTGTTTTCACAAGCTCGCCCTCTGCATTTTCTATCCATACAGCGACCTGATTTGAAGCGAGCGTTGTCCCACGCTGATAGTCAAAGCTGATAACAACCTCGCTGATGCTTTGTTTCTCAATCGTGCCTAAAGTCTGTTCTTCGGTTTGCTGTGTTGTTTCTACTATCGTGGTTTCTTCTGATAGGGTGCTTGATACAGTAGTTGTTGTTTCTTGATTCGTAACAGGACTGCTCACAGTGTTGTCTGAACAGCTCGTCAGACACAGCAACAGCAGAACAAAAAGAACGGTATAAGCATTTCTCAACGGGTTTTTCATAGATTTCACTTCCTTGATACTATTTTAGCACAAGGAAAGGGATAAGTACAGTATAATTATTGTATTTACGTCATATATCTTTGCAATTATACTGCATAAATATGAGCCGACTTGTCAGGTCGGCTCAATAATATCTTATTCCGCTAATACTTTCTCGATAGCCTCTATCTCATCGTCGGTAAAATCGAGGTTCTCTATCGCCTTGACGTTGTCGGCTATCTGCTCGGGTCTGCTGGCGCCTACGAGAACTGTGGTTATTGCCGGGTCGTGAAGTATCCACGCTATAGCCATCTGCGAGAGCTTCTGTCCGCGGCTTTGGGCGATGTCGTTAAGCCTGTTAAGCTTTGCAAGCATTTCATCGGTAAGCTGAGAGCCTATCCAGGTGTTGCCCTTGCCAATACGTGAATCCTCTGGGATACCATTCAAGTACCTGTCGGTCAGGAAGCCCTGATACAGCGGTGAAAATATCGAAAGTCCTATGCCGTTCTCCACACAATAAGCATCGAGTCCGTCATCTTCCACCCAGCGATTGAGCATTGAATACGACGGCTGGTTGACGATGAACGGCGTTTTCAGTTCCTTGAAAATTGCAGCTATCTCCGCAGTCTGCTCCCTACCGTAATTTGATACTCCCACATACAGAGCCTTGCCCTGCCTAATGATATGGTCAAGTGCAAGTGCGGTCTCCTCTAAAGGCGTGTTGGGGTCAAAGATGTGGTGGTAGTAGATGTCAACATAGTCGAGCCCCATGCGCTTCAAACTCTGATCGAGTGAGGCGATGAGGTACTTACGGCTGCCGTTTCTGTCACCGTAGGGACCCTCCCACATCTCATAGCCTGCCTTTGTGGAGATGCAAAGCTCGTCGCGGTAGGCGCGAAGCCCTCTGTCGAGTATCCTGCCGAAATTCTCCTCTGCCGAGCCGTTGTAGGGGTGGCCGTAATTGTTGGCAAGGTCAAAATGTGTGATACCGAGATCGAATGCCGTGCGGCACATATTCTCGGCATTTGCGAACACTGAGCCAAAGCCGAAATTCTGCCATAATCCTAAAGATATCGCAGGCAGCTTGAGTCCGCTGCTGCCGCATTTGCGGTAGATCATTTTTTCGTATCTGTTATCAGCTGCTTTGTACATAACGTTCTCCTTTACAGCTCCGGCAGTTCATCAAGAGTGATGACCTTTTCGCTGTTGTAGACTTCATTCAGGTTTTCCTTCGGGTTGTTTACGATATAGTCGGTGTGCCAGATCATAAACCAGCTCCATAAATCGCCGTCGCTTTCAAACTTCTCCACTGACGGCACATTTCCGCACTCGTGGAAGGCGATGGGCTTGCCTGTGTTCAGCGCTTCAAGCTTTTTCCACGCCTTTTTGTTGGTGCTGTTGTCGTAGGCGTCGGAGCCGATGACGTCGCAGTATTCGTCACCCGGATACCAGCCGTCCTTGACTTCGCCGGAATAGCCCAGCACCCAGATCAGATTGTTCAGGCCCTTTTCATTGGTGAAATAATCGTACATCATCTGCCACAGCTTGATAAAGTTATCCTTGCCGCCCTTGCCCCACCAGAACCACTGTCCGTCAAATTCGTGGAAGGGTCGCCACAGCACAGGCACACCTGCGTCCTGAAGCTTTGCAAGCGCATCTGCCGCCTTGTCCCAGCTTGCTGTCATTCCGTTGTATTCATCTGTGCCTTTTGTCAGCAGCTTGTCAAAATCGGGATTTTCGTCAAGGCTTTCCTGATAGCCCGAGCCGTTCACACCTGTGTGCCAGCATATTGTAACGATACCGCCCTTTTCGTGCCACGCCTTCGAGCGCTCAACAACGCCGTCAAAGTCGTTGTTCATAAAATCAAGCCCGCGCATAGCAGGGAGCTTGCCGGTGGTCTCTTGAATAATATCCATCTCGTAATCGGGCGAGCCCATCCAGGTGCTTTCCTGCTGACAGGTCAGCATAACATTTCCAAAGCTGTCGCAGAGGTAATTGTATGTTCTCAAAGCGTCGGCGTTGGCGTTGGGGTTGGAGAGCTGATGAGCGAAGGTCTCGGCAGGCTCCTCGGGCTTGCTTTCTGCTTCCTCCGTAGTGCTGCTTACAGAGCTTGCCCCGTCGTTTGCAGGTGAGCTTTCGCTGATTCCGCAGGCGGTCAGAACAGCCGCAGCCATCATCAGCGAGCAGACTGCTGCAAATACTTTCTTTAACATATCATCATTTCCTTTCGGTCAGTTTGTTATACTCATTATACCATATTGACATGATGAACAGAATAGTTTATAATAGGTTTATGTTAACATATCCGAGGAGATGATAATGTGTTTTTCATAAGGGCTATGGGCTGCGACTATCGCCACGAGAGTGATTTCTATATTGCGCGTGAGCATGGATATGATTGCTATCTTGCGTTGTTTTTAAAGAGCAGGAGCATTCTCCCGAATAACGGTGAGCTTGTGAGCTGCCCGAAAAACACCTTTATCCTCTTTAACCAAAACTCTCCTCATAAATACGGAGCAGACAATGAGGAGTATATCGAGGACTGGATACAGTTCGAGTGTGACAGCAGCTTTCTTTCAAGGTTTGATCTGCCCTTTGATAAGCCTGTACACACCGGCGAGCAGGTACGGCTGGATCGGTATTTTGCCCTTATCCGTGATGTATTTTTTCGCTGCATAAACGACAGCGAGATAACCGACCACCTTATGCAAGCGATGCTCACCGAGGTAGCGCTTGTTGCCTCGGGCGATTCGAGGATAGTTCCCCATTACAAGGAGCTGATGCAGCTCAGGCGGAAGATACACGCCGAGCCGTGGCTTGACTGGTCGGTGGAGAAAATGGCGGAGGAGCTGCACATAAGCGCTCCCTATATGCAGGAGCTTTACAAAAAGACCTTCGGGCTGTCCTGCATAAATGATGTGATAGAGTGCCGCATATCCTGCGCCAAGAGCCTGCTGACAAGCTCGGATTTGCTCATTGATGAGATAGCCTCAAGGTGCGGCTACAGGAGCGTGGTGCATTTTTCAAGGCAGTTCAAAAAGGCTGTGGGGATATCTCCTACCGAGTGGAGAAAAAGCAGAGCATAGAAAAAAGCGGAGCGCAGGATAAGCGTTCCGCTTTTAAGGCAATACCGCATAACCATTGTGCGTCAGATGCGCAGTCAGATTTTTCGTCAGAATGCATAAAGTTGACGCAGGCTTGCTGACGCAAGTCAAGGAAACTTTGTGTATTATGACGGAAAATATGCAAGCAGATGACGTGCAAAGGCGTAAGCCGGTGGTTGTGCGGTGTTGCCTTAACATTATTTCAGATAAACTATCTCGCCGCTGTCCGTATCCCTCGCAAACTGTGAGAAGAACTCCCACACCACAGCAGCCTCCGAGGGCATGAGCCAGTGAGGTGCGCCCTCAACGGATACTGCGCGGAAGGTGCATACACCGTCAGCGTTGAGATAACTGCCTATGTAATAATTCTGCCCGTCATACTGCCTTATCTCCGAATTTCTTGTGCTAATTCCCGTAAAGCGTCCGACCTCATCGGCAGCCTCCTGATCGCCGTCAGGCTCTTGTATGATCGCACCGCTCAGCTTTATCCATTCGTTCACAGCGTCGGTCTCTATCGGCATCGAATCGCAGCTGCCGCCGAAAAATATCGTGGGCATTACTCGGGCACTGTCAAAGGCTTCTGCCTGAAATGACCAGTTCAGAGCGCCTGAACTTATGGGTGAAGCGTCCGCCGATATACCGAAGGGGGCGCAGCCTCCGGGAGCGACTGCCGCATATAAATCTGAATATTTCAGAGCGACGGTCTGCGCCGCCATGCCTCCCTTTGAAAAGCCTGCCGCATAGATCCGGCTCTCATCAACGGGATAGCTTTCATCTTTCAGAATATCCAGTATCCTCGGTATCTCGTCAACTATGATGTCCTCGTTTTTTGCCCAGGGAACGACCGTGATAAAGCCCTCTCTGCCGCCAAGCTCTGCAAATCCGTAGGTCTCCGCCAGCAGGATATTGTTGTCGTTTCCGTGCAGACAGAACACAACGGGCAGCTTATCAAGAGCTCCAAATTTTTCATCTGTCGGAACAAATACAGACCACATACGGTCGGGGTCGTCTATGTCATATATCTTCTTTTCAAGCCCGAGACTTTCCCAATGCTCATATATCGCAGGGTCATCCTGCCTTGACAGACCGTAGGTCGCATAGTAGTAAAGCCCTCTGAATATTTTGTCGGCAGCCTCGCTGTTTATGAAGGCTTCTCCGTCATATCCCTTTTCAGCCCTTCCTGCGCCCCTCAGATATCCCGAGAATGCGTTATATCCGGGCTCTCTCGGCTCATTCATTTCATTAGTATATTCACCTTCGCTGTCTGAAGCAGCATAAGTATCATTACCTTCTGATAAGTTTTTCTCTGCTGTCATTGATGTCACACTTTCCTTTGGGACAGACCTGCTGTCAGATGTATTGTTCGCGCACCCTACAAAGCAAAGTCCCAAAGCTATACACAAAACCCAAGCTGATAGTTTCCTCATCGGGCGCTCACTCCTTCAAAATCTTTCCGAGCCTTCGGGTACCCATTGGCGCATCTCATTCCGCAGATCACGGAATTCTCCGTCAGCAAAAAAAGTGCCGTCACCGTTTGCATGGAACACCCTCGTTTCATTTTTATCGGCATTTTCCCACAGTCTGGTTCCTTTGAATATGAGCAGTCCGTGATCCTCGATATAGTCCTCCAGTCTGCACTCTATCGCCGCAAGGCAATTTGCTATGATCGGGGCTTTAACGGTCCCTGCTTTTTTCTTTTTCAAGCCGAAGCGTTCAAATTTGTCGCACTTCGAGCCGTGAGTTACACCGATTTTCACAACGTCCTCTATCATATCAAAGGTCGGAATGTTTATGCAGCACTCCCTTGTCTTTAAGATCGTGTCAAAGGACTCGTTCCACGAGCCTGTGGATATGGCTATGCGGGGCGTAAAGTCCATGACCATCTGCCACGATATCGTCATAACATTATCCCTCTGACCGTCATTGGTTGTGACAAGCAGAACTGCCCCCGATTCGAGATATGTGAACGCACGCCTTATATCCCCCTGTCTCATCGGTATGACTCCTTATATATCCTGAGTATATCATCATCGGACAGCTCCGTGGGGTCGGCGCCGAACAGGCCGCCCATCTCCCTTGCGTTTCGCATCATAGCAGGGAACTCATCCGGGCTTATGCCGTAGTCCGACATTTTAAGCTCTCCTACGCCGCAGTCCTTCATCATCTTATCAAGCGCTGTAATAAAGTCTTCGGCTTTGTCTGCGTTGTCCATTCCCATAGCCCTTGCCAGCTTTATCATCTGCCCGTCGCAGGCGTGTCTTTCAGCCATTATCCGATAGTAAGCCTTTGATATCATAATAAGTCCTGCTCCGTGGGGAAGCTCGGGGTGGAATGCGCTCAGCTCGTGCTCAAGGGAATGCTCGGAGGTGCAGTTCATGTAGAAGCCAGCAAGGGTGTTGGCAAGCGCCATATATGTCCTTGCCTCCTTATCGCTGCCATCCTTCACGGCTCTTGCAAGATACTTTCCGACATAGCCCACAGCCTGCAAAGCAAACATTTCCGCAAAGATGTCCTCATGCTTGTTTATCACGCTCTCCGTGGCATGAAACAAAGCGTCAAAGCCCTGATATGCCGTCAGCATCGGCGGAACGGTCATCATAAGATCGGGGTCAACTATCGAATAGGCAGGATACGAAAAAGGCGGATAGCCTATGCCCGATTTTTCATTTGTCTCAGTCTTTGTTATCACGAACCAAGGGTCGATCTCGCTGCCCGTCCCGGCAGTAGTGGTGATAGCTATCACGGGCAGAGGCTTGTTTTCAAACTGCCTGCCCTTGCCCGTCTTGGACCAGGTGTATTCCCAGAGATCACCCTCGTTTACCGCCGCAAGCGCGATACCCTTTGCACAGTCCATTGCGCTGCCGCCCCCGAGACCTATAACAAGATCGCAGCCCTCGCTTCGGGCAAGCTGTGCACCCTCTCTGACATTGTGAAGCGTAGGATTTGCCGATACGCCGTCGTAAACGGTGTGAGCGATACCTGCCTTGTCAAGCTGCTCCTCAACTCTTGCAAGATAGCCGTTGCTCCTTGTTGACCTGCCGCTTGTGATAACGATAAGCGCCTTGCTGCCCGGAAGGGGCAGTTCGCTGAGTCTGTTAAGCTCTCCGCTGCCGAAAAGCAGCTTGGTGGGAATGTCAAATCTGAAATTCATGTTCATATAGATTCCTCCTTACGGCTGTTTATTGTTATTTTTCTTGATACAATAATAACATAGCTATCAATCAAAAGTAAAGTATAATTCTTGTTTTTACGTCATATATCTTGACTTGTTTAAGCTCTTCTGCTATAATTATTTCAAAGCCATACGAGGAGTGACAGTATGAAAGAAAGCGTCAACAAGCAGCTTGCTTACCTTGAATTTATAAACCGTGAGAACAGCTTCCGTCATCACCGATACGACGATGAAATGAAGCAGTACGAATACATAAAGCTGGGAGATATGAGAGCGCTTGCGGAAGCGGAGCGCATGATACATTCGGCGGAGCTTGGACACCTGTCCGATGACCCCGTCATAAATCTGCGCTATCTGTGTATCTGCAACATCACCCTTGTGACCCGTTTTGCCATAGAGGGCGGTCTGGAGCACGAAAAGGCATACAACGCAAGCGACCTGTATATCCGCAAATACGACAAAGCTGTCTCCGTCGATGAGCTTTACGCCCTGCACGCCGAGATGATCGCCTATTTTACGAAGGCTGTCATGGCTGCGAAGAAGGAAAACATTTACTCCAAGCAGGTCATTCAGTGCATGGATCATATCCACTATCATCTCCACGAGCAGATCACCGTCAGAGAGCTGGCGGAGCTTGTGGGGCTGAACGAGTCCTACCTGTCCGTCCTGTTCAAGCGTGAAACGGGGATAAACCTGTCGGAATATATCACCTCAAAGCGCATGGAGGCTGCTGAGAATATGCTGAAATACTCTGATTTTTCCCTCACAGAGATCTCAGATATCCTTGCTTTTTCAAGCTACAGTCACTTTGCGAGGGTGTTCAGAAAGTATTATGATACAAGCCCGAAGGAATACCGCAGCAGAGAGTTTGGAAAGGCAGGGTGGGGGCGAATGACACAATAATGCGCAGCGATAAGCCTTTTGAAATTGTTATTGAAATATGCCAGCCACGTTGAGTTCAATATCGGATTTGACGAGGACATGACCCTCTGGTTTCTGACACAGGACTAACGCTCTCTATCCCTCAAAATTCGCCGAACGACCGAACAAGTCCTATGAAAGCTCGCAAAATCGTGGTTGAACGCTGTTCGGCGGATGTTTGTAGTGTTTGTTCTGTTCGTCGCTTGTTAGTCTGTGTTTGGCGGTTGTTCGTTGAACGAAAAGGTTATGAAAGATCGCTTTTACGGCGTTTGTGCCTTGTTGTTCGTTTGTTCGTTAGAATTTATAGTATAGAGTAGGTCGGAGTAGCGCACAAAATGTCCTTCCGGGCAAAAAATAAATGTCCCGACATTTTATACCATTTTGCAAATTCTGCACATATATATAATAGAGAGCAGTTTTCGGGCGAGAACTGCTCTTTTTGTTTATCTTGAATACAAAACAGACGTTCGATTTGTGCAAAGCTGCTGAATCTCGAAAAGTGTCGAACGAAGCGCTTGACAAACGAACATAGGTTTGATATAATATAATCAGGCTTAAAGGCCACATAATTATTTTTCAATAAAACCGTGCCACCCATAGTCGGCTCAAGCCGACAACTTAAGCCACAAGGCTCTTTACATATCGGCACGAATATGCAATTCAGGCAGTACACCCCAGTGTGCTGTTAGCT
>JAFRYE010000050.1 GCA_017441265.1 Lachnospiraceae bacterium | reverse complement strand
TTGATCAAACTGATCGATGCGCAGGACGACCTGAGCATTCAGGTTCACCCCGACGACGCATACGCTCTGGCCAATGAAAACGGTGCTTTGGGGAAGACGGAGTGCTGGTACGTCCTCAAGGCGGAGAAAGGCGCGAAGATCGTCATCGGTCATCATGCGAAGACCAAAGACGAGCTGGAACGGATGGTGCGCGAAGGACGGATGCGCGAACTGATCCGCGAGATCCCGGTCAAAGCCGGGGATTTCTTCCAGATCGAACCCGGTACGATCCATGCGATCAAAAAGGGCACGATGCTTTTGGAAACGCAGGAAAACAGCGATATCACATACCGGTTGTACGATTATGACCGCCTGCAGAACGGAAAGAAACGCCCCCTGCACATCGAACAGAGTCTTGCGGTGATCAAGGTGCCGTATGTCGACAATCCGGCGGAACCGCAGGTGAAAAAGGTTCCCGGCGCCGTAATCACGAGGTTTGTGACGTGCACATTTTACACGGTCTACCTCACCGAGATCGACGGTACGGCCAAAATCCCTTTGTCGGGTATGTTTCACACGATGAGCGTCATCGAAGGGGAGGGATTCCTGGACGGAAGCAAGGTTCGCAAGGGCGACCATCTGATTCTTTCCGCGGGGTACGGAGAGGCGTGTGCGGTGGGTCATTTTACGGCGGTGGTCACGCGCGTTTGACGCATAGCAGACTATTCACGAAAAGAATATTATATGTTCACGGAAACTACACAAAACTGCCGGTGCTGCGTGTTGGAAAACGGAACTTCGTTTGGTATAATAATTCAGGTTTGCAAAATAACGGTTTTCTGACGCGGGTAAGGGTAAAAAACGGAGGAGCGGTATGAAGACAGATATTCAAATTGCACAGGAAGCAAAAATGCAGCCGATCTGGGAAGTCGCCAAGAAACTGGACATCGGAATGGATGATCTGGAGTTGTACGGAAAGTACAAGGCAAAACTCTCGGACGAGTTTCTGGAGTCCTTAGAGGGACGTCCGGACGGAAAATTAGTCCTCGTGACGGCAGTCAATCCGACACCGGCGGGCGAGGGCAAGACCACCACGACCGTAGGCCTCGGCGAGGCACTCGGGAAACTCGGAAAACGTGCGGTGATTGCACTTCGCGAGCCTTCCCTGGGACCGTGCTTTGGGATCAAGGGCGGCGCGGCCGGCGGCGGTTATGCGCAGGTGGTTCCAATGGAGGATCTGAACCTTCATTTTACGGGAGATTTCCATGCGATCACGTCGGCAAATAACCTTCTGGCGGCGATGCTTGACAACCATATCATGCAGGGCAACGCGCTCGGCATCGATCCCAAGCAGGTAGTGTGGAAGCGATGCCTCGACATGAACGACCGGGCTCTTCGCAACATCGTGATCGGCATGGGCAAGAAGTCTGACGGCGTTGTGAGAGAGGATCATTTCATCATCACGGTGGCGTCCGAGATCATGGCAATTTTGTGCCTTGCGGATGACATTGCGGATCTGAAGAAGCGCCTCGGCAGGATCATCGTGGCTTACCGCTATGACGGCACGCCGGTGACCGCTGCGGATCTCAAGGCAGTCGGTTCGATGGCAGCGCTTCTCAAGGATGCGATCCGCTCGAACCTGATCCAGACGATCGAAAATACGCCTGCGCTTGTGCACGGCGGACCTTTCGCCAACATCGCGCACGGATGCAACAGCGTCCGCGCTACGAAAGCGGCGTTGAAACTGGCCGATATCGTTGTCACGGAGGCCGGCTTCGGTGCGGACCTCGGTGCCGAGAAATTTTTGGACATCAAATGCCGCATGGCGAACCTGAAGCCTGATGCCGTAGTCTTGGTGGCTACCGTGCGCGCATTGAAATATAACGGCGGCGTGCCGAAGACGGAACTGTCCGCGGAAAATCTCGATGCTTTGAAGGCCGGTATCGGCAATCTGGAGAAGCATATTGAGAACCTGAAGCAGTATGACGTTCCGGTTGTGGTAACCCTGAACCGGTTTACCGAGGACACGGATGCGGAACTCTCGTATGTCGAGCAGTTCTGCCGCGAGCGAGGATGCGACTTCGCACTCTCGGAAGTCTGGGGCAAAGGCGGCGAAGGCGGTATCGCTTTGGCGGAGCAGCTGTTGCACACGCTGGAGACGAAGAAGAGCGGTTTCCACACGTTGTATCCGGACGAGATGCCGCTTAAGGAGAAGATCGAGACCGTGGCACGCAAAATCTACGGTGCAGACGGCGTCACGTTCGACCCCGCAGCGGAGACCACACTTGCGAAGCTCACGGAACTCGGATTCGGCAATATGCCCGTATGTATGGCAAAAACACAGTATTCCCTCTCGGACGACCCGAAGAAACTCGGACGTCCGACGGGCTTTACGGTAAATGTCCGCGAGGTCTATGTCTCGGCCGGAGCGGGATTTGTCGTGGCGATCACCGGCACGATCATGACGATGCCGGGACTGCCGAAGTCCCCTGCCGCAGAGCGGATCGACGTGCTCGAGGACGGCAGGATCGACGGACTGTTCTGATCGTTCGCAGGATCGGGCGGTCAAAAGGAATTTTACGATGTATCGGAGGTCAGGCATGAAGAAGGTGTCAGTTCTCGCACTTGCGGCGGTCGTGTTGTTGTCCGGCTGCGGGTTGCTTCCGGCGGAGGAGGAGCTCAGAAAAGCGCCGATCGTGAAATCGGTTGAGGAAGAGTATTTTTCCACCACTGTCGTAAAGACGGGAAACATTCGGGACTATGTGTCCGAAAACTGTACATACCAATACCAGTTGACGCAGTCGCTGAGTTTCGGCGTCGGCGGCGAGTCGGTAAAGGCAACGTATGTCACGGTGGGACAGGCGGTCCACGCAGGAGATTTATTGGCGGAGCTCTCCACGGATCTCGTGGAGGAAGAGTTGACGAAGAGCAGGGAGGAATGCGCGAAACTCGAGGAGGAAGCAACGTACTATGAGGCGTTGATGAACATCGAGAAAGACCGCGAAGCCCTCGCGAAGCGATTCGGCAAAAAATATGACGAAGACCGCTTGAAGAAGGCGGTCAACACGTACGAGGAAGTGGCCGGACGCAAGTATGTCGCGGACCTTCGCCTCGGTGAACTTGAGGCGGATCTAAACGGTCGTCAGCTCATTGCCGGGATTGACGGCGTCGTCGATTACGTCAAGGAGATCCCCGTATGGTTGAACGGACGCATCAATGCGTTTGACAAATACATCTCCATTCACTCGGACCGTACCGGTTTTGTGCTTTCCACGAACAACGCCGACATGTATGACTTCGGAGATACGTACACGATCCAGGTTGAAAAAGCAGGATCCTATCTCTGCGAGGTAGTGAAGATCACGCGCCCCGTAAACGGCCAGGGCGGGCTTACGTATGTTGTGCTTGAGCCGTTGAAACCGGACGATGCTCTCGAGATCGGCGTGAACGGCAGCCTGATCATCGAGACCGCGTACCGCGAGAATGTCACGTACATCCCCACGAGCGCGCTTCGCACCATCGATGAGAAGCCGGCAGTTTACGTGATGGATGAGAACGGAATGCGTTCCATCCGCTATGTGGAGATCGGTTTGTCGGTCACCGGCAAAAAAGACAATGATGAAAACCGGACGGAGATCCTCAGCGGCCTGAAGGCAGGCGAGACCGTCATTTTGAAATAGGAGGAGCCATGAAAAAACGAATCGCGATTGTAATGGTGATTGTTCTCACGGCCCTTCTTACGGCAGGATGCGGAGAACAGAAACCGGTACCGGAACTGCTTCATCCGACGGAGACGGCCAACGCCGTCAGCGTGGTGAAGAAGAAAGTCGTTTCCTTTGTACAGAGCACCGGCGGATATGTCGTGCCTGAGTGCGAGAATCTGCAATTTGATTACGATACGACCGTCGCTAATGTATCCTGCGCGCTCGGCGACCATGTGGCCAAGGGGCAGCTTTTGCTGGAGATGAACGCCGATCTGGCGGATTCCATCAAGCGCATGGAGCTCCAGATCCAGCGTGAGCAGACGGAGTATGATTACGATCTGGAAGCATTTAACAACCAGCTCAAAGATATGCGAAAGACGGCAAATGCCATGGGAAGTTCCTACGAAGGACGCCTGATGAAACTGCAGATGCAGGAGATGCAGCTGACGTTTGATCGGAATCATTCGGAGTTGTCCAAGCGCATCGAGAAGGACAGGGAGGAACTTGCGAAGCTGAAGGAGAAGGCCTCCAACGCCAAAGTTGTCGCTCCCTGTGCAGGAACCGTTGTTTACATCAGTGTTTCCGAGGACGGAGACGCCGTTACGAAAGAAAAGACGTTTTTGACCATCGCCAAGGATGACACGAAACTTCTTGCCTGCGGTTACATCTCGGATGAAGATTTTGCGGAGTTTACCGGAGTGCGTGCGAAGATCGGTGCCGACGAATACGATGTGACGTACATTCCTTACACTGACGAGGAAGTGTATCATCTGGAGAAGACCGGCAACAAATTCGATTCGTATTTTACGGCGGATCTGAAGAATACGGTCTCCGTCGGCGACTATGTTCTGTTTTCGTTCCTGACGGAGACGGAAGAACCCGTGCTCAGCGTCCCGAACGCGTCGATCAGCAAGAGCGGAACCGTCAGTACCGTGACGCTGATGCGGGAAGGATTCACGGAAGAGGTGGAAGTAGAGACCGGCGTTGTCGGGATCAACGAGACCGAGATCGTTTCGGGACTCTCGGAGGGCGACATTGTATTTGTCGCAAAGGATCTTGCCCGCTACGGCGTGACCTATCCGCAAACGACTCCCGTAAGCAGCGATCTGAGCGTCAGCGTGAGCATCACCGGCGTGAAGAAGACAGCGCGGATTTCCGAGCCGTATGTCAATAAAGTTCCCGGAAAGATCGAGGAAATCCATCTGACCGGATACACCAATATCATCGTTCACAAGGGTGACCCGATCTTCAGCGTCAAGGCTTCCATCGGCCGCGCGGATCAGGAGCAGGCGAAGATCGAACTTCGAAAGGCGACCAATGATTTCGAAGACGAAAAGAAGCGTCAGGAAGAAGCGATCGACGAGCTCAAAGACCGCATGAAGAAGATGAAGAAGACTTCCCTGGAGTACGCTCTGGCGGAACTCGACCTCGCGGATCTGAACGAGACGCTCACGGAATACGTGACCAAGACGCAGGAATCCATCGATGAGATGACCAAGCGGATCGCCGATTACGAAGCATGGAACGATCAGGTTGTCACTCTCTACGCGGAGAAAGATTGCGTCATCGGCAGTATTTCGAAATACAAAGTCGGTGATACCCTCAACGAAGGCGCCGTTTTGTTTGATACATACGATCTCAATTCGTATTATCTGAGTCTGGATAAGAGCTCCGATGACAACAGCCTTCGCTACGGTCAGAAAGTGACGTTCTCGTCCTATGTCGACGGGGAACAGGTTTCATTTTCCGCACATGTATTCTCGGCACCCAACGTTCGCCCGAACGACGTGTCGGACAAAGACGCCGTGTTTTTAGCGCTCGACGATGAGTCCGCGTACGCCAATGTCAGCGATGTCGGCGTTGTGTCCTTCGACGAGTACAATCTCTCCGGTTGTATGTTGGTGGACGAGACGTATATCGCTAGGGAAAATGCGCCCGCCAAAGAGCAGCAGTCGCAGCAGGGCTTTACTCCGAACAACCAGAACTGGGGCGGCTTTAACTGGGGCGACTTCGGCGGTCAGCAGGTGGAACAGGTCTCCTATGAAAAAGCAGAGTCGCAGGAGTTTGATTCCGCGGCCGACGAGAGTAAGCGCGGACGCGCCTATGTCTGGGTTTACGATGAGGCCAAATGCATAGTCAAGCGGTATGTCCGCGTGATGACGACCACAAAGGGCAATTGCTGGATCATTGACGGACTCGCCGACGGCGATATTCTGTTGCAACACTAGGAGGGTACATGGTTCGCTTTATTATTCAAAAGCTCTTAAATAAAAAATGGCTGATACTCAGTATCCTCATCGGTAACATTCTGCTCATCGGGATTGCCTGCTGTAATCCGATGTACACGAAAGCTGCTCTTCGCAAGCTTTTGACGAAGAGAATGAACAATTATCTTGAGGAGAACAACAAGTATCCCGGGTTGATCACGATTGATGCCAAACTGAGCAACAAGCAGGTTTCGACGAAGCATTCCAAGTACTTTGAGTCCTACCTGAACGTTGCTGATAAGGCGGAGGAAATGTTCGGACTCAAGGCAATGGAAAAGGTGACTTTCCTTGAGAACAATATTGAACAGGATGCCAAATTCTCAACCGTTCGTAGCGGACAGGGATCGTTGAAACTTAAGATTGCGTCGCTGTCGGATATGGATGAGCACGTTGAGTTCGTCGCAGGCACGATGTACAGTAAAACGCCCGATGCCGACGGTACGATCGAATGCATCATCAACGAAAAAGTCTATCTCTCCGAACAGATCATCATCGGGGAGACCGTAGAATTGTACGGTTATGAAGACAAGAACGGCAATCCGCTGAAACTCCGCGTCACCGGTGTGTTCCGCGCGAAGGACGTTGCGGATCCCTACTGGGTGCAGGAACCTCTGTCATTCGATCAGGAGTTTTTCATTGATCAGGAAATCTATAAGGATCAATTCCTTACACCGGGGAACATCGAAGGAAGTATTCACGGCCTCTGGTATTTGTTGTTTGACTACGAGAAGATCGAACCCGAAGATGTTCCGCAAATGCTCGACGTTTTCAAAAAACTCGACGAGGACAATAAGACGAGCGAATGCCTGTATGCCGTTTACTGTAATTACGATGAAATTTTCGAGCAGTTCCAGACGGATGCAAGCAAGGTGAATGCTACCATGTGGATCCTGCAGGTGCCTGTTCTGGTGCTTTTGGCAGTGTTCATCTTCATGGTTTCCAACCAGGTTATCGACGTTGAGCAGGGTGAGATCGCGATGCTGAAGAGCCGCGGTGTCAGCCGTCTGCAGTTGATCCTTGCGTACCTTACGCAGTCGGGGATCCTTGGCGCGATCGCTCTGGTGATCGGAATTCCCCTCGGAATTCTTCTGTGTCAGTTGTTCGGCTCGACCAATGCGTTTCTGGAGTTTGTCAGCCGTAAGTCCATGTCCGTGCAGATCTCCGGCGAGGCGCTTCTGTACGCCGGGATCAGCTGCCTCGCAGGCATTTTGATCATGACTCTGCCGGTTTTGAAGTACGCCCGGTTCAGTATCGTCGAGCAGAAGACGCACAAGAGGAAGAGAACCAAGCCTTTGTGGCAGGTTATGTTTCTGGATTTCGCGCTGCTTGCGCTTGCACTGTACGGCTATTATGATTTCAACAATCAGAAAAATGAGCTCATGAAAGCGATCGCGAAGGGTGAGGCGGTGAACCCGATGCTGTTCTTCTCGGCGTCACTGTTCATACTCAGCTGCGCCATCGTGTTCCTGCGGGTGATCCCGAGACTGTCATCGCTCATTTTCCGTATCGGACGCAAGCACTGGAAACCGGCAGCTTATGCATCGTTCTTGCAGATTCAGCGCGATATGCATAAGCAGAGTTTCATCACCGTATTCCTGGTGCTGACGATCGCTTTGGGTATTTTCAATGCCAATATCGCACGCACGGTCAACCAGAACGAGGAGGAGCGCATCCGTTACACGGACGCTGCGGATATCGTCGTGAAGGAAAACTGGGTGAGCAATCTCGACAGTGTGCGCAAGGGCGGCAACAGCGGAAGCGCCACGAAAGTGACGTACAGAGAGCCCGATTACACACGTTATGAGGATATGCAGGAGAAGTACTCCGACAAGGTTGCCGCGATGACGCGCGTCATTCAGGAGAAGGATTCCTCGGTACTCTACGGTTCCAACACCGTGGAAAATGTTCAGCTCATGGCGATCAATACCTACGATTTCGGTAATTCCGCGTGGATGCCGGAGATCACAAAGGAAGAGAGCAGCTATGACAAGGTGAAGAGGTTCTTCAAAAATCTCGTGAAATTCAATTTCTCCGAGATGTTCAAGAGTTCCGACAAGGAAGCAGAAGTGTACCATCACTGGTATGAGGATCTGAATGCGCTTGCACGGAACCCCGAGGGCGCGGTCATCTCCCGGAATCTGGCGGAAAAGTGCGACGCCAAGATCGGCGGCAGCATCACGATTGAGAGATTCAACGAGCTGCATCAATCCATCGGACGCAAGACGCTGACCGTATCCGCTATCGTGGATTACTGGCCGGGGTATGAGAACCTCAAGGAAGTCAAGGGCGAAAAGGGACGGATGGAGACGGTTTCCAACTACCTTCTTGTGTGCAACTACGATAACCTGTTGCTCGACTACTCGATCACGCCTTACGAAATCTGGATCAAGACCACAGGCAGCACTGATTTCTTCTATGAATGGGCGGAGGAGGAGAACATCAGCTTCAAGAGTTTCAAGGACATGAGAGGCGATCTTCTCGGCCTGAAAAATGATCCTTACTTCCAGATCACGAACGGTATGCTCACACTCACGTTCATCGTTGTTCTGGTTCTGTGTGCGATCGGATTTTTGATCTTCTGGATTACGTCGATCCGCTCCAGAGAGCTTATATTCGGTATTTACCGTGCCATGGGTATGTCGATGGGAGAGTTGATCCGAATGCTTGTCAACGAGCATTTCTTCGGATCGCTGCTGCCGATTCTCTTCGGCGCCGGCGTGGGAATCCTCGCTTCGAAGATGTTCCTGCCGCTGATCCAGATCGCATACTCGCCGAAGATTGAGACGTTGCCCGCAAAGATCGTCATGCTCGGCTCGGATCTTGCGAAGATCGCCGTAGTTGTGTCGATCATGCTTGCGGTCTGCATCACCGTGATCTCCGTATTGCTTTCGAAGATCAAGATCAACCAGGCGCTCAAGCTTGGTGAAGACTAAACGAGGAGGTTGCCATGAAAGAAATCTTACGAACAGACACAGTCACGCGCAGCTTCCCTGTGGCGGGCGGCAACTTCTTAGCGCTGAAGGGAATCAGCGTTGTTGTTCCCGAGGATACGCTGACGATCCTCAAGGGTCGTTCCGGCTCCGGAAAGACGACGCTTTTGAATATCATCGGCGCTCTGGACGCACCGACGTCCGGAACGGTCATTTTCGACGGAAAAGATATCTCAAAGGCGAGCGACAAGGAGCGGGAGCTGCTTCGCCGTCATGAGATCGGATACATTTTCCAGTCCGTGGCGCTGATTCCGGTCATGAATGCTTACGAAAATGTCGAGTACGCATTGCGGCTTGCCGATTACAAGGGCGATTACCGCGAGCGTGTCATGGAATGCCTTAAACTGGTCGGCCTTTCGAAGCGCGCGACGCATATGCCGCAGGAGCTCTCCGGCGGTGAGCAGCAGCGTGTTGCGATCGCCCGTGCTATTGCGCATAAGCCGAAGATCATTTTCGCCGATGAGCCTACCGGCGAGCTTGATTCCGCTACCAGTCTGCAGGTTATTGCCATTTTCAAGGAACTGATCGAGAAGGAGGGCATCACCTTCGTCATGACGACCCACGACACAAAGTTGATGGGCTACGGCGATGTCGTCTACGAGATTCAGGACGGTGAGATCATCAACACCGAGTACCACGGGAAGGGGGAGAAACTGCATGAGCAAGCAAAATGATACCGACAAAGCCAAACTGGACGCGTCGGATATCCGCGAGTCGGTAATCTCCCAGGAACTGCGTGACTCCTTTATGAAAGCCTACGCGAAATCCTCGCAGGGCGAACTGGAGGATCAGCTTGACGACAACGTCATGATCCTGTGCGAAAACCTTGTCAAGATCTACAAGACGAAGGAGACCGAGGTTCTGGCTCTCCAGGGGCTGGAGCTGAAGGTCGAGAAGGGCGAGTTCGTTGCCATCATCGGTAGTTCCGGTAGCGGTAAGTCCACGTTCCTCAACATGATCGGCGGACTTGACCGTCCCAGCGCCGGTAAGCTGTACGTCGACGGCAAGGACCTCTTTAAGATGACCGAGAGCCAGCTGGTGGATTACAAGAAAAATACGGTCGGCTTCGTGTGGCAGAACAATGCCCGCAACCTGTTTCCGTATCTGACGGCGCTTCAGAACGTGGAGCTTCCGATCCGCTTCGGCGACAACAAAAATGTCGAGAAGCGCGCTATGGATCTTCTCAATCTCGTCGGAATGGCCCACAAGAAGGACAGCAAACTGAACCAGCTCTCCGGCGGTGAGCAGCAGCGTATCGCGATTGCCATCGCGTTGGCAAACCGGCCGAAACTGCTCCTGGCGGACGAGCCCACGGGTTCCGTTGACCAGCGCACGTCGGACGCTCTTTTGGACGTGTTCCGCAGACTGAACACCGAACTCGGCATCACGATCGTCATCGTAACCCACGACATCAACCTCGCGCACAAGGTGAAGCGCGTCGTCATGATGCGGGACGGCAAGACGAGCAGTGAGCGTATCATCAAGCAGGAGTTCGCGGATCCTTCGCTTCTCAAGGGATTTGTCGAGGAAGACACCCACGATGAGTACGCGATCCTCGACCGTGCCGGCCGTGTGCAGATTCCTCGGGAAATGCTTGATTCCATCGGCGTGAAAGGTAATCGAATCCGCCTCAAAGTCGAGGACGGTAAGATCCTTATCGAAAACGGCGACGAGGAGAAGAGCGAGGAAGCCGACGAAGCCAAAGGCAAGGACGGCGGCAAGGAAAAAAGCAAAAAAGCCTGAGCGTAAGTTCAGGAGAACCATCGAACAGAGAACACCCTCTTTCCCGGAAATCGGAAATGAGGGTGCTTTTTTGCATGCCGCGGAATCATTTTCCGTGACTAAAGTCATATCGAGAATGTTTCTTTTCTCACTACACAAACCGACCTGCGGTTGGTATGCTTAGATCAGTCAGGCGGACGGGGGTCCGTCAGAGAAAAATGCATTCACGGAGGAAACGATGAACGAGAACAACGATATCATTTTACGGACCGTCGATCTGACGAAGAAATACGATAACCGGGCGGTTGTGGACAGCTTAAACATCGAGATCAAGAAGGGAGAGATCTTCGGCCTGCTCGGCCCCAACGGCGCCGGCAAGAGCACCACGATGAACATGATCTGCAACATCGTGAAGCCGGATTTCGGCACCATCGAGTTTATGGGCGAGGACTTCCGGAAAAACAGGAAAAAGCTGAGCCGGCATCTCGGGTACATCCCGCAGCATCTGGCGATCCACGGAAGCCTGAAGGCCTGGGAAAACGTGGAGCTCTTCACGTCGCTGTACGGCATTAAGGGTGACGAGCTTGCGAAGCGCATCGACGAGTCGCTGGCGTATGTCGGCCTCTCGGAACGCAGGAACGATTACGCGAAGAAGTTCTCCGGCGGTATGAAGCGACGCCTCAACATTGCCTGCGCGATCGGTCATCATCCGGATCTTTTGATCTTCGATGAGCCGACGGTGGGCATCGATCCGCAGTCGAGAAACTTCATCCTCGAGAAGATCAAGGAGTCCAACAAAAACGGTGCGACGGTCATCTACACGAGCCATTACATGGAGGAGGTCGAGGCGATCTGCACGCGCATCGCGATCATGGACAACGGCAGGATCATCGCGATCGGAACGAGCGAGGAGCTGAAGAAACTTGTGGTTGACGACACGGAAAAGATCACCCTTGAGGAAGTGTTTCTCACCCTCACGGGCAAGAAACTGAGAGACCAGTAACGGGAGAGCAGACATGATTCGATATTTGATCAAAAACAATCTGAAAATAATGTACCGCAGCCCGGTGAACATTCTTCTGTACGTGCTCTGCCCGATTGTGATCTCGGCGGTTTTGATCGGCGCATTTTCCGCGATGATGGAGAGTTACGAGGGAGCGAAGGAGTTCACGGTCGGGTATCGGACGGAGCAAAACAGCGCGTTTGAGCAGTCTGTCGGCGCGATCGTCGAGGCCGGGAAGCAAAACGGGATAACGTTTGCGGAATACCAAAGCGGTGAGCCGGAAGAGCTGATCAAGGAACATAAACTCGGCGCGTTTGTGGAATTCGGAAGCGAAACGTACACGATCTATGATACGCAGGATACGAAGACGGAGAGCGGAACGCTGCAATACATGCTCACGGCGATGGTGAACGCTTCCGTCAGCGGGGATTACAGCAAGGTGCAGTTCAAAACCGAGACGCCGTTCTTCGTTCCCGCGGTGAATTCGACCGACTATTACGGTATCATCTACATCGTGTACTTCGGATGGTGCGCGCTGGTGTGCGCGGCCGGACTGTTCTCCAACGAGAGAAAGCACCGGATCGACGAGCGGCTTTTGGTATCGAACCTCTCGGTGCCGCAGCAGTATCTGGCACGGTTCATCCCGCTGGTGGCTGTTGTCAGCGGCGGCATCGGCATCGCCTCGGTCGTCGGCGGGCTGATCATGGGCGTTCATTGGGGAAATATCGCCTTGTCGGCGGCGATCGTACTTCTGTCGGTCATGGCGGCAACGGCTATGGAGATGATGATCTATGAGCTGACGCACAGCATGCTGGCATCGATCATCATTTCCTTCGGTATCGTATGGGTGCTGGGTTACATCGGCGGAAGCTTCGAGACGTACATGTTCTCGACGCATCCCGAATGGCTCAAGCAACTCGATCCGATCTATCATGAGAACCGGGCGCTCGTCGAGCTGTCCACGATGGGACACAGCGACTACGTCGCGAGCGCGATCCTGCTCCTGTCGGGACTCTTAACCGTGTTCTCGCTGTTGAATCTGGCGGTAGGAAGCATAAGGAGAAAAGCACAGTAATGAAAGCGATCATAAAAACAACATGTAAGATCTTATTCCGGAATCCCGGATTCTGGTTTTTCCTTCTCATCACGCCGGTTCTCTCGACGGCGGTGCTTCGCCTGCGGCAGAAAAACCTGGGCGCTTACGAAGTGACGAACTCGTATGAGCTGGTGGAACTCGATGCGGCGGAGGACAAGGTTGCCTATTTCGGAGGCAAAGGAAAATACGTCATCAAAGTTTACGATGCGGCCGGATCCGAGCTCTCCGAGTATCTGTTAAACAAGCTGACCGAGAGCGGTGCATTTCTCGTATGCCGGGTGAAGGTGCCGGAGATGACTGCGGAGGATGCCGATGCACGCATGGAGATCGACGGCTATGACGACCGCATGGGCTCGGCGCTGTATCTCGGCAACGCGTTCGACAAGGAGGCGGTGACCGGAGATCTGCAGACCGGAATGAAGGTTTACACGCTCTCCGAGGATGAGAGAAAGGGAATGTTTGACAACGAGCTTCGCATGATCCTCGGGCAGATCCGAAACGCTGCCGAAACCGCCGGCGCGGAAAATGCGGCTTCCTACCTCGCGGAAGTCGGGAAACGGCTTCCCACGATGAAGGTCGTCTCGGTCGCAGGCAAAAATTCGCGCAACCTGACCAATGAGCAGCTGGATCAGAAAGCTTTGATGGGATACGCGTTTGCGATCCTGACGCTTGGGTTTGTATTCGGCGGAATCTTTGTGGCTCACACCGTCATTACCGAGCAGAAAGACATGGTGCTCACGAGGATCCGGCTGTCCGACACGACGTCGAGAGAGTATTTTGCGGCGAAATTCGTGTGCGGCGGTATCGTTTCCGTGATGTTGACGTCCGTGATGGGAGTGTGCTCGTCGCTGATCAGCACGGAGAAGCTCGGCATGAACCGGGTGTCGCTTCTGGCGATGATCTTCCTTCTGGGATTGATCTTCTGTTCCATGAGTCTGTTGTTCGGCGTTTTGCTTGGGAACATTTTCAGCGCAAACGTTGCGGCGTTCACACTGTGGAGCATGTCCTCGCTGTTGAGCGGATTGTATTTTCCGCTGGACTCCTCGACGAAGGCGGTCAAGACCATATCTTCGCTGATGCCGCAGAAATGGTTCATGGATGCGACGGAAATGCTGATGATCCGCGATAATAAGGTGTATTTTATGCTGATCTGTGTTACAATAGCATATATGGTAATCACCATCAGTCTCGGAAGCGTGGGAATTAAGTTTAGGAACGGCGATGAATGATCGATTGAGAGAAAACTATTTCGTGTTCGTACGGCTGGCGCTGATGCTTGCGCTGTGCTGTTACGGCATGATCGACAATTCGGAGGAAACAGGAGTGTCCGTCGGGATGCTCCTGCTTGTTTCGTTTTACCTCGGAGTGATGTCGACGAAGGAGCTGGTCGGCGCGCGCATTAGGATGCTCATGGCGTTCGCCGGCGTGATCTTAAATCTCCTTCTGGTGTATTACGGCGGGAGAGAGTTCTTTTTGCTTGCCTTCTGCACGATGTTCGAGGTGCTGTCGCTGTTCCCGGAAATCGATTTCAAATGGTATTTCGTCGCGCTTCTCGGCGTCTTTGTCGAGACGCCCGCCGGATTTCTGTTGCAGGGCCTCGTGATCGTTTCCATGATGGTATTGTACCTGCAGCACAACTACATCGTCGCCGGATATCGGGAGCGCATGCGCGAGGACGTTCTCACGGAGCAGAACTTAAAGAGGGACATGCGGGAGCGGGAACATGCATCCCGGGAGGAGATCCGAAAGAGCATGCTCGTCGCGGAAAATCAGATCCTTGAGGAGAGGGCGTCGCTGTCCCAGACGCTTCACGACAAGCTCGGGCACAATATCAACGGTTCCATTTATCAGCTGGAGGGCGTAAAAGTCCTGATGGAGAAGGAACCGGAGAAATCCCGTGCGATGACGCAGGCTGTGATCGACCAGTTGCGGACCGGAATGGATGAGATCCGCGCGATCCTTCGCAGGGAGCGACCCGAAAAGCGGGAACTTGCGATGCTTCAGCTGTACAAACTCTGCGAGGACTGTAACGATAAGGGCGTGGAGACAGAGTTCGAAAGCGAAGGCGATCTCTCGCTCATCGGAGACAATTTGTGGGAGGTCATTCTGGACAATGCCTTCGAGGCGGTTTCCAACTCCATGAAATACGCAAACTGCAGTCATATCGAGATACGACTTGTGGCGATGAACAAAATGGTTCGATGCAGCATCCGCGACGACGGTGTCGGCTGCAAGGAGATCCACGACGGCATGGGGATCTCGGGCATGCGGCAGCGCGTGCGGGCGGTCGGCGGAACCCTGAGTTTTGAGACCGAAGCCGGTTTCACAGTGACGATGTTGCTGCCGCTTTGACGGCGCCGGCCGAAACCGGTTGCAGCCGTGACGGACTATGACAGTGAGGTAAGAGTATGGATAAGATCAAGATCATTATTGCCGATGACAGCGATTTCGTGCGCGACGGGATGAAGATCATCCTCGACGTCGACGACGATTTCGAAGTGCTCGGAACCGCCTCCACGGGGCGCGAAGCCATTGAACTGGCGCGGGGAGAGGCTCCGGACATTTTCCTCATGGACATTCAGATGCCGGAGATGGACGGCATCGAGGCGACGAAGCAGATCGTCGAGCAGGGACTCGGAAAAGTGCTCATCCTCACGACATTCGACGACGATGAGCTCGTTCGAAAGGCTCTCAAAAACGGAGCCAAGGGGTATCTGATCAAAAATCACACGCCGGATCACCTAAAGCAGATGATCAAATCGGTTTACTACGGCACCGGCGTTATGGACGAGAATGTGCTGGAGACGCTGACCGGCAGCGCGCCGGCGATCACAGGCAATGCGGCTGCGGGATTTGACGTATCGGACTATTCGCCGCGGGAGCTTGAGATTATCAAAGCGGTGGCGGAAGGGCTGTCCAACAAGGAGATCGCAGGCAAGCTGTTCATCTCCGAGGGCACCGTGAAAAATTATATCACGGGCATCCTCGCGAAGGAGGGGCTGTCCCACAGAACCGCGCTGGCGGTGTACTATCTGACGGGAAAACGACAATAGTTCGGATACATTTTTCGTAAAATGCCTTGACAATTGATTTTGTGTATCCTATAATGATGTAAATACAATTTACAAAAGCGCCGGAGCAAGGCGCTTACATCAAAGGGGGTGTGCCATGTGAATAATACCTTGATCTGGCTGATCATTGCTGCCGTATGCGTGATCATCGAAATCTGCACATTGGCATTGACCACCATCTGGTTTGCATTCGGCTCGATCGCTGCGGCGCTTGTGAGTCTGGCTACGGATTCCGTGATCCTGCAATGTGTCGCTTTTTTCGTTGTATCGTTTGCATTCCTGTTACTGATCCGCCCGTCGGTCGTTCGGAGATTTAACAGCCGCCGAACAAAGACCAACGTGGACTCGGTAATCGGAAAGACCGTGGTCGTCACGGAACCGATTGACAATTTCGGCAATTCCGGGCGCGCCAAGGTAGGCGACATCGAATGGGCCGCAAGAAGCAATTCCGACGGTGTGACAATGCCTGTGGGAAGCAAAGCGACGGTCGTGCGCGTGGAAGGTGTCAAATTGATAGTGAATCCTAAGGAGGGGTGAGTATGATTGCTTTTTTGGAAAGTACCGGAAATGAGATTCCGACCGAATATATCGTGATCGGAGTCATTGTAGCAGTTTTGATCCTGTTGGCGGTGACCTGCCTTCGCGTTGTGCCGCAGGCGCATGCGTATATTGTGGAGCGTTTCGGCGGCTATCAGGGAACCTGGGGCGTCGGAATTCATCTCCGCTGGCCGTTCATCGACCGCATTGCTCTGGATGTGCTTTTGAAGGAGCAGGTTGTGGATTTTCCGCCGCAGCCCGTGATCACGAAAGATAACGTAACGATGCAGATCGATACGGTTGTGTATTTCCAGATTACCGACCCGAAGTTGTATGCGTACGGCGTTCAGAACCCGATGATGGCGATCGAGAACCTCACGGCGACGACGCTTCGTAACATCATCGGCGATCTCGAACTCGATGAGACGCTCACTTCCCGTGAGCTGATCAACGGCAAGATGCGCCTGTTGCTGGATGAGGCGACCGACCCTTGGGGCATCAAGGTCAACCGTGTCGAGCTGAAGAATATCATGCCTCCGAATGCGATCCGTGACGCCATGGAGAAGCAGATGAAGGCAGAGCGTGAGAGACGTGAGTCCATTCTCATCGCCGAAGGTGAGAAGAAGTCCACGATCCTCGTCGCCGAAGGTAAGAAACAGTCCGCAATCCTCGAGGCTGAGGCAGAGAAGGCAGCCGCAATCCTTCGCGCGGAAGCGAAGAAGGAAGCAACCATCCGCGAGGCTGAAGGTGAAGCGGAAGCGATCCTGCGCGTACAGAAAGCAAATGCCGACGGTCTTCGGTTCCTCAACGAAGCGGCTCCCACGGATCCGGTTCTTCGCTTAAAGAGCCTGGAAGCCTTTGCAAAGGCGGCCGACGGCAAATCCACGAAGATCATCATCCCGTCCGAGATTCAGGGCCTTGCGGGTCTTGCGGGCGGACTTACGGAAGCGGTCAAGAGCGTTGCTCCGACAGACGTCGAGTAATCAACAATCGAAACGAAGCGCCGGTTCTTTTTCGGAACCGGCGCTTTTTGTATGTTCGTCAAATGTTCGTTTCTTTGTATTTTTGCTCGCAGTAGACGCATCGGTAAATGCGCTTCTCCTTGTTGGTGAGGCGGAAGCGATGAGGAAGTTCCTGCTCGATGCTGGTGATGCAGCGGGGATTTTTGCATCGTAAAATGTTGGTCACTTCCTCGGGAAGACGAACGGTCCGCTTCTCGACGATGACGTCATTTTCGATGATGTTGAGAGTGATGTCCGGATCCAGCACCGCCAGGGTGTCCAGGTTGACCTGGATCGGACCCTCGATCTTGATGATGTCCTTGCGCCCCATCTTGTTGCTGCTGGCGTTTTTGATGATGGCGACACAGCAGTCGAGCTTGCCGAGCTCGAGATACTCGTAGATCTGCATGCCCTGGCCGGGCTTGATATGGTCGATGACAACTCCCTGGTGGAGTCCGCCGATATTTAACATAGTCTTACCTCCTTACGCCTGCGGGATGCGGTCCTTGAGACCTAACATGAGAATGATGAGGGCCATTCGGGCGTAGACGCCGAAGCCCGCCTGCCGGAAGTAAGCGGCTCTGGGGTCGTTGTCGACTTCCACGGAAATCTCGTTCACGCGGGGAAGCGGATGGAGCACGAACATGTCCTCTTTGGCCAGTTTCATTTTCTCGGGAGTGAGAATGAAGGAGTTCTTCAGGCGGATGTAATCCTCCTCGTTGAAGAAGCGTTCGCGCTGGACGCGGGTCATGTAGAGAATGTCAAGCTCGGGCATGACCTCGTCGAGTGAACGGACTTCCTTGTAGGGGATGCCCATCTCGTCGAGAACCTCCTCTTTGAGGTATGCCGGGATGCGCAGTTCCTCGGGACTGATGAGGACGAAGCGGATTCCGGGGTAGCGGACCATCGCGTTGATGAGCGAGTGTACGGTGCGCCCGAATTTGAGGTCGCCGCACAGACCGATGGTCATGTTGTCAAGGCGTCCTTTGAGCTCTAAGATCGTCAGAAGGTCGGTGAGCGTCTGCGTCGGGTGGTTGTGGCCGCCGTCGCCGGCGTTGATCACCGGGATGCGGGCGTGCTTGGAGGCGACAAAGGGAGCGCCCTCCTTCGGATGCCGCATTGCGCAGATGTCCGCGTAGTAGGAGATGATCTGGATCGTGTCGGAGACGCTTTCTCCTTTCGCTGCCGAGCTACTGTCGGCGCTTTGGAATCCGAGAACGGATCCGCCGAGGTTGAGCATCGCAGCCTCAAAACTTAAGCGGGTGCGGGTACTCGGCTCGTAGAAGCAGGTCGCGAGTTTTTTGCCGTCGCACACGTGGCGATAGCGCTCTGGGTCCTTCATGATGTCCTGTGCCAGCGAAAGCAATTCGGAGAGTTCCTCCGGCGTCAGGTCCATCGGGCTGATGAGATGTTTCATTGCATTCCTTTCCGGTCGTACGACGACCTATGCGAGTGACGAAAGAAAAGCCTTACGGAAAATCAAACCGTAAGGCCGAAATCAAAGTAACGATTACAATTGTTAAAAGAGATATCGGCAACAAGACCGCCGAGGACAGCGAGGTCGCAGGGGTATTCGCCGTTGGTGACCCATGTGCCGATCAGGTTGCACAGGATGCGCCGGAAATACTCGTGGCGGGTGTAGGAGAGAAAACTGCGGGAATCGGTGAGCATGCCGACGAAATTCCCGAGTACGCCGAGGTTGGCAAGGGAAGTCAGCTGTTCCTCCATACCCTTCTTGTTGTCGTTGAACCACCAAGCCGAACCCTGCTGGATCTTGCAGATGCAGGAGTCGTCCTGGAAGCAGCCGAGCACGGTGCCCACAACCGCGTTGTCGATCGGGTTGAGGGAGTACAGGATCGTCTTCGGAAGCGCGTCTCGCAGGCAGAGCGAATTGAGAAAATCCGCCAGTTCCGCCGCGGGAGTATAGTTGTCGATGCAGTCGCAGCCGTTGTTCGCGCCGCTTTGGCGGAACAGCTTTGTGTTGTTGTCGCGCTTTACGCCGTAGTGCAACTGCATCACCCAGCCAGCCTTGGCATACTCCGCAGCGAGGAAGGAGAGCAGATGCGTGCGGTACATAAGACGCTCCATCAGATTAATCGGCTCGTTGTTGATCGCCTTGCGGAAGATCGTCTCCGCCTCGGCGTCCGTGCAGGGAGCGTAGCATACATACGACATACCGTGATCCGCCACTTTGCATCCGTGCTCCGCGAAAAATGCGATCCTCGCCGCAAGGCATTCCTTTAAATCCGTGTACAGCTCAATGGGCCGTCCGAAGACGTTGGAGAGCTCTGCGCGGATGTAGGTGATGAAATCGGGCTTTTCGATGTCCAGGGCGCGGTCCGGGCGAAATGCCGGAAGAACTTTGACGGAAAATGTCGGGTCCATCGCGATCAGGCGATGCCAGCGAAGATCGTCCGCGGGATCGTCGGTGGTGCACAGAAGGCGCACATCGGAGCGACGGATGATACCGCGAGCGGTCATGGAAGGATCGGCGAGAACTTCGTTGCAACGGTCATAGATCCGACGTGCCGAAGCTTTTGTCAGAGGCTCTTTGATGCCGAAATAGCGCTGCAGTTCCAGATGACTCCAGTGGTACAGCGGATTGCCGATGGCTCTCTCCAGAGTAGCGGCAAATGCTTCAAATTTTTCGAAGGGATCGCCGTTGCCGGTGATGAGTTCCTCCGGAACGCCGTTGGAGCGCATCGCGCGCCATTTGTAGTGGTCGGCACCGAGCCAGAGATCCGTGATCGAAGAGAAGCGAACGTCCTTCGCGATCTCCTCCGCCGGAATATGACAATGGTAGTCGATGATGGGCATTGCAGCCGCATATTGATGATACAACACTCTGGCAGCTTCGTTCGTCAGAAGAAAATTGTCATCCATAAAAACCATGCCGGTGCCCTCCCTTGCGTATTTCTGGGAAACTATACCACACGAGACCGACGATGTCAATACAAAAGGGGGCATTTCGGACACAAAAGCACAAAGTGTGGTGGCATTTTCCGAAGGGCACACAAAATGTAAGAAAAGCGCTTGAAGGCACGTTGCAAATGTGGTATATTGATAACGGTTTAACGCAGGCGGTTTTCTGTGCCTTCGGAGGACTTTGAGAACAAGACACACAGAGGGTTTTGATATGAGTAAAATAGTTACGATGGGTGAGATCATGCTTCGCCTCTCGACCCCGGGGTATGAGAGGTTTGTGCAGGCGGACTCGTTCGATGTCTGCTACGGCGGCGGAGAGGCCAATGTGGCGGTCTCGCTGGCCGGATACGGGCATGATGCTTCGTTCGTCACAAAACTCCCGAGCCACGAGATCGGTGAGGCAGCGTTATGCGCACTCCGCAGAGAGGGCGTCGACTGCTCGCATATCGTGCGCGGCGGTGAGAGACTGGGAATCTACTATCTGGAGACCGGGGCATCCGTGCGGCCGTCGAAGGTGATCTACGACCGTGCGCACAGCGCCATCGCCGAGGCCAGGGCGGAGGAATTTGATTTCGACGCGATCTTTGAGGGCGCCGACTGGTTTCATTTTACGGGGATCACGCCGGCTATCAGCGATTCGGCCGCAGCGTTGACCAAGGCGGCTTTGATCGCCGCGAAGAAGCACGGCGTTACGGTTTCCTGCGACCTGAACTACCGCAAGAAACTGTGGAGCCCCGAGAAGGCAAAAGCGGTGATGACGGACCTCATGCAGTACGTTGACGTCTGCATCGGCAATGAGGAGGACGCACAGAAAGTGCTCGGGTTCGTGCCGGGGGATACCGATGTCACTAAGGGGTCGCTGGAGCTTGCGGGATATGAGTCGATGTTCCGGCAGATGCGAGAGCGCTTCGGATTTAAATATGTGGTAAGTTCCCTGCGGGAGAGCTTTTCCGCATCGGACAACGCGTGGTCCGCTGCCATCCTTGACGGCGACTCTTTTTACCATTCGAGAACATACAAACTGCACATCGTTGACCGCGTGGGCGGCGGAGATTCGTTCGCAGCCGGTCTGATCTGCGGACTGCTGGACGGCAGAAGCGGCGCCGTGGCACTGGAGTTTGCAGTTGCCGCAAGCGCGTTGAAGCATACGATCCCGGGCGATTTCAACCATGTATCGCGCGCCGAGGTCGAGACGCTGATGGGCGGCGACGGAAGCGGCCGCGTGCAGCGTTGATCGCAACAAAAGGTGAATCCGACGGGTATAAGTGACCCGAGGTATAAAGGAGGTATGAAAACTATGAAGATCCAAAATGTAAATGATGCCGCTTTCGAAGCTTACGGCAGAGTTGTAACGGGGTATGACACGAAGGAACTTCTTGAGGTTTTGACGGCGACGACGCCCGCTCCCGCGGATGCGGTCGTATATGTTCCGTCCGACGCCAATCTCGAAGCGACTCCGGCGATGGCTGATTTTACGTACAATTGCTACGGCGGAATGCCGATCCAGATCGGTTACTGCAACGGTACCAACACGAAACTGAACTGCCTTGAGTACCATCGCGACAGCGAGATTGATATCGCCGCAACGGACTGCATCCTTCTTCTTGCAAAGCAGCAGGATTGCATGGGCAAGATGCTCGACACCTCGAAGGTTGAGGCGTTCTTCTGTCCGGCAGGCACCGGCGTAGAGCTCTACGCAACGACGCTTCATTACGCTCCCTGCAGCGCGAAGCTCGGCGCACAGTTCCGTGTCGTGATCGTTCTTCCGAAGGGAACGAATCTTGACAAGCCCGCCATCACCGTGAAAAATGATGACGACGCCCGTCTCTTCGCAGCCAACAAGTGGCTCATCGCGCATCCGGAGGCTTCCGAGGCGAAGCAGGGCGCAGTGATCGGCTTGACCGGCGTCAATATCGATATCGCGGACGATATCCGCTGATCGATCGTCAAGCATTCAGAGAAAGAGGTTAGAAAGATGAAATGTCCCTATTGCGGAACGGAGAACACCCGTGTAATTGATTCGCGTCCGGTCGAGGAATCTAATTCCATTCGCCGCAGACGCCAATGCGATGAATGCAATAAGCGTTTTACGACCTATGAGAAAGTCGAGACGATCCCGCTCGTGGTTATTAAAAAGGGAAATGTCCGTCAGGCTTACGATCGCACGAAGATCGAGTCCGGCGTGTTTGCTTCCTGCCACAAGCGTCCGATCAGTGTTGAACAGATCCGCAATCTGGTGGATGAGGTCGAGACGGAGATCTTTTCCATGGAGGAAAAGGAGATCCCGAGCTACAAGATCGGCGAGTTGGTGATGGACAAGCTGAAGAAGCTCGACGAAGTCGCCTATGTGCGCTTCGCTTCCGTCTATCGTGAGTTCAAGGATGTCAATACGTTCATGGACGAATTGAAGACGCTTTTGGGGCATGAATGATCAAATCTGACATTATGCACGAAATCGCATGCGGTTTTTCGTGACTCTGTCTATGGACAATTGAAAATGACGTATTCCGGCGGCTTTTTGTGAAAACAAAGAGCCGTCGTTTTGTTGTTTCTGCGAATGGTAATGCAGCCCCGTTTATCGTATGCTGTTAGCAGTGAAGGGGGAGACGGAGATGGTATGTTCGGAGTACAGTTTTTCGGTAACGGGGATTGAGGCAGGTGTGATCAAGGTCGAGGTGGACGTGGGGCACGGACTGCCGGGATTTGACTTGGTGGGATATCTCTCGGCGGAGGCGAGGGAAGCGAGGGAAAGGGTCAGAGTGTCATTGCGCAACTCGCAATTCGCGTTGCCTGCATGTCACATCACGGTGAATCTTTCGCCCGCGGACGAGCGCAAAGGCGGAACCGCGTACGACCTCGCAATCGAATTGGCATCCTGTGCAGCCTTGAGGTGATACCGCAGGAGCTCACACGAGGTTACGGGTTTATCGGAGAACTCGGCCTCGACGGTTCGGTGCGCGGGGTGCCGGGAGTATTGTCCTGTGTGTACGAGGCAAAGCAGGCGGGGTTTGACGCGGTCATGGTACCCATGGCAAATCTCGCGGAAGGCGGGCTGGTGGACGGTATCCTGGTGTACGGGGTGGAGACGCTGACGGAGGCGGTGCGTCATTTTACGGGTGACGGCGGACAAATGGCCGCACGAACGAAGTGGGAGCCGACAGAGCCGGTGATCGGTGCGGATTTTTCGGACATTCGCATGCAGTTCATGGCAAAGCGTGCCGCGGAGATTGCGGCCGCGGGAATGCACAATCTGCTGCTGACCGGTCCTCCCGGCGCCGGAAAAACGATGCTTGCAAGTAGGATCCCCGGGATCATGCCGAAGATGACCTTTGCGGAGAGCCTTGAGCTCACAAAGATCTACAGCGTCGCGGGAATGCTCGCGGAAGGCGGAGAGATGATCCGGGTCCGTCCTTTCCGTGCGCCGCATCACACTTCGACGATACCCGCACTCGCCGGCGGAGGAAGACCGCCGACGCCCGGGGAGGTTACGCTGGCTACGAACGGTGTTTTGTTTTTGGACGAATTGCCGGAGTTTCGCAGGGGAAGCATCGAGGTGCTGCGGCAGCCTCTTGAGAAAAAGAGAATTCACATTTCAAGGTTGGGCGGAGGCGTTGAGTATCCGGCCGGGTTTATGCTTGTCGCAGCCATGAACCCGTGCCCGTGCGGATATTATCCGGACAGGAATCGCTGCACCTGCACTCCGGACATGATCCGGCGCTATACGTCAAGGATCAGCAGACCGATCATGGATCGGATTGACATTCACGCCTGGATGCCGGGAATTGAAGTGAGATCGCTGACCGAAGGACCGGACGGGGAATCGAGCGCCGCAATCCGCGCACGGGTCGAACGGGCGACACTTGTGCAGAGAAAGCGGTTTGAAGGCAGCCCGTATCGGTTTAATGCCGATGTTCCGGGGGAGTTGACGGAGCACTTCTTTCCGATGAAAACGGAGACCGGGAAACTGCTGCGGGAGTACGCTGAGCGTACAGGGTGTTCCGCAAGGGTGTTTCACAGGCTGGTCAAGGTGGCACGGACGATCGCCGATCTGGGGGAGAGTCGGGAGATTGAGACCGTGCATATGACGGAAGCCATAGGTTTTCGAAACGAGGAGGCGGACAATGTCGGAGTATGATTATGAGAGTGCGCTTTGGTTTTGTTCCGTCGTGACGGACAGTAAGATCCGAAAGCGTCTTCTCGCGGCGTTCGGAACACCCGAAGGAGTCCGCTCGGCAGACGAAGACGCTTTGGTATCGGAGGGCGGACTGAAGGAGGACTCCGCTTCACTGTTGTGCTCGTCGAAGGCAGATAATCGCATCGGTGGCATCCTGCGTAAACTCGATCAGGCGAACGCCCGGTTCCTCTGGCATGAGGATTCGCGTTTTCCGAAGTGCCTGCTTGCCATCGATGACGCCCCTTTGGGGCTGTTCGTGCAAGGTACACTTCCGGCGCAGAGTCTGCCGGCAGTCGCAGTGATCGGCACGAGACAATCGTCGGCGTACGGTGAGAGTGTGGCAAGACAGCTCGGACGGTCGCTCGGCGATTCGGGCGTCGTCGTGGTAAGCGGCCTCGCTATGGGTATCGATGCGGCTGCCCATCAGGGGTGCCTGGAGGCGAACGGCACGACGGTCGCCGTGCTCGGCTCGGGAATAGGATCGTCGTATCCGAGGGAAAATGAAATGCTGTACCGAAGGATCGTGAAGGACGGCTGCGTGATATCGGAGTATGCGCCGGGAATCCCGGCGATGAAGCATCATTTTCCGCACCGGAACCGGCTGATCGCCGGGCTGTGCGACGGGGTTGCGGTCGTTGAGGCGAAAAACCGCAGCGGGACGCTGATCACGGTTGACCGGGCGTTAGAGCAGGGAAAGAGCGTGTACGCCGTTCCGGGGCGCATCACGGACCGAAACAGTGACGGGTGTAACCATCTGATCCGCGAGGGAGCGATGCTGATCACAGGCCCCGGTGAGATCCTTGCGGACCTCGCATCCACTTACGGCTTGATGGTCACGGACGGCTGCGACGGGCATCGTGTGCTGGCGGGAACGGAATCTTCGGAATGTCCGATCGACTCCTCGAAGAATTCAAAAAAGAAAAAAATGGCACTTGAAAGCGAAGAAAAAATAGTGTATGCTTTTTTGCGTTTAAGTCCGAAACATTTTGACCAGCTGGTCTGGGAGTCCGGGATGACGCCCCGTGAACTGGCGCAGATCCTCGGTTCTTTGGAGAGATCCGGATGGATCGAGAAGGCGGCCGGAGGCTGGTACAGGTGCTCGGAATAATGCCGTTATGATTTACCGGTGCGGCGATACGGAGGAGAGCATGGCAAAGTATTTGGTGATCGTTGAGTCACCTGCGAAAGCGAAAACGATTCAGAAGTTTCTCGGCAAGGATTACAAAGTAGTTGCTTCCGGCGGACATGTCAGAGATCTGCCCAAGAGCTCGCTCGGAGTGGATGCGGATCACGATTTCGATCCTCATTACATCACCATTCGAGGCAAGGGCGACCTTCTTGCAGAACTGCGCAAGGAAGTCAAGAAGGCGAAGAAAGTGTACCTCGCAACCGACCCGGACCGCGAGGGAGAAGCGATCTCGTGGCATCTTACGGAAGTTTTGAAACTGAATGCGAAGGATACGCGGCGTATCACATTTAACGAGATCACGAAAAATGCGGTAACGTCCTCCATCGCGGGAGCCCGCGACATCAATATGAATCTCGTCGACGCACAGCAGGCGCGGCGTGTCTTAGACCGCATGGTGGGCTATGAGATCAGCCCGATCCTCTGGTCGAAAGTGAAGCGCGGCTTAAGTGCGGGACGTGTGCAGTCGGTGACGCTTCGCATCATCAGCGACCGGGAAAATGAGATCGCGGCATTTGACAAGAGAGAGTATTGGACCATCGAAGGGAGATTCTTCGACGGGATTCATAAAGAGCCGATCACGGCGGTGTACTGCGCCGACGGCAAAAAGGGCGAGCTGGCAACAAAGGAGGAGGCGGACCGTATTATCGCGGCGACCGCGAAGTCCTCATTTTCCGTTGCGGACAGCAAACTGACCAAGCGATCGAAGAAGGCTCCGCTGCCGTACACGACGAGTACGCTGCAGCAGGATGCTTCGAGAAAACTCAACTTCAGCACCCAGAAGACGATGCGCGTTGCGCAGCAGCTCTATGAAGGCGTGGAGATCAAGGGCCACGGCAGTATCGGTCTGATCACGTATCTGCGTACCGATTCCACGCGTGTCAGCGACGAGGCTGCGGCTTCGGCGGCGACGTATATCCGAAACCATTTCGGTGAGGACTTCCTCGGGGAGACCAGAGCCGAGGCTTCCGCAGGCAAGAAGATCCAGGATGCGCACGAAGCGATCCGCCCTACCTATATCGATCTGCATCCGTCTGCTGTCAAGGATCAGCTCAGCAACGAGCAGTTCCGTCTGTATCAGCTCATCTGGAAGCGTTTTATCGCGAGTCGGATGGCGGACAGCGTGACCAACGTGACGACGCTGACGATCAGCGACGGCAAATACATTTTCCAGGCATCGGCATCCAAGTGCATCTTCGACGGTTACCGTTCCGTGTACACCGACGCCGACGAGGAGAAGGAACAGGAGAAGAGCGCCCGGTATTTTCCGGAGGCAGGCTCTTCGTTCAGGAGTCAGGAAGTGGAGGGCGAGCAGCATTTTACGCAGCCGCCGGCACACTATACCGAGGCAAGTCTGGTCCGTACGATGGAGGAGCTCGGGATCGGGCGTCCGAGTACGTACGCGCCGACGATCACAACGCTTTTGACAAGACACTATATTGCGAAGGACGGCAAGAATCTGTTCGTAACGGAGCTCGGAGAAGCGGTCAACGACATGATGAAGAAGGCTTTCCCGACGATCGTTGCGGTGGATTTCACGGCAAATATGGAGCTATTGCTCGACGGTGTCGAGGACGGCACTGTCAATTGGAAGAATGTCGTAAGAAACTTTTATCCGGATCTCACGGACGCCGTGCGCGATGCGGAGAAGACTCTGGAGTCCGTAACGATCCGCGACGAAGTAAGCGATCAGCCGTGTGACGTTTGCGGTCGTATGCTCGTCATCAAGTACGGCCCCCACGGAAAATTCCTCGCATGTCCGGGATTCCCGGAGTGTCGTTTTACGAAGCCCTATGTCGAGAAAACCTCGATTCCCTGCCCGAATTGCGGGAAGGAGCTCATCATTCGCCGCACCAAACGGGGCAAGCGCTACTACGGCTGCTCGGGCTATCCGGAGTGCGAATACATGTCGTGGCAGGCGCCCAAGGGAAGCGGCCACAGTGAGACCGGTGACGCACAGTAACTGTCGCAGGGATGTTGAAAGGAGTCGTCGCAATGAGCGTTGTGCTGCTTGATAAGATACGAAAGATCAACAACCTTTTACATGACAAATCAAACGCCGAGCGGGTGGTTTTCTCCGATATCAGCAAGATCCTCGGAGATATTCTCTGTGCGGACGTCTATGTCCTGAGCCGTCGCGGCAAAGTCCTCGGCGTCTCCATCCGCGCGGATGTTCCGCCTCTTCAGAGCATGCTTCCGGCGGAGGTCGGCACGTTCGTGGACGCGAGTCTCAACGAGCGTTTGCTCAACATTCTCTCGACGAAGGAGAATATGAGCATGCCGATGCTTGGCTTTGAGGATCCGCAGGCGGAAACGCTGTTCGGGGTTGCATCGCCGATCAACATCGCAGGAGATCGCCACGGGACTCTTTTGTTGTTCCGCCAGGCACAGATGTTTACTATCGACGATATCATTTTGAGCGAGTATGCCACCACCGTGGTCGGTCTTGAGATCATGCGCTCCGTCAACGAGGAGTCGGCGGCGGAAGTCCGCAGCAGACAGAATGTACGAGCCGCGATCAATGCGCTGTCTTTCGGCGAACTGAGCGCCGTGCGGGAGGTCGTTGCGCGCATCAGCGGGATCGAAGGCGTGCTTGTGGCCAGCCGGATCGCCGACGAGATCAAGATCACAAGATCGATCATCGTAAACGCACTTCGCAAACTTGCCAGCGCGGGGATCATTGAGTGCCGCTCATCGGGAATGAAAGGGACGTACGTCAAGATCGTAAACCCGTATTTTCTTGATATTTTGGAGAGTTACGGGCCGGTGGAACGCTGATTTTCCAGCCGGGATAGGACTCTTTTTAGGGATTCGAACACAAACGCGATTTTTCTTTGCGAAAATCGCGTTTTTTGCTTGCAACCTTGAAATTGTTATGATATACTGCCAAAGTCACTAATCACGCGCTGTCGGCGAAAAGGCCCGGTTCCCCCGTGCGGGGGTGCTTTTTTTGGGACGGTGCGGAAGAATAAACCAAATGGAGGAATAACCATGAGCGTTATCTCAATGAAACAGCTACTGGAGGCCGGCGTACATTTCGGTCACCAGACGAGACGCTGGAACCCTAAGATGGCTCCGTACATTTACACGGAGAGAAACGGTATCTACATCATCGACTTGCAGAAGTCTGTAGGCAAGGTAGACGAGGCATATGCAGCCGTTAAGAGCATTGTTGCCGACGGCGGCAAGATCCTGTTCGTAGGAACGAAGAAGCAGGCACAGGATTCGATCAAGAGCGAGTCCGAGCGCTGCGGTATGTACTATGTTAACGAGCGTTGGCTCGGCGGTATGCTGACGAACTTCAAGACCATCCGCTCCCGTATCGCAAGATTGAAGGAGATCGAGAAGATGTCTCAGGACGGAACGTTTGACGTTCTTCCGAAGAAGGAAGTTATCGGCATCAAGAAAGAGTGGGAGAAGCTGGAGAAGAACCTCGGCGGTATCAAGGAGATGACTCATATTCCGGACGCCATCTTCGTAGTAGACCCGAAGAAGGAGCGCATCTGCGTTCAGGAGGCTCATTCCCTCGGTATTCCGTTGATCGGTATTGCGGACACGAACTGTGATCCGGATGAGTTGGATTATGTTATCCCGGGCAACGACGACGCAATCCGCGCCGTTAAGTTGATCGTGGGCAAGATGGCTGACGCTGTCATCGAGGCAAATCAGGGCGAAGAGCTTGTTGACAACGCTTCGGAAGACAAGGAAGAAGAGACCGCGGAAGCTGCTGTTGAGCAGTAATTTGCGGCATACTAAAACAGATCAAGGAGAAAAACTATGGCTACGATTACAGCAAGCATGGTAAAGGATCTCCGAGAGACGACCGGCGCCGGAATGATGGACTGCAAGAAGGCGCTGACCGAGACTGACGGAGATATGGAAAAGGCAGTTGTATGGCTTCGTGAGAACGGTTTGGCCAAGGCTGCTAAGAAGGAGAGCAGAATTGCCGCTGAGGGCATCTGCGCTGCCTGTGTAACCGCTGACAACAAGGTCGCTGCGGTTGTTGAAGTTAACTCTGAGACCGACTTCGTTGCTAAGAACGAGAAGTTCCAGGATTTCGTTGCAAAGGTTGCTAAGCAGGCTTCCGAGACGGATGCTGCCTGCATCGACTGCTTCCTTGCTTCGCCTTGGTGCGAGGATCCTTCCATCACCGTGAAGGAGGCTGTTGCCAATCTTGTTGCCGTTATCGGTGAGAAGATTTCCGTTCGTCGTTTCGAGAAGATCGTTGCTGAGGACGGCTTCGTAGTAAGCTACATCCACAACGGCGGCAAGCTCGGTATCCTTGTTCAGATGAAGGGCGAGGCTAACGAGGCGAACATCGAGTGCGCTAAGAATATCGCTATGCAGGTTTGCGCTATGAAGCCCGCATACGTTCGCAAGGAAGAGATTTCCGCTGACTTCATTGCTTCCGAGACCGAGATCATCACGAAAGAGGCTTTGAAGGAGAATGCCGAGAGCGCTAAGCCGAAGCCGGAGAACATCGTTATCGAGCGTATCGTTCCGGGGCGTCTTGACAAAGAGCTCAAGGAGATCTGCCTTGTTGATCAGATCTATGTCAAGGATCAGGAGAAGAAGGTTGCTGCATATGTTGCAAGCGTTTCCAAGGATCTTGACATCGTGAAGTTCGTACGCTTCGAGACCGGTGAGGGCATGGAGAAGCGTGAGGAGAATTTCGCTGAGGAAGTTGCTAAGCAGATGGGCAAGTAATCCCGTGGGATCAATACAAGAACTCAATGAAGTCTTCGGAAGAAACCTTTCGAAGACTTCATTTTTTATTGATTTGAAAATGCAAATATGTTAGAATGACAAATGGGTGAGTCCACAGAAAGATTTCGGCTTCACCCGAAGGAGGGGAACCTTGAGTAAGTATTCAAGAATTCTTTTGAAATTGAGCGGAGAAGCTCTCGCCGGAGACAAAAAGACCGGCTTTGACGAGGCCACCTGCATGGAGGTTGCAGGCCAGATCGCGAAGCTGGTAGCAGGCGGGACGGAAGTTGCCATCGTGATCGGCGGCGGTAATTTCTGGAGAGGCCGTTCCAGCGAGACGATCGACCGTACGAAGGCGGATTCCATCGGAATGCTCGCCACGGTTATGAACTGCATTTATATGTCCGAGATTTGCCGCTGCTGCGGGATGAAGACGGAGATCTTCACGCCGTTTGCCTGCGGTACGGTGAGCGAGTTGTTCTCCAAGGACAAGGCGGTGGCTGCGATGAAGAGCGGCAGCGTCATTTTCCTCGCGGGAGGCACGGGGCATCCGTATTTTTCAACGGATACCGCGACGGCGCTCCGGGCAATCCAGCTCGACTGCGATGCCATCGTGATGGCGCGTGCGGTTGACGGAGTTTACGACTCCGATCCGAAGACGAATCCCGATGCGAAGAAGTATACGGAGGTTTCGTATCAGGAACTGCTCGACCGCAAACTGAAGATTTTGGATTTGACCGCGACGGTCATGTGCATGGAGAACAAGATTCCGACACTGGTATTTTCCCTGCAGGAGCCTGACGGGATCGTGAAAAATGTCTCCGGCACCAATACCGGCACGGTTGTGACCGTGGACTGAACGGTCAATACACGCAAGACACAAGGAGGTAGCAAACTATGAATGAGGTTTTGAAGCCCTTTGAGGCATCCATGAACAAGACGATCGACTTCCTCAAGGAGGAGTATGCGAACATTCGCGCAGGTCGTGCGAATCCGCATTTGCTGGATAAGATCCGCGTGGATTATTACGGCACACAGACCAACCTTCAGGGCGTTGCGAACGTTTCCGTTCCGGAAGCGCGCGTGATCGCGATCCAGCCCTGGGAGTCGAAGATGATCAAGGAGATCGAGAAGGCGATCATGGCTTCCGACATCGGTATCACGCCGAGCAACGACGGCAAGATCATCCGTCTGACGTTCCCCGAGCTCACGGAGGATCGCCGTAAGGAACTTGCGAAGGACGTAAAGAAGAAGGGCGAGGCGGCGAAGGTTGCGATCCGCAATATCCGCCGTGACGCAAATGACGCGATCAAGAAGGCCGGCAAGGAAATCTCCGAGGATGAGACCAAGAAGATGGAGACCGACGCTCAGAAGATGACCGACAAGTTCATCGAAGAGATTGACAAGACGATCGAGGATAAGACGAAAGAGATTATGACGGTATAAAGTCTTTCTGGCAAGACTTCGAAAGGGCGTCGGCGACGCCCTTTTCGATTGCGGGGACGAAACCGGGATAGGAAGGCAAATGGCAACGGAAGAAAAGACAGTTCCCAGACATGTGGCGATCATCATGGACGGCAACGGACGGTGGGCGAAGAAGCGCTTTCTGCCGAGAAATGCCGGTCATGCGCAGGGCAGCCGCGTTGCGGAGCAGATCTGCGAGGATGCATACAATCTGGGTATTGAGTATTTGACGATCTACGCATTTTCCACGGAAAACTGGGCAAGACCGAAGGAAGAGGTCGACGCCCTGATGAAGCTTCTTCGCAAATACATGAAGGACAGTATCGCCCGAAGCAGTAAGAACAATATGCGGGTTCGCGTCATCGGTGATATTTCTGCACTGGACGACGATCTGCGGGAGAGTATCCGCACACTGGAACGGGTGTCCTCGGTCAACACGGGGCTGCAGTTCCAGGTGGCGATCAACTACGGCGGGCGGGACGAGATCATGCGTGCGGCGAAAGCGTTTGCACTGGATTGCGCCGAAGGACGGAAGAAGCCCGACGAGCTCGACGAGGCGGTGTTCTATTCCTATTTCGACACGGCGGGGATACCGTATCCGGATCTTTTGATCCGCACGAGCGGTGAGATGCGGACGTCCAATTTCCTGCCCTGGCAGCTTGCTTACACGGAGTTTTATTTCACGGATGTACTGTGGCCGGATTTCAACAAGAAAGAGCTTCAAAAGGCCATCGATTACTATTCGACGCGCGACCGTCGCTTCGGCGGCGTAAAATAACCACTCGGGAGGATCCATGTTTAAACAACGTTTGATCAGCGGGGTTTTGTTAGTTCTGATCGCAATCGGAGCGATTGCTTTCGGGGGGTATGTTCTTTGGGGTGTTTTACTTGCCGTTTCGTTGATCGGCATGTTTGAGTTGAACCGTGTGTTCGGCGCCGGCTTCGGACCGGCGGCCATACTCGGATATCTTGCGGCATGCGGCTATTATGTTCTTCTTTTGTTCGAGAAGGATTCCTGGATCCTTCCCGGGATCATGCTGTTTTTGCTCGCCGAGATGATCGTTTTCGTCATCGGATACCCGAACATAGATTTCAAGCAGGTGCTTGCGGCATTTTTCGGCGTCGTGTATGTGGCCGTGATGCTTGCGTGCATCTACCGCGTCCGAATCATGGACAGCGGTGCATATCTGGTGTGGCTTGTGTTCCTCGGAGCATGGGGATCGGACACCAGCGCGTACTGCGTCGGTCGCTTGATCGGAAAGCATAAGGCGTTCCCGGTGCTGAGCCCGAAGAAGTCCGTGGAAGGCTGTGTCGGCGGCGTTTTGGGAGCAGCTTTGCTTGGCTTTGTGTACGCTCTTATTTTCCGAAGCTCGCTGACGTCCGTGGCAAGCCCGTTGATCGCGTTCCCGGTAATCTGCGCCTGCGCTTCCGTGCTTTCGCAGTTCGGCGATCTGGCGGCATCGGGGATCAAGCGGCAGTTCGGTATCAAGGATTACGGCACGCTGATTCCGGGACACGGCGGAATTCTCGACCGGTTCGACAGTGTGATCTTTACGGCACCGGCAGTGTATCTGCTACTGATCTCGGTGTTCGGTTGATATTTCGGGGAGTGAATTGCGATGAAGAAGTTATCGGTGCTGGGCTCGACGGGGTCCATCGGTAAACAGACATTGGAACTGGTCCGGCGCTATCCCGACGAGTTGCGGGTTACTGCGCTTGCGGCGAAAAGCAGTGTGAAGCTTCTGGCCGAGCAGGCAAGGGAGTTTCATCCGGAACTGGTGGAGATTTATGAGGAGTCCGCATATGACGAACTCCGGGAACGACTTTCCGACATGCCGGATGTGAAGATCGTGTGCGGCGCAGAGGGCCTTTCGGAATGCGCGTCGTATGACAATGCAACGATGACGGTTGTCGCATTGGTCGGAATGATCGGTATTCGGCCGACGATCGCGGCGATCAAAGCCGGCAAGACGATCGCGCTCGCAAACAAGGAAACCCTGGTGGCGGCAGGTCATATCATCGTGCCTCTCACGGAACAATACAACGTTTCCCTGTATCCGATCGACAGCGAGCATTCGGCCATTTTCCAATCCCTGCAGACGCTTTCGGGCGATCGCGACTGCTTCTTCCGCGGTCATCCGTCCATACGCAGGATCCTGCTGACGGCCTCGGGCGGACCGTTCCGGGGAAAGACGAAGCAGGAGATGGAATCGTTCACCGTAGAGGATGCATTGAAGCATCCGAACTGGTCGATGGGTCGGAAGATCACGATCGATTCCGCAACGATGGTCAACAAGGGACTGGAGATGATGGAGGCGCGCTGGCTGTTCGGGCTTTCGGCGGATCAGATCGAAGTGCTCGTTCATCCGCAGAGCGTTCTGCATTCCGCGGTGGAGTTTGTCGACGGAGCGGTCATCGGTCAGATGGGCACGCCGGACATGCGGCTGCCGATCGAATATGCGATCTGTTATCCGGAGCGCAAGGCCCGGATCGCGGATGAATTGGATCTGTTCTGTGTCGGAAAATTGGAATTTTTCCGGCCGGATTGGGAGAATTTTCCGGCATTTTCCATGGCGCGCGACGTGCTTGCGACGGACTGCTCCTACGGTCAGATGACCGGCACGACGCTTCCTGTTGTTTACAATGCGGCAAATGAGTTCGCGGTAGCGGAATTCCTGGCCGGCGAGTGCGGCTTCATGGATATTCCGCGCATGATCGAGCGTGCGACGGAGAAACACAGCATCAAGGCGGCGCCTTCGCTTGAGGATGTTCTGGCTGCAGAGGCGGAAGTCCGTGAGATGCTTTCGAGGTGAGAGAGATGAAAAACAAAAACACGATCATCGGCGCGGTTTTGCTGGTGGCTGCGATTGTTGCGCTGGTATTGACGAACCATACGAACATTTTGCTGGCGATCTTTATGATCGGAGTGGTGATCTGCTTCCATGAGTTCGGTCATTTTCTGGTTGCCCGGATCAACGGTGTGACCGTCAGGGAGTTTTCCCTCGGCATGGGTCCGAGGCTTTTGAGCTGGCACATGATGGGTACCTGCTGGTCTTTAAAACTGCTGCCGTTCGGCGGCTCGTGTCTGATGCTCGGGGAAAATGACGCCATCATGGTTGAGACCGAGTCCTCGTCCGAAGAGGCGGAGGACGGCGCGGAAGAGGTGTCCGTGCTCGGAGCGGAGTCCGCGGAGAATGCCGGGGCAGACAAGACCGGTGCGGGGGAACCTGCGGAGAAAGAGCCCGAAGAGGGAAGCTTCGGAAGCAAGAATGTTTGGCAACGGATCAGCATTATCTTCGCGGGACCTTTTTTCAACTTTATTCTCGCGTTTTTACTCGCATGCATCATCATCGGTTCCATCGGGTACGACCCGGCGCTGGTTGACGGCGTTTCCGAGGAGGTGGCGGCGGAGACCGGACTCGCGAAGGGTGATACGATCCTTGAGTACGACGGACACTCCATCACGGTCGGCCGCGATGTTGCATTGTATACGCAGTTTGACGATATTCCCGAGAACGTGACGATCAAGTTCCGCAAAGAGGACGGAACCGTGGTCGAGAAGACGTACGCGTCAAAATTGATCTCCAAGTATCTGTGCGGGATCAGTTACACGGCATCCAACTCGCCGATGACGCTGAGCGAAACGTCAGGTGCTGCTGCGAAGGCAGGCATGCGCGGGGGCGATACGATCATCAGCGTAAACGGCGTTGAGATCGCTTCGGGCCTTGCTTTCATGGACTACACGGAGAAAAATCCGATCGGTGACGACGTCATGCATTTTGTCGTTCAAAGAGACGGTAAGGAACTGACATTCAACGTGCAGCCGATCCTGACGCAGGAGCGTCAGCTCGGATTTTCCTATAACGCCAATTACATCCGTGAGAAAGCCGGATTCTTCGGCACCATCGGCTACGGATTGCACGAGGTCGGATACTGGATCAAAGCGACCGTGAAGAGCCTCGGGTATCTGTTGAGCGGCAAGGCGTCCCGCAAGGATGTCGGCGGTGTAGTGCGCATCGTCGACGAGATCGGCGATGTCGTGGAAGAGAGTTATGAGGAGGACGGCGCGTTCTACTCGTTCCTCAACCTGATCAACTGGGGCGTTTTACTGAGCGCCAACCTCGGCGTTATGAACCTTCTGCCGATCCCGGCGCTGGACGGCGGCCGGCTGTTGTTCCTCTTTATCGAGGCGATACGCGGAAAGAAGGTGAACCCGAAGGTCGAGGGTGTAGTTACGCTGATCGGTTTCATCCTGCTGATGCTGTTGATGGTATTTGTTCTGTACAATGATATCGTCAACGTTTTCGGCGCAATCCTGCCGCTGTGATCGGAGGTTTGATATGCGAATGCGGACAAAGACCGTAGCCATCGGCGATCGAGTGATCGGCGGCGACAATCCGGTTTTGATACAATCGATGTGCAACACAAAGACGGAGGACGTAGCGGCCACGGTGGCGCAGATCCAGTCCCTGACGGCTCTCGGATGCGAAATCATCCGCGTTGCGGTTCCGACTCCGGAGGCGGCTGAGGCGATCCGCGAGATCAAGCGGCAGATCAGCATTCCGCTGGTTGCCGATATTCATTTTGATTACCGTCTTGCTCTGGCGTCGATCCGCGCAGGTGCCGATAAGATCCGCATCAATCCCGGCAACATCGGCGGTGTTGCGAATATCCGCGCAGTGGCCGATGAGGCCAACGCCCACGGAATTCCGATCCGCGTCGGCGTCAACAGCGGTTCTTTGGAAAAGGACATTCTCGCAAAATACGGCGGCGTGACGGCAGAAGGCCTGGTGGAGAGCGCACTCGACAAAGTGCGCATGCTTGAGGACGCGGATTTTCATAATATCGTGATCAGCATTAAGTCCTCGGACGTTTTGATGTCGGTGAAAGCCCATGAGCTGATCTCCGAGAGAACGCAGTATCCGCTGCATGTCGGTATCACGGAGTCCGGAACGGTGTATTCCGGAAATATCAAGTCCGCCATCGGACTGGGAATCATTTTACAAAAAGGGATCGGCGACACGATCCGTGTTTCGCTGACGGGAGCGCCCGAAGAGGAAGTGCGCTCCGCAAAATTGATCCTGCGTACCTTAGGTCTTCGCAAGGGCGGCGTGGAACTGGTTTCCTGCCCGACCTGCGGGAGAACGCAGATCGATCTGATCGGCCTTGCGCAGGCCGCGGAAAAATTAGTAGCTAACTATGACTTGGATATCAAAGTAGCTGTGATGGGGTGCGTTGTGAACGGCCCCGGCGAGGCCCGTGAGGCGGACCTCGGGATCGCCGGCGGAAAGGGAGAGGGACTGTTGTTCCGCAAAGGCGAGATTCTTCGGAAAATGCCCGAAGATCAGCTGCTTTCGGCTTTGGCAGAGGAGTTGGATCGTCTGCAGCAGGGAGGCTAATATGCCGTTGTATGAGGCATTTCTCGGGCTCCGGCTGGAACCGGAGCTCGCTCGATTATCCGGCGGTCTTCGCGTGCTGAAGATCACGGCATCGATGGAAGGCGACGAGATCGTCGTCCATGCGGAATCGGATGAGTTGATTCCGTTTTCTGCGATCCGGCAGTTGGAAAAGGAGATTGAGAATCAGATCTTTCAGGGCACCATGCGGCACATAACACTGCGGGTGCGCTTTCTGTGTATTGAGGAGAGTTCTTCGGATGAGGAGGCGCTTGCGAACCTCCTTGCGTTGATCAATTCGGAAAATGCGGTGATGCATCACGAGAGCTTCAATTTCGTTCTCTCCGAGGCAAAGGCCGTGGTTGACAACGGAAAAATCCGTCTGACGCTTCCCGGGGACAATCTGTTCCTGGCGTATGAATCGAGTTTTCGCAAGGCATTTTCCGAGCGCGTCGCGTTTTGGACCGGGCGCTTTTCCGGCGTGGTGATCGACTATTGCGAACCGGAGGATCTCTCGGACACCTATCCGCCGGAGCGCGTGTATTCCCCGGATGAGCATATTGCAAGAGTGATACGCAGGCGTGACACGGCCAAGACCGTCGCGGATGCGAAACCGAAGGATCTCACGGTTCGCAAGAAGAAAGAACCCGAGGAGGAACAGGCAGGCCAGAAGGAGTTCGTGCGCAAGAAGCGCCCGGCCGCAGACCCGCTTGTATTTTACGGGAAAACCTTCGATTTCAGCGATATCACGCCGATCTCCTCGATCTTCGATTCCTTCCAAAACGTCACGATAACCGGTCAGATCTTCACGGTGGAAAGCCGCGAGCTTGTGCGCAAAGACAATGATGACCCGGAGAAGAAGCGCCCGACGAAGACTTTAGTGACATTCAACATCACGGACTTCGAGGATTCCATCGGTGTTCGTGTGTTCATCGGAACGGATGAAGCGGATGAGTTTTTGAAGATCGTCAAGAACGGGGCATTTGTCACGATCTCCGGCACGACGGAGACCGACCGCTACGTGAAGGAACTCACCGTCAACCATGTGATCGGTATGCGCAAGGCGGAGGATTTCCGCAGAAAACGGACCGACACGGCTCCGGTAAAGCGCGTGGAGCTGCATTGCCACACGCAGATGAGCGATATGGACGCGGTGGTGGATACGGCCACCATTGTAAAGAGAGCGTTCGAGTGGGGACACCCGGCGATCGCGATCACGGACCACGGCGTTGTGCAGTCCTTCGTCGACGCCGCCCACGCCATCGACCCGTCGAAGATGTTCCCCGACGACGAGGAGAAGAAGGCGGCCTACAAGAAGTTTAAGATCATTTACGGGTGCGAGGGCTATATTGTCGACGACGAGTCCGTAACGAAGGAAGACGGCACACCGTTTGATCTCGAGAAAGACAAGGAGGCGATCAAGCGCCTTCCGAGCTATCATATCATTTTGCTGTGCAAAAACGATGTCGGACGGAACAATCTCTACCGGCTTGTGTCGAGATCGCACCTCGATTATTTCTTCCGCGCGAAGCCGCGAATCCCGAAGAGTCTGTTACGGCAGATGCGTGAGGGAATCATCATCGGCTCGGCCTGCGAAGCGGGAGAACTGTTCCGCGCGATCGCGGAAAATAAGAGCGAGGAAGAGGTCAAGCGCATCAGCGATTTCTATGATTACTACGAGATCCAGCCGCTCGGAAACAACCGCTACATGATCGATTCCGAGAAGTTCCCGCAGGTGCAGAACGAATCCGACTTAGCGGCATTAAATAAGCGCATCGTCGATCTTGCGGATGCGCACGGGAAAATGTGCATCGCCACCTGTGACGTTCATTTCTTAAATCCCGAGGATGAGATCTACCGCCGGATCATCATGGCTTCGAAGAAGTTTGAGGACGCCGACCGGCAGCCGCCTCTGTATTACCGAACGACGGACGAGATGCTCGAGGAGTTTTCCTACCTGCCGCCGAAGAAGGCGTACGAAGTCGTTGTGACGAACCCCAACCGCGTCAATTCGATGATCGAGCATATCGCGCCGGTTCGCCCCGACAAATGTCCTCCGGTGATCGAGAACTCCGACCAGGAGCTTCGAAAACTGTGCTACGACAAGGCGCACAGCTGGTACGGAGACCCGCTTCCGAAGGTGGTCAGCGACCGTCTGGAGAAGGAGCTGAACTCCATCATTTCCAACGGATTCGCTGTGTTGTACATCATTGCGCAGCGACTTGTGAAGCATTCCAACGACGACGGCTATCTGGTAGGTTCCCGAGGCAGCGTCGGCTCTTCGTTCGTTGCGACGATGTCCGGAATCACGGAGGTCAATCCGCTGCCGCCGCACTATTACTGCAAGAACTGTAACTACTCGGATTTCGATTCCGACGAGGTGAAGTCGTATCTTTTGAAGTCCGGCTTTGATATGCCGGACCGCATATGTCCGGTGTGCGGGAAGCCGCTGACGAAGGACGGTCAGAACATTCCTTTTGAGACGTTCCTTGGGTTTAACGGCGACAAGGAGCCGGATATCGACCTGAATTTCTCAAGTGAATACCAGAGCAAGGCGCATGCCTACACCGAGGTTCTTTTCGGCAAAGGGCATACGTTCCGTGCGGGAACCGTAGGAACGGTCGCCGACAAGACGGCGTACGGCATCGTTAAAAAGTACTACGAGGAGCACGGCATCGAGAAACGCTCCGCGGAGATCGAACGGATCGCGCAGGGCTGCGTCGGCGTTCGCCGTTCGACGGGCCAGCACCCGGGCGGAATCATCGTTTTGCCTCACGGTGAGGAGATCGATACGTTCACACCGGTGCAGCATCCGGCCAACGATATGACCACGGATACCGTGACGACGCATTTCGATTACCACAAGATCGATCATAACCTGTTGAAGTTGGACATCCTCGGGCATGAAGACCCGACGATGATCCGAATGCTTGAGGACATCACGGGGATCGACGTTAAGACGCTTCCGATGGACGATCCGAACATTCTGTCGCTGATGCTTGGAACGGAGAAACTGGGACTTCTTCCGGGTCAAAGCCTTGAGGGTTGCGATCAGGGATGTCTCGGACTTCCGGAGCTCGGTACGAACTTCGTTATGAAGATGCTCAAGGAGACGAAACCGCAGAGCTTTTCGGATATGATCCGGATCTCGGGATTGTCTCACGGCACCGACGTTTGGACAAACAATACGCAGGATCTGATCGCTCAGGGGCAGTGTACGTTGTCTACTGCGATCTGCACCCGAGACGATATCATGACTTACCTCATCTCCAAGGGCGTGAAGAACAAAAACGCCTTCAAGATCATGGAGAAAGTCCGGAAAGGAAAGGGACTGGAACCGGAGATGGAGGAGGAGATGAAGGCGTGCGACGTGCCGGATTGGTACATTTGGTCGTGTAAGCAGATCAAGTACATGTTCCCGAAGGCACATGCGTGTGCGTACGTCATGATGGCATTCCGCGTTGCGTATTTTAAGATTTATCAGCCGTTAGCGTACTACGCCGCATTTTTCTCGATCCGTGCGACGAACTTCGACTATGAGATCATGGCGATGGGACAGCAGAAACTCGAGTCCAAGATGCGCGAGTATATCCGGCGCAGCAACAGCAATAACAAGGATTACGCCCTCTCGGACAAGGAGCAGGGGCAGCTCCGCGATATGCGTCTTGTACAGGAGATGTATGCCCGAGGCTTTGACTTCTGGCCGATCGACATCTACCGTGCGAAGACATCGAGATTCCAGATCATCGACGGCAAATTGATGCCGTCCCTGACGACGATCGCGGATCTCGGTGCGGTTGCGGCGAAATCGATCGAAGACAACGCGGATCCGGATAATCCGTTCCTATCGCTGGACGATTTCCGGGAGCGCTGTCATGTCGGCAAGAGCGTGACGGACCGTCTTCAGGCGGTCGGCGTGTTGCAGGGCCTTCCGGAGTCCAACCAGATGCGGCTGGAGGACATCTTCGGACAGAATTTATTTGAAACGCAGCAGTAATTTCCGCTGCGGTCGGGGGAAGAAAGAACATGCTGGGAATTTTGTATCTGCTTATTGCAATGCTCACGGGTTTTGCGTTGGTGCTTGCCTTCGTGCCGCGGGTGTTTCAAAAAAAGATTCTGACGACGGCGGGAGAGCATTCGGTGAATCCGTTTTTTACGGCATTTCCGGCATGCTTTCTCTCCGGCGTTCTCACTCTGACATGGGCAACCTACCTGGTGGGATGTCTGTTTCGTCGTGCCGACCGGCCATTGACGATCGCCAACGCAATCTGCATGCCGGCCTTTGCGGTTCTCTCGATCGTTCTGATCGTCATTTTCCGAAAGCGCATCCAGGTGAAATCCACGTTTCGCAGCATGGTGCCGGGAACCAGCGAGATGGTTTACCTTGCCGCTTCGCTGTCCGTCGCCGTGGTTTTGATGATCGCGAGCTTTCGCGTCGTGGATCAGTCGATCGCCATCGCCAACCCCGTGATCGAGGATTATGCGCTTCATGTCAATCTGATCCGGTCCGTGTCCGAATGGCAGAATGTGCCGATGGACTACCCGTACTACACGAACGCCGGGATCAATTATCATTTCATGTTCGACTTCCTGGCCGGAAACCTCGAGCTTTTGGGGATGCGCATCGACCATGCCTTCAACGTGCCGGCGGTGCTTGCGATGCTGGCCATGTTCTGCGGGATCTATGCGTGTTTCTTCCGCCTGTGCGGTCGGCGCAACTACTGCCATCTGGTATGGCTTCTGGTGATGTTCCGTCCGTCCCTGGCACTGTGGGAGTTTTACAAGGAAAATAAAGACAACTTCGCCGAGGCGTTTCACCTCAACAACAACTACTTCGGTGCGACGGTCAAGGAGTGGTGGGGAATTTATCAACAGAATGCCTTCATCAATCAGCGGCATTTGATCTTCGGATTTGCGGCCGCATTTTTCGCGATCTCGCTGTTTCTGCCGTACCTGATCAAGGGAATCAACGAGCGAAAGAAATTCCATTCGGAGAAGCAGGGGGCCGCAAGGCTCTTGGACGGCCTTTGCAACCAGTTTGTACCGACGAGAAAAGCGACCATCATGACCGGTGTATTTGCCGGACTGGTGCTCGGAATGACAGGCTTTTGGAATGCGCATTCCGTCGTCAGCGCGCTGCTGGTGCTGGCGGTGATGGCCGTATTTTCCACGGAGATGGCAGTGTATGCCCTAACGGCGGGAATCGCCGGTTTTTTGACCGTGATCCAGGCGACCGTGTTCGCCGGAGAGTCGGAGCAGTTCGGGATCCGGTTTACCTACGGCTACATTTTGGAGGATCGATCCCTGCTCGGACATGCCCGTTTTCTGTGGCTGATGTTCGGATTGATGATACCGGTGATCATCCTGTATGCCGTGTTTTCCGATGCCGTGCACAGAGTTGTTCTGGTCGCGAGTTTGATGCCGATGGTGTTTGCGTTCCATGTGCAACTGTCGCCTGCGATGGTGCAGAACCATAAGTTTGTTCTTTTCTCCATTTACTGGATCGGCCTGCAGGGCGGTATCGCGCTGTGCCGGTTCTTAAGCGGCGGCCGAAAGAAGAAGGAAAAGAAGAGCGGGAAAGCAGCTCTTGTCATCGCCAGAGCACTGCTTGTGCTTGTGTTGCTGGTGCCCCTGACGGCTACCGGCGTCGCGGATTTCTATATGATCCTCGACAAATGCGACTCGAAAAAAGCATATTGCTACGAGTCGGATCCCCCGTTGCTTCGCTGGGCGAGGGAGGCCGGCGTCACGAAAGACACCGTTTTCCTTGCTCCCGACAATTTTATGAGTCAGATGAACACCGCAGGGCTGCAGAACTCGGTCGGGTATCGCGGTATGGTGAAAAATGCCGGTTATGACTTTGATACCCGGATGATACAGACATGGGATCTCGTGTATTCGGAAACCCGGGAGGAGATCCTCGCAGCTGCCGCGGAATGCGGGGCGAACTATCTGATCCTGCAGCACAGGACGCGCGCGGGGTTGGAGAATATGAACGAGGAGCTGATCAATCAGGTTTTCCCGAAAGTGTTCAGCATGTACTCCGGCGACGAAGAATACTGCGTCTTCGACCTGGAGCATCCGATGCCTGCGGGGGGCTGAATTCCGTGCTTTTTCATGGCTGCGAAAATTTTCCGAAAAATGATGAAAAAAGTGCTTGCTTTTTTCTGTTTCTTTTGGTAATATCATTAACGCAGCATTTGGCTTGTTGGTCAAGCGGTCAAGACGCCGCCCTCTCACGGCGGAAACGGGGGTTCGATTCCCCCACAAGCTGCTCCTCGGACCGGGTTTTCCAAATCCGGTCCAATTTTGTTTTTTAAGGATTTTTCCGGAAAGGAAAGACTATGAAGCAAAGACTTTGGATCGTCTTAGTATGCGCGATGCTTGCAGCCGTGCTGATGGCCGGATGCGAGGACAAGAAGAACAATACCGCTGCGGAGACAGTTACCCCGACACAGGAGATCGTCGTGACTCCCACCGAGGAAGCGACACCGACTCCGACGGAAGTACCCGCGACGCCGACACCGACGCCGAATCCTCTTGACGAGCACACCCTGAAGGAAGTGTTCGACGGACAGTTCCTTGTGGGCATGGCTATGCCGATCAGTGTTATCAACAACCCGGATTTCAAGAGCGAGATCGTCGGCAATTTCAACAGCATGACATTTGAAAATGAGACCAAGCCGGACGCCCTCCTTCGCAGGGAGGCGAGTCAGAACGGACTTCCGGAGACGTACACGGAGCCGGTGATCAATCTCGAAGCATTAAAGCGCAGCATGAAGTTTGCCGCGGACAACGGCATCAAGGTGCGCTTCCACACCCTGCTGTGGCATGAGCAGACACCGGACTGGTTCTTCAAGAAGAACTATTCCACGAACGGTGAGTACGTTGACCGCGAGACTATGCTGAAACGTATGGAGAGCTACATCCGCCAGGTTATGCAGGGGATGGAGGAGCTCTATCCGGGACAGATCTATTGCTACGACGTAGTCAACGAGGCGATCGACCCCGGCCAGGGCGGCGTGAACGGAATGCGCGTAAAGAGCCCGTGGTATGAGATCGTCGGTCCGGATTTCATGGAGTATGCCTTCGCGTATGCGAGAAAGTATGCGCCGGAGGGCGTCGATCTGTACTATAACGATTACAATTGCTATCAAAAGACATCCCAGATCCTGGCTTGCTTAAAGCCGATTAAGGATGCCGGAAATATCGACGGGATCGGAATGCAGAGCCATCTCTCCATCACCAATTCCGTGGAGTCGTGCATTCGCAAGCCCGCTGCGCTGTTTACGAGCGAAGGCTACAAGGTTCAGCTGACGGAGCTGGATATCGGGATCACGGATGCAAACGGAGCCGAGGATACGCAGGCGCGCAAGTACCGCCTAGTGTTCAAGAAGATGAGCGAAGGCAAGGCAGACGGATCGATCAACATCGACTGCATCACGGTCTGGGGATTGTATGATTCGATCTCGTGGCGCCGCGACGAGAAGCCGCTTTTGTACCGCATGGTCGGCACGAAGCTGGTGCGCAAGAAGGCGTGGTACGGAGCTATGCAGGATCCGGAGATCAAAGCGATAGAATTGCAATGAGTGGCAATAACGGAGGTAGAAGACAATGAAGAAGTACGGTGTGAATGAGCTGCGGAGAATGTATCTGGAGTTCTTCGAGAGCAAAGATCACCTCAAGATGAAGAGTTTTTCACTCGTTCCGCAAAATGACAAGAGCCTTTTGCTCATCAACGCCGGTATGGCGCCGTTGAAGCCTTATTTTACGGGGCAGGAGATCCCACCGAGACGCCGCGTGACCACGTGCCAGAAGTGCGTGCGTACGGGTGATATCGAGAATGTCGGCAAGACCGCAAGACATCTCACGTTTTTCGAGATGCTCGGAAACTTTTCCTTCGGCGATTACTTCAAGCATGAAGCAATCGCATGGAGCTGGGAGTTCTTAACGAAGGTGATCGGGCTCGATGAGAACCGTCTGTACCCTTCTATCTATCTCGATGACGACGAGGCATTTGAAATCTGGAACAAGGAAGTCGGCGTAGCGAAAGAGCGCATTTTCCGTTTCGGAAAAGCCGACAACTTCTGGGAGCACGGCGCAGGTCCCTGCGGCCCCTGCTCGGAGATCTACTATGACCGCGGCGAGAAGTACGGCTGCGGCAAGCCCGGTTGTACCGTAGGCTGCGACTGCGACCGCTACATGGAAGTGTGGAACAACGTGTTCACGCAGTTCAACGGCGACGGCAAGGGCGGCTACGAGGAATTGGAAAATAAGAACATCGATACCGGTATGGGCCTTGAGCGTCTGGCGGTTGTATGCCAGGACGTCGACACCGTATTCGACATTGATACCATGAAGGCGCTCCGCGACCGCGTTTGCGAGATCGCCGGCGTTACGTATGAGACCGATCCGAAGAAGGACGTTTCCATCCGCCTGATCACGGACCACATCCGTTCCGTGACGTTCATGACAAGCGACGGCATCCTTCCGTCCAACGAGGGACGCGGTTACGTGCTCCGTCGTCTGTTGCGCCGTGCGGCAAGACACGGACGTCTTTTGGGCATCAAGGGGCAGTTTCTCGCAAACCTCTGTGAGACCGTCATCCGCGATTCGAAGGACGGATATCCGGAGCTCGAGGAGAAGAAAGATTACATTTTCTCCGTTCTCAACAATGAGGAGGAGAAGTTCAACAAGACTATCGACCAGGGACTTGAGATCCTGGCAGGCATGGAGGAAGCGCTGGCAAATGCCGGCGGCACCGTGCTTTCCGGCGACGACGCTTTCAAACTCTATGACACCTTCGGATTCCCGCTCGATCTCACGGAGGAGATCCTGGCCGAGCGCGGTCTGACGGTTGACATGGAAGGCTACAGGAAGGCCATGGATGCCCAGAAGACACTTGCCCGCAATTCCCGCAAGAAGACCAACTACATGGGCGCGGATGCGACCGTGTACGATGAGATCGATCCTTCGATCACATCGGAATTTGTCGGCTATGACAACGAAAGCTGTGAGAGCCGGATCCTCGTGATGACGAAGGAAGCGGAAGGCAAGGGTTCGATCGTGACCACGCTCGCCGAGGGCGAGAGCGGTGCGATCATCGCTGACAGAAGCGTTTGCTACGCGACGATGGGCGGTCAGCAGGGCGACTGCGGACGCATCTATGTGGAGGAAGAGGGTGAGATGACAGCCGAGTTCGACGTCGTTGACACCATCAAGTTAAAGGGTGGCAAGATCGCTCACATCGGAACCGTGATCGGCGGAACCTTCTCCACCGGAGACATCGTGACGATCGCGTACGATAAGGCAAAGCGCACGGCTACCGCGAAGAACCATTCCGCGACGCACCTTCTTCAGAAGGCTCTGCGCACGGTGCTGGGAACGCATGTCGAGCAGGCGGGTTCCTTCGTCAATCCCGAGAGACTCCGCTTTGACTTCTCGCATTTCAACGCGATGACGAAAGAGGAGATCGAGAAGGTTGAGGAGCTGGTGGGCGAGGCGATTGAGGCGGATTATCCCGTTGTTACGAAACTGATGAGCATCGATGAGGCGAGAAAGACCGGCGCGATGGCTTTGTTCGGCGAGAAGTACGGCGACGTTGTGCGCGTTGTCGACATGGGCGGCTACAGCATCGAGCTTTGCGGCGGTACTCACGTTGCCAACACGGGATCGATCGCGTTCTTCAAGATCGTCAGCGAGTCCGGTATCGCAGCAGGCACAAGACGTATCGAAGCGATCACGGCAGGCAATGTGATCGCATACTATAAGACTCTCGAGCAGGAGCTTGCTTCGGCAGCGAGAGCGGCCAAGGCAGAGCCCGCGAACCTCGCGGCGAAGATCGAGTCTCTGCAGGCGGAGATCAAGACCCTTTCGTCGGAAAATGAGAAGCTTAAATCCAAACTCGCCGATTCTTCTCTCGGGGATGTGCTCGGAAGTGCGGAGGAGATCGGAGGCATCAAGATACTTGCGGCTTCGGTTCCGAACCTTGATATGGGAGCGCTTCGCAACTTCTGCGACAAGATGAAGGAAAAACTGCAGGATTGCATGATCGTTCTCGCGTCCGTTGCGGAAGGTAAAGTCAATCTTGTAGCGGCTGCTTCCGACAGCGCGATGGCAAAGGGTGCGCACGCAGGCAACCTGATCAAAGAGATCGCGGTTTTGGTCGGCGGTGGCGGCGGCGGACGTCCGAACATGGCGCAGGCCGGCGGCAAGAATCCGGCCGGAGTCGACGCATGTATCGCGAAGGCGAAAGAAGTCGCAAAAGCACAGCTCGGATGCTGATTTTGTTGTTGACAACCATGGAAAATGTGATACAATAGAATTCGACATCCCGTCGGATCCGTTCGGGGGATGGGTATGACCGTCGAAGTGAGAGCTTCGTCGATTGCGGGAAGGCAGGTGAGAATTCGTGTCGAGTGTTATCGTTAAGGAGAATGAGTCTCTGGACAGTGCACTGCGCAGATTTAAGAGAAATTGCGCTAAGGCCGGCATCCAGCAGGAGATTCGCAAGAGAGAGCACTACGAGAAGCCGAGCGTAAAGCGCAAGAAGAAGTCTGAGGCTGCTCGCAAGAGAAAGTACAAGTAAGAAATTATGACGGAGGATCGCAGATGCGGTCCTCTTTCTTCTTGTCCGCAATGGAAGAAACTGCAAAAAAAAGTGGCATTTTTCGATGAGGTTTGCTATACTATCCGTGATTGTGCGTTTTTGACGCACGGAAACTTCGGAGGTGCGGATGATAGAGACATTGACCGGGATTCCGGTTTCGCGGCAGAAGGTCATTTTCGGCGAGATGGACGAGTATGCCAAACAGGTGGAAAAGACTCTTCGTGTGACGATCGTGACACGGGAGGAAGAGATTCGCATCGTCGGCGAAGAAGGGCCGTGTGCGAAGGCCAGACGCGTTCTGGAGACGCTTTTAGAGCTCGCCGCGAGAGGCTCCGAAGTCAATCTGCAGAAGGTAAATTACACGCTGTCCCTCGCAAAGGACAACGATGAGCAGTCGATGCTCTCGGTGGATTCGGATCTGATCTGCCACACGATCACCGGCAAGCCGATCAAACCGAAGACGTTGGGACAGAAGAACTATGTAGATAATATCCGCGACAACATGATCGTGTTCGGGATCGGGCCTGCAGGTACCGGAAAGACGTATCTTGCCATGGCGATGGCCGTGACCGCGTTCAAAAACGACGAGGTGAACAGGATCATCCTCACCCGGCCGGCGATCGAGGCCGGCGAGAAGCTCGGCTTCCTGCCGGGAGATCTGCAGCAGAAGGTTGATCCGTACCTTCGTCCGCTGTATGACGCTCTCTACCAGATCATGGGAGCGGAGTCCTTTACGAAGAATATGGAGAAAGGCCTGATCGAGGTTGCGCCTCTGGCGTACATGCGAGGCCGTACCCTTGACAATGCGTTCATTATCCTCGACGAGGCGCAAAATACGACTCCGGCTCAGATGAAGATGTTCCTCACGCGAATCGGATTCGGTTCCAAGGTTGTCGTGACCGGCGACCGCACGCAGAAAGACTTGCCGTCCGATCAGATCTCCGGACTGGACGTGGCGATGAAAGTACTCTCGAACATTGAGGATATCGCATTTTCCACATTGACCGGCGCAGACGTCGTCAGACATCCCCTGGTACAGAGGATCGTCACGGCGTATGAGGCGTACGAGGAGAAAACTGCGGCGAAACACGAGAATTTCGTTCACAGACAGAAGGAGAAGTAATCGTGAATTTCTATTTCGAATCGGAATGGACGGGCGAGTTGTTCGAGGACTGCGAGAGCATTTTACGAAGCGTTTTCGAGCGCGCCTGCGACTATGTGAAATGTCCGTTTGAGTGCACGGTCAACATGCTGCTCACGGACGATACCGCGATCCACTCGATGAATAAGGAGTTCCGCGGCGTGGACCGGGCGACGGACGTGCTGAGCTTTCCGATGGTGGACTACGCCGAACCCGGCAATTTCGACGGGCTCGATGAGATGTCGGAATCGTACTTCGACCCCGACAGCGGGGAACTGCTTCTCGGAGACATCGTGATCTCCGTCGAGAGAGCATATGCGCAGGCGGAGGAGTACGGGCATTCCTTAAAGCGTGAAATGGCGTTTCTGACGGCCCACAGCATGTTGCATCTCTTCGGCTACGACCACATGGAAGAGGCGGAGAGAGCCGAGATGGAGCGCATGCAGGAAGAGATCCTGGCGTCACTGGGGATCACCCGCGACGCACAGTGATCGCCCGACCGAGATTTTGATTTCAGAGGAGTTGTTTTTGCCGATGGCAGACGAGAAGAATACCAAATCGAATATACTGGTTCAGGGCACGATCCTGGCGATGGCGTCTGTCATAGTTCGCCTGATCGGACTGATCTACCGGGTACCGATGACGCGACTTCTGGGCGACGAGGCCATGGGGTACTACGGAATGGCGTACGAGTTCTACAATCTTGCGCTCATTTTGTCGTCTTACAGCCTTCCTTTGGCAGTGTCCAAGCTTGTCAGCGCCAGAGTGACGCAGGGGCAGCACCAAAACGCCAGACGCGTATTCCGGCATGCGATGCTGTTCGGTGCGGTGGTAGGCGGTATCGCCACTTCGGTATGTTATTTCGGAGCCGAACTGTACGGCAGAATGATCGAAATGCCGGGCGTCGTGATCCCGCTTAAGGTACTGGCGCCGACGATCTTTGTCTTTTCGCTGATGGGTGTGATCCGCGGTTATTTTCAGGGACACAACAACATGGTTCCGACCGCGATCTCGCAGATCCTCGAGCAGATCGTTAACGCCTGCGTGAGCGTGGGCGCCGCATGGTACATGCTTCGCAGGTACGAAGGCTTTGACAACCAGCTTTCCTACGGAGCCGCAGGCGGCACGTTCGGAACATTTGCCGGAGCGGTAGCCGCGATGGTTTCGCTTTTGTTCATCTATTTCTGCACGCGGAAGATGTTTAACCGCCTGATCGCGGAGGAGCGGAGATCCGAGGAGAAGCATGCGCAGGAGCGGTCCGTAAGAGTCGTTCATCTGATCATCATCACGGTCATTCCGGTGGTCGTATCGCAGACGGTGTATCAGATTTCCGGGTTTATCGACAATTATGTATTCAACAACGTGATGATCACCAAGGGATTTTCCGATTCCGTGCGATCCACGTGGTGGAGCATCTACACCAACAAGTATAAACTGCTTACCAATGTTCCCGTGGCGATAGCTTCGGCGATGGGAACAGCCATCGTTCCCGGCCTGATCGCGGAGTATGTCCGCGGCCGGATGGACGTCGTTCGCGACAAGGTGGCCTCGGCGGTAAAATTCAATATGATCATTGCATTCCCGTGCGCGGCGGGCATGTCCGTATTGTCGGGACCGATCCTGATGATGCTGTTCGGAGACGGTCGCATCGTCAGCCGCAACATGCTGCAGTTAGGAAGCGTCAGCATTGTCGTCTTCGCGTTGTCGACGCTGACGAACGGAATCCTGCAGGGAATCAACCGGTTGAACATTCCGGTGATCCACAGCCTGATCGCTCTTGCGATCCATACCGTTGTGCTGTACTGGATGCTTACCTTTACAACGCTGAACGTTTATGCGTTGATGGTTGCCAACGTTTTGTTCGCATTTGTCGTGTGCGTTCTGAACTGGCGAGCCGTCGGAAAATATCTGAATTATAAGCAGGAGATCCGGACCACGTTTGTGATCCCGGCGATCGCATCGGGCTTCATGGCGTTCGCGTGCCGCTGCCTGTACGATTGCCTGACGTATTTCCACCTGGGTGTTACCGTCAGTTGTATCGCGGCGATCGCATTTGCGGTTCCCGTGTATTTTGCAACTTTGATCCTGATGCGCGGCGTTACGAAAGAACAGCTTCTCGCGATGCCAAAGGGCGCATTGATCGTTAAGATCCTTACCAAATGCCGCCTGTTGCGGTGAAAGGAGCCTTCATGATCGCAGTCATCGGATGCGGCGCTTCCGGTATGCTCGCCGCGATTTCGGCAGCCCGCATGGGCGCAAGGGTCACGGTCATAGAGCACAACGACAAGCCCGGCCGGAAGCTTCTTGCCACCGGCAACGGCAAATGCAACCTGACCAACGACGATCAATCCGAGGACAATTTCCGCGGGTCCGACCGGAATGCGATCCGGGCAATCCTTGCGGCATTCACAAAAGACGAGGAACTTCGCTTTTTCGAGGAGATCGGAATCCCCGTAAGAGCGAAGAAAGGTTATTATTATCCGCGGTCCGAACAGGCCTCGTCCGTTGTCGATGCCCTGACGGCCGAGATGGAAAGGCTTCGCATCCGGGTTTTGCTCGGGTGTGACGTGACGGCAGTTACCGCTACGGAATCCGGCGGTTATACGGTTTCCTACAAAACGACGAACGGCGATGCAAAACTGTCTGCGGAGCGCGTTGTCTTTGCCTGCGGAGGTCCGGCCGGCGACCGGCTCGGCCAAAGCGATTTCGGTTTCCGGATGCTTCGAAAGATAGGTATTCCGGTCAGTCCGTACATGCCCGCTTTGGTGCCGTTGACACTTGATTGCGGCAATCTCAAAGAAATTGCCGGAGTTCGCATGCCTGCTGAGATCACGCTTTCCTGCGGAAGCGATTCCTACCGGGAATCGGGGGAGATCGTCTGGACGGAGTACGGGATCAGCGGAATTCCGGTGATGCAGCTTTCGCGGTTTGCGGCATCCGCACTGCGCGAGAAAACGGAAGTTATAATTACTGTGGACTGCGCTCCGGAGTACTCCCGGGAGGAGCTTACTGACGAACTGACAAGGCGGACAGGCGGTTTGTTTGTAAACCGTGACGCGATGTCAGCATTTGCGGGGATCATACCCGGTAAACTTTTGAAATTCACTCTTGCGCGAGCCGGAATACCGGAGCGGGCGAAGAGTTCCGATGTAACGAAAAAGCAATGCGCAGCACTTGCAGACGTTTGGAAGGCGCTTACGCTTCCGGTAACCGGAACGCGGCCGTTTGCCAACGCGCAGGTTACCTGCGGCGGCATTCCGCTTTCCGCAATCGACCATGCAACGTGCGAGGCGATCGGTCATCCCGGGTTGTATATTACCGGTGAACTTTTGGATATGGACGGAAACTGCGGAGGCTATAACCTGCAGTGGGCATTTGCCACGGGAGTGATCGCAGGGAGGGCTGCCGGGAAGGCTTGAGCGATGAAAGAGCACTGGATTAAGATTTCTCAATTACATTTGCCCGTGACGCACAGCGAGGAGGACTTAAAAAGCCGCGCGGCGTCCGTACTGCGAATTGCGGGATCGGGCATCGTAGCGCTTTCGATACTGCGGCAGTCACTGGATGCGCGTAAGAAATCTGAGATTGTTTATTCCTATGAGCTGGCGGTGCGCCTCGCGGAGGGAGTTTCGCCCAAAGGACGTTCGAACGGAAAGTGGGAAGTGTATACGCCTAAGGAATACCGGCTCCCCGAGTGCGGAACCAAAAGGCTTGGATCCCGTCCGGTTGTGATCGGAGCGGGGCCTGCCGGATTGTTCGCAGCGCTCTCATTGGCGGAAAAGGGATTTCGACCCGTCGTCATCGAGAGAGGAAAAGCGATCGATCAGCGGGCTGACGACGTTGAACGCTTTTTTGCGACCGGAGTGCTGGAGCCGAATTCCAACGTGCAGTTCGGAGTCGGCGGAGCGGGCGCATTTTCCGACGGAAAATTAAACTCCCTGATCAAGGATCGCGAGGGGCGCGGCCGTCACGTTTTGACGACGTTCGTCCGCTTCGGCGCTCCCGGGGAGATTGTCTATAAGAACAAACCGCATGTCGGCACCGACCGTCTTCGTAAGGTCGTCGCCGGGATGCAGGCGGAGATCGAACGGCTGGGCGGAACATTTTTGACGGAAACCGCCGTCACCGGCTTCCTGTGGGAGGACAACCGGCTGACCGGGCTTCGCGTCGCGGGCCGCGACGGCGAGAGGGAGATCCCTGCGGAGGTCGCGGTGCTCGCCATCGGGCACTCGGCCCGGGACACGGTGGCAACTCTTGCGGAGGCGGGACTTGCCATGGAGCCGAAAGCGTTTGCCATGGGCGTACGCGTGCAGCACAAGCGGGAGTTCATCGACCGCACGCAGTACGGAGAGTTCGCCGACAAACTTCCGGCGGCGGATTACAAAGTCACGCATACGTGCAAAAGCGGCCGCGGCGTGTACTCGTTTTGCATGTGTCCCGGAGGGTTTGTCGTCAATGCGTCAAGCGAGCCGGGAAGGCTTGCGATCAACGGAATGAGCAACTACGACCGTGCGGAGGAGAATTCGAATTCGGCGATCGTTGTGACGGTTACGCCTGAGGAGTACCTCGCGGACTATGAGCGCCTGCGTGCTTCGAGACCGGAGTTCTCGGAAACTCCCCACGTCTCGGAGATCCGGCCGGCACTGCTTGGGATGGAGTACCAGAGGCGGTTGGAAGAAGCTGCATTTTCCGTAGGAGAGGGACGGATACCGACTCAGACATTTGCGGACTACCTTGCGAAACGACCGAGCACCGGCTGCGGATCGGTCCGGCCGGTCAACAAGGGAGCCGTGACATATACCGAACTGCATTCCTGCCTGCCGCAGTACATGGCGGACGATATCGAGGAGGGAATGCTGGCCTTTGACCGCAAAATGCCGGGCTTCGGCGACGGCGACGTTCTGCTGCAGGCCATCGAATCCCGTACTTCGTCGCCGGTTCGCATCAACCGCGACGAGACGCTGCAGGCGGAGGGACGAAAAGGGTTGTACCCCTGCGGAGAAGGCGCGGGATATGCAGGCGGGATCCTGTCCGCAGCCGTGGACGGACTGCGGATCGCGGAGACTTTGATCGCGGAATATGCACCGGCTTCGGTGTAATGAACTTCTAGGAGGAATGAGTATGGATCGGCAAGCATTGATGGCGGGCAAGAAGAGAATTGTCGTCAAGATCGGCTCGTCAACGCTGACCCACCCGGAGACGGGGGACATGGATCTGGTGAAAATGGAGCGCCTCGTGCGCATCTTAGCGGACATCTCCAACAGCGGCAAGGACGTCGTTTTGGTGTCGTCCGGTGCTATTGCAGTCGGACGAAAGACGATGAAGATCAACGAGCGCCCGAAGGAAAAGTCGGTGAAGCAGGCGTGCGCTGCCATCGGACAGACCAGACTCATGATGGTATATCAAAGACTGTTCGCGGAGTACAATAAAGTGCCGGCGCAGGTTCTGATCACGAAGCTTACGATGATCCACGACGAGAACCGACGTAACGCGCGTGCGACGTTTACGGAACTTCTTTCCATGGGCGTCATCCCGGTCGTAAACGAGAACGATACCGTCGTTACCGACGAGATCGAGTTCGGTGACAACGATACGCTTTCGGCGATCGTAGCGGCATTGATACACGCAGATCTTTTGGTGCTTCTCTCGGACATCGACGGCCTGTACGACGATGATCCCAGAACGAATCCGGACGCGAAGTTCATCGAGGAAATCGACTATATCACGGACGATCTGGAGTCTATGGCCAAGGGAGCGGGCTCCGATGTCGGAACCGGCGGTATGACGACGAAGATTGCCGCCGCCCGCATCGCCAATGACGCCGGAGCGGACATGGTCATCTGCAACGGCAGCGACATGAAAAATCTGCGCCATGTGATCGAAGGGCGCAACGTGGGAACCATTTTCCGCGCACACAAGAATGAAAACTTCCATTTGATCGATTATTTGACGAAGAAAGCATAGGAGGTGATCGCATGACGGAAGACGCGATCAAACGAATCAACGAGCTGTATCACAAGTCCCAGACGGAATGACTGACGGCAGAGGAGAGGGAAGAGCAGGCGAACCTGCGTGCGGAGTACGTGAGGGCGATCCGCGAAAACTTAAAGAGCATACTGGACAATATCGAAGTTGTCGACTGAAACTATACTACGGAAAATGACGGAGGTCGGACATGGACAAGGCAGAACTTCGGAAGGTCATGAAACGCAGAAGGAGCGCGCTCTCGGCCGAGCGGATCCTGTTGTACAGCGGATGCATCGCCGAGAATCTGGTAAGCCGCAAGGAGTATGCGGACGCGGATACGGTGCTTGCTTACGTGTCGTTCAGCTCGGAAGTAAACACGCATTTCCTGATCGAGAAGGCGTGGAAGGACGGCAAGAAAGTCGCCGTTCCGAAGTGCGTCGACGACGAGAAACTGGAGTTTGAGTACATCCAGTCCTTCGACGACCTTGCCCCCGGAAAGTTCGGGATCCCGGAGCCTGTGACCGGACGAAGCGTCGATTACAAAGCCGACGAAAAATGTCTGTTGCTGCTGCCGGGCGTCGCTTACACGAACTCCGGAGACCGCCTTGGCTACGGCGGCGGCTACTATGACCGTTACCTCAAAAAACATGAGTCCATTCCCCGTGTAATGCTCGCGTACAGCCTGCAGGAGGCGGAAACGCTTCCCGTGGACGAGCAGGATGTCCCCGCGGATATGATCATTACGGAGATCGGGTGCATTGATACCGGAAAGGAGCGTATGGCATGAATCTGATGATCATCGGACGGAAAGCGCAGGATGCCGCTTCCGTACTCGCATTGACCGAAACCGCGAAAAAGCGTGAGGCGCTGCTTCACATCGCGGGACTTCTTCGGAAGGAAACCAAATCCATCCTAGCGGCAAATGCAGCAGATGTTGCGGCTGCCGTCGAAAAGAAAGTAAAGGATTCCATGATCGACCGCCTTCGCCTGACGGAGGCTCGCATCGATGCGATGGCTGTTGGCTTGGAGCAGATCACCGAGCTAGCGGATCCCATCGGAGAGAAGATCGCACAGTGGATACTTCCCAACGGCCTTCGCGTTCGCAAAGTACGCGTTCCCTTCGGCGTCATCGGGATCATCTACGAATCCCGCCCGAATGTTACCGTCGATGCGTTCGGCCTCTGCTTCATGTCCGGCAACGCCGTGATCCTCAAGGGAGGCAGCGATGCGATCAACAGCAACATTGCTCTTGGGGCCATTTTGCGAAAAGGCCTTGAGGACTGCGGGATCACTCCGGACGCCGTGTGCGTGATCGAGGATACGGCCCGAGAGACCACGAAAGAACTCATGAGGCTCAATCAGTTCATCGATGTTTTGATCCCCCGCGGTGGAGCGAATCTGATCAAGACAGTGCTTGAGAACAGCACTATTCCGGTGATCGAGACCGGTACCGGAAACTGCCACATCTATGTGGATAAAAAGGCGGATCTCGCCAAGGCAATCGATATCATCATCAATGCGAAGACACAGCGCATGGGCGTTTGCAACGCCTGCGAGTCGCTGGTCGTCCATAAGGATGTCGAGGCAAAATTCCTGCCGATGCTTGCCGAGGCGCTTGCGCCTTACCACGTAGAGATCCGTGCGGACGAGGCGGCACGGGAGATTGTTCCGCAGTTTGCGGAAGCGACCGAGGAGGATTTCGGCACGGAGTATCTCGATGCGATTTTAAGCATCAAAACCGTTGATTCCGTCGAGGAGGCGATCGAGCACATCAACCGCTATCACACGAAGCATTCCGATGCGATCATCACGAAGGACTGCAAGGCTGCGGATCTTTTCCTTCGCGCCATCGACAGCGCCTGCGTTTATGTGAACGCTTCAACGCGCTTCACGGACGGCTTTGAGTTCGGATTCGGTGCGGAGATCGGAATCAGTACGCAGAAGCTTCATGCGCGCGGTCCTATGGGCCTTGCCGAACTCACGTCGTACAAGTATCAGATCGTCGGAAACGGACAAGTTCGTTCCTGATTATCGGCGGGCCGTGAAAGCGGCCCGCTTTTCGGAGGAAAATAAATGGACCGGAACATTGACACAGTTTTCACGGATCCGCAGTTTGTTGCGGCACCGCAGATGGAGCCGGAGCGGCAGTATTACTTCATCGACCTGATGAAGACCTTGCTGCTTGCGCGCGCGACGGAACTCGGCAGAAAGCCGACGATGCACATTGAGACCTTCGGATGCCAGATGAACGAGAAGGATTCGGAGACGCTCGCAGGCATTTTGAAGGCGATCGGTTATGAGGAGTCGGACGGTGAGGACGCCGATCTGGTGGTGTACAACACCTGTACCGTCCGAGAAAACGCGAACACCCGCGTGTACGGACGGATCGGATATCTCGGCAACCGAAAGAAACTCAACCGGGACAAACGCATCGTTCTGTGCGGCTGCATGATGCAGGAGAAATCCGCCGTCGAAAAGATCCGTCAAAGTTACCGCTTTGTGGATGTGATCTTCGGAACACACAACATTTACCTTCTGGCGGAGCTTCTGTACCGGCGTGAGAAAACCGGCAAACAGGTAATCGACGTCTGGGACAAGGCGAAGGAGATCGTGGAGTCCCTGCCCCGATACAATAAGTACGGCTTCAAGGCCGGCATCAACATCATGTACGGCTGCGACAATTTCTGCTCGTACTGCATCGTTCCCTACGTTCGCGGACGGGAGCGTTCCCGCGCGGCGGAGGATATTGTGGAAGAGGCGAGGCATCTCACGGAAAACGGGGTTCGTGAGATTATGCTGTTGGGACAGAACGTGAATTCCTACGGCAAAAACCGGGAGGACGGTATCCGCTTCGCCGAGCTTCTGCGGATGGTCAGCAAGGTCGAAGGCGTCAAGCGGATCCGCTTTATGTCGCCGCACCCGAAGGATTTTCCGGATGATCTGATCGACGAGATCGCGGCCAACGAAAAGGTGTGCAAGCATGTGCATTTGCCGCTGCAGTCGGGAAGCAGCCGACTTCTGAAGGCCATGAACCGTCATTACACGAAGGAGCAGTATCTGGAGCTGGCGGCTAAGATCAAGGAGAGGATCCCGGACGTCGCGCTGACTACGGACATCATCATCGGCTTCCCCGGGGAGACTATGAAAGATGTTGAGGATACGATTGATGTCGTACGCAAGGCAGGCTTCATGAGCGCCTATACATTTCTGTACTCCAAGCGCAACGGCACGCCGGCCGCGGCGATGGATAACCAGGTCAGCGACGAGGTTGCGGCCGAGCACTTCAATCGGCTGCTTCAGGCTGTCGGGGAGACAGCGGCAGAACAGGCGGAGCGCTGGACGGGACGCACGGAGACGGTTCTGTGCGAGGAGTATAAAGAGGAAACCGGACTGATGACGGGACGGCTTGACAACAATCTGCTGGTTCATTTTCCGGCGGAGAAAGAGGCTCTCGGGACGCTTGTGCGCGTGCGGCTTGAGGAGTGTAAAGGCTTTTATTTTCTGGGAAGTCAGCTGTAGAGTATCTGTTCTACAGTTGTGTAATTTTTGAGCCTTTAGCGCTTGACAACCAAAATCGTTTCGTATATTATATTAAATGTTGGAATTTTTCCGCAAAGCTTTACAATCGAATATATGGAGGTGCAATTCATGCCAGATGTTATTTCCACGATTCTGGTTGCGGCCACCGGCAGTAATTTGGTGCCGGTTTTGATCGCCGCTGTTGTCACCGCCGTTGTTGTAGGTGTTCTGTGCTGGGTTATCGGAATTCGGCTTTACAAGAAGAATTACGAAGCAAAAGTCGGTTCCGCGGAGCAGCGCTCGAAAGAGATCATAGATGATGCAAACCGCAGTGCGCAGAAGATTGCAGCTACAGCAAAGAAAGAGGCTCTTTTGGAAGCAAAAGAGGAAGCCCTCAAGGCGAAGAACGAATCCGACCGGGAACTGAAGGAACGTAGAGCCGAAGTTCAGCGGTACGAGAAACGTGTGACACAGAAAGAGGAAAATCTGGATCGAAAGTTAGAGTCCCTAGAGAAGAAAGAAGCCCGCATGAATCAAAAGGAGCAGGATTTGGATAAGAAGCTCCAGGAAGCAGATGAATACTGCGCGAAGCAGATTGCGGAGCTCGAACGAATCTCCGGACTCACCTCCGATAAAGCCAAGGAATATCTTTTAGAATCTGTTAAGGAAGACGTCAAGCACGAAACCGCGGTCATGATCCGCGAGTTAGAGAGCGAGGCGAAGGAGACGGCCGATAAGCGCGCGAAAGAATTGATCGTGAACTCGATTCAGAAGTGTGCAGCCGACCATGTCGCTGAGGCGACGATTTCCGTTGTACAACTCCCGAATGATGAGATGAAAGGTCGGATCATCGGTCGTGAAGGCCGCAATATCCGTACGATCGAAACACTCACGGGCATCGATCTGATCATCGATGATACCCCGGAGGCGGTTATCCTTTCCGGTTTCGATCCGATCCGCCGCGAGGTTGCCAGGATCGCTCTCGAGAAATTGGTTGTCGACGGACGTATCCATCCCGCCCGCATCGAAGAGATGGTTGATAAGGCGCAGAAGGAAGTGGAGAACATCATCCGCGAGGAAGGTGAGGCCGCTGTCATCAAGACCGGTGTTCACGGACTTCATCCCGAGCTTGTGCGCCTTCTCGGCAAGATGAAATATCGTACCAGTTACGGCCAGAACGCATTGAAGCATTCCATCGAAGTATCCCTGTTGTCCGGACTTTTGGCCGGAGAGATGGGCGCGGACGTTCGCCTCGCGAAGAGAGCGGGACTTCTGCATGATATCGGTAAATCCGTAGACCACGAGATGGAAGGCACGCATGTGCAGATCGGCGTCGACATTTGCCGCAAGTACAAAGAGTCGCCGGTTGTCATCAATGCCGTTGCGTCGCATCACGGCGACTGCGAGGCTACGTCGCTGATCGCCTGCATCGTTCAGGCGGCCGACACGATCTCCGCAGCGAGACCGGGTGCAAGACGCGAAACCTTAGATACCTACACAAACAGACTCAATCAATTAGAAGATATTGCCAACAGCTTTAAAGGAGTGGAAAAGTCTTTCGCTATTCAGGCAGGCCGGGAGGTCCGTGTTATGGTTATCCCGGAGCAGGTCAGCGACGACGATATGGTTCTCATTGCAAGAGAATTGTCGAAGAAGATCGAATCCGAGCTTGAGTACCCCGGACAGATCAAGATCAGCATGATCCGGGAATCCAGAGTGACCGATTACGCAAAATAATCAGAATCCTTTTACATGAAATGAAATCCGAGAGCCGGGAGAGTATCCCGGCTCTCATTATATTTCCCGCGTTTTCGGAAAATGATGAAAAAAACCGGCAAGTTTTGCTTGCCTTTTCCGAAGATGTATACTACAATGCAATTTGTATTGTATACATGAACACATTAACGAAAATGTGAAAGAAAAGAGGATTCCAAATGTCACTTTCATTATCGGCAAAAGGCCTTGCCGTAAAACCTTCATCGACACTTGCCATCACGGCGAAAGCAAAAGAACTCCGCGGAAAAGGACTCGACGTCGTAGGGTTCGGAGCGGGTGAGCCGGATTTTGACACTCCCGTAAATATCCGCGACGCCGCCGTTGAAGCTTTGAATAAGGGAATTACTCGTTACACTCCGGCAGCCGGCATGCCGGAGTTGCGCGCGGCGATCAGCCGCAAGTTTGCCCGCGTGAACGGACTCACATACGCTCCCGAGCAGATTATTGTCAGCAACGGAGGAAAGCACGCACTGACCAACATTTTTCAGGCGATCATCAATCCCGGAGACGAGGTGATCATCCCGAGTCCTTACTGGCTCAGCTATCCGGAGATCGTAAAGCTTGCCGGCGGCGTTCCGGTGTTCGTGCCCTGCAGCGCGGAGGACAGCTTTAAGATCACTGCCGAGAGACTTGCGGAAGCCTGCACCGAGAAGACGAAGGCGTTCATTCTGAACTCTCCGAACAACCCGACCGGTATGGTGTATTCCGAGGATGAACTTCGCGCGATCGCGAAAGTTGTTGTTGAGAAAGATATCTATGTCATTTCCGATGAGATTTACGAGAGTCTGATCTACGATGACGCGAAAGTCATTAGCATCGCATCGTTGGGAGAGGACATTTACAATCATACGATCACCTGCTGCGGTATGGCGAAAGCCTACGCGATGACCGGCTGGAGAATTGGCTACACCGGAGCACCGCTTGCGGTTGCAAAGGTCATGGGAAGCATTCAGAGCCACCAGACCTCGAATCCCAATTCGATTGCCCAGTATGCGTCCGTTGAGGCACTCGACGGCCCTCAGGAGTCCGTAGAGGCCATGCGAGAGGAGTTTGACGAAAGACGCAAGTATATGGTCGGCAGGATCCAGTCGATGCCGTATGTGAAGGCAATAACGCCCAAGGGCGCATTTTACGTATTTGTCAACATCGGAGAGGTGCTCGGTAAGTCGCACAAGGGCACGGTGGTTTCGGATGTTGCGACGCTTGCGCATATTTTGATCGAAGAGTACCTGACGGCAGTGATCCCCTGTGCGGACTTCGGCCGCGCCGACCACATCCGTCTTTCGTATGCGATCAGCATGGAGCAGATCGCCAAGGGACTTGACCGCATCCAAAGCTTCCTGGAGGCGCTCGAGTAGAAGAAGGTGCATCATGAGAATGTATGACATCATCACAAAGAAAAAGAACGGGGAATCTCTCACGGACGAGGAAATTGCTTTCTTCGTCCGTGGCTTTACCAACGGGGAAATTCCGGATTATCAAATGTCGGCTCTTTTGATGGCAATCTGCCTTAAGGGACTTGATAACCGCGAGACATCCGTTCTTACCATGGAGATGGCTAAAAGCGGCGACAAGCTCGATCTCACGGGCATCCGCGGCATCAAGGCGGACAAGCACTCCACCGGCGGCGTCGGCGACAAGACCACGCTGATCGTCGGTCCGATCGTCGCGTCTTTGGGAGTCCCTGTCGCAAAAATGTCCGGCCGAGGACTCGGTCACACCGGCGGAACCATCGACAAACTCGAGAGCATCCCGGGATTCTGTACGACAATGAGCGGCGAGGATTTTCTTCGCAGGGTCAACGAAGTCGGGATCGCCGTTGCCGGCCAAAGCGCGAACTTAGCGCCTGCGGACAAGAAACTGTACGCCCTTCGGGACGTCACCGCGACGGTCGATAATATCTCGCTGATCGCTTCGAGCATCATGAGCAAAAAACTGGCGTCCGGCGCCGACGTCATCGTACTCGATGTCAAGACCGGTTCCGGCGCGTTTATGAAGACTCTGGAGGATTCGAAGAGACTTGCACAGACCATGGTGGATATCGGCAATCGCTGCGGCAGAAAGACGTACGCCGTGATCTCGGACATGAACCAGGTGCTCGGAAACTATGTCGGTAACTGGCTTGAGGTTACGGAGGCAGCCGAGGTACTGCGCGGTCACGGGGAGGAGACGCTTCTTACTGTCAGCCTCACGCTGGCATCGTTTATGCTGCTCGGCACCGGCGCTGTGGACTCGTACGAAGCGGCTTACGCGCACTGCAAAGACGTGATCGAGTCCGGCAAGGCATATGAGACGTTCCTCAAGTTTGTCGCAAGTCAGGGCGGCGACGTTTCGTATCTTGAGGATCCCCGAAAAATGAAACAGCCCTCCGTAGTATTGACGGTAACATCCCCTCGGGACGGTTATATCACCCGGATCAACGCTCAGGAGGTCGGAATGTCCGCACTTTTGCTCGGCGCAGGCCGGGAGACCAAGGCGGATGCGATCGATCCGATCGTCGGTCTGCGCGTAGATCGCAAGGTAGGTGAGTATGTTCAAGCGGGAGACACGATCGGTGTGATCTACGGCAATGACGAAGGGAAAGCGGAGGCAGCGAAAGAGCGGTTCCTTGCGGCATTTTCCTACGGATCCAAGAAGCCGGAAACCGTTCCTTGCGTCTATGGTTACATCGATTCCGAAGGTTTTCACGCATTCGGTTGATGCGGAGACAAAAAAATACGAATTTCAGGAAAATCACCACTACAGATTGTGGTGATTTTTTTGCGTTATTACTATATCTTGTTGACAAATCTTCTCCGATTGTTTATAATCAACATGATATGGAGTCCGTTTTCGGAGTGATGGTATGGGATGGAAGATTTTGATCGGAATCGCGGTAGTTCTGGTGTGCTTCATTGCCTGGCAATGGGCGGATTATCACCGGATCCGCATTACCCGGAAGACAATTACATATCCGAAGGCTCACCGCTGGATCGAAGAGGTTCCGAAGCGCATCTGTGTACTGGCCGATCTGCATGAAAGGCAGTTCGGAGCCGGAAACCGCAGACTGCTCGAGGCGATCGGACGATGCAGACCGGACATCATTTTGATACCCGGAGACCTGGTTGTCCGGCACAGGCGGTCGACGGAGCGCGCGAAGGCGTTGCTTTGCGGGTTGTCAAACCTGGGGATTCCGACATTTATCTCTCCGGGCAACCATGAAACCGGCATGGAGCGGTTGAATCCGGAAACGTTTGCAAAGTTCCGCGAGTTTTTCTCGCAGAGCAATATCACATATCTCGACAATGCGAGCGTCCGGTTTTCCGAACATGTTCTCGTTTCCGGTATGAGAATCCCCGATCGTTGCTACAAGCTCTCGGGCAGGAAAGAAAGCCTGAACGACGAGGATTTCGCGAGAGTCGGGGGCCTTAGCGCAGATGACGGTTTTGTCATACTGCTGGCGCATACGCCGTATTATTTTCCGGAGTACGCAAAGCACGGAGCCGACCTTACGGTGTCGGGGCATGTGCACGGCGGGATCGTCCGGCTTCCGTTTCTCGGAGGCGTGATTTCGTCCCAGATGGAATTGTTTCCGAAGTACGACGCCGGCATTTTCCGTGAAGGAGACTCGGTGATGGCACTTACCACCGGGCTCGGAGCGCACACGCTGCCCGTACGGGTGTTCAATCCGCCGGAGATCATGATACTCACGGTGGAGACGTCGGAACGTTGATGATCATTACGAAAGGAGTTGCAGAAGATGAGCATATCCGTGGCATTGGATGTCTTTGAAGGACCGCTGGATCTGTTGATCCATTTGATCGAAAAGAATAAAGTGAATATCTGCGACATCCCGATCGCTATGATCACCGACCAGTATATGGAGTACGTCGATGAGATGCAGAAGCTGCAGATGGACAACATCAGCGAGTTCCTGGTGATGGCGGCTTATCTTCTCAAGATCAAGACGAAGATGCTTCTTCCCGCTCCTGCGGAGGAGGAAGAGGAAGATCCGCGCGCGGAGCTTGTCGCGAGACTTCTGGAATACAAGATGTACAAATGCGCCGCCGTCGATCTCAAGGACCGTCAGGTGGATGCCGCAAAGCATCTTTACCGCGAGGCTTCGATCCCCGCGGAGGTGGAGGAGTTCCAAGAGGAGGTGAGCGCCGAGGAAGTGATCGGCGATATGCCGTTGTCGGAACTCGGCCGTATCTTCCGGGACATCATGAAGCGTCAGGAAAATAAGGTCGATCCGATCCGCAGCCACTTCGGACGGATCGAGAAAGAGGAAGTCAACTTCAGCGAGAAGATCCTGAGTATTCAAAAGTACGGACTGGAGCATCGTCATTTTTCGTTCCGCAAACTCTTGGAGCAGGCGGCAGACCGGATCGAGATCATCGTCACATTCCTCGGAATTCTCGAGTTGATCCACCTCGGGCGGATGTTCATTCGGCAGAATCATCTCTTCGATGATTTCGAATGCGATTACGTGGCGGCGGACGCCGTTCCGATCGAGCAATTTGCGTAACGGGGGGAATGAAGTTGGACAGAGTGAAACAAAAGGCCTCGGTTGAGGGAATCCTCTTTACCATGGGAGACGCCGTGGAGAGCGAACGGCTTGCGGCGGCGTTGGAGATGACGGAGGAGGAACTCGCCGGGATCGTCGACGAGTTGATCGCCGATTACGAGGATGACTCTCACGGCATCATGATCACGAAGGTCGGTAATAAGTATCAAATGTGCACAAAGACATCCTGCTATGAGGATCTGATCCGTTTGTGTCATGTCCCTAAGCGCCATGTGCTCACGGATGTCATGCTGGAGACGCTGGCGATCATCGCCTACAAACAACCGGTTACCCGAATGGATATCGAAGCGATCCGAGGCGTCAACAGTGATTTTACGATCAATAAACTGCTGGAGTATCATTTGATCTGCGAACTCGGGCGGCTGGAAGCTCCGGGACGTCCGATCCTGTTCGGTACAACAGATGATTTCCTTCGCAGTTTCGGCGTTTCCTCCATCGAAGAGTTGCCTTATATCAGCACGGAGATGGTGGAGGAACTCAAGAGCGAAGCAGAAGAGGAAGCAGAGATTGGAATATAGAAATCTATTTTCAAAGACATTTATCAAAAGCTATGCGCAGAGTGATGAGATCTATGCGGATGGCTTTTCCTATTATAAAAACGGCCGTGTGACGCATGCTGTTGCCAACAAAGACAAGAGCATTTATCAGTTTACGGTCAAAGGGAACTTCAATTACAAGGTTTCCGTGCGCCTCGGCGAAACGCTGCAATGCTCGTGCACCTGCGCCAATCTTTCGAAGACGAAGACGTGCAAGCATATCATTGCGTCGCTTCTGTATCTGAGCCAGTATGAGCGCACCTCAAAAGCCAACGACCTGACTGCGGAAGAGCAACGCAGCCGTCAGATCCTCGACTACTACGAGGAGCTGGAGTCCGGCGTCGCGCAGACGGACACGGCCAGAATCGAAGTGACGTTCTATTACAACGGCATTTTGCGCCAGCGCCAGGACAGCGTGATCATGCGGATCGCCATGGGGTGCGGTCGGTGCTACAAAGTGCAGTCCGTTAAGAAAATGCTCGATTCCATTCGCAGCGGGCAGAATTTCACCCTGGGAAAGAATTTCACTTACCGTAGCGACATCATGGAGTTTGACGGCAGTTCCGCCAGCGTGATCGAGTATCTCTCGGAGCTCAATGAGCTCGAGGAGCGCTTTGAGATCGCGGGAGAGAAGTCGGTCTTTCAGAAAAATGACATCGTTTTGACGAAATCCATTTTCCTCGAAATCCTACGCCGTCTGGGTAAAGACTCGTTCAACCTTGTGTTCAATAACCGCATCCTCGAGGGCGTGACGTTCTGTGACGGCAATCCGTTTATTTCCTACGATATCGATGCGGACACGGACTTCGTCTCCATCGGATACACCGACACGTTCCGTGTGTTCCCGCTTGCTGCGGACGGCAGCATTCTGCTCTACGACAAGGTTTTGTATCATCCGACGCAGCAGTTCACGAAATACTATCTGCCGATCTACAACAGCCTCTCGAGAGAGGATATGCCCATAGCGTTCCGCGGGGATTCCGCTCACAGATTCCTGGAGGAGGTCCTTCCGAAACTCAGCAACTCGATGAATATCGAGATCCCCGCCGCTTTGCAGGAGCGGTATCTCACGTTGCCGCTGCAGTCCGGATTGTATCTTGATTACGTCAATTACGATATCCGTGCGGAGCTTCGTTTTACGTACGGGGACTGCACCTTCAACAGTTTTGCCGAGCCGGAGTGCCGCGAGTATATTCTCGTTCGTGACAAAGAGGCGGAGACGGCAATCCTCAACAAGATCAAGTCGTTGGGGTTTGAGCCGCACAAGGGATATTTCCTGCTTCGCGACTCGGAGAAGATCTTTGATTTCATCCTCGGGGAGCGCGACGGTCTCGAGGAAATGTGCGATCTGTATTATACCGATTCCTTCCGTTCGCTTCGCATCAACAAGGGCGAACGGGTTTCCTACGGCGTGCATATGAAGTCCGGTGAGGACTATCTGACATTCGATGTCTCGTACGACGATGTGCCGAAGAAGGAGCTGGCTGACATTTTCCGCTCGATCCGCATGCGCAAGAAGTACTACCGCATGAAGGACGGCAACTTTTTGCTGCTGGATTCCGAAGAGATGCAGCAATCGGTGCAGTTTATCCGCTCGCTGTCCGGCTCTACGAAGCCGATTCGCGAGGAGGGCATTATCATCGACCGCTCGCAGGTGAATTACCTCGAGCAGATGCTTCGCCGTCTCGGTGCGGATTACAGCATGGACGACAGCATTTACGAGCTGTTGAACAACTTAAACAACCCGAAACTGCGCGAATGTCCGCCGCAGATCAACGCAGATGTCCGGCCGTATCAGAAGGTTGGTTTCTCGTGGATGTGCAACTTAGCCGAGTTCCATATGGGCGGTATCCTTGCCGACGATATGGGTCTTGGTAAGACCTTGCAGGCAATCATGTTTCTGTCGACCCTTCCGGAGAAGAGCCGCCGCATGGTGGTATGTCCGACATCGTTGATGTTCAACTGGAAGGACGAGTTTGAAAACTTCGCGCCGTCACTCAGCTGCGAGGTTGTGTGCGGCACGCCGGAAGAGCGCAGACGCACGATCGGCGAGAGCACGGCGGAAGTGCTGATCACATCGTATCCGCTGCTTCGCCGCGATCTGCAATACTATGAAGCCATCGAGTTTTCGGCGGTCATCATCGACGAGGCGCAAAATATCAAGAACAGCGCTTCCATGAACGCGCAGAGCGTCAAGAAACTTCGCACGCAGACACGATTTGCACTGACCGGTACGCCGATCGAAAATTCGCTCTCGGAAATCTGGTCGATCTTTGACTTTGTCATGCCGGGGTATCTGTTCACGCATCCGAAGTTCGTCAATGAGTACGAAAAACCGATCATGAACAACAATACGGAGATCCTCGGGCAGCTCAACCTGCGCATACAGCCGTATATCATGCGCCGTATGAAACAGGACGTACTGTCCGACCTTCCGGAGAAGACCGAGGAGAAGATCCTCGTCGACCTTTCCGACGATCAGAAGAAGCTCTACGCATCGTATCTGGAGCATTACCGCGGAGAGTTCCACATCGACGAAGAGGATTCGGATTACGATTACAACGAGAACCGTATGCGTATTCTGAGTGCCTTGATGCGGCTTCGCCAAATCTGCTGCCATCCGTCCATGTTCATGGAGAATTTTACGGGCGAGAGCTCGAAGATGGAACTGCTTCTGGATCTTTTGACGCAGGCCATCGCTTCCGGACACCGGATCTTAGTGTTCTCGCAGTTTACGAAGATGCTCGATCTTGTGGAGACGGAGCTTGTCAACCGGAATATCGATTTCTTCCGGTTCCAGGGCGATACGAAGGTGGCGACGAGAGCCGATTACGTCAAGCGGTTTAACGAGGGCGAGAACAGCGTTTTCCTGATCTCGCTGAAGGCCGGCGGCACCGGTTTGAACCTGATCGGAGCCGACATGGTCATCCATATCGATCCGTGGTGGAATCCGGCCGTCGAGGATCAGGCTACCGACCGTTGCTACCGGATCGGTCAGACGAAAAATGTGCACGTCATCAAGCTCCTTTCCAAGGGCACCATCGAGGAGAAGATTTACCGGCTGCAGCAGAAAAAGCAGCGCCTTGCGGAAGCCATCATCGAGAAGCAGGAGGATTTGATCGGACGTTTGACCAGAGAGGAATTGATCGAGATCTTTTCATAGTGTGTTGTAAGGGGGATGAGAAGGGAGTATGGTTAACTGTCATTCCTGCGGAAGTAAGCTAGTGTTCGATATCGATTCGCAGATGATGAAATGCTCGTATTGTGAGCGCAAATACAGTGTGAAGGAGGCCTCGTCCTGGTCGAAAGACGCGGAGGAGCGCGTGACGATGACGACGCCGGACGGCAATCCGGTTCCGAAGGATGCAAAAGAGTGGGGCGAGATGATCGATGTCACAGCGTACATCTGCTCCCAGTGCGGTGCGGAGATCATTGCCGATCCCGACGAGGCCGTTACGTGGTGTTCCTTTTGCGGGTCTCCGGCGACATTGCACGGCCGCCTGACGCGCATTCGCAAGCCGGACAGCGTCATTCCGTTCAAGATCAATAAGACCGATTGTACGACTATGTACCGGAATCTCGCAAAAAAGCAGATTTACGCTCCGCGGGCTTTGGTCAGGCGCGGCGAAGCGGACGGTTTTCGCGGGATTTATATGCCGTTCTGGGCATATTCCGTAAAGCGCAACGGGCGCTTTCATTTTCAGGGGCAGCAGGAGGAGCTGATCCTCAATGATCGCTATATTGTCGATTACGATATTTACGGGAATATCACGAGCGATTGCCCAAACCTTACGCACGACGCATCGCTTTCCTTTGATGACGCCGTCAGCGAGCATGTCGTGCCGTTTCGGATGGACCAGTCGGTTGCTTTCAATGAGTGTTATCTCAACGGTTTTTACGCTTCGGCGGCCGATTTCGATGCGGAAGAGTATCGCAATAAGATGATCCGCGTGGAAAATAATGTCATTGTGGAAAATGCGAAAAATACGTTTCACGAGTACGGTTTGAACGAGGACAGCGTGATCCGCAGCCTTTCACATGTTCACAGTGAGCATCCTTCGCAGGAGTACGATCCGCTTTCGGAGCTGAAGGACCCGCTCTATGACCGGCAGCTTACGCAGGATAAACCTGCAACCGCAGAGGAGCCGGCAAAGCCTTCTTCCTTTAATGTGAGCAGCAAATTGTCGATGCTTCCGGTATGGTTCTATTCCTATCGCTTCGGGGAACGTGTTTCCTACGCGACGATCAACGGGCAAACCGGGAAAATGTATGCGGATTTTCCGGTTTCATCGCTTCGTTTTCTTTTGTTCTCTCTTTTGACTGCACTTCCGATCTTTGCAGCCTTCTGGCTTACGATCACAGCGACGCCGACGTTTGTTTTGTTTGTCATGATGATCGCGGCAATGGTGTTCTCGTCATTGTATCAAACCGAAGTCTCGGAGATCTTTCAGCGCCAAAATAATATTCGCGTACCGAAACCGAAACGGAAATCCATAGGCAAGATCATTTATAAGATTATAATGACCACGCTGACCGTTTTGTTTGCTGTTTTGTACATCTGTATTGAGACGATGTCATTCCCCTTCGTATTTGTATTTGATATTATCGCGATAATTCCTTTTGAGTTTTTCTTCGGAGGTTTGAGTATCGTTGCGTTGATCATCTTTATTCGTCGTTTCGTGCGGATGCGCAACCTCTATGACTCGATGAGCGGCATCTTCCTTTTGCCGACAAACGGTTGTTACATTCTGGTTTCTCTCGTGGCTATCGCATGCTTTTTCCTGCGTCCGGCGGAAGATTTGATCTTCTACGGCGTAGCTTGTATCGCATTGCTTGCCGTGGCGCTCACGATGCTCAGTCTGATCCGTTGCTACAATATTCTTTCGACGATCCAGCCGAAGCAGTTCAGGCGGAACGGAGGTGAGATCGATGCGTAAGAAGTTTTTCTTGTTGCTGATCCTCATTGCTGTTATGGCTGTCTTTACCGGATGCGGTGAGACAATGCCTACCGTGTCCGGAAGCAAAGACATTTTTGATGAAGCCAGGTTATTTTCCGATGACGACAGAAAAGAGATCTTTGAAGCCATGGATCGATTGTCGCAGTTCGGAAATGTCGGTGTATATACAACTTATTCTTCCGGCGGATCTACGGCGAGCAAGGCTTCAAAATTCTACGACCGATATTACGGATCGGAGAGCGGTGTTCTGTTCGTGATCGACATGGACGAGCGTGTCATTTACATAGAGAGCGACGGATATATCGGATCCTTTATCACACGAGGAAAAGCCCGTACGATCACTGACAATGTATATAAATATGCTTCTCACGAAGACTATAAAACCTGCAGCGTGGAAGCTCTTTCTCAGGTGTTGGACATCATGGAAGGCCGTCGAATCCCAGAGCGAATGGGCTTGATCTCCAGCATCATCATCGCACTGATGCTGGGAACCTTGGCTAATTTTCTCTTGCTTCGGCGCATCAACAAAAAGAAAGAAGTCTCGGCACTGGAGTGGGAGACTTCAAACCATGGAAGAGTAACATTTTCCGGTGCGCATGTTGAGAAAAAATCAAGACTTATCATGGCAGGCGGTACCGGCGGAAGTTCCCGAGGCAGATTCCATCACCGAAGCGGCGGAGGATTCCGCGACGGCGGTTTCGGCGGCGGGCATCATTCCCACGGCGGCGGTCACCGGTTCTGATCGGTATCATTTTACGAAAAATAAGCCTCCCCATCATTGTGACGGGGAGGCTTTCGTTATGTCTGTTTTTATTCTTCCAGGAACTTGCTGTAGTAGCGCTGTACCAGACTGTCAAGGAAGACGTCGTTCAGTTCACCGAAGTTGTCGGTTAGGAGTTTCTTGATGCCGTCGATCTTCGCCTGGAAGTTCTCTTCATCGGAAGCTCCCTGCTTCTCAAATGCGTGAACCGTCTGAGTGGTGACATTGAGCATCATCCAGCTGTTGAAAAGCTTGGAAAGACGCTTGCCGGACATGCTGATCAGGTAGTTCGAATTTTTGATCTCCTGAGGCTTCAGAACCTTACGTGCAATGCTCGGAACGTGGGAGACGAAAAGATTCTCAACTTCCTCATCGCTCGTCACACGCATAAAACCGTTGGTTCTGCCTGCAGGCTCGGGAGCAGAAGCGCCGCCCTTGTTGCCCTTCTTGTATTTCGCATAGCTGGAAACCTGATGAGGCTTGTAGAAATCAAATTCTTCTTCGTTGTTGGTGTTCGGCGTGTAGTCCGGTACGAAGCCGGCATAGTTGTCGAGATCGTCGGTGTCTTCGAAGACAATCTTGCCTTTCTTGCCGAAGTCTTTAACTAAGCTTGCTTGTCTTGCCTGCTCGGCCTTCAACTGTGCGTTGATCGCCTGATTCTCTTCCTTGCGGGCGTGTACCTTCTTCTTGAACTCATCAAACTCGGTAACTTCCTCGGGCTCGGTTTTCTCAGCTTCGGGAGAGTTGGGAGAGTAGTCCGGGACAAATCCGCGGAATGTCTCTTCATCCAGTTCGGCTTCCTTAGCCTTTGCGGTCGTGTCAAAGCGCTTCTTCGGCGCGGATGCAGCGGTAAATGCGATATCGACAGGTGCCTCGGGATTTGCAAACGAGGAACTGGATTCCTCCGTCGAAAGCTCGTCCGAAGTCGGAGCCTCGCCGATCACTTCCTCGATAATGTCATTGTCGATGGAAACCTTGATCTTGGTGTCCTGAATATCGGTAGGACGCGACGGTACGGATTCGTAATCGGTATCCTCGGTGTTGCGGTATTTTGCGTCGGGAATGATGTCTTCCACAACGGTGTTGGACTTGGTTTCGGTTGCTTCAAAGGCATCCGTCGTCGCGTTCTTTGGACGAAGCTCGTCACTGATGGACGGTTTCTTTACCGAAGATTTCACCTGCTCGGGAACCGCAACCGGTTTCACGGAAACGGAAGCAATGGTGTCCTCGGCGCGGGTTCCGGCCTCAGCCTGCTTGCGCATGCTCTTCGAAAGAGAAGCACGTTTGAAGTTGTTGAGGAAATCGGAAAATGCGTCTTCGCTGCCGGCTTCAACCGTCTTCGCTCCGGACTCATAATCCTCGTGATCGGAAGCGCTGCTCACCGGCGATTCATAATCTGCAGAATCGTCAGCGGAAGAGCGGTTCTCAAATGCCTTGATATCGGCCTCGTCAATGATCTTATCGTCGTCAATCTCTGCGTTGTCTACACGTTCGACTTCCACAAAGATCGGTTCGTTGTCGGCATTGTCCTCGGACTTGTTCCAGGAAACATCCTCGGCGCCCTCACCCCAGTTGATCTTCTTGGCGGGATCACTGTATACGGGAGTCGGATCCTGATCAGCGTAATCCGGAACAACATACGGCTGTTCGTAATCGGAGAAGGAAATCTTAACGCCTTCCTCACCTCCGTCAGCCTTTGCGATGGCTTCCGGTTCACGGGAGTCAAGCACAGGTGCATCGTGGGAGAGTGCAAAGGATTCCAAATCCTCTTTGCGCTTCTTCTCAAATTGATATGCAGTCAAAGGACGCTTCGGAGTGAACGGCGAATCTCCGTCTTCCTCACCGCTTTCTTCAACGGCTGCATCGTTATTTTTCTCCATCTCCTCAAAGAGAGTAGAGCGTTTCTTCTTGGGTTTTGCCTCGAACATTGCGTCGACTTCCGGCGGATTCTCCGGGATCGTGCTGTTCGCAGCCTCTTTCATATACTTCGGAATCACAGGCCGGCTGGTACGCGTAGCTTCGTTGGCTACGAAATCAACCGATTCCTCGGAAGCAGCAGCTTCCTTAGCTTTGCGTTCCGCCTCAGCCTTCTCGCGAGCAATGCGTTCTTCTTCAGCTTTGCGCTCCGCCTCAGCCTTCTCACGAGCGATACGTTCTTCCTCTGCCTTGCGTTCCGCTTCGGCTTTTTCGCGAGCGATGCGTTCTTCCTCGGCACGGCGTTCCGCCTCAGCCTTTTCACGAGCGATTCTTTCTTCCTCAGCCTTGCGTTCCGCCTCAGCCTTTTCGCGAGCGATGCGTTCTTCCTCGGCACGGCGTTCCGCCTCAGCCTTCTCGCGAGCGATACGTTCTTCCTCTGCCTTGCGTTCCGCTTCGGCATTTTCGCGAGCGATACGTTCTTCCTCTGCACGGCGTTCCGCCTCAGCCTTCTCGCGGGCGATGCGTTCTTCTTCAGCCTTTCGCTCCGCTTCGGCTTTTTCGCGAGCGATACGTTCTTCCTCGGCACGGCGTTCCGCCTCAGCCTTTTCACGAGCGATTCTTTCTTCCTCGGCACGGCGTTCCGCCTCAGCCTTCTCACGGGCGATGCGTTCTTCCTCGGCACGGCGCTCCGCCTCGGCCTTCTCACGAGCGATGCGTTCTTCCTCGGCACGGCGCTCCGCCTCGGCCTTCTCACAAGCGATACGTTCTTCCTCGGCACGGCGTTCCGCCTCAGCCTTTTCACGAGCGATTCTTTCTTCCTCAGCCTTGCGTTCCGCCTCAGCCTTTTCGCGAGCGATGCGTTCTTCCTCGGCACGGCGTTC
>JAFRYE010000012.1 GCA_017441265.1 Lachnospiraceae bacterium | reverse complement strand
TTGCGGGAAAGGATCCGGACGACGTTGCGGATCTCCGCATCACGCCCGATGACAGGATCAAGTTTCTGCGCCTTCGCACGCTCCACGAGGTCGTAGCCGTATTTGGCGAGCGTGTCGTATGTCGCCTCGGGGTTGTCCGTGGTCACGGCCTTGTTGCCGCGAACCTCCGCAAGCACCGCGAGGAAACGGTCGCGGTCGATGCCGAAACTCCGAAGCACGCCCGCAAGGTCGCGCCCGCTGTTCTTCAGAAGGCTCAGGAAAAGATGCTCGACGCTCACATACGAGTCGCCCATCGCCTTCGCCTCATCCTCTGCGTACATAAGCGCCTTGTTCAGATCCTGCGAAACGACGAGATTCGCGCCCTGCACCTTCGGCATCCGCTCCAAAAGCCCTCGCACCTGCGCCTCAAACACTTCCGTGACGATGCCCATCTTCGCAAGAAGCTTCGGGATCAGGCCCTCCCGGTCCTCAAGCATCGCGTACAGCAAATGTTCCGGCCGCATCTCCGGATTTCCGTATTCGTAACACAATTTCTCCGCCGCCTGAACGGCTTCCGTCGATTTCTGCGTAAATTTGTTGATGTTCATAACACTCCTCCTCACCGCCCTGCTGCAGGGCTTTCGAATTCCGAGAGCCTGTCGGTTCCGCGTTCCCCGGCTCGTCCGTCTCTTTGTTTGTCTGTTCTATTACACTTATAACAATACCACTGTTTCGCGGAAAATGCAAGCACTTTTTCCGAGGATGTAACACAAACGTAACAGATCGTAATCGAAATGTAACAGGATTGCATCTTACTTTGTAACATCTTTTTGTTATGCTATCATCAACAGGTTCGTAAAATGAACGACAAACCGGAAGGAGATTCCCCATGAAGACTACAAAGGCCGCAAACAACGAGCTCGACGCCATCAACTACATCTTACTGGTCGTCATCCTGCTCCTCGCCGCCGTCCTGTTCGCAGGATGCGACAGCAAAAATGCAACGACAAATTCCTCGGAAAATGCCACGGCGAGCGTTTCGCCCTCTGCTGCACCGACTGCGTATCCTTCCGTAATGCCGACGGCGGAGCCCACGGCGGTTCCGACCCCTGAGCCCACTGCGGTTCCGACCGAAAAGCCCACCGAGGAGCCCACTGCAATTCCCACGGAAGCGCCCACGGAAGAGCCCACGGCAGTTCCCACCGAGGAACCTACGCCGGAGCCGACCGCAGCGCCGTCTCCCGCTCCGACCGAGAGCCCGATTGAGAAGCAGGTCATCGATTACGGCGATGTCACGCAGTATCTCAATATGTCGATCGGGGAAACGATCGCGCTGATCAACAAGGAGTATGAATACGCTCCCGGCGCAGCGGAGTTTTACTATGTCGGAGCTTCCGACCTGATCCGTTTCAGTCCCGAAGTCTCCTTCATGTTCAGCCGCAACGGCTACAGCACCTACGATGAGAACGCCGACCCCGCAACCGTCGATCGCGCTGCGAAAACCCTGGTTGTCGGAGTCAGCAATTATCAGTATCCCAATCGGGCAAAGAAAAATCTCGGTAACGGACTCGATTCGTCGATGACATTCTCGCAGGTTTCTGCAGTGATCGGCGACGATCTCGAAGTCGTCGACCTCAGTGACGGCGAGAGCGTTCCCGGTTCGTTCCTGCGTTTCAAAGGATATTCCTATCTCATTTACTGGGGCGGAGACCCGAGGGTTTCGGATTCGGCCATCGCCTCGGTATATGTATCGAAGACTGCCATCGACTGGATCCTCCGCAACATCATTTCGACTCAGATAAACGATATGCTTGAAAAAGACCAGGCTGTCATCAGCAACCGGACCGAACAGTACCTCGCAGAACTTCGCGCGGCATTCAAGAGTGAGCCGGTACAAAAGACATCCCTGTTTACGTCATTTTCCGTAGACGAATGCACCACGGTTGACGTCTACGAAGTTGCCGCTTACGGACGTCCGGCAGCCTTTGATCCGGACACCAAGACCATCACCGGCATCGACACGACCAAGGAATGCTTCCGCCACAGCCTCATCGCCGTAACAAAGGTGGACGGTGAGCCTATTGCGACCGAAGAGTATCCGATCGACGTTCGCACCGATGACGGCGCGGAGATCCTCTGCAACATTTATACACTGGACAGTTTCCGCGGCGACAGTAATTTCTACTATCTTGCGGACCTGAATCCTTTCCGGGACCTGAGCGTTCCGAAGAAAGACGGACAGACCGTCGTCACAAAAGTAAGCGTCAACTCGACCGACGTAAACGGCTACATCGCGACGGACAATACCGCTTACTATGCAAACAGCAAGCCCGAAGCTATCCTTTCCGACAGTTACGTTACCGTGATCTCCAACAACGGCTACCGCACCGATGAGAAGCTGATCGGCCCCGACGGCAAAAACTACGCCGAGATCTCCGACAGCGATATCACTCGCTGGAACGGTCTCTCCGCAGCCGGCGAAGGCACGCTCACCAGAGGATCCGTGAAGGTTGACTGGAAGAAGTTAAGCCTCACCGACGGTATCACGGTCCTTACGGCAAATGCCTCCTCAGAGCACGCGCTGACGGCTGAATTCCTGATCGTCGGGGACTGCTTTGTTCCGATCGTTGCCGCGCTCGAGCCCTGACGCGCGATGTAACACAAATGTAACGACTTTGACACTTGTTTTGTAACAACTTTTTTGTTACCCTAAGCGTGTACAAAACAAGTGCAAAACCCGCGGACAAAGCCGCGGTATCTGTTCGGAGGAAACTTTCATGTCCCACACCAAGCGCGTAACTATCCTGATCCTCACGGTTTCGCTTCTGATCATACTCACCGTTGCGAGCCTGACCGGATGCAAGACGAACAATAACACCTCGGAGCCCACGCCGACCAAGCCGCTGCCGGCAGCAGCAACCGTAACTCCAACGGCAGCACCTGCAACGTCAACGCCGACGACCGCACCGACTGCGACGCCTACCGTCGCGCCGACGGCTAAGGAAGCTCCTACCGTTGCTCCGACAGCCGTGCCGACGGTTTCGACCGCTCCCACGGCAGAGCCGACTGAGGAGCCATCGCCCACGGAAAATCCCGGACCGACGGACGCACCGGTCACGGGTCCGGTCACTCCGATGGTGATCGAGCCGATCGAAGGTTTCGATCCGCAGGCCTACCTGAACGAAGACATGGAAATCCTGATGGATCATTACAATAAGTATCTGGAGGAACTGCGCGCCGAGTGCAGGGAGGGAATTCGTTATAAGGGCGGTCTTCTTGCGACGATCACCGTCGATGAGGAAACCACGGTTGAGATTTACGAATCGGCAGTATACGGTCACCCGTTGATCGTCTCCCCGATGGACGACGCCGCCGGCGGTTTTGTCTACAGAGGCACCGATTCAACGATCGAATGCTACGACTATTCCGTGTTCTGCCGCAAGCTTGTTGACAACCGCCACGACAGTTACAGCACGCTTCTGTCGTACTCGTTCACGAGCGGCGCCAAGAAGGGAATGCCGGAATATGTGATCACGAACACCCCGTATTGGCTCGTTGATCCCGATGCTCCCGAAGCCTATCTGTATTCCTCTCTCGTCAAATCAGGCACCGGAGTCAACTGCATCATCAAAGCCAACATCAGACTGGACGTTGATACCGACGACGCCGCACTCTTTGCCCATACAACCGACTACAGTTTCGGAGGAGGCGGAGTTACGTATGATCAGGCCGCATTTTTCGAAACCGGCTCTTCCGACGCCGTGTTGACTTCCTATCATGCTTTAGAGAATGTTTTGAGCGGTTACGTTCTCGGGCGCGGTCTCTTCGGAGGCGACGGCACCGTATATGTAAAAGAAGCCGGCGCAGGCGTGAACGGAACCAAGACGGTAACGGAGGAAGATTTCCATGTGGATCTCACCGACGCACCTTCGGGAGAAAAGACGGTTCAGGCGGACGATGAGGTTTTGACGATCCGCTGGAGCGAGAAAGAACTGGTTTCCGGTTCGGGGCTCAAACTGTTCTTCGTCTCCTACGAGGACAAACTCTACGGTTTCGAAACCCACGATTTCTACGGAGAGTATCTTCTGTTCGGCGACAGCCTTGTTTCATGCTACGTTGCCAGCTTTGACTGAATATGATCTTACCGCACTCGGGACACACCGTTGTTCCGAGTGCTTTTTTTGTCGTTTGGATTGCAAATAAGCCGCCTTCGAGGGTATAATAGCCCTATCAACCGCCTTGCGGCAGAAAGGACGCCCTATGTACTACCAGATCAAAAATACGCTGACCGAGTGCAGCGCCGAAGATATCGATAACCGCAAGATTCCTTACGTAGCCAACATTTCCCTCGAAGAGTTCGAAGAAAAGAAGGATCTCTTCGACATGGGAATCGACCTCGATCTCGAGGCCGAGACCGAAGTCGAAGACGTCACCGCCATCCAGGTGAACTACGATTCGCTGACCGGTTGCTTTGCGATCCCGGATTTCACGAGCATCGAGAGTCCTCCGCACACCTTCCTCTTCGCCATCGACGAGAGGGGCATCGTCATTCTCGACGATGACGGCACGGCGCAGTCGATCCTCTCGCGCATCCAGGCCAGCAAGCGCTGGAAGTTCCCTTCCCTCGAGCGCTTCCTCTACGACTTTTTGGAGGGCATCGTCACCGGCGACCTGATCACGCTGGAGAAGTACGAAAAAGAGATGGACTCGATGGAGGATCGCATCCTGGCGGGCGATCTCACCGGCATCATGGAGCGCCTGGTGGACATCCGCAGCGAACTGCTCGACCTTCGCACCCACTACGAGCAGTTGATCGATCTCGGTCAGGAGCTTGAGGAAAATGAGAACGCTTTCTTCTCCTCCAAAAACCTCCGCTTCTTCCGTCTTTTCATCGAGCGCGCCGAGCGTCTGCAGTCCAACGTGACCGCCCTTCGCGAGCACACGATGCAGGTGCGCGACCTCTATCATTCCCAACTCGAGGTCAAGCAAAACCGAAACATGTCCTTCCTCACGATCATTGCAACGATCTTCACGCCGCTCACGCTCATCACCGGGTGGTACGGGATGAATTTTACGCACATGCCCGAGCTCGACTCGCCCTACGCGTACCCGATTGTCGGAGTCGTGTGCCTCACAATTGTCGTGACATGTCTCATCATTCTCAAAAAGAAAAAATGGTTTTGACAAAAACCTTCGGCGCGGGAGCAATCCCGCGCTTTTATTTCGGAAAATGTGTGGAAAACATGTGGATTTTTTCAGGAATTTTTAAAATGTATTTTAGGTTTCGGTTTTATGTTAAACCCACAAAGGATTGGTAGCGCACAGAGAACCCTGCCGGCGGGATGATCTGTGACGACTGAAAAAGGGGGAGCTTCATCGCCTCAAGTGGGGCGAGTAGGCAAGGGGACAAGCCCGGAAAGGAAAAGAATGAAACGACAGAGAATCTTACTGATTGTGACGGCCGTCGTGTTGGTCGGTGCGGTGGGTGGTCTCGTTTTCGCATTGTCGCAAAGAGACAAGGCAGGGAAAGAGAACACAATCGAGAGTGAGAACAAGAATACGATCGAGAGTGAGAACAAGAATACGATCGAGAGCGAGAGCAAAAGCAAAAGCGAAAGCGAGGGCGAGAATAAAAGCGAAGGCCCGGGCGAGAACAAAAACGAGGCCGAGATCAAGATTGAGTACGAGCTCCCGGAGGTGCCGGAGGGCAGCGTTTTAGTATGGCAGCGAACAGCGGAGTACAAGGATTCTGTTCTTGCGGGCGAATACACGTATGATGAGTACGGCCGCTGTGTGAAGAAAGAGATGTTTGTCTTCGGATATCCCGATTGGTGGTTAAAGGAAACAACAATCGAGTACGATGAAGTGACTCACCAAACGACAGAAACAAGTCTGCGCGCATATGAAGACGGAAGGATTTATCAAAAAGAATGCCGGGTATATTCCGGGAATGGGGACGTAATCAGCTCCTGCGAATGGAGATTCGAGGAAGACAGGTTCGTTAAGTCACTTGGGAGATTCTATGAACCTTCTGCTGACGGAAAATACGAATACATTGCCAATGTCTGGTATGACGATGGATATGTCGGGCAAGTGGAATGGTGGGAATACAGCGAGGACAGGAGGTCGCAATTCTACAAAGAGGCTGACTTAAAAGGTGCGGGGGAAAAATGCACGGACAATGATGACTGGCCGACGATACGGGCAGCGGCAGAACGGAACGGAGTCCTTAAAGCGGTGGAGGAGTATGACGAACAGGGACGAATCGTAACGCAATTTAATGTCCGGAACGACGGAACGCGCGAGCAAGTTGTCGGTATTGTATATTTTGATGACGGATCAAGGAAACAAACTGATCGTAGCGGTGATTACAGCGTCATCTACTCGGTTGATCCGGCTTGGGTATATCCGGTCAGATATTGGGATGCGCAGGGACGCTTACTGAGGGAACACTATGTGCATGAAGATACAGGGAAGGTGCTCGAATCCATTGAATATGAGTATGAGGAATTGCCCTCAGGAGGGTATAGGCAAAACAGGTACAGTACAAGGGAAGGGGTACAACGTAAGCTGACAGGTTTCCGGGAATGCGACAAGAACGACGTGGAGACCAAGACTGTCGAGATTGACGATGATGGTCGGGAAGTAATTACGCATCTCGTGACGTTTGATGATCAGGGACGGGTAATCCGGGAAGAATGGCCTTCGTTTGGGGATGGTGTGATTGAATGGAAGTACGACCAATACGGGAATTGCGTCAAGATAAAAGATCGGTCACCTTGGCGCGGAGGAGGAACGACAACGGAATACGTATACACCCCGATTGTTCTGGAGAAGGACAATGTCGCTTACGCCGAGTCATTTTACGATTTGTTCCGAAATCATAAACCCTGATCGGGAAGAATAAGTTGTCGGCCCGGCTGTCTGCCGATTTTCCTCGGGACATACGAAGGATGACAAAATCAAAAATTGCGGTTGCAAAATATGCGGCCGCGATTTTTTGTGTGGTATAATAACGCATGAAGATCAACTTTTTTAAAATTTTCTTCGGCAAATGCAACCGTCTCTCCTCCTTTGACGGTTCTTAGGGTGTAGGGGATAGAAAAATGCTTTGGGAGGAACCTATGACAGACTCGGAAATCGTAATGTTATACCGAAATCGGGACGAAGAAGCGCTTCGGGAGACCATGCGGCGGTATCAGCCATACCTGATGAAAACCGCGCTGCAGATTTTGGGGGATGAGCAGGATGCGGAAGAATGTGTGAACGATACGTACTACGCCGCATGGAACTCCATTCCCGAACACGACCCGGTCAATCTGCCCGCGTATCTTGCGAAGATCGCCAGGGAAAAAGCGATTGACCGCCTTCGTTACCGGCAGCGCCAAAAGAGAATCGGAGCGGAATACGCGGTTTCGTTCGAAGAGTTGGGCGATGTCATCGCCGATACGGACGGGGCGGAATCGGAAGCCGACGCTGCAAGACTTTCGGAGGCCATCTCACGGTTTCTTAAGGCTCTGCCGCCGGATGCACGGCATCTGTTCCTCGGAAGATATTTCTACTTTGACTCCCTGAAGGACACGGCGTCCTACTGCGGAATGAGCGAATCGAAAGCCAAGAGTATGCTTCACCGCACACGCCGCAAACTCAAGAAGTTCCTGAAGAAGGAGGGTTTATTATGAATCGAGAGCAATTGCTGGACGCTATCGGACAGGCAGACGAGAAGATGATCTTGGAAGTCGCGCAGCTTCGTTCGGCATCGTCTGACGATCAAAATTCACCGAAGCTCTATGATGTGAAAGCCGTACACCGGAAAGGACGGAAACGTCTGGTCATCATCCTGGCGGCCTGCATGGCTTTAGCGCTCTGCAGCGTAGCCTACGCCACGGGACTGTTTGCCCGGATCGGAGGCATTTTGCATATTACCAATGACCCTGACGGAATGAAGACTGCCCGGTACGATCTCCCCGGCGACATTCGCGTCCCGTTCTCCGCTATCACCGGCGATGTCGTGAACAGCACGGAATATATGAGGCAATACTGGCAAATGCAGAAGGACGGTCTCGATATTCCGCTGAGTATCTCCGCATTTAACTATGATCCGGAAACCAATTCCATTTCCATCGACGACGGTTTCGTCGATAACCATCTGGTCTACACCGACAATCCCGGCGTGTATGAGAAATTGTTTGACTCGATCGACGAGGCGATTGATTACATCGGATTTACCGGTTCGATCAACATGCCTTCGCTCACCGGGAATCCGAGGAGAATCGGCGTTGTGTCCATGGGAATTCCTTCGAACGACGATCCGAACGCGGCGGAACCTCCGACATACACTCTTTCGCTCATCAAACTGATCCGCGCAGGCGGGATCGACGGAGTTTGGACGCGCAGCACGGCTGAGATCGACACTGAGGCTTCGTCTTCGGAAAGCCCGACGTTCGCCTACCTCCGGTCGGTTGCTCTGTCATCGGAGACAAGAACCGTGGCGGGTCGCGAATTCAGCGTTCTGTACACGACGAGCGACGAACACCCCGATCTGCTGACTGCCACCGCATTGTGGCAGGAAAATAATGTTCTTTACAGTCTCGACGTATCTTTCAATGAGGATCGACGTGCGCGCGCGGAGTCCATCATGCTCGAATGGATGAACGGCTTCGCCGACTGATCAATCCTTTATCGATACGAAAAACGGCAGACCGTCAAGTTCTTATAGCACTGACGGTCTGCCGTTATTATTTCGATTGTCAACCTTGCGGCGCAAAGCCCTTATTGACCCTCGGGCTCAAACGCTTCGCGGAACGCGGAATACACGCTGTTCGGCGCGGCGTTCCACAAAAGCCAACCGGTATACCCGGCGTCGTACGTTGCTCTGATCTGATCTTTGAGCTCTTTCGCGCCGTAATTGATGTGACCGCTCACCCATGTGGCAGTAAATGCCTGAAGCCACGGCCGCACGTCCGCGCAACGTCCCTTCGCCTTGTTCGACGCAAGCGATTTTTTGGAATCGAGCATGGCGTTGTAGATCAGTTCGTACGGATGCTTGTCCGGGATATCCAGGTTGTAATAGCCTTTGCCGTAATGGGACGGATACACCATCGGGCAGATGTAATCGAGATATTTGGACATCTCGGCGTAGTTCTGTCCGACCGCCGAAGCGTCGTTCGCGCTGCTTAAGACAACACCGAAAACGTCGACGGAAACGTACACGCCGAGCGGTTTCAGTTGCTCGCAGGCGTATTTGACGAAGCCTGTGATCGCCGCCTCCTTGTTCTCTGCTGTGAGCTCACTGCCGAAGTCGGCATCTTTCACTTTGCTGTCCGTCGAGAAACGGCAATAGTCGAAGTTGATCTCGTCAAATCCGGCTTTGGCGGCCTCGCGCCCGATCTCCGTCAGGAACTCCCAGAGATCCTTGTTGAACGGGTTCAGCCAATAGAAGCCTTCTTTGTCTTTCATGAGCCCGCCGGACTTCATATGAACGCCGAACTCCGGGGTCTTCACCGGCGTGAAATTGTCGCGGAAGCAAACGATCCGGGCAATACAGTAGATGTTGTGCGCCTTCAGTTTCGCGATCAGTGCAGGAAGGTTGGACATGAACAACAACGTCTCGCCCTTCTCCTTTAGAAGCGGCGAATCCATCTTGACGGTGAGATAGCCCTTATCGTTTTTGATATCGAAGATCACCGTGTTGATCTCGGACTCATCGAGAAGCGCCGCGACATCGTCAAACTTCTTGTTCAACACTTCCGCCGTGAGATAGATACCCTTGACATTGGTCGGTGTGCGGGTGTCGACGAAATCCTCCATCCACAGATCATCCTCGGACAGCGAGGACGTGTAGCTCTCCGTGTACAGCCCGTACGGAAGCGCCGCCTCCACGCTCGCGGCGTCCATCTTGCGGACGGCGATCGACGGGGTCGGCGTCGGTAAAATGACGACCGGCTTCTCGGTCTTGGCTATGTGCCTAAACCCCAGATAACCCGCAAGCGAGCACAGAATCAGGCATGCGAAAATGCAGATCAGCTGCCTCTGTCTTCTGGCTCTGCGCGTCCCCGAGCGGCGACGCCCCGAAGCCTTCGCATACCGCTTCGTATCTTTCATAATAAACTCCTATTCTGCGTTCTCAGCAGCCTGGGTCACTCCTGCTGTCCGGCATCCTCTTCCTTCGCCTCGCCTGCAGCAGAACCGTCGGTTTTTCCCTTCTTCACGATCTCCTCCCAGACATGGTCCTCTCTGTGCACGCGGTTGTAGACGGCAACCATGATCCAGCCGATCATCGGCACAAGGATCAGCCCCGCGATCCCGGTCCGGAAGAATGCCTCCTTCCCCGAAAACGCTCCGATAAACGTACACACAAGCGACGCCAGGAACAGCAACAGCGTCAGGCTCAGGACAACGAGCGGATATTTTCTCATACAGTGATTCCTTTCTAAGCGCACTCCCACCGTGCGCGATCCAATCTTGTTTTGTCCCCGGTTCCATGCTACAATACAGACGTCGGCGCAACGGCGCCGAACACCCGTAAAAGGCAGGTAAATGCTATGTTGCCGCAGGAACCGGCGATGCTCGTCAGCTACTTAAACCTCAAACTTCGCGACTGTTACGATTCCCTCGCAAAACTGTGCGACGAGGAGGATATCTCCGAGGACGAACTCTCCGAGAAACTCCGTGCCGCCGGATACCGGTACGACGAGGACACCAATCAGATCCGATGACCCCGCAAAGCGGTGCAGTGGCGTTTTCTTCTTCGGAAAATGCGCTGACGCAATCTCACGCTAAGTTTAACCGCAAGTCCCTCTTTTGTCAAGGAAAGACACCGATATGAGCACTCCGATACGATACATTCACACCGGCGGAGAAGCCGAGATCGAGGTGAAACGATCCCGCTTTATCGCCGCCCTCGCGCCCGTGACCGACGAGGAGTCGGCCGCGGCTTTTATTGACGAGCGGCGCCGGCTTCATCGCCAGGCGCGGCACAACTGTTCCGCCTTCGTGATCGGCAACCGAAGCGAGATCACGCGGTGCAGCGACGACGGCGAACCGCCGCACACCGCAGGACGGCCGATGCTCGACGTGCTCCTCGGAGCGGAGCTGCACGACGTCTGCGTCGTGGTCACGCGGTATTTCGGAGGCATTTTACTCGGGACCGGCGGACTCGTACGAGCCTATCAGAGCGCCGTGCAGGCCGGGATCGAGGCCTGCGTCACGGGTTTCCGCAGACAGGGGATCCCTGTCACGATCCGCGCCGACTACACCGACGCCGGCAGGATCGGAAGCTTCGTCGCAGAGCACGCCTATCCGACGCTCTCCGTGGATTATGCGGAGTCCGTGACATACCGCCTTCTGATCCCTCCGGAGGACGCCGCAGCCGTCCGCACCTCCGTTTTGGACCTCTCCCGCGGGAAGATCGATCCCGAGATGGAGGACCTCACATGGTACCGTGATGTCGAGGGAACGATCCTGCTGCCGTGAGCGGTCATTTTCCGCGGCTCGGTTTACTTTTTCGGGGTTTTCTGCTATACTATAGGGTGTACGATTTTGCGGCCGCCGCGTGGGGCGGCAGGTCGAACCAATCGGGAAAGGACTTATTTTCCACATGAATTACAGTCACTACAACATAATCCGAAAGCAAAAGGAGTTGAAATCTCCCGTCGGACGCTTTTTCAACCTGCTGCGGATCTGGTTGTTCAGATTCGTGCTGGTTGCTCTTGTGCTGGTTCTCGTCGTCGGATGTTTCTCGGCGTACGGGGCCTTTCAGGCGTTGTGCGACACGGCTCCGTCTATCGACTCCATCGATGTGCATCCCGAGTTGTTCTCATCGAAAGTCTACTCCGCGGACGGCACTCCGATCGTCGAGCTGGTCGGCTCCGGCACGAACCAGATCTACGCTTCCATCGACCAGATCCCGGAGCACATCCGGAACTGCTTCGTCGCAATGGAGGACGAGCGTTTCTACGAGCATAACGGTATCGACCCCAGAGGTATCATCCGTGCGGCTTACTCCGTGATCAAGGAGGCGGACCTCAGCTACGGTGCAAGTACGATCACCCAGCAGCTTCTCAAGAACCAGGTCTTCTCCGGCGGTAAAGAGAAGAGTAAGGTCGACATGATCGTCCGTAAGGTTCAGGAGCAGTACCTTGCCGTTCACCTGGAGGAGCGCATCTCCAAGAACGATATCCTGGAGTACTATCTCAACTCCATCAACCTCGGAAACGGCTCCACCGGCATCGCCGACGCGGCGCAGAGATACTACGGGAAGGATGTGGAGGATCTGACGCTTTCCGAAGGCGCCGTGCTCGCTCCCATCGCATACAGCCCGCAGTACATGAACCCGCTCCGCAACGAATCCTGCGAGGCCGACAACCGTGAGCGTCGTCAGGCGTGTCTTGACAACATGCTCAAGAACAATTTCTGCAGTCAGGAAGAATACGAAGAGGCCGTTGCGGACACCGACGACGTCTATCTTCGCATTCATCGCCATGCCGAGATCCGCAGCACAACCGAGCAGGCGAAGTACTCCTATTTCGTCGATGCGCTGATTGATCAGCTGCAGGCCGACCTCATCAAAAAAGGCTACTCCGAGACCGAAGCCAGCAACCTGCTCTACCGCGGCGGTCTGACCATCTACACGACGCAGGATCTCAAGGCTCAGGAGATCATGGACAAGTATTTTACGGACGAGTCCTATTTCCCGCCGCTCATGGGTCAGGGTGAGTCGAAGGTTGCAGGCAAGGCCGGCTCCTATTACGAGCTGAACAAGAGTTATGCGATGTCCCTCGTCAGCAAAGACGGCAAGCACACCAAGCATTTCCACGTCAACGACCTTATAAAGTATTACGCCGATTTCCGCGACACCAAAAAGATCTTCCAGCACGACGATAAAGGCCGGACCGGCATCAGCGTCTACACGATCGATCCCGAGACGTTCAACACGATGATCGACGAATTTGTCGAAGCGAAGAAGGCGGCGTTCGAAGAGGAATTCGGTCTCACGGAAAGCGACTACCGTGTGGATGAGGCTTACCGCACGTTCACGCTGCAGCCGCAATGCGCCATGGTCATCATGGAACAGAGTACCGGCAAGGTCATCGCCCAGTACGGCGGACGCGGCCCGAAGGTCGGAAACCGTGTCCTGAACCGCGCCAGCGGCACATACCGTCAGGCCGGTTCCACGTTCAAGGTCGTCGCTTCCTTCCTTCCGGCGATTGACGCCGCAGGCTTCACTCTCGCCAGTGTTTTCGACGACTGCTACTACGTCTATCCGAACACCGAGACGAAGGTTACCAACTGGTATACGAACGGCTACCGCGGCCTTTGCTCCATCCGAAACGGTATTTACGACTCCCTTAACATCATTGCCTGCCAGTGTATGCAGGTCGTCACGCCGCAGGTCGGTATCACCTATCTGCAGCGCCTCGGCTTTTCCAAGATCGACACGGATCCGTCCGACGGCTACTCGGACTTCAACGTCTCCATCGCCCTCGGCGGTCTGACCGTCGGTTGCTCGGTGCTTGAGATGACGGCGGCTTACGCGGCCATCGGCAACAACGGTATCTACACCAAGCCTCGCTACTACACAATGGTTTACGATCACGACGGAAAGATCCTGCTTGACAACCAGCCCGAGACCACGCAGGTTATGATGTCCTCGACGGCATGGCTCCTCACGGATGCCATGATCGACACCACGGAGAAAGGTACCGGTTCCACAAGCAAATTCACCCGTATGATCGTTCCGGTCGCCGGCAAAACCGGTACTGTTCACGATAATCTCGACCTTTGGTTCGCCGGTTACACTCCGTTCTACACGGCGGCAATCTGGTCCGGTTACGACAACAACTTCCCGCAGGAGAACACAAACTACTACCGTAAACTGTGGCGCTTCATCATGGAGGATGTCCACGAGTTGAAGGGACTTCCGACGGCGAAGGACCGCTCTTCCATGAGAGAGCAGTTCTATCCGAAGCCTGCAGAGATCGTCAAAGCCAGGATCTGCTCCAAATGCGGAAACCTCGCCGTGGACGGTCTGTGCGACGCCTACGCCGGCGGCAACTGCATCAAGGAAGAATGTTTCGCGCTCGGCACCGTGCCGGTCTGCTCCTGCACCTGCCACCAGCGCATTCAGGTTTGCGCGGACAGCGGTAAACCGGCATCCGCCTACTGTCCGAACATTGTAACCCGTGTATACCTGCGCAAAGTCGAATCCGAGCTTGCGCTCCAGAACGGCGGAACAGCCGACACCAAATATGTCTTCCACGAGACCGGCGGTGTCTGCACCATCCACACCGGCTGGGGCGGAACCACACCGGACGGCGGCGAAGGCGGCGGAACTACACCGGACGGCGGTGGCAGAACCACGGAGACCACGACCGATCCGGACGCGGGTTGATTTTCCGATGAGGTATTTCTCATGACACAGAACAAAAACGGCCGGGCGGCTTCCGCGAAGTCGTCCGGACCGACCAACTGCGATTACTGTCTGTACTACGAGTACGACGAAGACTACGAATGCTACACCTGCAGCAAAGATCTCGACGAAGATGAAATGGTTCATTTTCTGCAGGGAAAAACTTTCGCGTGTCCGTTTTTCCGAAACGGCGACGAATATCTCGTTGTTCGCAAGCAGATGTAGGCTTTTTTCGGAAAATGTAAAAATAATGCTCAAACAAGTAAAAAATGTCAAGAATTTTGTATTTGCATTACACGTTTTCCTTTGCTATAATGCTTTCTAAAGGAGCGATTCGGACACGGATCGCATGAATTTTGAAGGTTTTCTTTTCCTCTTTATATTACGCGCAGGGGACTGCTACCGATGGGCTTTCACGAGAGCCTGGCGGTAGCAGTTCCCTTTTTATTTCGCTTTTTCCGGCACAAAAAAGGACGCCTTGGGGCGTCCTCAAATGTCGCATTCCGTATTCCGTTCTTATCGGTCGCGGGTGTTCGCTCGCTTCGACCAATAGAAGTACATGACGATCAGGATTCCGATCGTGATGCTTCCCGCAAGGATCACTCCGAGGGCGTACTGCTCGGCCGCGAGATGCTTCTTCTTTTCGATGTCCTTCTCACGGTCTTCACCGCTCTCCGACGTATTCGTCTTCGCGGGCTTCTCCGTCACCGGCTCCGAAGTCGTATTCGACGAACCGTTCTCCCATGTGTCATTCTCCGCAGAGATTACCGCAGGCATTCCGGGTGCCGCACAGGCAACCGATGTTCTGAGGCAGAAAGCCGCAAGTAAGATAAGCATCCACGCAGTCGCAGACACCAAAAGAAATCTTCTGTGTGCACTTCTCCTCATTCCCTCTCTCATGCGTACCTCAGTCCACGCCGCCGGCGCAAAAACACCGTGTCGGCAGAAGTAGTGTCTTGATTATATCACACGCGTCCGGAAAATGCAATTCCTGCTTTCACACTCACCCCCGAAAGCCTTTACAAAATGCGGGAAACAGGGTAAAATAGCAAAAGCATCGTATTTTTGAGGAGCACCCATGAATCAGGCAGCCGACGGACAATCGCATTTTGCAAAGCTTCGCGCATTTTTCGCCGGCAACCGGCGAATTCTTATTGTCGCACTCTGCAAGCTTCTCGTCTGCGGCGTCCTGTTTTATCTCGTCTTCTATTCGAAGCTTCATGATCTCGGTGTGTTCCGGTCCATGACAGAGGATTACACGAAACTCAACGATACACTTGCCGCTCTCTCGCTTCCGACGCTTGGCTACTCCGTCTACTTTATCGGAGGTCTCATTCTCTCGGCCGTTCTGTACCTCTGCGCCGTCGCGGTCGCCGGCATTCGCCGCCGCGTCGCGTTTCTGGTCTACGCAACCTTCTTCGGAATCGATATCCTGTTCGTGCTGCAGCCCTCGGGTCTGCTGCTGACGGTTTTATTTTCCACGCTTGTGCTGGCGTCTTTGCGTATCCGCCGCGTGCCGCTCCGCTACACGCTTGCGAGCCTCACGGTGGCGGTCTACGCCGTTTTGGTCTCGCCCGCAGCCGCGGTCATCATTCCGATCTATCTGATCTCGCGCCTGTGGCAGCGAAACGATCTGCACGCCATCCGCCTCTGCACGGTGTGCGTGCTTGTCTTCTGTCTTCTCTACCAGACCGGCCTGATCTCGCGGATCTATGAGTATCATCCCGCCATCGACTCCGCCGCAACGTATCGCCGGCTCTTCCCGGACGAGAACTACATGGGTCATGTGGCGTACTACCTCGCCGACACGGCCGTCATTTTCCTGCGGATCCTCGTTCCGGTCGAAGTGTTTCTCAAGTTCGACCTCATCCTGTGGATCTTCGCGGCCGCGCAGCTCGCCACGGTGGTGCTGATGCTCCGCCGCATCCGCCGCATCCTGCAGATCAATTGGAAAATGCCGATCCGCAGCGAAGACCGCCTGCAGACCGACGTGCTCATCGTCCTGATCGGCTTTTTGTTCAGTCTCTGCTTTACGGCCACCGATCCGATGCCCACGCTTCGGCTGATCTCCGGATGCTATCCGCTTTTGCTGTTCCTGACATTTTCCGCAAACGAGCGCGCCGTGTATCCGGTGCTCGACCGCGACCTCTCAGAGGCCTGTCCCGTCGTTTTCTGTCACAGCGGTGACGACGATTACGCCTACGATGCCCTGCAGCGCGCAGGGCGCTCCTGCGGCTTTAAAAACGTGGTCCTGATCGGCGCGGAGTGCAACCGCGGTTTCGTCTCCAACTGGTTCGACGGCTCGACGCTCAACGAGGAGGACATCTCCGTATTCCGCAAGATCTACACACCCATCGGCCCCGAGGAGACACGGGACTTTGACCGCGCCTGCTTCGAGCGGCATTTTGCGCTGTACGGGCTGATGACGAAGAAGAACATCGACCGCTGCTTCTTGTGCGACAGCGATGTTCTTGTGTACGGGGATCTGTGCAATCTCCCGGTGGACGGCGTCGATTTCGCCTGCACCGGCACCGCGTCCGCGGAATTCTTGGAGGAGACCATCTCGCCGCATTGCGCCTACTGGACGCGCCCGCGGCTTCGCCAGTTTTTGAATTTCGTGCTTCACATCTATCAATCCAACACGACCTGGCTCGAGGCGGTATGCCATCGCCAGGAGGGCGAGGGAAAGCCGGCCCGCATCACGGACACGGTGCTTCTCACGGCCTGGTGCAAGATCGTCGCCCGCTACGACAAAGCCTTCCGCTACCGTAATCTCTGCGAGGTGGACAACGGTGTAGTCTGGGATTTCGCTCTCACCACGCCGGACAATCTGGTGAAGGACGAGTACGTCTTCGACGAGCGCCGCAAACTCAAACAGTTCGTCTTCAAAGACCACATTCCGTTTTTTACGAGGCGCGAGGACGGTTCCGAAGTCGGAGCGATGTGTCTGCACTGCCGCGGATGCAGCAGCCTGCTTCCGGTGTTGCTCCGCGAATCCCACAACTCGATCCTCTACGCGCTCAACCGACTCATGTACGGCAGGCGCAACCCCTGGGTTTGATCGATCGTAAACACATAAGAAACGCCGGTACGGATCGCCCCGTGCCGGCGTATTTGTTTACTGCAATTGCTTTATGTAACTCTCGACGGACTTGTGGAACTCGCCCTCCGGGAAGCGCTCCAGATACTCATTGTAACACTTCAGAGCGGCTTCCTTGTTGCTCGTCAGATGATACGTTCTCGCTAGGTAATACATATTCTTCTCGTTATCCGCGGACTTCTCGTAGGAGTACGTAAAATACTCCAGCGCCGCAGTATACTGCTCCTTGTCGTACAACGCCTTACCGTGCTCGTACAGTTCGGAGCTCGTCATCGTGACGGTCAGAACATCCGGAAAATCGGCCAGAACGCGGTCGTAGATCTGCTTCGCCGAGGCGTTCTTCAACTCCTCCTCCGAAACCGCGCGGATCCGCTTCTGCAGGATGAAGAGCTCATCCTTCGTCGCCTCGCCGCCGCTCTTGAGTTTCAGATAGTAGGCGGTCATGTTGAACATGTTGATGCCGCCGGCCTTGTTTCGCAGATCCTCGAGCTCCGTGGTGCTCGCCTCGAGGTCCGCCTCCTGCAGATCGATCTTGTTGCGGAGCGACTGCGTCTCCTTCTCCAGTTTGTCGATCTCGGCCAGATACTGCGACATCTGCTCCGCGTACTCGGCCTGCGTGCCCTGCTTGAACTCCTCGCGCATGCCGGTCTTCACGCCCGGCACCACCAGGAAATACACGACCATGATCCCGATGAAGATGCCCACCAGCAACGAGATCAAAGCCCGGTAGTCGATATGATCCTGCTCCTCGAGGTACGAGGCGTAGGTCTTTGTGGTGACGACTTCATTTTCCGAATCCTCCGGCTCCGTCTCCGAGATACGGATCCTGCGGTTCGCACGGTTCATCGCTCGGATCTCGCGAAGATACCGGTTGGACACGGTGTTGGTTGCGTCGATCGCCAGCGTCTTGCGCAGGCAGGCCCTCGCCTTGTCCATCTGGCCGTACTTCATGTAAATGAGCGCCAGCATCTGCCAGGCTCGGATGTAATTCGGATTGAGGCTCACAGCCTTCTTTAACTGCAGGATTGCCAGATCGTCGCCGTCGTGGGCAACTGCGTCCACAGCCCCGTTGTATTTGCGGATCGCCAGGTTCAGATTGTCGAGTTTGGCGGGATTGGCGTGGAGCGTCTCCAGATAGCGGACTGCGGGGTTATTTTCCTCGAGAAAGCTCTTGCTGATGATCCACTCCTGGATCGCGGAGATCGGATCGCCCATCTCGTAGTACACAAGGCCCAGCAGGTTGCGGGCGTCAACGTTCTTCTTGCTGACTTTGAGCGCTCGCTGCAACAACTCGGCGGCACCGGAGAGATCGCGGTTGTTCGCGCACTCGAGCGCCCGGTTGTAGAAATAGCAGGAATACTTCCTGGTTTGGCGGTTGACTTCGATGTCGTAACCGCATTTGGCGCAGACCCCTTTGGCCTGGATCATGTTCGCGCCGCATTTCGGACAGATCATATGTACCTCCCAAGCACGGCCGGATTACAGTTCCTTCTTCTCCTGCAGGATCTTCTCGATCACATCGGCAGCGTCCGTGATCTCACGGCTCATCACCGCTTCCTCCGCCTCGCTGATCTCCATGCTGGGTACATACTTCTTCAGCTCTTCATCAAAATCAATCATGGCCTTCCTCCACAACGCGGCAGCTCATCGCTGCCGCGTTCCGTTATACTTCAATTACTCTGCAGCCTCTTCACGGCGCTTTCTTGCAGCCGCATACGCAGTTATTGCCGAAAGGATCAACGCCATCAGGAAAACGTACATTCTCATGTCGTCCGTCTTCGGGGACGGGATTTCCGGATCCTCGTTCTCCTCCTCGACGATCGTCAGCTTACCGGCCACATACGTCACCTTGTAATTGCCCTGGAGTTCCTCTCCGGACACCGTCACGGCGTACTCACCGGCAGTCTCACCTTCAACACGCTCAACCGTGAACGTCAACGTTTCGGGAGCGATCACTCCGTCAACTTCTACTGTCCACTTCGGATCCTCGTCACCGACGTACTTCTTCTCGTCCGTAACCTTCACGGTGACTTCCTTCGGCTCGATCGTAACCGTGGCCGAGATCTGCGCCGTCGTGAAGTTGTCGTTCGTAGCGCGAACCAGAACATCGTAAGTGCCGACGTTGCTCATAACGGGAGCCTGCGTCATCCAGGTCTTACCGCCGTCCGTACTGTATTCCACCACGGTGCCGTCCGTCACCGACGCCTCGATGATCGGGCCGTGCCCGGAACCGTCGTAAACCACCGTCTTCGGTGTCACGTCGATCAGCGTCATGTCGGACGAAGAGTTGACCGCGAAAGTTCCTTCGACAAATGTGACATTGTAGTTGCCCTGCGTTGCAGGGCCGCTCACGGTCACCTTGTACGTACCGACGTTCTCGCCGGCCTCGCGCTTCACCGTATATTCCAGTTTGTCATCGCCGACAAGCCCGTCGACCTTCACCGTGAGTTCCGGATCGGAGTCCCCGTACGTCTTCGTGAGGTTCTCCGCCGTAACCGTAACGTCGCGGCGCTCAACGGTAAATGTACCGCTGACAAACTCTACCTGATAATTGCCCTGCATCTGATCTCCGCTGACCGTCACGGAGTATGTTCCGACATCCTCGCCGCCGGTGCGCTCCACCGAATAGCGGATCGTGTCTTTGCCGTCCGTTGCCTTGTAGTTCTTCACCGATGCGGATCTGAATCCGAACGGACGCATCGTACCCGGGATTAGAAGCATCAGGTCCGCGATGCCTGCGGAAGCCAGGCTGCGGATTGCCTTAGCCACCTCCTCGAGCGTCGTGGTCACTTCACCTGCCATTCCCTCGATGGTTACCGTGAGTTCCGGATCCTCATCGCCGTAAACCTTGCTCAGATCATCCGCCGTTACGGTAATGCTTCTGGGATTGATCTTGAACTCGCCGGCCACATAGTAGACAACATAGTTGCCCTGGATCTCCTCGCCTTCCGGCGTTACCTTGTACGTTCCGGCGTCTTCACCCGCCTCGCGGCTCAACGTGTACGAAACCGTATCGTCGCCGAACAGGCCGTCCGTGGTCGCCGTGAATTCCGGATCGCTCTCGCCGTAGGTCTTCTCCGTTGCGGTCGCCGTCACCGTCGCACCTGCGCGGTTGATAATCAGCAAGCCGTCCGAAACGATAAACTTAACATCCGAGAAGTTCGGATTGGTATTCGTAAAATCATTTTCCGAAAGGCCCATCGCCGTCTCACCGGCGTTGACAGCCTTCATCTCCGCGGTACCGCTAAAAGCGATATCATCCGCCGTGAACAGCGGATCGGAGCTTGCCACGTCATAGCCCGTCACAACGTGCTCCTTGCCGTCGTACGTCACGATGTCGCTGTGTCCTCCGATCGAGACGATAATGCCGTCGTACGATCCGATCGTGAATGCGGCGTTCTTGGTAATGACGTTGTAGTTGCCCTGGTCCGTCTCGGCAGTCACCAAGATCGTGTAAACACCGACATTCTCACCGGCCTCGCGCTCGATCTTGAACGCGATCGCATCCGGGCCGTCGCCGGCCACAAGACCTTCGAACTCAACCATGAGCTCCGGATCCTCCTCGGCGTACTCTTTCTTCGTATCCACCGCGCTGATCGTAACCGTCGCCTTCGTGATCGTCAGAAGCGCCGAAACGAAGGTCACGTCGTAGTTGCCCTGTACGGCATCGCCGCTTGCGGTAATCTTGTAAGCACCGACATTCTCGCCGGTCTCACGCACGATGCTGTAGTTGATCGACGATTCGGTATCGCCGTCCGCAAGTCCCGTGATCGTCACGGTGTACCCCGGATCGTTGTCGCCGTAGACTTTCGTCTTCGCGTCGACCGTAACCGTCACGGAGCCGCGAACGATCGTGAGCGTACCGTCCGTCACAACGAACGTAACATCCGCGAAATTATCATTTGTATTCGTAAACTGCTGCGGCGTAAGTCCCATCGCCGTCGTTCCGGCATCCGAAGCCGTAACCGCTGCCGTGCCGGAAAATGCGAAATCGTCAACCGTATACAGCGGGTCGGAGATCGAAACAGCGTAGCCTTCCACGCTGTGCTCGGTTCCGTCGTAGATCACCGTGCTCGATTTACCGGTGATCGTCACCGTAACTCCCGTGAGCGGAGCGATCGTAAGATTGTCTGCCGTATACTCCACAACATAGTTGCCCTGAGTCTCCTCGCCGGACGGTGTGATCGCGTACTCGCCGACATTCTCACCCTCGGCGCGGGAGATCGAATACTTCAACGCCGACTCGGTGTCGCCGTTCTTAAGACCCGTTACCGTCGCCGTGAGTTCCGGATCGTCCTCGCCGTAAACTTTCGACTTGGCGTCGGCCGTGATCGTCACAGTAGCCGGCATGATCGTGAACTCGCCCGACTCATACACGACGATGTAATTCTGCAGCACCTCGGCTCCGAACACCTGCAGTTCGTAAGAACCGGCATTCTCGCCTTCCTCGCGGCCGATATTGTAACGGAAATCAATACTCTCTTCCGTGTCGTCATACTGAAGGCCGGTCAGGGTTGCCGTATATTCGGGATCGGCATCTCCGTACTCTTTCGTCAGGTCATCCGCCTTCACCGTCAGAGTTGCATGCTCGATCGTAAACACACCGGTCTCAAACTGAACATCGTAGTTGCCCTGAGATTTCTCGCCGCTCGGCGTGATCGTGTACTCGCCGACTTCATTGCCCTCTTTGCGCGCCAGCGTATAAACGATCAGGGAAATGTCATCGCCCTCGATCACACCGGTCACCGTCGCCGTCAATTCGGGATCATCCTCGCCGTACACCTTTGTCGCTTCATCCGCCGTGACCGTCGCCTTCGCCTGAAGGATCGTCAGAGCGCCGTCATTGATCACAAAATTAACGTCCGTAAAATTCCCGTTGGTATTCTCAAAATCCGTTGCCGACAGCCGCATCGGCCATACTCCGCTGTCCTTCGCCGAAACGGAGTCGGTTCCGTTGAAGGCAACATAGTCTACCGAATAAATCCGATCGGAGATCGCGATATCGTAGCCGGAAACGCTGTGCTCCTGTCCGTCGTAAGTCTCGGTTCCGGTGTGCCCGGTGATCGTTACGGTGATGCCTCCTCTGGGGTTGATCGTAAACGTTCCCGTAGCATACTTCACGATGTAGTTGCCCTGCACTTCATCTCCGGACGGAGTGATCGTGTACGTACCGACGTTACTGCCATCCTCTCGTGTCACGTCGTATTGAATATCATCGGCGGAGTCGTTGCCCTGAAGTCCCGTAACCGTAGCCGTAAGCTCGGGATCTCCGGCGCCGTAGGTCTTACTTGCGTCATCGGCCGTCACCGTGATCTCCGCTGCCTTAATGGTCAGCGAACCGTCGACGACATCGAAACGAACATTCGTGAAATTGGGATTGGTGTTCGAGAACATGCTCTCATCGAGTCCCATATCATACTCGCCGACATTCTTTCCCGAAGCCTCAGCAGCTCCGGAATATACGATATCTTCTTCCTTATAGAGCGGATTGGAGATGGAAACCACTTCATATCCGGAAAATGTCTGCGCCGAACCGTTGTAAGTCAACGTACCGTTCTTGCCGGTAATCGCAACCACCACAATATTGCCCTGCGGAACGATTTCAAATGTTCCCTCGGCGAAGGTCACGTTGTAATTGCCCTGAACGGCAGCGCCGCTTGCGGTAATCGCGTACGAGCCGACATTCTCCCCCACCACACGGGAAAGGGTATAACTGATCACGGATGCCGCATCGTTATTCTTCAAACCTGACACGGACGCCGTGAGTATGGGATCCGGATCTCCGAAACTCTTTGTCTTGTTATCGGGTTTCACCGTTACCGTTGCCTTCGTGATCGTAAACGTACCGGTCTCATAGACAACATTGTAACCGTTCTGCACGGCATCACCGCTCGGGGTAAGCACATAGTCGCCGGCATCCTCGCCTTCCTCACGGGAAACCGTTACCGTGAGAACGCTCTCGTCATCGCCGTCCAGCAGTCCGCTTGCGGTCCAGCCGAACGTTGCGGGATCGGCATCTCCGTATTCCTTCGTAGCGTCGGTCGCCGTAACGGTCACCGTCGGATTCCCGACGGTAAGCGTTCCGGTCTCGATCGCCTTCACCGTAAACTTCTGTCCGTCCTGCGTCTCAACCGTAGCCCCCACTTTTGTTCCGGTAACAGTGACGTCATATTCGCCTCTTGCGGTACCGGATCCGGAAGCCGAAACCTTCTTGAACTGAACTTCGAGTTCACCGGTCTCATCATCACCGAGATATACTTTGTATCCCGTCAGGCTCTGCTCCGTTCCGTCGTACACGGCAGACCCGCTGTTCGCGACAATGCGAACCATCGGATAACTGTGGAGCGTTGCTCTGAAATTCCAGTGATATGCTGTCGTATCCTGAGAGGCGTTCCACTCCTCTGCGGTTCCGTCAAGCCAGCCTGCGTCTTCCCCATACCACTCCGGATGCTTGTGCATGCGGGTCTCGGCACTCACTCCGAGTTCCGCGATCGTGTAGTACGGCTGGAACGTGCCGTTCATAGCTTCCTCAACCGTCGGAACATAGTCGTCCGGGCGGTATACATACGTAATCCCGTCGCGGGTAACGTTGTACTTGGTATTATTCTCAAAATGACTGAAGTCATACGTTTCCGGAATGCAGGCATAGGTGAAGGTTTCCGGATTCAGAATATGTCCCATGGAAACCTTGGTAACATCTTTCGCCAGGATTGTCTGTTTATGCAACCGATAGTAGTTCTCCTCGGTTCCGATCTCCAGGAATCCGAACAGCGGCTGTTCGAAACAATCGTAAAGTGTTACGAGAAAGTCCTGGTGGAAACTGTCGGTCGTATTGGGAACACTATACTGTTCTACACCCCCGTAAAGGCCCCACATTCCGCTCGTGCCGCCGATCTTATTCTTCACCGCATTGACCACATCCGCAGTGTAGGTGTAGTATCCGTCATAGCCTTGCGGATTCGCCTTGAGCGCTTCAAAACCGCAGACGTATTTCTTCCCGTTCAGATTGATAACAAACGACGAAAAATCGAACGTTTCCAGGATCTCATACTCACCTGTGGGAATCTCGTAAGTATGTCCCGTAATAGTAATATTGTTCTCTGCAAGATACTGGCCTACCGTCTTTGCCGTCGCAATGGAGCCGCGGGAAAGACGATAATACGTGCCCCCGATCTTGGCAAAGTAGTACAGGTAATCCGTACCCCAATTCGCCCCGGCTGCAACCGCCTTCATTCCCGAAGACATCCCTTCAAACACTTTGCCGATCTCCGACAGATGTCCTTCCGTAAGAATCAGGCACAGTGCGATCAGCACTGCAACAATTCTTCTTCCGATTTTCCGGTCTCTCATAAAACCCTCCGTGTCCTCTTGCCGGCCGCCGCCGCGGTTTCGGCATTTTAGTATCGTATTTTAGTATCGTATTCAAAGCGGACAAGCCGCGAACAATAGGATTATCTCTTCAAAAAGAGCATAGTTTCCCCAAAGTCATACTACAACAGTCTTATGATACTACCATGCCACCGAAAAGTCAACAACAGCGGACATTTTACGACGAAAAATGAGTAAAAAACCTACCGGTTCGCGGATAAAAAAACGCAAACCGGCTCCGAGTCGAACCGATTTGCGTTTTTGACTTAATTATCACATCTCCATTACGGCATTCCGAAGAGTCTCCGAACCGCGCTCACCCTCGGAAAATACCGTTTCACGCGCCCGTACGTCCTGCAAAGCGCAGGCGCTCTGCACACGATCTCCGCCGTTAGCGCCACCCGCAGGGAACGTGCCCGGTACTCCGGCATATGATTTCGGATCAGGCAGCAGATTTTGCTTCGATAAGCGCGGTATTCGGCGTTTTGTTGGTCATCGGGAACCATCGCAAGATTTTTCGCGATCGCGATATGGCGGTTCAACACCCACCAGCGAACCTCGCCGTTCATGTGCGGAAACGCCGCCTTTGCATCGCGGGCGCACTGAAGCACCGCGCGCCGGATATCCCGGATTTTCTCCAAGTCCAGATTTGCCGTAATGCTTCCCTCGCGGCACCTGCGAACATACACTGCTCCCGGCTCATACGCCACAACCTTCGCGTTCGCAGCCAAAGTCCCCACGACGGCCACATCCTCAAAATACCGCCCCTCCGGAAAATGAATCGCCTCAGCGACGGCTCGCCTGTACAGGCGAAGACACGCGCAGACCGAGAGCCGGTTGCTCATCAATTCCCGGAGAAACTCCTCTCCGTCGCAGCGTCCCGATTTCGCGAGTATTCCCTTGCAGTTTAGCTGTCCGATCTCCGTTCCGATCTCGTCGATGAGACGCATATCGCACACTGTAAGATCGGCATTTTCCGAGAGTGCCCTTTCGTACAAAAGCATAAGCACATCCGGAGCGATGAAATCGTCGGCGTCCATAAAGAAGACATACTCCCCGGTGATCTTTGACAAACCAAAGTTTCGCGCCGCGCTCAATCCGTTATTGGCAGTGTGAAACACGCGCACCCTGCTGTCGTAATCTGAATACCTGTCGCAGATCCGCCCGCTGCCGTCCGTCGAACCGTCGTCAACCAACACGACTTCGATGTTGCCGTACGTTTGCTCAAGAAGGCTGTCCACCGCCTCCGTAACCCATCTCTCGACATTGTATACGGGGACGATGACACTGATCCGGTCGCTTTGCGGTTTCGGTTGTGTTGTCTTATCGTTCATCGCCGGCCTGCTCCCCCCGCTTTTTCTTTCCCAACAGTCTTTCGAAGACGATCTTCACGCCTTCGCGGACAGTCGACTCCTTCATCAAATATGCGGCAATCCCGTACACTCCGAAGAACACGATCGCCCCGATCGTCAGACGGTACAACACCTTAGACCCGACGTTTCGGACGAACCATGCCGGTACGGCCGCGATCGCACAGGCGAGCGGGATCCGGAAGTTCGGGAACATATCCCGAATGCGGAAGCCCGCGATCTTCGAGTTGAAATACAGACACAACAGCATCACCAAAGCCTCCGTGAACAGCGTCGTCATCGCCGCGCCGTCAAACGAATACTTCGGGATCGCATAGAAATTGAGCACCAGATTGACAACCGCTCCGACGATGTCGACAAGGAGAAGCTTCAACTCCTTGCCGGTCGGTATCATAACAAGACCGCTCAAAATGTTGCTGAGTCCGATCGGCGCCACCGAGATCGCCGTCAGCCGGAACGTATCGACCGCCGCCAGATACTTTTCTCCGCCCATCAGAAGGACGCAGTCCCGCGCATAGATCACGCAAAATACCATCACCGAAAGATTGATCAGGCAGCAGAGATTGATGGAACTTTTCACGATAGAGCGGAAACGGTCCTGCTCCCGGCGATTCCATGCAGCGGTAACGCGGGGAAGAACCGCAGAGACGATGACGCTTCCGAAAAATGCCAGCAGGATTTTTCCCTTGTGGATCAACCCGTACAGACCGGTCTCGTAATCTCCCTTGAACGCGCGGATCATGACAACGTCAAGGCCGCCGTAAATTTGCGACATGCAGGACATCGCAAAGAATATCAGAAGCGGTTTCATGTGGTCCCAGTTGAAACGCAGCTGGAACGGATGGTCAACCAGCTTCCCGAGAAGACAGTAATTGATCACACCGACCCCGCAGATGGAGATCATCGACAAAACCGCATAGTAATTCACATCCTCCGGAGAATGGATCGCCAGGATGATCCACACAAAGGAGATCACCCTCGTGACAAGCGTAACGATCGCTAAGTACCGGTATCGCTCCAGGCCCTTGTAAAGCCATTCGCAGCCCACCGCCTTCCAAAGCATCGTCGTGCCGAAGATCAGCAAAAGCGACCGGTACGATATGAACAAAGGGACGGTGAAGCACAGCACCGTAAGCACGGCGCTGCCGATCAGAGCCAGCACAAGTCCGAGGGTAAACAATTCCGAATACACGCGGTTTAAGCGCTCTTTGTCGTCGCGGCATCTTGCGCAGGCGCGCAGCGCGTACACGGGCATTCCGAGTCCTGCGAACAACACAAAATAGCGTACGACCGTGTCCGCATACTCGACACGACCGTACACTTCCGGTTGCAGAACGCGACTGACGTAAAACAATCCGAATGCGCTGAACAGATACGAAATGATACTGATCAGCGCATTGTAAGATATGTTTTTCGCCAGCGACGCCGGCTTATTGTTGTCCGTTGATTGACTCATAGCTTCCCCGCAGGCTGCCCTGCTGTCTCCGATCCTTATTTTCCCCCTACAAGCGGTTGATAAACACTTTCGCGAGGTCGGTCCACACACCGACGTCATCCTTGAGCGTCTCGTCGAACTTGAACTCGAACGGCGGCCGGTCATCGTCCTCTTTGTCCGGGAACTGCGCCCGCAGCTCGGCCACACGGCGCTCCGACACATTCACGCCGCGGCCTTCCTTCACGGCCGCCACGGCGAGATTCACCTGTTCCATCACGTAGCTTCCGTCCCCGAACCCCTGCCAGTCGAGTCCCTTGCAGGCGCCGAGTCCGTGGAAGCCCGACGGGAACACATAGTGCGCGAACGTCACGCCCTTTTTTCGCAGCGCCAGCGCGAAGAGATAACTGTTCTCCACAGGCACCAGCATATCCGTCGCCGTCTGCCACAACAAGGTGGGCGGCGTGTCTTCGGTCACATTTTTCTCAAGCGAATAATACTCCAGTTCCTCCTCCGTGGGGTTCGGCCCCAACAGCGCCCCGATCGAGGACTCGTGGGTGAACTCGCCGGTCGTGATCACCGGGTAAGAGAGTATCGCGGCGTCCGGTCTCGCGGAAAATGCCGCGTACGACGGGTTCGTCTCCGGTACGTCGTCCCAGTGCACGGCCACGCTGCCTGCCACATGCCCGCCAGCGGAAGAGCCGCAGACTACCAGCTTTCTGCCCGCGATCCGGAACTCTTCACCGTTAGCGCGGAGATAGCGGACCGCACGCGCGATGTCGCAGAGCGGCTGCTTCTTAAGCGGCACCGAAAACGTGATGTCCGTCGTGTACGTAAGCACGAAGACATTCATCCCCTGCTCATAAAACGCTCTTGCCACCTGCTCACCCTCGTGGCCCGCGAGCATGCAATAACCGCCGCCCGGCGCAACCAGCAAGGCGTCGCGTGCAGCGTCGTCCTCCTCGTGGAGGAACGCTCTCACGTTCGGAACAAACCCATAAGCGGCAGCGTACGTGTACTCGCCGCTCTCCCAGATATCTCTGCGGAAACTCTTCACGTCTTCCGTCCTCACTTTCCTATAGTCCGAACGAACCCGTCACTCCTTCGGGGTTCCGTCAGCGTTGAACACCGGAAGCGGCGCCAGGAAAATGATATCGTCTCTCTTGGCCGCATCGCCCTCCGCGAGCACCGCAGCGCGGCCGGTCACAATACCTCCCGCCATCTTGACAAGCTCCTCCATGGCGCGGAGCGAGCCGCCCGTGGAGATCACGTCGTCCACCAGAAGGATGCGCTTGCCGCGGATCAGTTCCGCATCGTCGCGGCCGAGGTAGAGCGCCTGCTCGCCCTTCGTCGTGATCGAACGGTCGGAGACACGCAGCGGATCGGGCATATACACCTTCGGTCCCTTGCGAGCGATAAAATACTTCTTCGCCTTGGACTGACGCGCCATCTCGTGGATGATCGGAATGCTCTTCGCCTCCGCCGTCAGCATATAGTCATAACTGTCCGCCGGAACGGCCTTCAGCAGCGCCTTCGCGCACGCGACCGTCACCTCCGCATCGCCGAAGCAGATAAATGCCGCAATGTACAGATCGTCCGTGATCTTGCACAGAGGAAGGTCCCTCTTCAAGCCGGCGATCTTCATCGTATATTTCATAGTATTTGCCACCTTTCTATCCCAAGATTCCCGCAGGAACCCGATATTCATCCTTCGGAAAATGAAACCTCACAATCCGTTTTCCCCGCAAAAGCCCTGCTCTCACACGGGTTTATGCGTATAAAACCAGGCCGCGATCGCGACCGCCTGCAACACCAGGATCACCGCGATCCGCACCTTGAACGACGTCTTCTTCGTCTTATGCCGGAACACAAGCATCCCGAGCATCGCTCCGACACTTCCGCCGGCCGCCGCCAGGAACAGAAGCACCGACTCGCGGATCCTCCAGGCTCCGGTCTTCGCCTTGCGCTTATCCACTCCGTACACGACGAACGCCGCGACATTGATCACCGCAAGATATATCCAGAACAGCCGCATGTTACCACCTCCGCACTTCAACACGATAAAGTATACGGGAACACGCGCCTTTTTTCAAGCATGAACTACTCTGCCGCGCATGATTTTTACGCTTCGAAGAACTCCGGCACGTCAAATATCACTCCGTTTTCGAGCAGACAATCGATGAACAGGCGGTAATACTGCGGCACCATCTCGTCGGTCTCGTCGTGCGCGTGCAGGAGCAGGATGTGTCGTCCGCCGTCGACGAAGAGCGGCGCTCCCATTCCGGGATTTTGGTCGAACACGCGCTTCCACACGTCGTCGAGCGTGAAGCCGGAGTTCGGGCGGATGTTGTACTCCGCAAAGTCAAACGTCCAAAGCGTGTCGATATCGCGGTCGAGCCCGGTCCGGTGCCAGTACTCGTACGGGATCGCATCGTCGCGGAGCTTCGAAAAACCGTTCTCGCGGAAATACCGCTGCAGAGCCTCCTTGTTGGCACCGCCCTTGTTGCCATACGGGAATCGGAACGGGCGGTATCTGCGCTCTACGCCGGCGTCGCGGTACAGCTTGTCGAGGACGACCTCATTTTTCGCGATCTCCTCCTTCGCCTCCTCGATCGTTATCTCGGAAAATACCGGATGCGAGTAGCTGTGGTTTCCGACGATCATCCCCTTTTGCAGCGCGTAAATCGCGTTGTCGTAATACTTTTCAACGTTTTCGCCGACGGCGAACATCAGCGCCGTGATTCCCTTTTCATTCAAATAATCGACGATCGCAGGCGTGTTGCGCGAAGCGATGTCGTCGATCGTTAAAACCGCATGGATATCTTTGTTTGTCATTGTCATTCTCCTTTGATCAGTCTCTGTACTTCCTCAAGTTTCGGCGGTTTTTTCGGCAGCGGAAACCGCGAGATCGCGATCGCCGAGCAGGCGCTTGCAAACCGCACCAGATCCTCGTCGCTGTAGCCCTCAAGCAGTCCGTACACGCAGCCTGCCTTAAAGGTGTCGCCCGCGCCGAGAGTGCTTCTCACTTCCACAGGGAACGGTCTCATCCGCTTCGTCGGCTCGCCGCGGCGCCCGTAGAGCATCTCTCCGCCGCCCTGCGTGAGTATCGTGAGTCCGTCCGACTCCGCCTGCATCAGTTCCATCACCGCCTCCGGAGCCATCCCCGCATAGTGCTGCGACGTGCACTCCTTTGAGACGACGTTGACCGCCGCGTTGCGGTGCAGATACGAGGTGTGAGGGCTGTCGATCGTGACGTACGGAATTCCGTTCTCCTTGCATATCCCGGCGACCAGATCCGACTCCGCCCCGAAGAACGGGTCCACCGCGGCCGCCCTGCAGCCGACGATGTCCTCGCTCTTGGGGACGCTCCACCATCGCTTTCCCGACGAAAACAGCGTCTTAAAGCGCCCCATCGGAGAGCGCACAAGCCCCGCGATCACAACGTAATCCATGACGCCCGGGGCGTCCTCTACCCACGTTATCGCCGACAGATCAACCGTCTTGTCAGCGCAAAAATCCTTAAGCATCGGCGCGACTTCCGTGCCGATCCACGTGCCGTCCATCCGCACGTTCACGCCGAGCGAAGCGAGCACCGTAGCCGCCGTTCCGGTCTCGCCGCCCGGCAGAAAATACTGCTCCGTGATCTCCGAATACTCGTCCGGCTGCAGAAATCCGTCCTCCAGCAAAAACGAGTGCGTGCCGAGGATCTGTCCGAACAGATATGCATCCGCAGGTTTCATTTTCCGACCTCCGATCCTATTTGTAAGCTTCCCACCAACGGTTCGTGTGCGACGCGATCTCCGCAAACTTCACGGGCTGACCGATCTCCGGAGTCGCGATGCTCACGCCGAGCGCTTCCGCCGCGATCACACACCGCGCCGGCGGCTCGTCCCACGCGTGCGTTGACAGAACGAACGCGCCCCAGTGCACCGGGATCATCCACTTCGCGTGCAGATCGACAGCGACCTGTGCGCTCTGCTCCGGGAACATGTGCACCCGCTGCCAGTTTTCATTGTACTGCCCGCACTCCGCGATCAGCAGATCGACCGCGCCGAGTCTTTCATAAATCTCCGTAAAATGACTTCCGTAGCCGCCGTCTCCGGTGTAAAACACCCGGTGCGCCCCGTCATCGACGACCACACCTCCGCAGAGCGTCACCGCGGTGACGGTCCGCCCGCCGGAATGCTGCGCCGGCGTCATGGTGAATTTTACGCCGCACAGGGAGACGCTGACCCACGGTGAGATCGCATACACCTTGTCCGGGTCGATCCCCCAGCCGGCCAGGATCGTCTCCGCGCCGTCGGGGACCACATACGCGCCGACCTTGCCGTCAATTGCCAGGATCGTCTCCTGGTCCATGTGGTCGTAATGGTCATGTGAAAGAAACAAAACGTCGATTTCCGGAGTGTTTTCCGCCGTCATCGGCACCTCCGAAAACCGCTTCGGCCCTGCCCAGCTGACCGGTGACGAGCGGTCGGTGAAGACCGGGTCGCACAGGATGTTCACGCTGCCCATCTGCAGCAAAAACGACGAATGGCCGAGCCAGACAAACGCCATTTCCCCGTCGTTCGCCCTCTCTAAACCGCCGACGCGGTGGACCGGCAACTCGTCCGCGGGTTTCGTCCGCTTGCCCGCCGTTCCGGCCGGCTCCGGCGTCACCGCTGTCGTGGGCGTTACCGTCTCGGAAGGCTTTCCCGCTTCCGGGACAGACGTCTCATTTGCCGAAGGATCCCGCTCACGACGATTCGATGCGGCCTCCTGCCGCTCGCAGCCGCAAAGTCCGGCGGTGAGCATCACGACCGCCGCGATCGTCATCATTTTTCGCAGCAACTTCTTATTCTTCATCGGCAGTTCCTCCGAAATTACGTCCGGTCTTACCGAACGGTGCACCGCAACACGTGTTTCCGAAACTATTCCACACCGAAGTCAAAAATGCTCATCTGTTCGTAGTGATCAGGCAGTTCACTCATGTACGCAAAGCACTCATCCTCGCGCCACAGGATCCCGTGCTTTTCACAGGTGCCGCGAAGAAGCGCCGTCAGCTCCGCCTTGTTCGGACTCGGCAGCTCGTAAGCGTTGCCGTACTCGCGGATGTAGCGCTCCTTAAGCCCCGGAAAATGCTTCTCCAGCGCCGCATAGTAGTACTCCCGGTCGCCGTCCCGCAGCGTCAGCCCCATGCCGAACGAGAGGATGCCCTTCACGCCGACGCGGACGCACTCGTCCAAGATGGCTCCGACATTTTCCGCCGTATCGTTGATGTAGGGCAGGATCGGCGTCAGCCACACGATCGTCGGAATGCCGTGCTTTTGCATTTCCGCTAGCACCTCGATGCGGCGTTTGGTATTGCAGACGTTCGGCTCGATGATGCGGCACAGATCGTCGTCGTAGGTCGTGAGGGTCATCTGCACCACGCATTTGGCCTCACGGTTTATCTCCTCAAGAAGATCGATATCCCGCAGGATCCGGTCCGATTTCGTCTGGATCGCCACCCCGAAGCCGGCTTGCCGGATAACCTCGAGGCACCGCCTCGTCAGCTGCAGGTCTTCCTCACAATGCATGTACGGATCGGACATCGACCCCGTGCCGATCATGCCCTTTCGCTTCTTCGTGCGGAGCGCTGCCGCCAGAAGCTCCGGCGCATTTTTCTTAACTTCGACATCCTCAAACGGATGCGTGAACCGGTAGCACAGGCTCCGGCTGTCGCAGTAGATGCAGCCGTGGGTGCAGCCGCGGTAGATGTTCATTCCGAACCGACCGCCGCTGCCCGTGAGTATTCCTTTTGCCTCCACTAAGTGCATGCCTGATCCGCGCCTCCCGTATCGATTGCCTATCATTTCCATTGTACCTGAAAACCGCGCTTTTTTCTACCTTTCAGGCAAAAAACACGGAGAGACGTTTCGTCGCTCCGTGTTCGCAATCATTTGTGTCAAATGCGGCTCAGGGTGTTGTACTTCGCGGCAAGCTCATCCTCACTGATGACCGTGATGCGGCCGCCGTCATACTCCGACATAACCCAGTCGTATATGGATTTGATGACGGGATCGGTTTTGGGAAGCGGTTCTTCGCCCTTCATTTTCCGATGCTCGTTGACCCAGAACGCAACGCCGGCCACGCCGGACGTGTTCGAGATCGACACCTTGGGCGGACGGTTCAACAGCGCTCCCGTGTCGAAAATGTTGTAAATCTCCGGGTTTTTCATCATTCCGTCCGCGTGGATCCCCGCGCGAGTCAGGTTGAAGTTGGCGCCCACAAACGGCGTCATCGGCGGGATCTCGTAGTTCGTCTCGCGCTGAATGTACTCCGCGATCTCCGTGATCACCTGCGTGTTCATGCCGTTCAGGTGTCCGCGCAGCGAGGCGTACTCAAAGACCATCGCCTCCAGCGGCACATTGCCCGTCCGCTCGCCGATTCCAAGTAAAGAGCAGTTGACTCCGCCGGCGCCGTACATCCACGCCGTTGTCGCGTTCACGACGCCCTTATAGAAATCGTTGTGGCCGTGCCATTCGATCATTTCCGACGGAACGTCGGAGTAATGCTGCAGCCCGTAGATGATTCCTGAGACGCTGCGGGGAAGCGCAGCGCCGGGGTACGGAACGCCGTAACCCATCGTGTCGCACGCCCGGATCTTGATCGGAACACCGCTCTCCGCCGAGAGGTCCATCAGCTTGTTGGCAAAGGGCACAACGAAACCGTAGAAGTCCGCCCGCGTGATATCCTCAAAATGACATCTCGGCCGCAGTCCCGCCTCGATGCAGTCCGAAACGATCCCGAGGTATTTGTCGAGGGCCTCCTTGCGGGTCAGCCCCATCTTCTCGAATATATGGTAGTCCGAGCAGCTGACCAGAATTCCGGTCTCCTTGACGCCGATAGACTTCACCAGCTCGAAATCCTTCTTGTTTGCCCGGATCCATGTCGTGATCTCCGGGAACGGAAGCCCCAGCTCCATGCAGCGCTCGATGGCCTTCCGATCCTTGTCCGAATACACGAAAAACTCCGTCTGACGAATCATCCCGTTCGGACCGCCCAGCTTGTTCAGAAGCTTGTAGATGTGTACCATCTGCTCGGTGGTGTACGGCGCCCGCGACTGCTGTCCGTCGCGAAATGACGTGTCCGTGATGAAAATGTCCTCCACCATCTGCTCCGGAACGCGGCGGTAGTTGAACGCGATCTTCGGCGTCTCGGTGTAGGGGAACATTTCCCGGAACAACTCCGGCTTCTCCACGTCCTGCAATTGATACGAATACGGGTCCTGCTCCAACTTGTACGTCTTGCTGCTGAGGGATATGTCTCGCATACTCTCGTCCTCCTCAAAAAATCTTTTACAAGTATACGCAGACGTGTTATAATTTGTAAAATGAATAATTGTGATTGTAATGATTCACTTTCCGAATAGATAGATCGTCGCAGGAGGCAAAACCATGGATATCGAAAGTCTGAACACGTTTTTAACGCTCGCCTCAACCCGCAATTTCACGCGCACCGCCAACCAGCTGTTCGTCGCCCAGTCCACCGTGACGAACCGCATCAACGAGCTGGAGCGGGAGCTGAAACTCAAGCTCTTCCACCGCACCAACAAGACCGTAGAGTTGACTCCCGACGGCGAGCGCTTCCGGCTCTATGCGGAGCAGGTCATCGAGCTGACCCAGACGTCCCTCGCCGAGATCACGAACGCGCGCCGCTTCGACAACCACCTTCGCATCGGCAGCACGGACTCCATCTACGAAGGGCATCTTGCGCCGCTGATCATGGAATACCGCCAAAGTCACCCCACCGACTCGCTGAAGATCTCCATCGGCCTGTCAAACCATCTGATTGACCAGCTTCAGAGCGACCTGCTGGACGTCGTGTTCACCTACCTTCCGCTCAACAAGGTCAGCTATTCGTGCGAGATCTTCCGCCAGGATGCCCTGACGCTCGTCACGGACATCAACAACAAAAAGCACCCCGACGGCATCCTGCAGCAGGAGCTGATCAACGAGCCGTATCTCATGTGTAACTTCGCCCTTCAGGACGTCGGCCAGTACATCCGCAAGCTCTTCCCCCGGTTTCACCAGTTCGAGCTCGAGATCGACGACTGCATGAAGATCGTGCCGTACCTGATCGGCCGCGAAAACTATACATTCCTCCCGCAGGATATGGCGGACACCTACATCCGCGAGGGCAAACTCCGGGAAGTTCGGCTGCTCGATTTCCGCACGCCGGTGATCAACAGCTATATCATTTTCCGGAAAAACAAGGCAAAGCTTCTCAGGAATCTGATACGATGACGGCCAAGGCCTTTTCTTACCGGACCGAACATAGCATTATGACGGGAGGCAGTTATGAAGATCGAACTTGCGGAACTTACGGAAGCGAACCTGCAACAGTGTTTTGACCTCAAGGTTTCGGACGACCAGATGCAATACATCGCATCCAACGAGTTCTCCTGGAATGAGGCGAAGGAAAATGAGACCGTCGCCCGGCCGTTTGCCATATACTGCGACGGGAAAATGATCGGCTTCGCCATGTTCGCTTTCGACGAGGATTACGAGGACCCGAACGACCGCTACTGGCTTTGGAGATTCATGATCGGCGAGGCCTCACAGGGGCAGGGCTGCGGGACCGCCGCCCTGCAGGAAGTCATCCGATATTTCAAAGAGCACGGGGCGAACAACATCCGCCTGTCGACCAAGCCGACCAACACCGGTGCGTTGTCTTTGTACCGCAAGGCCGGTTTCCGTGACACGGGTGAAATGAACGACGAGGAGATCGTTCTTCAACTGGATCTATAACATTTCGGAGGTAAAAATACTATGAGTTTTGTGATACAATCCGGCAGATTCGAGTCCGGAACCGAGGAGCAGCAAGCCGGGTTCCGTCAGCTTTTCGGACCGGATGTGCAGCGCCGGTTTGACCTGTACTTCCACCGGTACAACCTTATCCATGAGCTGGGGCATTGCTTTGTCAGCCAAAGCGACCTTCATCTCTCGGATGTGCAGGAGGAAATGTTTGTTAATGAATTCGCCGTCGCCTACTATCTGTACGCGGGCGAGACCCGGCGGCTTGCCGAACTGAAGTCGATGGTGAGCGAGATTCTCGATCAAATACCTTCCCCCGTGCCGGAGGGCGAGTCCTTCACCGGATTTTACGAGAGGATCTGGCACACGGACGTCATCATGCAGGTGTTGATCTACGGCTACTTCCAGTTCCGAAGCGTGCTGGAGGTTCTGGAAAAGCAGCGCAGCTTCGAAGACGTGGCGGCGGAACTGGGATTTAAGCTCCGTCCGTCGGACATTGTCGCGTGCGATGCAGAGGTTTCGTCGGAAAATGCGGAAACTTATCTTCTTACCGCGAAAGAGAACATGAAAGCCTGCGGAATGGATGTCCCGCAAGTTCGCCTGCAGCTCATGGACGATCCCACGGTACAATGCGTCCGCTGGGAATGATCATTTTCCCTGTTACAAACGAAGAAGACATCGGAAATGCCGAAAACGGCATCTCCGATGTCCACCGAAAAATCTTCTTTGCTCTACGCAAATCGCTTCACAAACTCCTCGATGATCTTCGCGGTCTCCCCGACCGTCTGGTTTGTGTTGTCGATGACCAGCGGAAATTTTCCGCGGTTTCTGCGAAACCACTGGTTGTATCCGATGTGCGGTTCGATCTTCTCATCCGATGTAAAACCGCGCTCCGCCGGTCTGGCGCGAAGCCGCGCCCGGATGGTTTCATCCGTGGGATTCAGGATGATAAACACCGTCGAATCCACCCCGTCCGGAAGCACGTGTTTCCCGATAAAATCCAACGGGTTCGTGCAGGAGACGAAGATCAGATCCCGCCCCGCGGCTCTTCTCACAGCCTCCGCTATGCAGTCGTCATGGTACTTGGATTCATGATCCGTCCCAGCGTAATCCCACCAGTTGAACCCTGTCTCATCGCAGTCGATACAAGCGTATCTCTCGGGATCCATGATCTCCGAAAGGGCATCCTTCATCGTCGATTTGCCGGAGCCGCAGGCTCCGCTTATCATAAACAGTCTCATCTGATTTCTCCTATCTGCGGATGACCGTGCAATCCTTCACATAGTCGCCGTACTTGCTCATGAAGTCCGCAAGCTCTGCCTCCTCGGTGATCCAGAGGATGACCCAGGCTTTCTCGATTCCGAGATCCTCATAAACCTTGTGGCGGTGATTGCCGTCATTGAGCTCGAACTCACCGTCCACATAGTGAACGATCATCGGCGGCATCTCTGCACCCGCCTGAACGGCCTTCTTAAGCTCTGTGATCTTATGCTCCCACCAGTCCTTGTCGATGCGGTACTTCATGTCCTCCTCGGGACCTGCGCACCGATGAAACAAGTTGATCGGGAACTGCGCCGGACTGATAAAATAACGGTCGAACAGCTTCAAACCGTCCGAGAACGGGATGTTCCGTCCCTCCTCGTTCAAATACAGATGAACCCATGCGTCCATCTTCTCTTCCTTGCCGTATTCCATTGCGGAATCCAGTGTTGCACTGTACTTCAGCATAGTAACCTCCTTCTTACTGTAAACAATTCGTTTGATCGTATCGTAAGAAAGCGAATACTCCTCCATCAGCGCTTCGATCGTCTCTCCGTTCTGAAATGCGTTCCGGATTGCGGCATTGCGCTCACGGATATACTGCTGATATCCCGAAGTCTCCCCCCAATCCTTCTTCTCTGCACCGGCCGGAATGTAGATGGTTTCTCCCGCGACATACTTCTGGATCTGCCGCAGCAGTTTCTCCGGAAAAACATCTTTAGCGTTTCTGTATTTCATAGTATCGCATCCGCCTCCTTTCTCTTACAAGGCATACAATACTATGCCGGCGTCGCAAAAAATATACCGTGATCGTTTATAAACGTTCCCTACACAAACCCGCCGTCTTTTTACGGATGCGGGGTTTTACGGAGAAAAGCCCGTGCCGGTTGCAATATGCGTACAGCTCGCTCACATGGCGGATCGAAAACCGCGCTTCCGCGGCGCTCTCCGGGTACAGTTTGACAAACTGAACGCCCTGATCCGACACCGCCGCTAAAAATGAGATGTAATGGTCCTTGGTCATCGGATGATCGACCGTCACATAGTACTCATCCTCAACGATCTCCGTCTTCGGAAAATGATCCTCATCCGCCTCGTCCGCTGTGAGCGCCGGCAGCGTGATCCCGCAACAGCTGATCACCGCCTCGCCGATCGTCCGGATCACATTGCCGCAGACCGGACAGACGTAGAAACTGCCTTTGGCGATATTCGACGAATGATTCCGGTTTCGGACGTCCTCTCCGGACAACAGCTCGATCACTGAGATGTCAAGCGCCTTCGCCAGGGGCTCCAGCAGGCTGATATCCGGAAATCCCTGCCCCGTCTCCCACTTGCTCACGGCTTTGCCGCTGACAAAGAGCCTGTCCGCAAGCTCCTCCTGCGTCATTTTCTTGCTCTCCCGGAGTCTGCGGATCACAGCTCCCGTAACATACTTATCCATAGCTTTCGCCTCCTTTTGGCTTCATGCTATCACGCAGGGAAAGCGAAAACCACCCACGCATCGTGGAGTCCCGACGGCAAAACTCAGTTCAGCGGGTACAGCTCCAACCTGCCGTCCGTATCCAGGCCGACGGAAAATGTCTCTTCCGCCCCGTCGCCTCCCGCCTTCTTGCGTTTCACGACCAATCTGCCGTTTTCTTCGGCAAAGCGAAAAGCGTAGCCGATCTCCTGCAACCGTTTGTTCTCTCGGACGAGCCAAAGCCCCGTCTCGCCGTTTTCCCCCTCAGACCCGGATATCAGGCAGGTCAGGCACACCTCCCGTTGCCCGTCTCCGTCAAGATCCGCAATATATGCATTCAGAGCACGGGTGTACCGCTTATACCCAAGTGACCAGAAAGGGTAGATCGTGCTCTCGGTCCTTCGGAAATAACCGGCTTCCGTGGAATACCAATAACCGTATTCCCCGTCCGCGACATAACTGATCCCGAACTCGTCGTCCTCCGCCAGACGGATTTCCTGACGCCGTTCCTCATCCCCGTCAAGGTAATCAAACCAGCGAAAAACTTTGGAACTCTCCGGGCAATATACGGCGCTGCCGATGTCGGTGGGATTCGGAATTTCCCGAAAAATAAGAGCGTCATTTTCCACGACAAAGGTTCCTCTCTCGTAGCGAAGCTCTTCGCCTTTCTGCTTCGTGTAGATCACGACATCCTTCTCGCTCTCCCGCAGAAGCGTAAACCACTCGTTCTCGCTTGCCGAATCCAGTCGATAGCCTTTCCGGGATTGTAAGTCATACACATAGGAAATCGGATCTGACACAATGCTCAATTCCTGAACCCCGTCGCCGTTCCAGTCAGTGAAATACAGCATTCCCGTTGCGCAACCGGTGCCGAAGCACTCCTCTTCGCCGCACACCAGTTTGATATCCACGGAATAGTCAAAATCATACAGCGACGCTTTCTTAAAGACCAGCTTCCAGTCAGGCAGATTGGAGAAGGTGAGCTCCGCATCCGTCACGGCCGTCGAGTCCCAAAACGCGGTCCAGCCGGAAAGCTCCGATACTCTCAGTGTAAGCCGTTTTTCCGGGACCCGGACTGTCTCGGTCTGCTTCGTATAATCCGGCATCGTCACGGTGAAATCATATCTGACAACACCTTCCTCTTCCGGGGCGCCCGTCGGCTGCGTCTGATTTCCGGCCGTCTTCTCCTTCGGCTTTTTCCCGCCCGAGAACACCACGACGATCAGGACGACCAGCGCCACGATCAACGGTGCCGCAATGAGCAAAATGTTCCTGACGCGATGTGTTTTTCCGGTGTTCGTATTCAACTCCTGCGAGTTCTCCTTCGTCTCCATATCCCTGTCTTTCCTCCTGTACTATCGTTGTTCGAAAAATGAGCGCAGCGCATCGGCCATCTGCTTCAGATGCATCGTGAAGCAATGGTCGTCCCCGTGGATCGGCACCTCGCAACTGTCGATGAAAAATTCCTGTGTATCAGCCATATTCTTCCTCCTACGCATGATCCTGCCGCTCGAACAGCTTCGGCATTTTCCAAATCTTCGCCCCGCGCCTGAACACGATCAGCATGAGACCGTAAAATGCGACGAGGTACAGCGGGAACACCCGCATTCCCAGCGCCTGCCCCAGCAGGCCGCAGCACACCTGACCCGCGAGGAACGCAAAGCTCGACACCGCCATCTGCGTGCCGATGATCGCGGACGAGCGCTTCTCTCCGAAGTTCTCCGGCGCGAGATAGTTGAAGTTCGGAAACATCGGGCCGTTGCCGATCCCGATCAGCATCAACGCGCCGACCGTGACATAGTTGTTCGGCACGAACAAAAGCAGCGCAAGGGCAATCCCCAGCGTCACCAGACCGATCTTGACGATCTTCCAGCTGTGCAGATTCCGCGCAAAAACGCCGGAGAGGAATCGCCCGAGGGTCATTCCGAGATAGTAAAACGTCACCGCCGCAGCGGCAAATTCGTCGCTCGCATTCCGGCTCTCGACCAGAAACGTACTGCTCCAGCCGCCGGCGGAAGCCTCGATCGCCACCGAGCAAACGAAGAGCATCCACATGATCTTGACGCCCCGAATGGATGCCGCCTCCCGCAGCGTCAGAGTCTCAAACTCCTCTTCCGCCGCCGTCTCCCCGCCGTGCACTTTCTTCCAGACGGGAAGCGTAGCGATCAAAAGGATCGCCAGTCCGAGCTGAATGAATGCCGCAATCCGGTAGCCGGTTCTCCAGCCCATGCCGCCCCGAAACACCATCGTCATGATGAACGGACTCACCGTGACGCCGACGCCGTAAAAGCAATGCAGAAAACTCATCTGCGACGCACTGTAATGCAGGGCGACATAGTTGTTGAGCGCTGTGTCGATGGAGCCCGCGCCGAGTCCCAGCGGAACGGCAAAGATGCATACGAACAGGAAACTCCCCGACATGCTGTACCCGAACAATGCCGCAGCCGTCAAGAGAGTACATCCTGCCGTGAGTTTGTTGGTCCCAAGGCTCTTTATGAGCCTCGCGCTCATCAGGCTCGAGATCGTTGTTCCGACAAAACAGATGCCCGTGACAAGCCCTCCCAGCGAGAACGGCAGTCCGAACTCCGTGTAGATGGACGGCCACGAGGCCCCGAACAGCGAGTCGGGAAGCCCTAAGCCGACAAATGCCGCATAGATCACGGCGATCAAAAGTGTGGCCATAGACCCTCCTAACCGTTCTTTGTGAAATCCTCCAGCATGATCAGGCACTTGTCCGGATTCTTCGACGAGTAAAACACCGGTCCGCCGGCGCCCTCAAACCTGTCGCGGTCGGCCTGCAGCATCTCCGCCACCTTCTGCTCGCAGCCGTCCTCCCAGTCTCCGTAGGACGACACGCCCCACTCGCGCACGTACTCGTTGCCGTCCTTATCCTCGTACCGCACCCGGGCCGACGAGGTCGGCTGCCCGCTCGGATCGTCAAGATATACCTCCTCGACTGTCCCTGCGGCGATCGGCCATGTCCGCACCTTGATATGGTAGTTGATCAAAAGCGCCACAAAACCGACAAACAGAACGGAGAACAGGATCGCCAGTACGACGAAAAATGTCTTGAGGAACGAAACGACGGACGCGACCAGCCAGGTTCCTCCCACCGCCGCGATCAGCACAAGCAGCAAAACAATATCATAGCGTATCGATCGACGAAACACCATTTTCCGGTATTCATTTTCCTTTTCCATCGGATTGCCTTTCGTTGTTTTCGCAGTATTGTCTCATTCGTCGGTCTTCCCGGTGCGCCTCGAATAGTCCACCGGGAAGCCGCCTTTAGCCTTTAGCCTTTGCCTTCGTACGCGTCAAATCCGCGCTTTCGATATCCCAAACTGATATTCATCCGTCTCCTCCTATATCAGACTCAGCACTCCGGATAACTGACTGCGTCTCCCCAGCGCTTCACTTCCTCAAAAAAGTCATCCACAAACAACAGCCCGTAGGACCACAGAAACGCCCGGTCCTTCTCGCTGATCTCCGAAAGCGACATCCAGAGCACTTCCTGTAGCGGCGGATTGTCGTCGGTCTCCTCCGGGTCATACCCCGTGATCGCCTCCTGCTCCGGGGGAACCTTCACCCAGAAGGAGTACTCCGCAGCGCCGTTTTCCTTGTATTGTACCGTCAGCGGCCGGATGATTGTGCCGTCCAGACCGCACTCCTCCTTCAGCTCGCGGATTGCCGCCTGTTCCGGCGTCTCCCCCGCCTCGATCCCGCCTCCCGGAACCGTGTAGAACACACGGCCGAAATAACGAACCCTCTCCATCAGAATTTTCCCGTTGCGCGTGACAATGGCCACGCTGCGGCTCCGGCGGTAGACGTAATCGGCCTCATTTGCCATGGTCTGCTCCCCCTCTTCTCCGAAAAATGATTACCTAAGTATACCACAGTTCGATCCTTTATAAAAGAGCCTGCGACGTCTTGCGGCAAACAAATTCCCGCCGCGATTCTCCGTTCGGAAAATGCGGCGGGATTCTTCTTTTTGATTTCATTTACGGGGCGGCTGTCAGAAGACGTTGCCCAACAGCAGCGGATTGCATAAAACATACTGCGCCCCCGGCGCACCCAAGGCGACCAGAACGAGCGGCAGCAGGAAAATGACAACGCACGCGATGATCACCGTGATCCCGTTTTTCAGCCACCGGAACAACAGGGCAACGGCCGCAATGATAAGCAGACCGCCAATAAGCCGCATCAGCAGGATCATCCAAAGGTACTGCTGCACCGACACACTCGGCGAAAACTGTGCCAAATGCTCCATGCTCGCCGCCGGGGCGTCGAGTCCTTTCGCGCCGTATGCCCCAAGGATGTTTTGCATATGCACCAGGTAAACCATGGCGAACACAAGCAGCGCGCACGCCGCGCCCAGAACGCATTTGATGCCCGGAAGCCGTCTCCTGCCGCGGTACGTCGTCCGCAGGATCCGCATTTCCGAATACCGGTAATCAAGGCCGAAGATCCCGAATGTCACTGCGATCAGCAGAATGACGTAGACAAACGCCTGCATGATATCCCTGTTTTGGGAATTCTCCCCGTCCGTGAGGATATCATATCCCTTGTCGAAAAACAGCCACCCGCCGGGCACGGATTCCAGATAGTCGACATGCTCAATAACCCTGTTGAAGCCGTCCTGTCGGTTCAGGTCGCTTTTGTATTTCACATCGATATAGTACCCGCTCTTTCCCTGCGCAAGATCCTCGGCGATCTCCTCGGAAAGCCGCTCAAACCTTGCCTTCTCCGCGTCGATCATTCCACGGCGCTCGGAATCCAAAGGCCCGTAAAAGCTGTCCATATAGTCCTTGTAATAGACTTCCTCCGCGGAATCGAACGAAACCCTCGCGGCCGGATTCCACCATATCACAAACAGGCCGAAAAGCACCAGGATGATGAGGCATTTTCCGGGGACGAGCATCTTGTAGCACTCGTGCAGGAAGACGGAGGTATGGCGCTCCGGGGCGACGCGCAGGCTCATTTTCCTCACGGAAACGGCCTTCGTCTCATGGGTTGACGCAAGATAATTGATGACAAGCCAGGAGACCAAAACGGTTGCGATCAGCCACGGGATCCAATACAGCCACCATGAGTTAACCGGAGTTCCAAACACATTTAGGTTCACATAGTCCGAGAACATGCCGCCGGTCTTTATGCCGTACGTAACGTTTGCGTACTTCAGGATCGCCAGAAAATGCGTTGCGGAAATCTTCACATGGAGCACGCCTTCAACCAGGACCGGCACCGCAGACGCGGTTAAGACGAAAACGATGTTGCCAAACACCGCGCTCATCAGCATGAAGAACGTTCCAAGCAGAAAACAGGTTAAGATCTTCGCCGCAAAATACCGGATCAGGTAGCCGCCCAGACTGATCGCAAACGGGCTGGTCCGGTACTGATACAGGCTTTGCAGCGGACTGCTCAGATCCATGGTGCCGAAGACGCACCGGCTTACGATCGCATTCGCCCCGTACAAAGCCGCGATGACCGCCACGACCGCCACAAACATGGCGGCGACTTTGGCCGCCATCAGTTTCCTTCTGCCGTTGGCTGTCGTTCGCAGAAGTTTCAGTTGATCCTCATTTTTCTCACGGAAAATGAGATTGATCGCGAGGATGAACAAAATGATCACCGCCAGGTAGTCCGTGATCTCGTTGTCCGTGATGTTCAGAAGAGGCATGGGATCCTGCACCTCGGGGCGGATTCCCCGAAGCTTCCGATATACCTCTCCGGTTTTCTCCGCATTTTCCAAGGCATATCCGTCATCGCCGGCAAACGCGGACAGTATCGCTATCTCGCCGGCTTTCTTTTCGACGGTATCGAGATAGTCCTCATACGCGAGCACCGACGCCGCCTCCTCGGAAACCCTTCGGCAGAGAAAATACTCGCTGTATACTGCGACGTTGTTCTTCCTCTCTTCGAGAATTGCGGAAATCTCATCGGCATCCCGGAAACTGACTTCCCGGTACACCCTGCTGTAATCCGCGAGCGAATATCCGTCTTCGTTCGGCGTCTTGATCGTATACAGCTGCAGCAGCGGATTGATGACGATCAGAAGCAACAGGATCAGCACCGTTCGCCTCGTCAGCAGTTTCCCCAGTTCATGTTTCAATATCGCCATGGTTAAGCTCCGTTAAGATACAGATACAGGTCCTCGAGATTCGGCCGAACCGCCTCTTTCGCCCAGCGCTCATCCGGCGCATCGGTGATGACCCGGGCGATAATTCCGTCCTCGTCCCGGGAAATGTTGCTCACCTTGTATCTCTCATTGACCGAGTCCAGCTCGTCATCGGTTATATGGATATTCCACACGCTTCCGTCCAGTTCCCGGAGCAGCTCGGTGGGGGTACCGCTTCGCAAAATGGTCCCGCCGTTGAGCATGATGATCTCCTTCGCGATGAATTCCACGTCCGTGACCACATGCGTCGCAAGGATGACGATCTTGTCGCGCGCGACCTCCGAGATCAGATTCCGAACCCGGATCCTCTCTTTCGGGTCAAGGCCTGCCGTCGGCTCGTCTAGGATCAGTATTCCGGGGTCTCCGAGGAGCGCCTGCGCCAGAAGCGCACGCTGCTTCATTCCACCGGAAAAAGCCCCCAGTTTCTTACCGAGGACCTCCTCCAGATTCACCATCCTTGCAAAATGACCGATCTCCCTGTCCGCATCCCGCTTCGTCAAGCCCTTCAGCGACGCCATGAAATACAGGAATCGCCGGAGGCTTAAGTCCGGGTATATGTTCTGCTGCTGGGGCATATAGCCCAACAGTTTCCGGTATTCGCTTCCCAGTTCGGTGATCGTTTTTTCGTCGAGCGTGACCCGCCCTTTGGTGGGGACCAGATTATCCGTGATCAGGTTCATCATGGTGGATTTTCCGGCGCCGTTGGGGCCCAGGAGACCGTAGATCCCCGGCGTAAACGAAAACGTGATACCGTCCAATGCCGTTTTGTCTTTGTAGATCTTGGTAAGACCCTCAAGCTTCAGTATCATCGGCAGTATTCCTCCCACTGGCTTCTGACACTCTCAAGATAAGCGTCGATGCCGTCCTCCTTCAGTTTTTCTTTTGCACTCGAAACAAGTTCCTCCAGCGGAACTTTTTCGTCGATACTTGCAGCCTTCCTGAAAAAGTCCATGACATCCGTTCCGACACCCCCGATCTCTGCCGTATCCGGTTGGAAACTCAAAAACGGCGACAACGAAGTGCTGTTATAGAAATCAAAGAGGGCTTTCTTATGGTCGTCCGTAATCTTATCGGCACCGGTGAGATACACGTTTATAAACAGATTCAGGCATGTTTTGGTGAAAAAATCCTCCTCCAGCTCGGACCCGTCCATATTCACGGCGACACCGTCGACAACTTTATAATCTACCCCTTCCTCCCCGTGGAGCAGAATATTTCCGTACTTGCCTTCGCCGTACAAAAGATTCAGAAAATCCAGCACCGCATCGAGGTCTTTCGTATTGTTCGAGATCACCGTGCAGGCACCGATCCTCGGTCTGATATATGTTTTTACCTGCTTAACAACAAGATTAGCCTTCTGAAACCGTTTGCCGATCTCTCCGCCTTCCAGCGCCACAAGATAGTTGCCGGACTCCTCATTTTTCAGAATGACTTTATCGTACAAGGCAACTGAATTCGGGTCTTCGGAAGCCAGATAGCCGTTCGCATCCGCAATATACCCGTCGTTTCTCATCTGCTCGAGGACCTTCTGATACCCCACAACTTTCTCTGATTCCAGAGGGTTTTCGATCGTTCGCGAGTCATAATCGAAGAACAGGCCGTATTCCAGATCCCCTCCGATCATATCACCGAATCCGTCTTCACTGAGGAGGTACAGAAAGCGGTATCCCTTACTGTCGTCCCACTCGGTTTTCTTAAGGATCTCATAGATCCCTTCGATACTTCCGTCCCATTGCTCGATCTCCTCGTCCGGGATGTAGTCCCTGTTAAACACGGCGAAAACTCCCTCCGAAACGGACGTTGCACGGGGGATCACGAAATTCTTGCCATCAAATTTCGATGCCTCCCAGAGATTCTTCGGAAACGTGTCATAAAGCACTTTTCCCTTCCCCTCGGCCAGAATCGGGCCAAGATCCAGAACGGCTCCGGACGCAAGGAACTTGGCAACATCATTTCCGTCTGTGAAAGACGACATCCACCCGAAAGCAACATCCACAGTTCCGTTTTCCAGTTGTCTTTGAAGGTTCCTAATATAATCTGCGGTACTCAGTTGCTGTATCTTCAGCCGGTAATCATATCCGTCCTCACGAAGCGCGGCGTTAAGCTTTCGAACATTTTTTTCATCCACGTAACAGATCGACGGGATCGCATAGGTTATGATCTTGGCATTCGGTTCCGGTTCCTCTTCGACCGTAACGGGCGATTCTTCTCTGGTGCCGTTATCCAGCTTTCTCACATTGAATCGTCCGTGCGTAAAATCGTCGAGGCTCAATACTCCCAGAGAATACCCTTCGCCCGTCTCGAAATACATGACATACACCGAATCCCCGCACATGTTCGCTATGCTGACCGAACGCCACTTCGGCGTTCTCATCAACTCTTCCGTTGCTCCGTTGTTCAAACGGCAAAACACGGTTTCGTCGCCGTCCGTAAGGCTGAAATACAAGAGGCCTTTATCCTTGTGAAACGCTATGGCAGACGTATCGATCGGCAGCTTTTCGGTCTCCCTGCTCTTGCTGTCGAACACAAAGTATTCCTCGCCGGCCACATAGTAAGCATCGCCTTCGACCATCTCAAAGAAGCTTATATTGTCGATGGTCTTGAGCAATTCGGTTTTCCCGCCTGCTATATCGTATCGATAGATATCCCATTTGAGATTTGCATACACGAAGGACTCATTTTTTTCCATGCCTTCGAGGACCTCCGGCTCCGTAAGCGAATCGTCAAAATGTGTACTTACGAAATAAACCTCTCCGTCCTCATAAAAGATATCCGAAACATAAACCTGCAGCCCAGTCAACCGCTCCGACATCTGCACTTTATAATTCTCAAGGTTGATGACAAAGATTCCGGATTCATACTTATTGTCACTGACGATCATTCCGTCCTCGTTGATCTCGCAGTTGTTATTGTACACGCCGATCGCATACTTATCCCTGTACAAGACACTCGGAACATTCTGAACATTATTGAGAGTCGCAACCTGTCTGCGGTTTTCACCGTTGGCATCCGTCTCATAGAGATACTGTGTTCTGAACACGTCTTCATCCGTCATATTGCCGATGAAGTAGAGATGCTTGTTATGCAAAACCACTCCGCTCAGGCCAAAACTGCTGAATGCAGCAGGACACGACGGATTGGGATTCTTGTGGGAATATCCGGCGTGCGTACAGTTCGGCCGGTTGCAATAGATCACATTTTTGCCCGAGGCCGTATCGATCATGTGAAGTATCCCGTCGTTGTCCAGATACAGTATCGCGCGCTCCGAATAGTTGTACGAGGACACTACACTGTCATACAAAAAGACATCTTCGCCGGTTTCATTTTTCTTGTTGTTCTTCGATTTCGGCAGCACCAGAAAAACGATTGCAAGTACAACCGCAACCGCTGCCGCTCCAACCGCTATCCATCGTTTCATCGTTTTATTCATAATCCCCCACCTTTCTTATTCATCGTTTATCTGGTCTTTCTCCGATCGCAGATCGTCTTTCCGCTTCCGGCCGCTTCCTCACAGTTTTCTTCCGTGTAGGTGATCGCAGACCGTACGTCAACATTATTATCCGTAACCTGAGCCTCAATGATCCAACACTGGTTGCCGACAACGGAATCGGCGATCACGGCGTACTCTCCGTTCGGAAGATCCGTGAGATCCTCGAAAAATACAATGTATCCGTCTTCCCCCCAGAATTCTCCGGGCAGACTGGAATAAAGTATTTTGCGGTTTTCTTCCAGATCGTCAGCCAGATCCAAATAGCCGTTTCGGACTGCCGCTACGTCTGTTTTCTCCGCTGCGGCTCTCAGCGCTTCCAACACCTGTGCTTTCTCATCGGGCTTATTGAAGTTCAAAAGCACCGTTCGATGGCTTCCGCGAACCGAATAATACAATTCTTCATCCGACGTATCATCCTTCGCGATCGTCGTCATAGAGTAAAAACTATTTATCGTCCGTCCGCGATCCGTGTGGACGATCTTTAAATACAGGCTATACTCTGTCGTGTGTGAGTCGACATAGTGTCCCATCATCACACCGTCTTCGACGTATGTCACCTTCTTCATCAGTTTCCCGTCTTCGTCCTCTACGATCTCCTGCGTCGTAGTACTCCCGTTCCCGTAGATATAGGACGTACCCGCAAGCTTCTCTTTTACATACTCAAGAAGGCTCCCTCCGGAAGCCGCATCCACAAGCGTTACGGTCCCTACGAACACGATAAGACAGGCCGCCGCTGTTGCCAATGCCCGCAAGATACCGTGACCGGATTTCTTTCGGCCGACCGTCCGCAGTATTTTGTTGTTTAGCATCTCCGACGGACTGACATCCACCTTCAATGCTTCCCTGATCATCTCATCTTCTCTATTCATACCAAACATCCTCCAACTCATTTTTTAACGCGCTCTTCGCCTTGTTCAACCGGCTTTTTACCGTTCCGGTCGGAATCCTCAAAAGAGCTCCGATATCTTTGATCGACAACTCCGAAAAATAAAACAGGTAGATCACGGTTCTCTGTTTCAACGGCAACTCCCGGATGCTCTTTCGGACTCTTGCCTGCCGCTCCTCCGCTTCGAGCGCCTCTCCCGTCACAACTCCGGAGGCAAATCTTTCGTCGTATTCCTCCTGCCCGTTATCCAGTGATTCCTCTTTGCGGTTCACTTTCTTACGGTAAGAATTCTTATACAATCTCACAGCGATCCCCAGACAGTAGTTTCGCTCTTTTTCCAGCTTCAGATCATCGTCCGGGGTTTTGATCCGTATTCTGATCTCATATGCCTTGCACATCGTATCCTGATACAGATCATCCGCATCGTCCCGACAGCCGGTCAAATGATAGCAAAACCGATAAATGTCGGTTCCGTGCTTTTCGATCAGCTGTTCAAACTCATTTTTCGACATATTGCCTCCTTTCCCTTTTTATCGTCTTCACTTATATATTGTCGCCGTTACCGAAAAGGTTCATTTTTCTTCAAAGTTTTTTTCGTCTTTTGAATTCAAGAATCTATTATATCATAAAGGAGTGAAAAATAATCGTATTTATCGGCAGTTTCCCGCACAAAAAAGGAACCGGCCGAACCTCGGTCAGTTCCTCGTTTCCATCTTGCTGTTTTTCATTTTTTCCGCTGAAATGCCGCAAGCTTTTCCACTCCGGATTCTGTCTGATCCACCCCGGGATCTTGGTTTGTCATCACGACGGAAATCTCTCCTGTTCGGTGATTCATCAGCAACATGCACTGTCCGTTTTCTCCCCAGCCCTGCGATACGCAGGTGTCATCCCCTCGCAGGAACAGGCCGAGTCCTACCCACGAAAAATTCTCTGTCGGTCGGATCATCTCCCGTGCCGATCCGCTGCGCAGGAAAGTGCTGCGGCCGTTTACCGCCTTGATGAATTCTTCGGCGATCGCCATCAGTTCGCCCGGTGTGCTCCATAAGCCCGACGCCGCAAGGTCCGGGATCTGCGGGTATTTTCCGGGGATCATGGCTCCTTCGCTGTCATATCCCGCGGCCATGGTTTGCGATTTTTCCCGAAGCTCAAGATTCCGCGGCGAAGCAAAGAAGGTTCGCTTCAGGTGAAGCGGCTCAAACACATTGTCCGCGACAACTTCTTCAAAACGGCGATTCGTGATCTCCCCGATCATCTGTTGCAACACGCAGTAGCCGGCGTCACTGTACTCAAACTCCGTTCCGGGCTCATTTTCCGTCGCGGCCCGACGTTTATTATATGCGGTTCTGCCCTCCAAAATATCCGACAAACCGACCTCGGGATCATCACGCCTCAATCCGTAAAATGAGTCTTCCCCGTCCACGATCCCCGCGGTATGACTGAGGATCGACCGTATCGTCGCATCGCTCTCCCTTCCGTCCGCCGTAAGCAGCTTCCACTGATGCAAATAGCGGTTGACCGGTTCGTCAATCCCAAGAAGCCCCTGTTCTTCAAGCTTCATCACGGTCTGTGCGGTTATGAACTTTGAGATAGAGCAGGCCGGGAAAGCCGTTTCCCCGTCCACCGGAATATCATTTTCCGCATTGGCCGCTCCGTCGTATTTCAGGATCTCTCTTCCGGCTGCGTCTCTGCAGGCACAGCTTATGCCCGTAAACCGCTCGTAAATCTGCCTTTCGGGGCTTTCGGGTGCAAGATTCATATACTCGCTGAGCGCCAAATATTCCCGCTGATAGGAGCCTCTTTTCTCCTCGCTCACATCGGCATAGGACTCGTGTTCGGAAAATAAAGCGAGCGCTTCCTGCAACGGGATCCACTCCGGCTGTACTCCGCGCCGCTTTTCCGCGTCGGTCAGTTTCATCTGCCCTTTTCCGGTCACTTCACAGACGAAGAAATACCCCGAATAGCGGTATTCTTCGTAATACTCGCACATGAAAAGGAACCGTCTGAGCGGGCGGACACGATACCCCGTTTCCTCCTCGACCTCACGGATCACGCACTCTTCGGGAGTCTCTCCTTCTTCCGTCCCACCGCCCGGCATGAGCCACCAGCCGGAATTCAGTTCGTGAGTAAGTAGGATCTTTCCGTCCTGCACGATGACCGCCCGGCAGCCTTCCCGCGTCTTTGTATAAGTTTCAAATCGATTTGCACCCAGTATTTCTACAGTTTTCATGTTACCTCTCTATTGCTTTACCATCGCATACATTTTCATATCGATGATATTCCCGTTCTTGAAGGCATTGCTCCTGAGCGTCCCCTCGTAAACAAACCCGGCCTTTTCCGGCACGCGGCAGGAACCGGCATTATACGCGAACGACTCGTCAACGATCCTGATGATGTCAGTATCTTCAAAGGCAAAATCACATGCCTGTTTCACAGCATCTGCCATACATCCGTTGCATCAGTATTGCTCGCCGATATAGTATCCCAATTCCGCAGTCCGGCAATGAATGTTTTCCTGACGAAAAATACCTACACTCTCGATAACCCTATCATCAAGCGTTATCGCAAATACAAATGTCTTATCCTGATCTGCCGACAGCATTGCACTTATAAAATCCGCCGCATCATTTTCCGTATAGGGATAGGGCACTCCATCTCGCAGATTGTTCAGGATATTCTTATTGTTCAAGACGTCCGCAAGCTCCGATTTATCCTCGATTTTCCATTTTCGTATTGCTACTTCCATAGTTGGCTCCTAAACATCGCCTGTTATAATCCACATTCCGTGTGACCGAAAGACTTATCAAATCCGAAGTTCGTAAAGAGTCTCTGAATGTGCCGTTCTTGTTTGTCAGAAATTAAAAAACGGCAGTTTCCTATACTCCTCCGGAATGCTCCAACCAAGGGTTCTTACCATTTCCGACTTTTTATCAGGAAAGATATACGTATTAAGGTAATCCACAAAATCAGCTTCGGTATAACAGACCCCGCCTCCGATTCGATACTTCTCTGCATCAGGGCTTTCGCGAAGCCAGGTGTTGCAGAATTCAAGACAATACTTGTCAAGATTTTCCGCCACTTCATCCGGCACCGAGTACAAAATATTTTCGGAATCAGCACTCAGTATTACATTCTTCATTTCCGTCTTTTCTCCTTAAAACCGAATATGTCTTGTTACACAAAATTCGTTCTTTTGTGTAACAAGGGTTTGTTATGTTAGAGCATAAAGCTTAGGCAGGAAAATTGCGATTCTCTTGCCCAATCCTCTGCAAAGAAAGTCTATCGTCCTATACAAGTTACTTTCTTTTTACTATTCCGTTATCAATAAACGCAGCGTTACGGATTCGCGCCAGACTGCCTTCGTCCCTCAGGAACTTATGCATCATGGGATGCGTAAAAAAGTTCATCGGTCTGACCTGTGTGGGTGCTGCAACTGACCACAACCGAGCTGTCGCGAGACATTCAATCGTTTCTAACGCTTTTTCATCTTCTCCCAAATACAAATACCTTATAATAGCATTTTCGCGGTCAGTCTCCGATAACAGTTCGTCTTTGATCTCCTCGTACGCCCGGACAGCGTCTTCCGGAAATCCTTTCATGCAAAGCACACCGTATAACTTTATCTTGTCCTTTGCCGTTGCATTCTTCAGCTTCATCGAGGAAATCAATTCCTCTTTTGACTTGGCATCAGCAGGAACAACATACTCCAGTTCCTTCCCTGACTTCGGCATGCGTCCGGTGTCCAGGTAGTCCAGCATAATCTTGCAATAGTTATATCTTTGATGCCTACCGGCTTCACATTTTTCCCTGTCTGCAGCCAACAACCGCTCCTGCTCCGCCTTTATGATCTCCCTCACATTTTCCTCGCGGCCGATTTCTTTTGCGGCAAATGCCATTGCTGCCATATATTCATTACAGACATTGGAATAGTACCACTCATCCCAATACGGCATGATCCCTTCTACCAGCTGGATTGCCTTATCGTAATCCTTGTCGAAAAATGCCACGGCGGCTTTCACGGCCATTGCCTGATGCAGATACTCCGGGAATGCATCCAGCTTTTCAATGCTTTCGTATGATCCGTCCATGATTTCATAGCAAACGGCTCTGAATTTCTTGGATACATTAATTGCTTCCATGACAACCTCCTGAATATATGTTGATTGAAATATGACACCGAGCCCATAAACCGATGCAAGAGCCGTTTATCCCCTCAGTCAATTATCTTCAAATTTAACAAATCCTATTTAAGCGTTGCACCATCCTTAAATGCATTTCCAACCTTCTCGCCGACGCCGAAATATGCATTTCCGAAGGGATCGAAACTGATAGGCTTCACCTTCTTGATGTCCACAACGCCGTCAGTGACTACGCTTTCATCTGCGGAAATATTTACAATCTCTCCGATCAGGATCCCGTCTTCAAAGCTCTTTACTCTACATTCCATCGCAAGCGGAAGCTCATCGATCAGAGGCGCATCCACGAATTCGCTCTTAGTCGCATGGAATCCTGCCTTCTCAAACTTATCCGGCACCTTTCTTCCTGACTCAATACCGACATAATCACACGAAACGACCTGGTCTTCGGTCGCAAAACTGACGGTAAATGCCTTCCTGACCTTAAGGTTGTCCGTAGTCTTGTGCTCTGACAGGCTTATCGTGATTTCCTTAAAATCCGTTGTAATTCCCCATGCTGCGTTCATTGCATTGGCTACACCGTTTTCATCATAAGTTCCGATGATAAGTACCGGCTGGGGATACATTAACGGTTTTGCTCCAAAGTTTACTCTGTTCATTTTATGCTCCTTTCTCTGTCATGGCTGAGCCATGTACAGGCGGTAACTGTTCCCGCCCAAAATCAACTCCTTCTCGCTGTCACTCAGGCCAAGCCTCCGGATTCTGCGGATATCACCGGAAGGATTACCGAAAGGATAGTCCGAACCGAACGAAATCCTCCGACAGCCGATCCTTCGGAATGCGTCGACGACATTTTCATCCGATTCCCAGAAATCGTCATGAATCCGATAGATGCACCGCTCTCCGGTCATGGTTATGGAAGTGTCGAAAATGACGTTCGGGCATTCCTCCGCCACACGAAACACGGTTTCCGGATCACCGGCTGCCAGATGCGTCATCACAAACGGAATGCCGGGGTACTGCTTTACAACTTCCGTAAGGCGTTCCGTTTCGGTGTACTCATTCAGGTGTACACGCGATGTTTCGCCGCAGTGAAACGTGATCGGAATACGGTTCTCTTCACAAAACCGATAAACCGGCTCAAGTCCCGGGTCATCAGCCGCAAACCCCTGAATCCCGTTGTGCATCTTAATGCCTTTGGCACCTTTTTGAACCCACCCGGCCACCTTGTCCACGGCAATTCCAGGGAACACGCTGACCAACGGGATCAATTGCGGGTATTCCTCTGCCACGGACAGTGTCCATTCATTAATCTTCTCAACGCTCCTGCTCGGTCCGAAGTTTGCGAGCACTGTGTAATCCGTTCCGTTTTCCTTCATCTTTCCGACCAGATCGGCTACCGTCCCTTGGCCAAGCGATGCCGTCGGTTCCATGCGATGCAATTCGGTAAATGCCGACACAATCTTCTCTGCATTTTTCTCATTGTAAACATGTGCATGCCCGTCAATTATCACCTAAGCTGCTCCTTCACATAATGCTGAAATATAATCGTTGTTGCACTTAACTTTTGTTTTTCTTTACTAGGATTACTCTCTTGATTCATGCCTTTCCCATTAATTTGTCTTCATGCTAAAAACCATCCCCTTCATCCCTCACATTTTTCAGTCTTTGCTCTCGATTCTGTTTTTCGGAATCAAACACTGCAACCGCCATATCTGTCAGTTTCTCGTCCCATAACTCGCCGGTTTTCTGTACATCTGCCCACGGGCAAAGCAGAGCATAGTCCCCATCGAGTGCGATATCGTATGAACCATTACGGTCGCTGACGCTTTTATACAGGTGTCTACCGGTGATAATCAGTTCTTGTGCATCTCTGCGTTTCATTGCTTTCGTTAGTTCTTCAAAAATCTCTTCGTTAATCTCATAGAGATCATAGTAACCCGCCAAAAAGGTTTCAGCAGTATAAAGGTCTCTTTCTCCGTCATAGCAAGCCTTCCAGCCTTCGCCTGTCTTAAAGTGAAGCGCGCCCTCAGTGTATTCCGCAGGAACTCTTACGCGTTTCTCTCTCTTTTTTGCTTTAGTTATTTTTGACATGGCTGAACCTCTCCAATGCGTTGCTTCTATTTTGTGCAACAAGAGTTTTATCCGAATTCAACCTCCTGCATTCCGTAAAGCCGGCACAACTTTGCTTCGCAATCTTCATTTTTTCTCACTTTTGCGAAGAGCAAAGCCATCTTGCTATGTCAATTACCTTTATTCCCTCATATTGACTTTCTTCGTGTTTTGTTCTGGCAATCAACAGCTTAGGATATTCATCCTTAATGCTAAGTAATCCTGCCTCGAATAATACAATAGAAATTCCTGCGCAAAAACAACTACCGAGGCCCCCAATGGTCTGGGACCGGAGCAGTGTGAAAAGTGACTGCGAAAGGCAGTCCTGAGCATCAGAACAGCTCTATGTTTCCAAGAAGAAAATCCATCAGATTACAGTGAAAGAATCCGTTATCGTCATAGTAGTTATGCGGCATATCCAGGCGGATGACGATCT